>NZ_JCADBM010000001.1:0-769815 GCF_059359075.1 Phytohabitans sp. LZ39 | reverse complement strand
GTACATCGCCCGCGAGCTCTACCAAATCATCACAACAAACGACCCTGACCCCGCCGCTTGACAACCATAGGAGCATCGTCGCGGTAGCTCAGATCTGTCTCTTGGGTTTCGAGGAAGAGGAGCGCGCTAGCGGCCGAACGGGTCGGGGCGCTTTTCGAGGAGGCGGTGGAGCGTCTGCTGGATCGTCTCGCGCACCTGGTCGGCGAGGTTGAAGATGACCATCGGGTCGTCGGCGTGGTCGACCAGGTCGGCGGTGGGGATCGGCGGGCAGAACTCGATGAGCCATTTGCTCGGCAGCGGCACCAGCCCGAGCGGCCCAAGCCAGGGAAAGGTCGGGGTGACCGGAAAGTACGGCAGCTTGAGCAGGCGGGCCAGCGGCTTGAGGTCGCCGAGGATCGGGTAGATCTCCTCGGCGCCGACGATGGCCACCGGGACGATCGGGGTGCCGGTGCGCAGCGCGGCCGACACGAAGCCGCCGCGGCCGAAGCGCTGGAGTTTGTACCGGTCCTTGTAGTGCTTGCCTACGCCCTTGAAGCCTTCCGGGAAGACGCCGACGAGCTCGCCGCCGCGCAGTAGGCGCTCGGCGTCCGGGTTGCAGGCCACGGTGCCGCCTGACTTGCGGGTCAGCTCGGAGAGCACGGGCACCCGGAAGACCAGGTCGGCGCCGAGCAGGCGCAGGTGGCGGGCCTTGGGGTGCTCGTCGTGCACGGCCACCGAGAGCATCAGCGCGTCCATCGCCACGGTGCCGGAGTGGTTGCCGACCACCAGGCCGGCGCCGTCGTCCGGCAGGTGTTCGAGGCCGAAGACCTCGGTGCGGAACCAGTCGCGGTAGAGCCGGCGCAGCACCGGATAGAAGACGTGGTCGGTCAGCTCCGGGTCGAAGCCGAACTCGTCCACTTCGTATTGACCGGAGAGGCGGCGGCGCAGGAAGGAGAGGGTCGAGGCGACCCGCTTGTCCCACGGGTCGCCCGGCCAGTCGTCGACAGCCGGGTCACTCATGAGGGTTCTTTCGCAGCGGAGGCGCGGACTCGCCGGATGCCGTCGAGGATGGCCCGCTCGGCGGCCGCCAGCTGGTCGGCGGTCACCACGGCGCGGTCGGCGTGCCCGCGGATGAAATCGTCGAACGCGGCCGCGGTGGTGCGCGGCTCGAAACCGTACTCCTCGACGAGGCGGGTGGTGTCGACCACCCGGCCGTGCACGAAGAGGTCGAGCTGGTCGAGACCGTAGCGACCGAGCCGCAGCCCGCCGGCGAGCGTGGCGGCGGCGGAGAGGCCGGGCTCGAAGACCGGCACGGCGAGCCGCCCGGCCCGCCGGATGGCCTGGGAGAGCGCGAGCACGCCGGCACCTGCCACGTTGAACGTGCCCGGGTGGTCTTCTACCACCGAGCGGCGCAGCACCTCGAGCGCGTCGTCGACGTGCACGAACTGGAGCCGCGGGTCGCGCCCGAACACGGTGGGCACGAGCGGCTGCGCGAAATAGCGGGTGAGGCTGGTGTCTGCCGTGGAGCCGATGAACGGCGCGAAGCGGAGCACCGTCGCGCTCACGTCGGGCCGCCGGCGGCGGAAGCCGCGCAGGTAGCCCTCGACGTCGAGGATGTCTCGCGCGAACCCGCCGCGCGGCACCTGCCGCGGCTCGGTGTCTTCGGTGAAGACGGCCGGGTCGCGGAACGAGGCGCCGTATGCCGCCGTGGACGAGCGCATCACCAGCTTGCGCAGGTGGGGTGCCCGCTGGCAGGCGGCGAGGAGCTGCAACGTGCCGATGACGTTTTGCTCCTTCATCGCCGCCCGGCCGCCCGGCTCGGGCGACGTGACGAGCGCGAGATGCACCACGACCTCGGCGTCGAGCTCGGCCACGACGGTGTTGGCGGAACCGGCGTCGGCGCGCACGTGCTCGACGCCGCCGAGCATCTCCTGGAGCTCGGCGGCGGGCTCGTTGGGGTCGAGACCCACCACGCGACCGACGCGCTCGTCGGCGGCGAGGCGGGCGGCGACATGCGCGCCGAGATGCCGGCTGATGCCGGTTACCACGACGACGCCCAAGGCGGCAGTCACCGCCACCTCACGATTCGATGGTCGCCCGGCGCACGCGCCCGGACGCGGACTTACTTACCGAGACGGCGACGCTGGACGCGGGTCTTGCGCAGCAGCTTGCGGTGCTTCTTCTTAGCCATGCGCTTGCGGCGCTTCTTGACCACCGAGCCCATACGAAAGCCTTCCCATTGCGATTTCGACTACAGCCGGTCACCGACCGGCGACCAATCTGGACAGCGGACCGGAGCTAACTGGTGGGCGCCGACGCCCGTCGGACTCACGGTCGCCCACCAGGGTAGCCCCTGTTACGCCGACTCTTGGAACGCCCCCCGAAGGTATTCGTGCACCGCGTGCTCCGGGACCCGGAACGACCGGCCAACCCGGACCGCCGTCAACTCGCCGGAGTGCACTAGCCGGTAAACGGTCATCTTCGAGACCCGCATCAGCGTCGCCACCTCGGCGACGGTCAGGAACTTGACCTCCGACAGTCTGCTCTCGGACTGTGGTGATCCTGCCATGGCTCACCAACCCATCCCATCCCCGGCGCGTGCCGCCGGGCCGGATGCGCCGCGGCGGGCAACGCGCGTGTAACTAGTACGGTACCGGGACGGCTGTGACCCACGCGATCCCTTCAGCCAGATGATCATGATCAGTCAAGTCGCCACTCCGGGCGATTAGCTTAATTCACCCCAAGGGGGCATATCCCCTCTTGTGATCGAAGCTCGGTCACTCCGTGCGGAGGGCGACCACCGGGTCGAGGCGGCCGGCACGCTGGGCCGGCACCACGCCGAAGATGATCCCCACCGCGGCCGAGACGCCGAACGCCAGCGCCAGCGACCACCAAGTGATCGCCGCCGGCACCGGGGAGAGCTCGCCGACCAGCAGCGCCCCGCCCACGCCGAGGGCCATGCCGGTGACCCCGCCGATGGTCGTGAGCAGCACCGCCTCCAGCAGAAACTGCACGCCGATGTCGCGCGGCCGGGCACCGACCGCCTTGCGCAGGCCGATCTCCCGGGTCCGCTCGCGCACCGAGACGAGCATGATGTTGGAGACACCCACGCCGCCCACGAGCAGCGAGATGCCCGCGATGGCCGCCAGCACACCGGTCAGCACGCCGAGGATGTCCCCGAGTACACCGAGGATCTGCTCCTGCGTCACGGCGCTGAACTCGGTGTCCGGGTGGCGCTTGCTGAGCTCGGCCACGATCCGCTCGCCGAGCGCGTCGATCCGCTCCCGGTCGGGCGCCTTGACCGCGATGCCGTCGATGCGGTTGGTGCCGTACAGCCGGTGTGCCGTCGTCACCGGGATGTGCACCTCGTCGTCCCGGTCGACGCCGAGGCTCTGCCCGAGCGGCGCGAATACGCCGATCACGCGAAACCGCACGCCCGCGACCGACACCTGCTGGCCGACCGGGTCGCGGTCGCCGAAGAGGGTACGAGCCACGGTCGCGCCGAGCACCGCCACCCGCCGCGCCGTGTCCACATCGGACGCCGTGAGGTAGCTGCCCCGCCCGACATCGCGGACGAAGACCTGCGGCGTCGTCTCCAGCACGCCCTGCACGGTGGTGAACGTGGAACGGGTGCCGGCGCGGACCGTCTCGCCGGACGTGACCGTGACCGCCACCCGCGACGGATCGCCGACCACCCGGCTCACGGCGTCTACATCGGACAGTGAGAGGCGGGAGACGGAGGGCGCGGAGTTGAACTCCAGCCGCCCCGGCACGACGATCAGCAGGTTGGAGCCGAGCCCCTCGACCTGCTGCTCCACCTCGCGCTTGGCACCGGTGCCGATCGCGACGAGCACGACCACCGCGGCGACGCCGATCACCACGCCGAGCATGGTCAGCCCGCTGCGCAACCGGTTGGCCCGCAGGGCGTCGAGCGCGACCCGCCAGGCCTCGACGATCCTCACTCCGCGCCCTCGGGCACGATCTGGCCGTCGCGCATCGCGATCTGCCGGTGGGCCCGGGCGGCCACGTCGCGGTCGTGGGTGACGATCACGAGAGCCACGCCGGAGGTCGAGTTCAGGTCTTCGAGCAGGCCCAGCACGGCGGCGCCGGTCGCGGTGTCGAGGTTGCCGGTCGGCTCGTCGGCCAGCAGCACCGCCGGGTCGGTGACCAGCGCCCGCGCGATCGCCACCCGCTGCTGCTCGCCGCCGGAAAGCTGGTTGGGCCGGTGGTGGAGCCGGTGGCCGAGCCCCACCCGCTCCAGCATCTCCGCCGCCTTCGCCCGCCGCTGCCGGGCGCCCACGCCGCGGTACACGAGGGGCAGCGCCACGTTGTCGACCGCCGACGTCCGGGGCAGCAGGTGGAACGCCTGGAAGACGAAGCCGATCGTCTCGTTGCGCAGCCGCGCCATCTCCGGCGCGGAGAGCGTCGACACGTCTCGCCCGCCGATGACCAGGCGGCCACCGGTCGGCTGGTCGAGCCCACCGAGCAGGTGCATCAGCGTCGACTTGCCCGAGCCCGACGGCCCGACGATCGCCACGTAGTCGCCCGGCTCGACGACAAGGGAGACGCCTCGCAGAGCCGGTACGGAAACCCCGTCCAGCTCGTACGTCCGGGTGACGTCAGCCGCTTCGACCGTCACGATCTCACGGCACTTCTTGGCCGGCGGTGACCTGGTCGGTGCCGCGGACCACCACGCTGTCGCCGGGCGCCACCCCGGTGACGATCTGCACGACGTCTTGCCCCTGCACGCCGACGGTCACGTCGACCCGGGCGGCGCGGCCGTCGCGGACCACCCAGACCGCGTCGCGGCCGTCGGCGGAGAAGACCGCCGCGGCGGGCACGGTGACCGCGTCGGCCGCCTCGCGCACCTGGAGATGGACGACCGCGCTCATGCCCGGCCGGGGTGGCGGGGCGTCGCGGCCGTCGCCGAACTGCCCGGCGCCGAGGGCGAGCCGGACGCGGTACGCGACGCCGCCGCGCGCCGAGGCGGTCGGCAGCACGTCGACCGAGCGGACCTCGCCCGCGTACGTGGCGCCGGTCGCCGCGTCGAGCTCCACCGTCGCCTTCAGGCCGGGGCGGACCAGCAGCACATCGGTCTCGTCGACCTCGGCGACGAGACCGAGTGCGGACACGTCGACGATCGTCAGGATGGCGGTGCCCGCGGTGACCTGGCCGCCGACCGGCACGGCGACGTCGACGCCGGCCGCCGGGCCCTGCGCCGCGGGCGGGTTCAGCGCGCCGGTGGGCAGCTGCGCACCGGACCCGCCGAGCAGCCCGGCCAGCGCCTCGGCGGACGCGCCGCCGGCCGGCGCGGCGGCACCACCGAGCTGCACCACGCCGGGAATCGGCGCCCGCAGGGTCAGCGCATCCACAGTGGACTTTGCCAGGTCGTAGGCCTGCTGCGCCTGGAGGCGCTGGGCGGCCGAGAGCGCGCTGACCGCCGAGCTGAGCCCGGCCACGCCCCGCTGCACCGCGCGGACCGCTTGGCCGGCGGCGCGAGCGGCCGCCTCGTACTGCTTCTCCGCCGCGTCGACGTTGGCGAGCAGCACGCCGCGGATCCGCTGATCGGCGATCTTGCCGGCGGCGGCGCGGGCGGCGTCGAACGCGGCGGCCGCGGCCTTGTCGGTATTGCGCTGGACGGTCGTGAGGTTGACCCCGCCGCCGAAGCCGCCACCCGCCCGCTTGGCCGCGTCGAGCGCCGCCTTGGCCTGGGTGAGCCGCTGCTTGGCACCGGGCGAGTCGACGACCGCGAGCACCTGGCCGCGCCGCACGGTGGCGCCCGGACCCACCCGCATCACGGCGAGCGTGCCGTCGGCCGGTGAAGTGAGCGTGGCGGCCGCCTTCGCGGTGACCGAGGCCGGTGCGTCGACCACCTCCGCCACCTCGCCGCGGGACGCATTGCCAAGGGCCACGGCCGACTCGTCGTCGCCACAGGACGCGGCTGTCGCGCCGAGCGCGAGGAGGGCAGCGCCGGCGAGCAGGATCAGTCTTCGTGGCGGGGGGACGCCAGACACCCGAGTAATCCTACGAGGCCGCGCTCCGCACGTACGACACGCAGTCGTCCTGAAGGGCCTGCCACGGCTCGCCGAAGACCTTGGTGGACGCCGCCTCGGGTGACTTTCGCTCGTGCACGACCGCCTTGAAGAACGCGAGCATCGCCTCCTCGCCGTAGCGGTCGACGAGGTGGCGGACGGCGAGGTAGCCGACCCCGTACGCGGCGCTGACCTGCCAGTCCGTGGCTCGCTCGCCCGGCTCGGCCGCGCTCAGCGGACCGCGCCACCCGCCGGACACGAGCCGCCGCACGTCGCCCAGGCTCTCGTACCGGCTGACCGGCCGCCCGCCCGCGGCGGCGAGGTCGGCGAGGCCCTCGACCAGCCACCAGTTTTCACCGGTGCGGTAGCCGCCGCCGGGCAGCGAGGCCGCGTGCGTCATCTCGTGCCGTAGCAGGTCGTCGAGCACGCTGCTGTGCAGGCCCTTCGCGTTGAGCACCACGTCGAAGTGGCCACCCCCGACCGGCACCGCGTATCCGGCGGTCCACTCCGGCCGGTCGCCGCCGTACCAGCGCCGCCACTCCTTCTCGCCGGCGTAGAAGACCTGGTAGTGCCGGGGCGGCAGGCCACCGACCGCGTACCGGTCGGCGACCTCGGCCGCCCGCTCGGCCTCGCGCAGCACCTCGGCGAGGTGGCCCTTCTGCGCCGCCGTCGTGGCGACCACCGCCCGCTTGCCCAGGGCGACCACCAGGTCGCTGGCCTCCCACGGCCGCGGACCGTCCTGCGCCGAGGGCGACGGCGCCAGGGCGACCATGCGTGGCACGCCGCCGCGGTCGACCCAGGTCGTCTCGATGGATACCGGACCGGTGAGGCAGCCCGGGTCGACGAAGCAGTGCTCGTACGTCACCGCGACCCGCCACCGCGACCCGGCCCGGTCCGGGATGTCGGTGATCCGCACCTGCCAGGCGGTGACCTTCAGCGCCCGCAGCGACCGGAACTGCCGCCGCAGCGCACCGACCGCCGCCGACTTCGGCTCGGCGACCGCGAGGAACCCCCGCTCGTCGCCGCGGAGCAGCGCGCCGGCCTGCTCGGTGAGCACATCCGCGATCCGCTCGCGCAGCCAGAGCTGGGTCATCTGCTCCGGGTCGCCCGGCTCGGGGCTGTGGATGGCGATCGGGCTGGCGCTGGCCGACGCGCCCGGGCCGTGGTCGCGGAGGGTAACGATCACGACCAGCGGGACGGCGCAGGACAGCACCACGGCGACCGACCCGAGCGCCAGCCACAGCGGCCAGCGCCGGCGCGATCCCGGCTCCGGCCCCGGTGCGTCCGTCACACGCGGGACCTTAGCTCACGCCTTGCGGCTGACCGCCTTGAGGAAGAAGCTGACATTCGCCGGCCGTTCGGCCAGGCGGCGCATCAGGTACGGGTACCACTCCGTGCCGTATGGCACGTAGACACGCACCGTGTATCCCTCGGCGGCCAGGCGGGCCTGCTCGTCCGGGCGCACGCCGTACAGCAGCTGGAACTCGAACTCGTCGGGCGACCGGTCGAACCACCGCGCCCGGTCTTCGCCGATCGCGATCAGCCGGGGGTCGTGGGTGGCGAGCATCGGGTAGCCATCGCCCGACATGAGGATGTTGAGGCAGCGCACGAACGACTTGTCGACGTCCAGAGTGGATTGGTACGCCACCGACTCGGGCTCCTTGTAGGCCCCCTTGCACAACCGCACCCGCGAGCCCGCGGTCGCCAGCTCCCGGCAGTCGGCCTCGGTGCGCCGCAGGTAGGCCTGGAGCACGGCCCCGGTGGTCGGGAAGTCGGTGCGCAGCTTGGTCAGGATGTCCAAGGTGGAGTCGGTGGTGGTGTGGTCTTCCGCGTCCAGCGTCACCGTGGTGCCGGCCTCCGATGCGGCCAGGCAGATCGCTCGCGCCCCGTCGTACGCCAGCTGCTCGTCGAACTTCTGCCCGAGCGCGGAGAGCTTGACGCTCACCTCCGCGGCCGGGGTCAGCTCCGCGTCGCGGAGGGCGTGCAGCAACGCGACGTAGGCCTCGCGGGTGGTGACCGCCTGCTCGGGCGTCTCGGTGTCCTCACCGAGCACATCCAGGCTCACCGAAAGGCCGTCGGCGACCAGCTCACCGGTCGCCCGCAGCGCGTCGTCCGGCGACGTGCCGGCGACGAACCGCCGCACCACACCACGCGTGAGCGGCGCAGTCTCGACGAGCCGCTCCATCCGGGAAGACCGGGAAGCGGCGAGGATGACCGATCGCAGCATGAGGCGAGCGTAACGCCCGCCCCGCGGAGTGGCCCGGTTACCGTCCGCACGAGCGTGACGCGCCATGAGGGCCCCAAGTCGTCTACGGTTGTCGGGTGAACTTCGACGCGTACGCCAGGACGGCCGTTGACCTTGTCAACGCGTCGCTGGACGACCTCGACGGCCTCCGGGGCCTCTTCGGCGAGGAAAACTCCTGGATGGCCACCGAGGCAGTCGAGCGCGACCTGGCCATCTTCCGCCGGGCGCAAAAGCGCCTGCGAGATGTCTTCGAGTTCGGCACGTCCGGCCGCGACATCGAGGCTGTCGCCGAGCTCAACGCGCTGCTGGAGACCTTCCCGGTCCAGCCGCGCATCTCCGGTCACGACGCCAACGACTGGCACATGCACGTGACAAGCCGGGGCGCCTCCGTCAGCGCCGAGTACCTCGCCGGCGCCGTCTGGGGCCTGGCCGTGTGGCTCTGTGAGTTCGGCAGCGCCCGCTTCGGCGTCTGCGCCGACGAGCGCTGCGGCAACGTCTACCTGGACACCTCGTCCAACAACTGCCGGCGGTTCTGCTCGGAGCGGTGCGCCACCCGCTCCCACGTGGCCGCCCACCGCGCGCGCAAGAAGGAAAAGCTGCTTACCGCGGTGTGACCGGCGTCGGGGTGGCGAGATGCTGCCGGGCGTAGGCCAGCGACTCTCGCAGGTCGGCCTCGCGGACCGCCCGGCTGCTCGCCTTGCGCGTCGCCACCTCGACCGCCACCGAACCCGTGAAACCCCGCCCTGCCAGCGACGCCAGCAGCTCGCCGCAGGGCTGGCTGCCGCGCCCGGGCACCAGGTGCTCGTCGCGCCCCTCGCCCGTGCCGTCGCCGAGGTGCACGTGGGCGAGCTGGGCACCCATCGTGTCGGCCATGGCCAGCGGGTCGGTGCGGGAGGCCGCGCAGTGGGAGAGGTCGAGCGTGTACGCGTCGTAGCCGGTCTCGGTGGGATCCCAACCCGGCACGTACGGCACGAACTCGCGGCCGGCCATCCGCACCGGATACATGTTTTCCACCGCGAACGTGACATCCGGGTGCTTAGCGGCCAAGCGGGCCAGCCCGGCACCAAAGCCGCGCGCGTAGTCACGCTGCCAGGTGAACGGCGGGTGCACCACCACGGTGGGTGCGCCTAGCGTCTCGGCCAGCATCGCCGCCCGCCGCAGCCGCTCCCACGGGTCGGAGCTCCACACCCGCTGGGTGACCAGCAGGCACGGTGCGTGCACGGACAGCACCGGCACGCCGTAGTGCGTCGACAGGCCGCGCAGGGCACCGGCGTCCTGGCTGACCGCGTCGGTCCAGACCATGACCTCGATGCCGTCGTAGCCCAGGGTGGCGGCCATCTCGAACGCCGCCGCCGTCGGCTCGGGGAAGACGGAGGAGCTGGACAGGAGTACGGGGACGCGGGAACTCACGCTTGCCAGGGTATCGCCACGGTGGTAAATGCGCTTTGGCGCTACGCCGGCTCCAATTGGTCTAGACGGCGAAGAATGACCCCTTCGCGCAGTGCCCAGGGGCAGATGTCGACCGCGTCGATGTTGAGCCGGCGCATCGTCGCCTCGGCCACGACCGCGCCGGCGAGCAGCTGGTGGGCCCGGCGGCCGCTCACACCCTCCAAACCGGACAGTTCACGGGGAGAGATGTGGCGGATGAATCCGATCACCTGCCGGAGTCCGTCGCGGTGCAGCCGCCGGGGCGCCCACAGCCCGGCCGTCGAAGGGGCGGCGCCGGCGAGGCGGGCCAGCGAGCGGAACGTCTTCGACGTGGCGACCGGACGGTCCCAGCCGACCTCGGAAAGCTTCTGCACGGCCGGATCGAGCATCTCCTCGACGTACTCGGCCAGCTCGTCGACCCGGTGCGCGGACGGCGGCGTGGCGGTGCTGCCGTCGATGTGCAGCCGGTCGCGGGTCAGCCGGCCGGCGCCGAGCGGCAGCGACATGGCGAGGTCGGGGTCTTCGTCGATGCCGGCCGCGAGCTCCAGCGAGCCGCCGCCGATGTCCATCACCAGCAGGCGCCCGGCGGACCAGCCGAACCACCGCCGCACCGCGAGGAACGTGGCCCGCGCCTCGTCCGCGCCGGAGAGCACCTGAAGGCGTACCCCCGTCTCCTCCCGGACCCGCGAGAGCACGGCGGCGGAGTTTGTGGCGTCGCGGACCGCGGAGGTCGCGAATGCCAGCAGGTCGTCGGTGACCAGCCGGGCCGCCGCGGTCATCGCGTCGGCGGCCGCCTTGACGAGTGCGTCGGCGCCGGACTTGGTGAGCGCGCCGTCCTTGCCGATCTGCTCGGCCAGCCGGAGCACCGCCTTTTCGGAGTGGGCCGGCCAGGGGTGTGCGCCGTGGTGTGCGTCCACGACCAGAAGATGCACGGTATTGGACCCGACGTCGAGGACACCCAGCCGCATAGTTCAAACCTTACGGGTACCACGCGCGTAAGCTGACCAGGTGGCAAGCCTGCACGTCCTCGTCGACGACCCCCAAGACCCGCGGAGTAAGGAAGTCTCGCTCGACTTCCCCCGGGAGTGGATCGAGTTCGTCGACCCGGAGGACCCAAAGCACGTCGTACGTGCCGATCTCACTTGGCTGCTCTCCCGATGGACGTGCGTCTTCGGCAAGGCGTGTCACGGGATCATCGCCGGCCGCGCAGCCGACGGATGCTGCTCGCACGGCGCGTTCTTCACCGACTCGGACGACGAAAACCGGGTCAAGGCGGCGGTCAAGCGGCTGACGCCGGAGACCTGGCAGCACTACCGGCGCGGGTTCAAAAACTATACGGAGATGGACTCCATCGACGGCAAAAACCCGGCCCGCCGCACGGCCACGCAAGGCGAAGAGGGCCCGTGCGTGTTCCTCAACGACGCCGACTTCACCGGCGGTGGCGGCTGCGCCCTGCACGCACAGGCGCTCCGCGACGGCGTTCACCCGTTGGAGTACAAGCCGGACGTGTGCTGGCAGCTCCCGGTGCGCCGCGAGCAGGAGTGGTCCAAGCGGCCAGATGGCACCAAGGTGCTGGTGACGACGCTGACCGAGTTCGACCGGCGCGGCTGGGGCTCCGGCGGCCACGACCTCGACTGGTGGTGCACCTCGTCGCCGGAGGCACATGTTGGCACCGAGGCGATGTACCTGTCGTACGAGCCGGAGCTGACCGCGCTGGTCGGCAAGGCGGCGTACGCGAAGCTGGCCGAGATGTGCGCGGCACGGGCAAAGCAGGGCGTGATCGCCGAGCATCCGGCGACCACGGCCGCTGCTGTGCCGGTCAAGATCTCGAAGCGCCGGCCGCCCCGGTCTCAGGGCTCGAACTTGTAGCCAAGGCCGCGGACGGTGACGATGTAGCGCGGCGTGCTCGGCTCCGGCTCGACCTTCGACCGGAGCCGCTTTACGTGCACGTCCAGCGTCTTCGTGTCGCCCACGTAGTCGGCGCCCCACACCCGGTCGATCAGCTGGCCCCGGGTGAGCACTCGGCCGGCGTTGCGGAGCAACAGCTCCAGCAGCTCGAACTCCTTCAGCGGCAGCTGCACGGCCGCACCGGCCACGGTCACGACGTGGCGCTCGACGTCCATGCGCACCGGGCCGGCGGCCAGGGTGGGCGCGGAAAGCTCCACCGCGTCGACGCTCTGGCGGCGCAGCACGGCTCGGATGCGGGCGACCAGCTCGCGCGGCGAGTACGGCTTTGTCACGTAGTCGTCGGCTCCTATTTCCAGCCCGACGACCTTGTCGATCTCGCTGTCTCGCGCGGTCACCATGATGATCGGGACGTGGGAGCGCTGGCGCAGCTGGCGGCACACCTCGGTGCCCGACATCTCGGGCAGCATCAGGTCGAGCAGCACTATGTCCGCACCGGTCCGGTCGAACTCGGTGAGGGCGGAGGTGCCGGTCGCGGCGACCGAGACCTCGAACCCCTCCTTGCGGAGCATGTATGACAAGGCGTCGGAGAACGACTCCTCATCCTCGACCACGAGCACGCGGGCCAACGGACTTTCCTTCCTGTTGCTCGTCAGGCCTGTCGAAGCTCGGCCGGACCGGCCTCGATCTCAACTGACGGTGGTAGCGGCAGTACGGCGTCCGGCGGACGGGCGGGCAGCCGGATGGTGAACGTCGACCCTCCGCCCAGCCTGCTCGTCACCTCCACACGGCCACCGTGGTTTGTCGCGATGTGCTTGACAATTGCCAGGCCGAGGCCGGTGCCGCCGGTCGCGCGGGACCTCGCCTGGTCGGCCCTGTAAAACCGCTCGAAGATCCGGTCGAGGTCGCTCGGCCCGATCCCGATGCCCTGGTCGGTCACCGCGATCTCAACGTACTCGTCGTCACCGCGCGTGACCACATCCACTTTCGTGTGCTCCGCCGAGTAGGCGATCGCGTTTTCCACCAGGTTGGCGACGGCGGTGGCGATCTGGCTGTCGCTGCCGTACACCGTCAGGCCGCGGTCACCGGTCACGTCGACCTCGATGCTCCGGGCGGACGCGGCGGTGCGGGTGCGGTCGATGACCTCGGCCACCACCCAGTCGATCGCGACCGGCTCGGGCGCGGGCAACGGCTCGGCGCCCTGGAGCCGGGTCAGCTCCAGCAGCTCGTTGACGAGGCGGCCGAGGCGGGTGGACTCGGATTGGATCCGCTCCGCGAACCGGCGGGCGGCCGCCACGTCTTCGGCGGGGTCGGTGGTGACGCTATCCGGGTCGGTCGCGTCGAGCAGCGCCTCGGCCAGCAGCTGTAGCGCGCCGATCGGGGTCTTCAGCTCGTGGCTGACATTGGCGACGAAGTCGCGCCGCACCCGGTCGACCCGGTGCGACTCGGTCACGTCGGCGGCCTCGACGGAGACGAAGTTTCCACCCAGCGCGACCGCGCGCAGGTGGACGCCGAGCGGCGACTGCGGCCCGCCCTCCCGGCCTCGGGGCAGGTCGAGCTCCACCTCGCGGCGCACGCCCGTGCGGCGCACCTGGCCAGCCAGCGTGCGCACGATCGGGTGGGCGGCGATGGTGCCCGGCTGGGGTCCGGCGCGCAGGAGGCCCATCGCGCGTGCCGCCGGGTTGACCAGCACGGGCGTGTCGTCCTGATCGAGCACGACGACGCCGACCCGCAGCGCGTCGAGGCTCTTGCGGCCCAGCCCGGAGACCTGGCCCTGCTGATCCTTGGCGATAGCCGGCCTCCCGTTGTCGCGAGTGGCTTCTCCGAAGCCCCCGGCAGCAGCGCCCTCTCCCGCCGGCGACCGGCCGCCGGCAGGGACGAGCGGACCGCGCACCCCCGCGCGGCCGCGCACGGCGAGCAACGCAGCGGCTCCGGCCATCAGGCCGATGACGCTGCCGACCACGCCGGCTCCGACCGCCCACTCCACGTCGCGATCGTAGGGTCATTGTTAACCCAACTGATTCGCAGAATAGGACAAACCTGACCCGCTTCCAAGAGTGTTCACCGCTCGGCCGAGCGTCGTTCACCCCCGGACCGCGAAGATCACGAGGTATCGCCTAGCATCAACGCGATGCGTGACGAGCTGCGGGCAGACCTTCTCGAGGTGGGACGCCTCCTGGTTTCCATGGCCGAGGCGGTGCGTACGGCTATGTCTCACGCGACGGAGGCGCTGCTCACCGCCAACCGCGAGATCTGCGAGACGGTCGTCAGCCGCGACGCCGAGGTCGACGATCTCCAGCGACAGGTCGAGCAGCAGGTCTACGACACGCTCGCCCGCCAGGCCCCGGTCGCCACCGACCTCCGGCTCGTGATCACGGGCATCCAGATCGGCGCCGACCTGGAGCGGATGGGCGACCTCGCCGGCCACGTGGCCAAGACCGCACTGCGGCGCTACCCCGCGCCGGCCGTGCCGCCCGAGCTGCGCGAGGTGATCACCTCGATGGGCGGGGTGGCCGACCGGATGGCGGGCAAGGTGGGCCTGGCGCTCACCACGCAAAACGCGCGGCTCGGCGCCGAGCTCGAGGGCGACGACGACGCGATGGACGACCTACAGCGGCGACTCTTCAGCATCCTGCTGCACAAAGACTGGCCACACGGCGCCGAGGCCGCGATCGACGGCGCGCTGCTCGGCCGCTTCTACGAGCGCTACGCCGACCACTCCGTCAACGCCGGCCAGCAGGTCGTCTACCTGGTCACCGGCGAGACCACCGAGCCACCCAGCGCCGGCTGACCCATTCGAGCTACCGGCTGTTGCTCCCGCGACCTCAGCCGTTCGTGCGGCGTCGCGGTGTTTGTCCACAATGTCGCTTTGGCCGCTTGCTCACGCTGCGTGATGCGGCCTCGCGTCGGGATCAGTCGGCGTCGCGGGCGGCCGCCTGCTGGCGGATCCTGCGAACGAGGAAGAGGCTTCCCGCGGCGTGGGGCTTGTCGCGCGGAGCTGGCAGCGGAGGTCGGGGGTTTCGGCTCGCCCGCGAGCCGCCGACCTCCGCGGTCTCCGGCGGGAGCAGCGGTCCGCAGGTGACGCGGACCCGGGAAATACGGGGTAAATGTCCTAACGGCCCTGGTTGGCGACCGCAGCGGCGGCTTCCTTGGCCGCGTCCGGGTCGAGGTAGGTGCCGCCGGCCGTGACCGGGCGCAGGGAGGCGTCGAGGTCGTAGCGGAGCGGGATGCCGGTGGGGATGTTGAGCTTGGCGATTGCCTCGTCGGAGATGCCGTCGAGGTGCTTGACCACGGCGCGCAGCGAGTTGCCGTGGGCGGCCACCAGCACGGTGCGGCCGGCGAGCAGGTCGGGCACGATCGCGTCGTACCAGTACGGCAGGGCGCGGGCGAGCACGTCCTTGAGGCACTCGGTGCGGGGCATCAGCTCGGGCGGGAGCGTGGCGTAGCGGGCGTCGCCGGCCTGCGACCACTCGTCGTTGTCGTCGATCGGCGGCGGTGGCGTGTCGTACGAGCGGCGCCAGAGCATGAACTGCTCCTCGCCGTACTGCTCCAGGGTCTGCTTCTTGTTTTTGCCCTGGAGGGCGCCGTAGTGCCGCTCGTTGAGCCGCCACGAGCGGCGGACGGCGATCCAGTGGCGGTCGGCCGCGTTGAGCGCCAGGTCGGCGGTGCGGATGGCGCGCCGCAGCACGCTTGTGTGCAGCACGTCGGGGAGCAGGCCGTGCTCGCGGAGCAGGTCGCCACCGCGCCGCGCCTCGGCCTCGCCCTTGGCGGTCAGGTCGACGTCGACCCACCCGGTGAAGAGGTTCTTCGCGTTCCACTCGCTCTCACCGTGCCGTAGCAGCACCAGCGTCCCCAGAGTCATAGGGATCATCCTGCCACCGTGACCGCCACCACATGGAAATCGGGATGCGCGGCTCCCACTCACCGGACTAGCTTGTAAGGAACGGCATGGGTGGCAGCCGTTACGGGGGAGGGGTCTGGCGTGCGCAGCTGGTTACGGGAGACCACGGGTGGGCTTCCCACCACCTTCTGGTACCTGTGGACCGGCACCCTGGTCAACCGCCTTGGCTCGTTCGTCATGATCTTCATGGCGATCTACCTCACGAGCGAGCGCCACTTCACCCAGACCCAGGCCGGCCTCGTGATCGGCTTCTTCGGGGCCGGCAGCGCGATCGGCGTGATGGTCGGCGGCGTACTGGCCGACCGCTGGGGGCGCCGCCCCACGCTCTTCACCGCCCACCTGGGCGCGGCGACCACGCTGCTGGTGCTGGGCTTCGCCCGCGACCGCTGGACCATCACGCTCTGCGCGCTGGTGCTCGGCTTCTTCACGGACGCGACCCGCCCCGCGTTTCAGGCGATGATGGTCGACGTCGTGCCGCAGCGCGACCGGCTGCGGGCGTTCTCGCTCAACTACTGGGCCATCAACCTCGGCTTCGCGTTCGCCGCGGTGCTCGCCGGCCTCGCCGCGCAGGCCGACTTCCTGCTGCTCTTCCTGGTCGACGCGACCACCACGCTGCTCACCGCCGGCATCATCTTCGTGAAGGTGCGGGAGACCCGGCGGCCGCAGGGCTTCGCGCGGCGCCGCGACACCAGCGCGCCGGCGGCCGGCCTGCACACCGTCTTCGCCGACCGGGTGTTCCTCGGCTTCCTGCTGCTCAACCTGCTCACCGCGGTGGTCTTCCTCCAGCACATCTCGATGCTGCCGATCGCGATGGGGCAGGACGGGCTGTCGCCGTCGACGTTCGGCTGGGTGATCGCGCTCAACGGGGTGCTGATCGTCGCGGGCCAGCTCTTCGTCCCGCGCCTCATCCGCGGCCGCGACCGCTCCCGCACGCTCGCCGTCGCCTCGCTCGTCACCGGCCTCGGCTTCGGCCTGACCGTGGTGGCCGACGTCCCCTGGGTGTACGCGGTCACGGTCCTCATCTGGACGTTGGGCGAGATGCTCACGTCGCCCTCCAACGCGACGCTGATCGCCGAGCTCTCGCCGGCGAGCATCCGCGGGCGCTACCAAGGGGTGTTCTCGCTCTCCTGGTCGGCGGCGGCGTTCCTCGCGCCGACGCTGGGCGGCTTCGTTATGGAGCACGCCGGCAACAGCGCACTGTGGCTGGGCGCCGCGGGCATCGCCGCCGTCGTCGCGGCCGGCCAGATCCTCTCCGGCCCGTCACGCGAGCGGCGCGTGGCCGCCCTGGCGGCCAAGCCCGAGCCCGTCCTCGTTACCTGACGGGAGTTGGTGGGCCACACCGTTCGCCAGCAACACCTCGGCGTCGGGCACGGACCACTCCTCAAGTACCTCCCGCGTGTGTTCGCCGGGCAGGGGTGGCGGGAGCGACGGCACAGCGGCGGGTGTGGCCGAAAAGCGCGGGGCCGGCGCGGGCTGGCGCACGCCGTCCACCTCCACGAAGGCGCCACGGGCGCTCAGATGCGGGTCCGCGGGCGCCTCGTCCAGTGACAGCACCGGTGCCACGCAGCCGTCGCCGTCCGCGAAGACCCGGGTCCACTCGTCCCGGGTGCGGGCGGCGACACGGGCCGCGATGAGCGTACGGAGGCGGGGCCAGGACGCCACATCGAGCTGGTCCGGTGTCTCGGCCGGCTCGAGCCCCAGGCGGTCGGCGAACTCGGCGAAGAACTTCGGCTCCAGCGGGCCCACCGCGAGGTGGCGGCCGTCGGCGGTCTCGTACACGCCGTAGAAGGGTGCCCCGCCGTCGAGCAGGTTGGCGCCACGCCGGTCCTGCCATAATCCACTGTGGACCAGACCGTACAGCTGAGTGGCCAGAAGCGTTGTGCCGTCTACGATCGCGGCGTCCACCACCTGGCCCGCGCCGGTACGCTGGGCCTGCCACAGCGCGGCGAGCACGCCGGCCACCAGCAGCATCCCGCCGCCGCCGTAGTCGCCGAGCAGGTTGAGCGGGGGCACCGGTGGGCCGTCCGCCGGGCCGATCGCGTGCAGCACGCCGGTACGGGCCAGGTAGGTGATGTCGTGCCCGGCAGTGCTGGCGAGCGGACCATCCTGCCCCCAGCCGGTGACCCGGCCGTACACGAGGCGGGGGTTGACCGCGAGGCACTCGGTCGGCCCGATGCCCAGCCGCTCGGCCACGCCTGGGCGAAAGCCCTCGATCAGCACGTCGGCTCGTGAGGCGAGCGCGCGAACCAGCGCCGCGCCCTCGGGGCGCCTGAGGTCGACGGCGATCGAGCGCTTGCCCCGGCCCTGGAGATCCTCGCGCGGTGGGAGCGGTACCGCGTGTGCGCCAACGCGGTCGACACGCACCACCGTGGCACCGAGGTCGGCGAGCACCATGCCGGCGAAGGGAGCGGGCCCGAGCCCAGCCATCTCGATGACGCCCAGCCCAGCAAGGGGTCCAGTCATAAGAGCGACTCTAGGCGGAACGGGATCTTCGGCCCGGCGGCGGCGGGCGACACTCACCCCCGTAAGCGTCGCCCGCTCTCGCCGCCGGTCTTAGGTGGCGCCGTCCCCCAACGGCGTGTTGTCGCCACCCATCCCCCAGCGCTTATCCTGGCGCGGTCCCGACGACGGACCCTAGCTCCCCCGAACTGTTTGCCAGGTGCGGCGCGTGCTGATCACGTTACGGCGCAACGCTTTCTTGACACAAGGCGATTACGTTGTCTCGCCCGTCACACCGTTTGACTGCCGGTCCGCGGGGAACATGTGGGAAAAAGCCTGAAGGTTGGCCAGCGACTCGCCGCGCTTGACCCGCCACTCCCACTCGCGCCGGATCGCCGTGCCGAAGCCGATTTCGAGCATGGTGTCGAACGATTCGTCCGCGTACGTCAGCACGGATCCCAGCAACCGGTCGAGCTCGTCTTCGTCGAGCCCGGACAGTCCCACCCGGCCGGTCAGATAGACGTCGCCAACGGTGTCGATGGAGAAGGCCACCCCGTACATGCGGGCGTTGCGGCGCAGCAGCCACGCCCACAGCTCCTCGCGCCGCTCGTCCGGCTGGCGCATCACGAACGCCTCGACGCGCAGCGCGTGCTCGCCCACGATCAGGTTGCACACCGTCTTGAGCTTGTGGGTGCCGGGCAGCGTCACCGCGTAGGCGAGCTCGCCGGTCGCCTCGCACGGCAGCTCGCGCTCGGCGCAGACCGACTCGATCAGCGCGCCGACCTCTGCCCGGGTGGTCACGCCAGCGCCCGCAGGGCCGCGGCGTCGGCGTCGATCGAGGAGGCCATGCGCTCGCGATGCTCGGTCACCGCCTCACGGTAGACCGCGAGCAGCCCCGACGCCGTGCGGGTCCAGGAGAAGTTACGGGCGTGCCGGACCGCACCGGCGGCCAGCTCCTCGCGCCGCCCCGGACACGCCAGCAGCTTGCCGAGCACGATCGCCCAGTCGACCGGACAGTGCCCGTCGACGAGCACGCCGCTCACGCCGTCCCGTACCGCCGTCACCAGCCCGCCGACCGCGGCTGCCACCACCGGCGTGCCGCACGCCTGCGCCTCGAGCGCGACGAGCCCGAACGACTCGTTGTGCGACGGCACCGCGACGATGTCCGCGGCCCGGTAGAGGGCCGGCAGGTCCGCGCCGGTCTGCGGCGCCATGAAGCGGACCGAGTCGGCGACGCCGAGCGAGTTGGCGAGGTCGATGAGCGCGGTGGGCTGGTCGAGGCCGCTGCCGCTCGGCCCGCCGCAGATCACCACCGTGACAAGCTCGGCCAGCTCGGGCTCGCGGTCGAGCAGGGCGGCCAGCGAACGCAGCAGCACATCGGGCGCCTTGAGCGGCTGGATGCGGCCGACGAACGCGATCACGTAGCCCCGCTCGGGCAGGCCCAGCCGGCGCCGGGCCGCGGTCCGGTCTCCCGGGCGGAAGCGCTCCAGGTCGACGCCCGGCTCGACGACGGCGACGCGGGCCGGGTCGGCGCCGTACCGCGTGATGAGGTCGCGGGCCTCGACCTGGGTGTTGGCGACGAGCCGGTCGGCGACGGCGACCACCTGGTCCTCGCCCACCACGCGGGCCAGCGGCTCGGGGCGGTCGCCGTCGGCGAGCTGGGAGTTCTTGACCTTGGCGAGCGTGTGCGCGGTGTGCACGAGCGGCACGCCCCACCGCTCCTTGGCCAGCCAGCCGACCTGGCCGGAGAGCCAATAGTGCGAGTGGATCAGGTCGTAGTAGCCCGGCGGGTGGGCGGCCTCGGCGCGCAGCACCCCGTTGGTGAACGCACACATCTGACCCGGCAGGTCTTCCTTGGCCAGCCCTTCGAGCGGGCCGGACATAATGTGCCGGACGGTCACCCCGGGAGACATCTCCACGCACGCCGGGCGGTCCCTCGACGTGGCCCGAGTGAAGATCTCCACCTCGACCCCGGCGTCGGCGAGCCGGCGGGCGACCTCCACGACGTACACGTTGAGGCCACCGGCGTCACCGGTGCCCGGCTGGTCCAGCGGAGACGTGTGCACGGACAGGGTGGCGATGCGCCGCGGCGTCGGCCAGTGCGACAAGGGTGCTCCTTCCACGACGGCGAATACTCACGCCCCCCGGCAATGCAACCCCCGCGGCCGGACCCATCTTCCCGATAACCAGTTGAACGTGCATATAACGTGCCCCCAGACGTGATCCACCTCTCATACGTGAGCGAGCTTGCGAGCGAACCATCAGGCTCAGGGGTCTAACGCACGGCGTTAGGCCGCGCGGCCAGACGGGCTTCAGCCTGAGGAAGAATCGACGCCATGACCTCCTCGATCGCGATCGTGACCGGCGCCTCCAGCGGTATCGGCGCCGCCACCGCCCGGCGGCTGGCCGCCGAGGGCTTCCACGTCGTCGCCGCCGCCCGCCGAGCCGACCGGCTCGACGCCCTGGTGAAGGAGATCGCCGGCGCCGGGGGTGAAGCCACCGCCCTGACCTGCGACGTCACGTCGGACGAGTCGGTGGCCGCGCTGGCCGCCGGTGTCGGCGAGCTCGGCCGGCCGGTCTCGGTCCTGGTCAACAACGCCGGCGGCGCCCGCGGCCTGGATCCGGTGGAGAGCGGGTCGGTCGCCGACTGGCAGTGGATGTTCGACGTCAACGTGCTCGGCACCGTCCGGGTGACCCAGGCCTTCCTGCCGGCGCTGGACGCGTCGGGCGCGGGCACCGTCGTCGTGCTCAGCTCCACGGCGGGTCTCATCGTGTACGAGGGCGGCGGTGGCTACGCCGCGGCCAAGCACGCGCAGACCGCGGTCGCCGAGACGCTGCGGCTGGAGCTGAGCGGCCGGCCGATCCGGGTTGTCGAGATCGACCCGGGCATGGTGCGCACCGAGGAGTTCGGGCTGACCCGCTTCGGCGGCGACGCGCAGAAAGCCGACGCGGTGTACGCGGGCGTGGCCGAGCCGCTCGTCGCCGACGACATCGCCGACTGCATCGCGTGGACGGTGACCCGCCCGCACCACGTCAACATCGACCGCATCGTGGTCCGCCCGCTCGCCCAGGCCGCACAGCACAAGGTGCACCGGGTGTTCTGATGGCCGCTCGGCCGCAGGGCGAGATCACTCGCGGGACCACCAACCCCAACCGGCTCCGGCGGGTGGACAAATGGATCGCGGCCACGCTCGGCGGGATGCTGCGCGACGCGGCCGACCCGCTGGTGATCGACCTCGGATACGGCGCGAGCCCGGTGACCGCCGTCGAGCTGCGCGCCCGGCTGGTGTCCGCGGTCCGCTCCGACGTGCGCGTGGTGGGGCTGGAGATCGATCCCGCGCGGGTGGCGGCCGCCGCGCCCATGGCCGACCCGCCCGGCTTGACGTTCGCGCGCGGCGGGTTCGAGCTCGCCGGCCTGCGCCCGGCGGTGGTACGCGCGTTCAACGTCCTGCGCCAGTACGAGGAGTCGGCCGTGGAAGCCGCCTGGCGGACCATGGCCGTGGCGCTCGCCCCGGGCGGCGCGGTGGTAGAGGGCACCTGCGACGAGCTGGGCCGCCTCGCCTCCTGGGTGCTGCTCGACGCGTCCGGCCCGCGTACCCTCACGCTCGCCGCCAAACTGTCCACTCTGGACACACCGGCCACGCTCGCCGAGCGGCTGCCCAAAGCGCTCATCCACCACAACGTGCCGGGCGAGCCGGTCCACGCGTTCGTGTCCGCATTGGACGAAGGATGGCGGGACGCCGCGCCGTACGCCACGTTCGGGCCTCGGCAGCGTTGGCTGCGCGCGGTCTACGCCATACGGGCGGCGGGCTGGCCGATCGTGGACCGGCCAGCCCGCTGGCGTCATGGCGAAGTCACGGTCTCCTGGCCGGCCGTGGCGACCGGCCAGGGTTGACCGGCGGTCAGAGAGTCAGCCGAAGCCGCCGCCGGCGGGCGAGGAAGATCGCGGCGCCGCCGGCGATGAGCAACCCGGCGCCGGCGCCGGCCATCAGCACCGCGGGGCTGCCGGTCTGCGGCAGGCCGCCACCGGGTCCGGGCGTGGCGCTGGCGCTGGCGCTGGCGCTGACGCTCGCCGACGGGCTGGCGCTCGCCGTCGTGCTTGTCGACGGGCTGGGGCTCGCGGTGCTGCTTGTCGACGGGCTGGGACTCGCCGTGGTGCTCACCGACGGGCTGGGGCTTGTCGTCGAGCTCACCGACGGGCTCGGCGACGCGCTCGTGGTCGAGCTGACGGAAGGACTCGGCGACGGGCTGGTCGTGGAGCTGACCGACGGGCTCGGGCTCTTCGTGTACCCGTAGCCGCGCGTCCCTTCCGGTTGGACCGCGGCCCGCTCAGCCGCCGGACGGGGCTCCGTGCCCGCAAGCACGGTGGATGCCGTGGCGACGACGGCACCACTGATCCCGCAGACCAGGAGGCCAGCTATCGAGGCACGCCGGGCGGCGTGGGAGAAAGAGAAAGACGACACGCTCCGTGTAACGAGCGATCACCCAGATGCGCAACGGTCTGTCGTTTTACCCCGTTCTCGCCGGAAATATTCGTTACAGATTGTGATTTCGCGAGATTTTCTCGGGTACTTGAACGTCCTGTCCGAACGACTCACACGGAGAGGGTGATCGCGATGTCAACTCGTGGGAGATCGGGCCCGTGGGCGACGCTGGCGGCCGTCGCGGGGGCGGCCGTGATGAGCCTGACGCTCGCCGTCCCGGGGTACGCCGCCGCGCCGGTCACCGGCACCGCCCGGGCGTCGGCCGAGTCCGAAGTGATCCGACTGACCAACCAGGAGCGGGCCAAGCAGGGCTGCCGTGCGGTACGACGCGAGCCCAAGCTGAGCAACTCCGCGTATAGGCACAGCCAGGACATGGCCCGCAACAACTTCTTCAGCCACACCGGCAGCGACGGCAGCGACTTTTCGACCCGTGCCGCGCGGGCCGGCTACAAGCACGCCATGAGCGAGAACATCGCCAAGGGGCACCGCACGCCGGCAGAGGTCGTCAAGGGCTGGATGGGCAGCAGCCCGCACCGCAAGGCGATCCTCGACTGCGCTGCCAAGGCCGTCGGCGTGGGCGTGGCCCGGGCCAAGGACGGCGCGCTGTTGTGGACGCAGGACTTCGGCCGGGTGTGACCGGTCAGATGACGCAGTTGACCAGGACCGGTTCGGGGTGGAGCGTCACCCCGAACCGGCCTCGCACGCCGTCTCGGATCTCCCGCGCCAGACCGAGCAGCTCGGCCGTGGAGCCACCGCCCCGATGGGTGAGGGCAAGCGTGTGCTTGGTCGAGATGCCGACCGGGCCGTGGCCGTACCCCTTGGTGAAGCCCGCCTTGTCGATGAGCCAGGCCGCACTGACCTTGACCACGCCGTCGGGGCTCGGCCACGACGGCGGCTCGCCCAGGCCGGCGGCACGCTCGCGGAGCGCCGAGTACGCCGAGGCCTCCAGCACCGGGTTGGTGAAGAACGAGCCGACCGAGCGGGTGTCCGGGTCGTCCGGGTCGAGCACCATGCCCTTGCCGGCCCGCAGCTCCAGCACCGCCGCGCGGGCGTCGGCCAGCGGCACCCGGTCGCCGATCTCCACGCCCAACGTCCGGGCCAGCTCCGCGTAGCGCACCGGCGCCGACTCGCGCGAGCGGAAGAGGCGGAAGTCGACGGAGAGCACCACCCACCGGTCGCTGTGCTTGAAGACGCTGGTGCGGTACGCGAAGCCGCACTCCTCGGGCGTCATCACCAGGCGCTCGCCGGTGGTCCGGTCGAGGACCCTCACCGCCGTGATGGTCTCGGCGACCTCCTGGCCGTACGCCCCGACGTTCTGGATCGGGGTGGCGCCGGCCGACCCCGGGATGCCGGAGAGGCATTCGATGCCCGACCAGCCGGCCTCCACGGCCTGTGCCACCACGCTGTCCCAGGACTCGCCGGCCTCGACCGTCACGGTCGCCGCGCCGTCCTCGGTGTCACGCACCGTCACCCCGGTGGAACGGACCAGCACGACCGTGCCGGGATAGCCGCCGTCGCCGACGACCACGTTGCTGCCACCCGCAAGGATGAACGAGTTCGCGGGTGTTTGGGCCAGCTCATCCGCATTCGTGGCGATCAATACTCGCTGCGCTCGGCCACCAAGGCCCAAAGTGGTGTAGGCCGCGAGCGAATCGGGCACGGTCGGCTGGGCGGCAGTAGGCAGTTCGGCGCTAACGTCGGGCACGCCATTCACCCTAGGCTGGACCGCACGGGGGCAACCCAAGGGCCGCCCGGCCGCGTCGGGAGGGTGTTATGACCAGCAGATTGCACGGGTCGAAAGACTTCTGGATCGCCGGGCTTCGGGCCGAGGGTCCACCCTTCCGCGACGCCGTCACCCAGGCCTCTCCCGACACGCCGGTGCCCTCCTGCCCCGACTGGACCGTCACCGACCTCGTCCACCACCTCGGTTCCATCTACCGCTGGGTGCGCGGTCACGCCACCCGCGGCGTCACCTCCCCGCCGGAGTCGCGCCGCGTACCCGTCCCGGAGGGCCTCCCGACCGGCCCGGCCGCGGTCGAGTGGTGGCACGACGAGTACACGGAGCTTGTCGACACGCTGGAGGCGCTCGACCCGGAGCTCCCCGCGTGGAACTGGGCGCCACAGGCCAAGAAGGCCGGCTTCTGGCATCGCCGCATGGCACACGAGACCGCCGTGCACCGCTGGGACGCCCAGATGGCGATCGCGGCCGGCGAGCCGGTCGAGGCCAAGCTTGCGGTCGACGGGGTGAGCGAGGTGCTCGACACCTGGCTGCCCGCCGGCCGCCGCCACAACCCCACGTCACGGCAGGGCATGGTGCACCTCGTCGCGACCGACGCGTCGCAGGAGTGGTTCCTGCGGCTGCGGGGCGAAGGCGTCGCGCTGCTCGACACCGGCACGATCCTGGACACCGACGAGCACCCCGCCCGGGCGTACGCGGCGGGCACGGCGAGCGACCTGCTGCTGGCTCTCTACGGCCGCGTAGGCTTCGAAATGCTCGAGGTCACCGGCGACGCCACGCTGCTCGACTGCCTGCGTACGGGCTGACCGATGACGTTTGCCCTCGCTCCGCGAGGGCGGCTCGCCCCAGTCGCTCCGGTCGCCGCGCTCCCTCCGCTTGGTGGCGTCTGCGGACGGCGGCGGGCTCGCGCCCCTTCCACCGCGGCACGTGGCACATAATCGTAAGGACCGTGCCAGGGAGTGGTGAGGGGATGACGGTGGGCCTGGAGTTTCCAGACGGCTTCGTATGGGGTGCGGCCACCGCGGCGTACCAGATCGAGGGCGCGGCCCGGGACGACGGGCGCGGCCCTTCGATCTGGGACACGTTCTCCCGCACCCCGGGCAAGGTCTACGCCGGCCACACCGGCGACGTGGCGTGCGACCACTACCACCGCTACCCGGACGACGTGGGCCTCATGGCCGACCTCGATCTGCGGGCATACAGGTTTTCGATCTCGTGGCCCCGCGTGCGGCCCGACGGCACCGGCCCGGTCAACCCGCGCGGCCTCGACTTCTACGACCGTCTCGTCGACGAGTTGATCGGCCGGGGCATCGACCCCATCGTCACGCTCTACCACTGGGATCTGCCCCAGACACTGGAAGACCGCGGTGGCTGGACCAGCCGCGACACCGCCTACTGGTTCGCCGAGTACGCCGCGGCCGTGTACACCCGGCTGGGCGACCGCGTCTCCACCTGGACCACGCTCAACGAGCCCTGGTGCTCGGCCTACCTCGGCTACGCCTCCGGCGTGCACGCTCCGGGTCGGCAGGATCCCGCGGACGCGTTCGCCGCGGTCCACCACCTGCTGCTCGGGCACGGCCTGGCGGTGCGGGCCCTGCGCGCGGCGGGCGCCGAAAACATCGGCATCACGCTCAACCCCGCCGCGGTGCTCCCCGCCGACCCGGAGAGCGCGGCCGACGCCGAGGCCGTGCGGGTCGTCGACGGGCTGGCCAACCGCATCTTCTTCGACCCGATCCTGGCCGGTGGCTACCCGCCCGACGTGCTCGAGCACATGCGCCGCTTCACCGACCTGGGGTTCATCCAAGATGGCGACGAAAAGGCCATCGCGGCGGCGATCGACCTGCTCGGCGTCAACTACTACTCGCCCACCTACGTGGCGGGGCGCCCGGACGCGCCCGGCGGTGGCCTCGCCCACCCCGGCACCGAGGGCATCCTCTTCCTGCCACCGGCCGGCCCGCTGACCGAGATGGGCTGGCAGATCGAGCCGGCCGGCCTCACCGCGCTGCTGGAGCGGATCGGCCGCGACTATCCCACCACCCCGCTGTACATCACGGAAAACGGCGCCGCCTTCGACGACAAGGTGGGGCCCGACGGGCAGGTCGCCGACGCCGACCGCATCGCGTACCTCGACGGCCACCTCCGCGCCGTGCACACCGCCATCCAGCGCGGCGTCGACGTGCGTGGCTACCTGGTGTGGTCGCTGATGGACAACTTCGAGTGGGCGGAGGGCTACCGCAAGCGGTTCGGCATCATCCACGTCGACTACCAGACCCAGCGGCGCACGCTCAAGGACAGCGCGCTCTGGTATCGCGAGGTCGTCGCCCGTAACGGACTGACGTCATGACCATCGCGCGGGAGCGCCCGACCCTGGAGGCAGTGGCCCGCCGTGCGGGTGTCTCCCGCGCCACGGTGTCGCGCGTCGTCAACGGCTCGACGACAGTCGCCGAGCCGATCCAGGAGGCGGTGCGGCAGGCGGTGCGCGAGCTGGGGTACGTGCCCAACCTCGCCGCCCGCAGCCTGGTCACCCAGCGCACCGACTCGATCGCGCTGATCCTGCCCGAGTCGGCGACCCGCGTCTTCTCCGACGACCAGTTCTTCCCCGGCATCGTGCGCGGCGTCAGCCAGGAGCTGGAGGCGGCCGACAAGCAGCTCGTGCTCATCATGGCGGGCTCGGCGGCCAGTTACGACCGGGTCGAGCGATACACGACGGGCCGCCACGTCGACGGCGTCATGTTCGCCTCGATGCACGGCGTCGACCCGCTGCCCGGCACGCTCGCGCGGATCGGCATCCCGGTCGTGTGCAGTGGCCGCCCGATGGGCCGGGGCACGCCCCCGGTGCCGTACGTCGACGTCGACTCGGTGGGCGGAGCGGCGACCGCCGTGCGCCACCTGCTCGACGCCGGCCGCCAGCGGATCGCCACGATCGCCGGCCCGCAGGACATGGTCGCCGGCGTCGACCGGCTGGCCGGCTACCGCAACGAGCTGAAGGGCTCACGCCGCCGCTCGATCGTGGCCAACGGCGACTTCACCCGCGAGTCCGGCGCGGTCGCGATGCGCCAGCTCCTGGAAGACGACCCGTCGCTCGACGCGGTCTTCGTGGCGTCCGATCTGATGGCACACGGCGCGCTCCGCACGCTGCGCGAGGCCGGCCGCCGGGTGCCCGACGACGTGGCGGTGGTCGGCTTCGACGACGTGGAGATCGCCCGCTACACCGACCCGCCGCTCACCACCGTCCGCCAGCCGATCATCGACATCGGCCGTGAGATGGTCCGCCAGCTGCTCCGCATCGCCCACGGCGACGACGTCGAGGAAGCTCTGATCCTCCCCACCGAGCTGGTCATCCGCGAAAGCGCCTAGAGGATCCACTTCAGACAGATCAGGGCTACCGCGATGTCCGCGGTGGTCCGGACCGCTGCTCCCGCGGCCTCACCCTCCGCTTTTGGCCGCGGTCGCCCCTTTGCCTCGGCAGTGCGCGGCCCCGCGGTGCAGCGGTGTATGTCCACAATGCCTGTTGCCGAACAGGCGGCAGGAGGTCGAAACAGGGTTTCGTCGCTCTGAGTAACCGCCGCCATCGCATGCGCGGCTCAAGATTCGAGATCTTGGAGGGTTAGGGCGCTATATCAACCCTAACTGTCCTAGATCTCGACGTTCTCAGCTGAGACTGCTGACGCTGCGTCACAGACGGTGGCCCGCGAGGCCGGCTCACCCTGTGTGGGGTCCGGACCGCTGCTCCCGCGGCCTAACCCAGCGCTTTGGCCGCGCCCACCCCAGTCGGGTGCGCCGGGCCACCCAGACCCGGCGCTGCGATGAAGCGTCGCGGCCGCGCGGCTGTCCCCTGTGTGCTGGATTGCCTTTGCTCTGCTCCCCCATAGTGGGCGGCCGGCATGAGCCCTCGGGCGCAGGGTGTCTCCTATGGGTGAGCAGAGCAAATGCGAACGGCGCCACTACCTGCGCCCTCCCACCCACGGCCGTGACTTGCGCGCGAAGCGAGGCGCGTCCGCGTGACCAGCGGCGGACGGGTGAGGCCGCGGGAGCAGCGGTCTGGACCACGGCGGACATCGCGGTAGCTCAGATCTGGGAATTGGATCCTGACGGCGCGCTAGGAGTCGATGGGGCGGGGGCGTCGATCGGTAGGCCGAGCACCTTGCGGGCGAGCAGCGTGCCGCCCGCCACCGCGGCCGGCATGATGAGCACCGCGCCGAGCGGGATCAGGAAGCAGCAGAACACGCTCACCCCGAAGCCCAGCGCCAGTGGGCGGTGGCCGGCGAGGACGCGGCGGCGGTCCGGCAGGCGCAGGCCTCGGCGGAAGAACGCCACGCCGACAAGTTCGAGCGCGAGGAACCAGCCGCCGATCAGGGCGCCGATCACCGGGATCACCGTCTGGCCGACGAGCGGCAGCAGGCCCAGGAAGAAGAGCGGGATGCCGATCAGGAGGGAGAGGGCGATCAGCCGTATCGAGTCCCACAGGCTGCGCCGCAGGGAGCGCCACCAGGGCACCTCGACCTCGCCCGGGACGCCGCCGAACCGTGCCTCGATCTTCTCGGAGATCTTCTCGTAGAACGGGTCGCCGATGAGCAGCGTGACCGCGGTGAAGGTCAGCACGCCGATGAGTCCGCCGAGCCCGAGGATGCCGATCGCGGCGAGAAACTGCACGGCGTCGCGCAGCCCCTCGGACCAGTCGTCGGCAAACCAGGTGAACAGCTCCGCGAGGTCGGAGACGAAGTAGATCAGCGTCACGAACGCGGCGATGAACAGCAGCCCCGAGATGAGGGCCGGGATGATGCCGAGGATGACCAGGCGGGGGTTCCGGGTGTACATGCCGATGCCCCGGCCGAGCAGCCCGACGCCCGCGAAGAACTCACCAACCACGCCGGGAGCGTAGAACACCCGGCCCAGAACCGCCCGTCAGGCGCTGGGCGACGGGTCGGCGCTGACCGGTGGGGTGGACGGCGGCGGCGTGGGCTCGGCGGTCGCCTCGGGAGCGGTGGTCGGGCTCGGCGTGGGCACCGGCTCGGCGGTGGACGTTGCCGACGGCACCGGCGTGCCGGGCGCGGACGGCGAGGCCGACACCGACTGGCTCGCGCCCACCGGCAGCGAGGCCGGTCCCCTCCCCGGCCAGCCGCGGGCGGGTGCCGAGGCGCCGGGCGGCGCGGTGCCGAGGTTGCCCGCCCCTTCAGGCCTGGACGCCGGCGGCGGCCCGTCGGTGGCGAGGTGCCACCCCACCCAGACGGCAAGCGGCAGCCCTAGCACCACGATTGCCGCGAAAACCACCTTCGGCGTCTTGTCCACACCTTTTCACCGCGCAAGCGGTGAAAAGGTTACGCACCAAGCCGGATCCTCACTCGGCGGTTGGCTTTGCCCTTGCTCTCGACCTTGACGACCTGGACCTTGCCGATCTGGGCCGTCGCCGCCACGTGGGTGCCGCCGTCGGCCTGGACGTCCAGGCCGGTGATGTCGACGATCCGCACCTCTTGCTCGTCTGGCGGGATGAGGTTGGTCTGGGTGCGCACGATGTCGGGGATCGCGAGCGCCTCGGCGCGCGGCAGGACCCGCACCTCGATCGCGCGGTCGGCCACGACCTCGGCGTTGACGAGGTCTTCGAGCGAGGTCTTGAAGTCGGGCGGCACCTGCGGGAGGTTGAAGTCCATCCGGGCCTCGCCGGGCTCCATGTTGCCGCCGGTCACCAGCGCGCCGAAGTCGCGGAAGACCACGCCGCACAGCACGTGCAGGCCGCTGTGGGTGCGCATCAGGAGGCTGCGCCGTTCGTCTTCGAGCGCGCCGGTGACGGCCGTGCCGGGCGGTGGGAGCGGGTCGCCCTCGGCGGGCAGGAGGTAGAGGTCGTCGCCCTTGCGGGTGCCCACGATGCGGGTCTGCACCCCCTGCCAGAGCAGCACCCCGTGGTCTGGCGGCTGCCCGCCACCGCCCGGGTAGAAGGCCGAGCGGTCGAGCACGATGCCCTGCTCCGGGTCGGCGGCGAGCACCGTGCACTCCCACTCGCGCAGGGTCGGGTCGGCCAGGTCGAGCCGCTGGGTGCGGCCGTGGTGCGTGACGCCCATGATCCGGTCCTAGTCGTTCAAGAAGGCTGATATCCGATCGCGCAGGTCGGCCCGCTCGGTCCAGAGGATGCCGGGCCGGTCGTAGATGTGCAGCTCGGCGCTTGGCAGCGCGGCGGCCAGCCGCTCCGCGACCACCGCGGGGTGGAGGTCGTCGCCGATGCTGCCGATGACGAGCGCGCGGGCCGGCACGGCGGAGAGGGCGGCGCGGTCGGCGACCGCGGCCTGGCCGGCGAGACCGGCCAGCTCGGGCGCCAGGCCGTCGCGCATCAGCTGGTCGATGCGCTGCCGCAGATACGCCCAGCCGGCGGGTGTGTTGCGCACCGCCGGCGGGATCTCGGCCGAGACGGCGTCCGCCACGGCGGACACATCACCGGACTGCACCGCGTCGACGAGCGCCGCCAGCCGGTCACGCGCCGCCGTGGTCCTTGGCTCGTCGAGTACGGCCGGGAGGAAGAACACCACCCGCTCGAAGCGCTCCGGGCTCTCCGCCAGCAGCTGGCACAGCGCACCGGCGCCCAGGCTGGCGCCCACCGCGCGGGTGGCACCGGAGAGGTCGGCGATGGCTCGCAGGTCGCGGGCCAGGTCGGCATAGGTGATCGGTCCGGTCGGCGGATCCGACCGCCCGTGCCCGCGAAACTGGAAGAAGACCTTGCGCCCGGTGACCGCGCTGCCGAGGGGTCGGGTGGCCGAGATGCCGGTGGCGAACCCGTGCGCGAACACGGTGGCCGGGTCGCCCGAACCCGATACGAGGCGCTCCAGCCGCACGCCGTGTGGTGTGGTGACCAGCTCGGTCGCCGGCTCGGGCAGTGCCGGCCGGCCGGTGCGTGGCGCCGAGGGCCCCGGTCCGTACGTCCGCGGGCCGCCGTCGGGCGGCGGTGGCCAGCGGAAGTCTCTCACCAGAAGCCCTTGCCGTCCGTCAGGTCGCGCAGGCCGACGCGCACGTCGAGCAGGTAGACGGAGGCGGCGGCGATGCCGATCAGGCCGAAGATGTTGACCGCGCTGAAGAAGAAGAGCGTCAGCAGGAGCGAGACGCCGAGGATGGCCAGCCAGGCACCTTTCGGAATGGTGCCGATAGCCGGAAAAGCGTCGGACCGCTGCGTGAGGCAGTGCACGAGCGCCACGCCCTCGATCACCAGGGCGAAGATGAGCAACGCCATGTCGATGACGTACCGAACGTCGAGGTAGAACAGCGGCGCGGAGATGGCCATGTGTGAAAGCTTAGCCGTGGGCGCCGGCCGGGCCATGCCCTGCCGGCGCCCGTCGCCGTGGCGGTCGGTTACTTCTCCGCGGGGGTGGTGCGCTTGGCGGCCTTGGTGGCCTTCTTGGCGACCGGCTTCGTCTCGGTCTCGCTGGCCGGAGCGGCGGTCACCTCGGCCGGCGGCTCGGTGGCCTCGATGTCCGAGTTGACCGCGTCGGCCGTACGCACCACACCGGTGCCGACCACGCGCTCGCCGTGCGCCACGAGCTGACCGTAGAACGCGAACGCGCGCTCCTGGGCGGCCTGGGCGCCGGCCACGAGGGCGGCGGCGTTGCGACGGGCCGCCGCGCGCAGGCGCTCGGCGTCGAAGTCGGTCGTCGCGGCCCGGTCACGCAGGCTGGTCGCCGTGGTGTTGGCGGCCCGCAGCGTGGCGACGGCCTTGGCGCGCAGGTCGATGGTGCCGGCGGCGGCCTTGCCGCTCAGCTCGTTGACCACGGCCGGCAGCTTGCGCAGCTGCTGGTAGGCCAGGTCACCGGCGCCGGCGGCGGCGTAGAGCGGGGTGGGGATACGGGTCGAATTGTTCTGCTCGGTCATTGGTTCTCCTCCTCGGCCGCGGGTGCGACCGTCTTCTTGACCGCCTTCTTCACGGTCTTCTTCGCGGGCTGGGGGGTGGTGGTCTGCGAATCCGCCTCGTCCGGGTCGACGGAATCGGCGTCGGTGGCCGGGGCCTCCGCGGCGATGCGGGCGTTTTCCCGGCGGAACGTCTCGTAGATCTGGCTCAGCGACTGCTTTTGGGAAACCGTCAGGTCCGGGTCGGCCGCGATCGCGGCGAGCACGCCCTGCCCCTCTTTGGCGTCCAGCGCGTCGAGCAGCCCGGCCCGTAGGTACATCACCGGGGTCGAGACGCGCAGCGCGCTGGCCAGCTGCTGGAGCACCTCGGCGCTCGGCTTGCGCAGGCCGCGCTCGACCTGGCTCAGGTACGGATTGCTGACCCCGGCCTGGTCGGCCAGCTGCCGCAGCGAAATCTTGGCATTGCGCCGCAGGTCACGGATGAACCCGCCGATGTCGCGGGGCAGATCCTTCGGGGTGGCCATGCACTCGACCGTACGCCGGGGCGCTTGCTCTTGCAAGCAAACTGCTAACTGTGGGCTAACTCACCAGACGGCTTGGACGGCCCCCACGATCTCGCCGCCGCCTAGAATCGGCACTTCAGCCAGCTCTGACGCGTCCACTCCCAGCCTTCGCAGCGCCGAGACGACCACCGGCATACGCGCCCGCATCTGGCCGTCTTCGATCTTCAGGGCCACCGCACCCACGTCCGGGACCGCGACGGCCATCACGCCCTCGGCGCCGCCCTTCGACAGCAGCCCCGGCACGGCCCGCATGATCAGCGTGTCTTCGGCACCCGAACCGGCGACCACCTCGGGGTAGGCCCGCATCGCGTCGGCGACGGTGCGCTCGACCGAGCCGGGCGCACCCGACACCAGGCGCAGGAACGCCGAGGCGAGCCCGGCCAGCGACGCCGCGAGCACCGGCGCTCCGCACCCGTCGACGCCAACCGCCGCGGCCGGCTCGCCGGTGAACTCCTCCACCGCCGCCCGCAGCCGTACCTGGAGCGGGTGTTCGGGCAGCCAGTACTCCTCCAGCGACCAGCCGGACGCAAGGCAGGTGAGGAGCATGCCGGCGTGCTTGCCGGAGCAGTTCATCTGCACGCGGGAGGGCCCGCCGCCGGCCCGCAGCACCGCCTCGGCGGTCGCCTTGTGGAGCGGCAGGTCGGGCGGGCAGCGCAGCGCGCTCTCGTCAAGCCCAGCGCTGCGCAGCAGGGCACGTACCCGGGCCACGTGATGGTCTTCGCCGAAGTGGCTGGCGCAGACCAGCGCGAGATCGGCCGGGTCGACCAGGCGCAGCCCGGAGCGGAGCATGCCGATGGCCTGGAGCGGCTTGTTGGACGAGCGCGGAAACATCGGCGACTTCACGTCACCGGCCGAGTCGATCACCGCGCCGCTCGCGTCGAGCACCACCACCGAGCCGCGGTGCAGACCCTCCACGAATCCAGATCGGACGACCTCGGCCAGCGGGACCCCGCCGGTCATGGTGCCTCCGGCGCGGGCACGCCGAGGAGGGCGCGAGCCTGCGTGGGGGTCAGCGGCGGGCGCTGTGCCAGCTGGGCGAACCCGACCGCGCGGGCCACGAGCTGCATGTTGGACTCGACGGGGCTGCCCTTCGCGTACGTGATCGTGTCTTCCATGCCGACCCGCAGGTGCCCGCCGGCGGACAGCGACGCCAGCATGACGGGGATCGTCGAGCGCCCGATGCCGGTGGCGGAGAACGTCGTGCCCTCGGGCAGGTCGCGCATCGCCTGCCGGCACGCGACGAGCGCCTCGGTCGTGCCGGGCATCCCGCCGGGCACGCCCATCACCAGGTCGACGTGCACGTGCTCGCCGGCCGGCAGCCCGTGCTTGTCGAGCAGCCGCTGGAGCGCGGTGAGGTGGCCGAGGTCGAAGATCTCGTACTCCGGCACGATGCCCCGCTCGCGCATGCGGGTGTGCAGCTCGACGACGAACTCCCAGCGGTTCATGAAGACGTCGTCGCCGAAGTTGACGGTGCCCATCGTGCACGAGGCCATGTCCGGGCCGGCGTCGAGCACGGCGAGCCGGTCGGCCTCCGGGTCGGTCACGGCACCGCCCGACGACAGCTGCACGATCAGGTCGGTGGCGCCACGCAGCGCCGCGACGGTGGCCCGCAGCCGCCCGAGGTCGAGCGTCGGGCGCGCCTCGTCGTCGCGGATGTGCACGTGGATCACGCTGGCGCCGAGCGCCTCGCACTCTTTGGCCGTGACGACAAGCTCTTCCGGCGTCACCGGCAGGGCCGGCACGTCCGCCTTCGACGACTCCGCGCCGGTGGGCGCGACCGTGATCAACGTACCCGTCATCCGGTCAGCCTAAATCTATCGCGGCGACCGACTCACCGATCCGCAGGACAGCGTCGTCGGGCAGGTTTCGCTTTAACACCGCGAGGGCGACCATGCCCAGCTCGTAGTGGCGCAGCGCGGTGCCGACAAAACCGACAGCGCGCCCCTCCTCGCTGGTCACTGCCGTGCCCGGCGCCGGCGGCAGGTCGGTGGCCACGCCGTCGAGATGGAGGAGTACGAGCCGGCGCGGCGGCCGCCCCAGGTTGTGCACCCGGGCGACCGTCTCCTGTCCCCGGTAGCAGCCCTTGTCGAGGTGTACCGCGGGCGCGATCAGGTCGATCTCCGCCGGGATCGTGCGGTGGTCGGTCTCCAGGCCCAGCCGGGGTACCCGGGCCGCGACGCGCATCGCCTCGTAGGCCCACAGCCCGGCGAGCGGGACGCCCAGCCGCTCGACGACGTCGCCGACCGACTCGCGCGGCACGAGCAGGTCGATGCCCAGGTGGCCACGGCGGGCGAGCCCACCCTCCGGCAGGACTTTCACGTCGTACACCGTCGTGGGTGTCGCCGGCACGGAGCCGGCGGCGAACTTGGCGCCTGGCACCGCGCGGACCTCCGGCTCCTTGAGGTCGGGGACGACCTCGGCGGCGCGCGGGCCGACGAGCGTGAGCACGGCCAGCTCGCCGGTGGCGTCGCGCGGCTCGACCCGGGTGAGGAAGCGCATCTTCTCCAGGAACGTGAGCAGCTCGGCCGCCGCGCCCGGCTCGGTGTCGAGCCAGGTGGTGGTGCCGTCTTCGGCGACCTGGGCGTGGTGCTCGACGTGCCCGTGTGGGGAGAGCACGAGCAGCTCGGTGCCCTGGCCGGCCCGGAGGTCGGCGAGGTGCTGGGTGGTGATGCTGTGCAGCCAGCTGGCCCGCTCCGGGCCGGGCACGGCCACCACGCCCCGGTGCGAACGGTCGACCAGGCCCACGTCAGTGGCGAGCGTGCGCTGCTCCCGCATCGGGTCGCCGTAGTGCGCCGCCACACCGGCGTCTCGCGACTCCGGCTCCAGCGCCTCGACAGCCACCGCACCGTCCCGGTCGATCATTTCGCTCCCCCACATTCCTCGCAGGTGCCGAACAGCGCCACGTGACCGATGTCGAGCTGGAACCCGCGCTCCTTGGCCAGCCCGCCGGCCAGCGGCGCGAGCACCTCCGGCTCGATCTCGCTCACCGCACCGCAGCCCCGGCACACCAGGTGGGCATGCTGGTCCTCACCCACCGGGTGGTACGTCGGTGACCCGTGCGACAGGTGCGTATGGGTAACCAGCCCGAGGTCCTCGAGTAATTCCAAGGTGCGGTAGATGGTGGTGATATTCACGCCGGCGGCCACCCCGCGCACCGCCGTGTGCAGCTGCTCGGGCGTGGCGTGGCCCAGCTCGTGTACGGCCTCCAGCACCAGCTGCCGCTGGGCGGTCAGCCGCAGTCCACGGGCCCGCAGGATATCCGGGAGGGACGTTTCCGACACCGCCCGATAATAGTTCGGTGCGGGCTTCGATCGTCGCGGTGCTTGGTCGGGGGGTGGTGCCCACCGGCACCCCGGTCATGCGCGCCGACGACCCAGGGGTGCTCGGCGAGGGGCTCTTCGAGACGATGCTCGTCCGCGACGGGCGCCCGTGGCTGCTCGACGAGCACCTGGCCCGCCTCGCCGCCGTGGCACCCTCGCTCGGGCTCGCGGTGCCCACGAGCCTGAGCGACTTCGTGCTGGACGCGTGCGCCGAGTGGCCGGCCGACGTCGAAGGCGCGCTCCGGCTCGTGTGCACGCCGATGACCGCGTTCTGCACGATCGCGCCGGTGCCGCCCCGCGTGCTCTCGCTGCGGGTGCGCACGCTGCCGGCGGCGTCCGGGCTGCCGGTCAAGTCGCTGTCGTACGGCCCGAGCCTCGCCGCCCGCCGCTGGGCCGCGTCGCACGGGGTGGATGATGCGCTGTGGGTCTCCCCGGACGGATACGCGCTGGAGGGCCCGACCGCCAGCCTCGTGTGGCTGGACGGCGACGCCCTGTGCACGGTGCCGCCGTCGGCCGGCGTCCTCCCGGGGGTGACCGCCGCGTGGCTGCTCGCTCAGGCCGCGTCGCAGGGCTGGCGCCCCGAACACCGGATGATCAAGCCGGCCGAGCTGCTCACGGTCGACGGCGTGTGGCTGGCCTCGTCGGTACGCGGCCTCGCGGAGGTGTGCGCTCTCGACGGTAACGACCTGCCGGGGTCCACCCACACCGAACGCCTCCGCGCGCTTCTCGGCTCCTGACTGCGGGTTGGTGCTAGCCGCCCACGCGGATGAGGCGGGCGGACAGGTGTGGGGAGAGGCCGTGGCCGACGGCGGCCATGTCCTGGGCGTAGAGCAGCGCGCCCTCGACGATGCCGTAGAGCCGGTGGCCGGCCGTGACCTCCTTGGCCGTCGACGTACGCAGCACCGCGTCGGTCGCCATCTCCAGCTGGGTGCCGTTGACCCGGCCCAGGTACAGCTCCATGATCCCGGTGGGGTTGGTGAGCAGGGCCTCGACCTCGTCGGTCGCGCGGCCGTCCTGCATCACCGGGCGCAGCCAGCCGACCTCGCGCATCGCCGGGCGCACCGGCTGGCTCTGCCCGTCGAGGATCCACGCCCGTGACTCGTAGTGCAGGAACGGCCGGCCGTCGTGGCTGATCCGGATCTCCTGCGCGTAGTCGAAGTCTTCGATCGTGGGGAAGCCGCCCTTGCCGCGCCCGCGCCACTCCCCGATGTACGGCAGCAGGGCCAGCAGCGCGTGGTGGAGGTCGGGCCCCTTGCGAAGGTCGTACGTGTCTTCGAACGGGTAGGGGTCGACCGGCGGCGCGTTGAGCCAGGGCGGGGGTCCGAGCGGGTTGTCAGTCACCAGCGTCCTCTTGATATGCGCACGGCCAGATAGACCAGGCCACCGGCGAGCAGGCCAAAGCCCGCGACCAGCAGGCTGACGAACCCGATCTCGGTAACCATGACCGAGCAATCTTATGCTTTCCGCATGGCTCGTTCCCTCGTCGTCAAGGTAACCGCAGGGTCGGACGCGCCGGAGCGGTGCGCCCAGGCCTTTACGGTGGCCGCTACCGCCGTGGCCAGCGGCGTCGACGTGTCGCTGTGGCTGACCGGCGAGTCGGCGTGGTTCGCGCTGCCCGGGCGCGCCGCGGAGTTCTCGCTGCCACACTCGGCACCGCTGCCGGATCTGCTCGACGCCGTGCTGGCCGGCGGCCGGGTCACGCTGTGCACCCAGTGCGCCGCCCGCCGCGAGATCACCGAGGCCGACCTGCTCAAGGGTGTACGGATCGCCGGCGCCGCCGTGTTCGTGGAGGAAGCGCTGGCCGACGGCGCACAGGCGCTGGTGTATTAGCAGGGCGTGGTGAGCGTGGCGTCGAGCGCGCTGTCCTCGCCGGCGACGACAGCGACCATCGCCTCGTCGCTGCGGTAGGCGTACCGCTCGGCCGTGTCCACGAGGGCGGGGCCGGCCTGGGCCGAGCCGAAGAGCGGCACCAGCACGTCGCGCAGCGGCTTGCCGGCGCCGGTGCGGGAGCCGGCCGCGGCGACGGTGCGGACCGTGCCGCCGGCCGGGCAGGGCGCTTCGGCCACGGTGACCTCGTCGAGCGTGCCGCCCAGCGCCACCAGCATCCGGTCGGCGATGCGGCGGTCTTCGTCGCCGGGTGCCGGCGCCTGCGCGCCGAGCGACGCGGTCGGGCGGCAGCCGGTGCCGACGGTGAGGATCACGACGCCGGGAGCGGTGGCGCCGCCCCGCACCGAGACGAACTCGCCCGCGTCCGCGCGCAGCGTGTCGTGCTCCTTGCCGTGGTGGACCCCCGCTTGGTACGAGCGCGGGAGCCGCTCCGCGATCCGGTCGAGCAGGGCCGGCGCGTCGGTCTCGCCGGTGTAGACGGTGACGTCCCGCTCCAGCGTCTCCCCCGAGCGGAACGGGGTGATGCGGCAGCCGCCCGTCACCTCGTACCCGGAGATGGAGAGCACCGCGTCGGAGCCGGCGGCGACGGCCAGCTCGCCCACCGCGCGGTCGACGAGCGGTCTCGCCTCGCCGATGGTCCGCTGGTCGCGAACGGTCGGCGGGTCGTTTCGCACCGAGACGTAGGCCAGAACGCCGAGCGCCGCCGCCCAGGCCACCACGATCCCCACCAGCCAGCGCCCGCGGCGGCGCGGCGGGGTGCGCGGGGCGGGGCGGCTCCGTCCAGACGCCGCCGCGCCAACTCGCTCGCTCACCCGGTCATGGTGCCAGGCGGCGGCCAGCCGGCGGCTGCGGGGCCGAAGGCGGGCGGTCTCAGACGGCGGCCAGCCGGTAGCCCACCCCGCGGACCGTCTCCACCGACGGGCCGTCCGGGGCGGCACGCAGCTTGCGGCGCAGTCGCTTTACCGCCGAGTGGAGGATCGAGGTGTCGCCCAGGTAGGCGCCGCCCCACACGGTGTCGAACAGCCGCTCGTACGTCCACACGCCCACCGGCGGGCTGGCCAGCCGGGCCAGCAGCTCCCGCTCGAGCCGGGTCAGCGCCAGCGGCTTTTCCCGCCAGGTGACCAGATGGCCGGTGGTGTCGACGACGAGCTCGCCGAAACGCACCGGACCGTTGGTTGGCACGCCCGCCGGCAACGTGACCGCCGGAACCCCGGCCGGAAAGAGCATCGCCCGCAGCTCGGAAAGATCGGCGCAGAGCACGACCGCCCCGCAGTCGTCCAGCCGCCGCACCACCCGCTCCCGGACCGCGACGTCCGACGACACGCAGACGACGAACGGCACCTCTCCGCTGGCCACCGCATCCCCTCCCCAGGCCCACAGTGTCGCGTGAAGGACAGCCAACGCCGCAGAATTGACGAAGTCAACTGGATGTCGCCGAAACGTCGCAATCCGCAGGCAATTAAGGGCCAGTTGACAGGCTTCTGACCGACAACTGCCCGCCGGAATCCATTGATCACCGCCACTGCGCCGCAACAGCATGGCTGCAATGCGAGCACGGGGAGGGGCCATGTCGCGGTTACTGGTGCTGGGCTTGGTGACGACGCTGGCGGTGACATCGGGACCGGCGGTCGCGACCGCGGCGGCGCCCGGTGCGGAGGTCAGCAAGGAGGTCGTCGCCACCCTGGAGGCGAAAGGCACGGCCAGCTTCATGGTCTACCTCCGCGAAAAGGCCGACCTCGGCCCCATCGCCAAGCAACGCGGGTCGACCAAGGCCACGCAGGTGTACGGGAAGCTGACCGGCACCGCCGAGCGCACCCAGAGCGGCATCCGGGACCTGCTCGACTCCCGCAAGGCCGGCTACCGCCCGTTCTGGATCGCGAACGCGCTCCGGGTCACCGCCGACCGCTCCACATTGGACGCGCTCGCCGCGCGCGGTGAGGTGGAGCGGATCGAGCCGGTACGCGTACTCCCGCTGCTGGCACCCACCCGGGCGGCCGAGCCGATCGCACCGGCGGCGACCGAGTGGAACGTCGGCGCGGTCGGCGCGCCACGGGTGTGGAGCGAGTACGGCGTGCGCGGCGAGGGCATCGTCGTGGCGACCATCGACGGCGGCGCGCAGTTCGACCACCCGGCGCTGGTCAACCAGTACCGCGGCAACCTCGGCAACGGCTCCTTCGACCACAACTACAACTGGTACGACCCGGCCGAGGTGTGCGCCAACCCGCTCGTGCCGTGCGACGACGATGACGGCCACGGCACGCACGTGGCGGGCACCGCGGTCGGTGACGACGGCGGCGCCAACCAGATCGGCGTGGCGCCCGGCGCCAAGTGGATCGCCGCCAAGGGCTGCGACCCGCGCGGCTGCCCGACCGACGCGCTGCTGGCCGCCGGCGAGTGGGTGCTCGCGCCGACCGACCTCAACGGCGCCAACCCGCGTCCCGACCTGCACGCCGACGTGGTCAACAACTCGTGGGGCGGCGAGCAGGACGACCCGTTCTTCAACCAGATCCTCGCCGCCTGGACCGCGGCCGGCATTTTCCCCTCGTTCGCGATCGGCAACGACGGCCCGGCCTGCGGCACCGCCAACTCGCCCGGCGACGAGCCGCTCGCCTACGGGGTTGGCGGCCACGACGTCGACAACGCGATCTACACCAGCTCCGGCCGCGGTGCGTCCGCTGTGGACGGTGGAATCAAGCCGGACATCAGCGCGCCCGCGGTCAACGTGCGCTCCAGCCTGCCGGGCGGCCAGTACGGCGCGTTCAACGGCACCTCGATGGCGGCGCCGCACGTGACCGGCACGGTCGCGCTCATCTGGTCGGCCGCGCCGAGCCTGCGTGGCGACGTGGCCGCCACCCGCGACCTGCTCGACCGCACCGCGATCGACGTCGACTCGACAGGGTGCGGCGGCACCGCGGCGAACAACAACAACTTCGGCGAGGGCCGGCTCGACGCGTACCAGGCGGTCACCGCCGCGCCCCGCGGCGCGGTCGGGCGGATCGCCGGGCTGGTGACCACCGGCGGCGCGCCGCTGGCCGGCGCCACCGTGAGCGCCGCCGGGCGCAGCACCACCACCGGCCCGGACGGGCGCTACGCGCTGACCGTGGCGGCCGGCGAGCAGGAGGTCACCGCCTCGAAGTACGGCTACCAGGCGCAGACCGCCACCGTGACCGTGCCCGAGGGCGGCGCCGCGGCGCATGACTTCGCCCTCGTCACCGCACCGCTGGTCACCGTGAGCGGGCGGGTCACCGACGGGTCCGGCCACGGCTGGCCGCTCGCCGCCACCGTCGAGGTGGCCGGGCGACCGGGCGGTCCGGTGCGGACCGACCCGGTGACCGGGCGCTACTCGCTCGAGGTCCCGGGCGGTGCCACGTACCGGTTCACGGTCACCACGCGGTACACCGGATATCGCGTCGTGACCCGGGACGTGGCGGTCGGCGACGCGGACCAGACCGTCGACTTCGCCGTGATCGTCGAACCGGGCTGCACAGCGGCCGGCTACGCGCCGGTGCTCCGGGATCCGATCCTCAGCGAGTCCTTCGACGGCACCACCGCGCCGCCGGGCTGGTCCGTCGTCAACCGCACGGCGAGCGGCGGGTGGGTCTTCCAGGACGTGCGCAACCGCGGCAACCTGACCGGCGGCTCAGGCGGCTTCGCCATCGTCGACAGCGACGCGCTCGGCAGCGGCAACAGCCAGGACACCGACCTCGTCACACCGCCGCTGGACTTCTCCGCGATCGCCTCGCCGTTCCTGCGGTTCAACAGCGACTGGCGCGCGGTCGAGACCACCGACTCCGCCGACATCGACGTCTCCAGCGACGGCGGGGCGACCTGGACGAACGTGTGGCACCAGACCGCCAACCGCCGCGGGCCCCGCGTCGAGGAGGTGCCGCTCTACCCGGCCGGCGGCTTCGCGAACGTGCTCGTGCGGTTCCGCTTCCGCGGCACGTTCGCCTGGTGGTGGGAGGTGGACAACGTCCAGGTCCACAACCGCGCCTGCACGCCGATCCCGGGGGGCCTGGTGGTCGGCGACGCCACCGACGGCAACACCGGCGCGCCACTGCCCGGTGTCAAGGTGTCCAGTGTGGACGCTCCGGGCGACGCCGGCACCTCCGCCGCGGACGGCTTCTACTGGCTCTTCTCCTCGCTGGCCGGCGCGCAGCAGTTCACCGCCACCAAGTCGGATTACCAGAACCAGACGAAGCTCGTGCAGGTCGTCGCGGACTCCGCGACCAGGGCCGACTTCGCGCTCGCCGCGGGGCGCCTCGCGCTGTCGGCCACCTCCATCGAGGCGACCCAGGGGTACGGCAGCACGCGCAACGCCAACGTGCGGATCACCAACACCGGCAACGCACCGGCCACTGTGGACCTTCTGGAGATGGGCGGCGGCTTCGACCTCTTCGGGCGGCAGGGCGCCCCGCTCGCCGAACGGACGGTGCCCGGCGGCGCCCGGCGGGAGCGCGTGAGCGACGGCAAGGTGCCGCTCGGCGACGGCACGATGCGGGCGGCCCCGCTGGTCGAGGACGCCTGGAACACGGTGGCCGGCTACCCGGTCGACGTCTTCGACAACTCCGCCGCCGTGCTGGACGGCAAGGTGTACTCGGTCGGCGGCGGCGCACCCGGCACCGAGCGCCTCGCCTTCCGGTACGACCCGGCCGCGAACACCTGGACCCGCCTGCCCGACCTGCCGGTGGCCCGCAGCAGTCCCGCCGTGGCCGCGGTGGGCGGCAAGGTCTACGTGCTCGGCGGCTGGGAGGGCCCGGGCGAACCGGTCACCTCGGTCGACGTCTTCGATCCGGCCGTCGGCGTGTGGCGCACCGTGCCCGGCGCGGTAAACCCGGCACCCCGTGCCGCGCAGGCCGTCGCCGTGGCGGGCGGCCGCGTGTACCTGGTCGGCGGCTGCGTCGACGGCAACTGCACCGACTCCGCCGACCTGGTGGTGTTCAACCCGGCCACCGGCACGTTCGCGACCCGGCAGCCCTATCCGCACCTGTCGTCGTACATGTCCTGCGGCGGCATCCGCGGCAAGATCTACTGCGCCGGCGGCTCGACCAGCCAGGCACACCGCGACGCGCACGTGTACGACCCGGCCACCAACGCCTGGACCCGCCTGCCGGACATGCCGTTCGCCCTCTGGGGTTCGCAGTACTCCGCGGCGAGCGGGACACTCGTCATCGCCGGCGGCATCATCAACGGGCTGACCACGATCACCAACCGGGTCGTCGCGTTCGACCCCGCGGCCAACGCCTGGCGGGAGCTGCCCAACACCCGCTTCAGCCGGTACCGGGGCGCGGGCGCCTGCGGCGTGTACGCCATCGGCGGCGCACCGACACCCTTCGTCGGCTCCTCGGAGACCGAACACCTCCGCGGCCTCGACCTCTGCGACGAGCTCGGCGACGTGCCGTGGCTGACAGCCGAGCCGACGGCATTCACGCTCGCGCCGGGCGCCTCCCGCATGGTCCGCGTGTCACTGACGGCCACAGCCGCCGCCGGGATCGCACAGCCCGGCACGTACACGGCACGGCTGGGCATCCGCTCGGACACGCCGTACCAGGTGCCGCAGATCCCAGTCCGCACGACGGTGACGCCGCCGGCGAGCTGGGGCAAGGTCCAGGGCACCGTCCTCGGCACGACGTGCGGCGGCAACCAGGTCGGCGTACCCGTGACGATCCGCGTCAACCCGGTCGCCGACCCGTCCGCCGGCTACACGGTCCTGGCCGACTCGTCCGGCCACTACGCGTACTGGGTGCCACAGGGGCGGTACGACGTGGTGGTCGCGAAGGACGGCTGGCTGCCGGAGAGCCAACGCGTCCGCGTCCAGGCCGGCTTCACCCAGACCGCCGACTTCGCCCTCGCCCCGTCCGAACCCTGCCCACCCCCACCCAGCGGCCACTGACCTCATCCGATCGGGCGCTCGCCGGCTGGCTTGGCGAGCGCCCTGGGCATGGGACACTTCCGGGTGGCTCATGTCAGAGAGGGCTCGCGATGGAACTCGGCAGTTTGTGGGACACCCTCGAAGTCGATCTCCTCGAAGCCTTCCGCCATTACCGAGCACGCCTAGACACCCTCGATGTAGGCAAAAAGCCGGACGACACACTGCTCACCGAGGCCGACGTCGCGGTCGAAAAACTGATCGTCCAGCGAATTCGCGAGGTTGATCGCAATGCCGTTGTCGTCGCCGAGGAGGACAAACGGACGACCATACGCGGCGATGTGCTCGCGTCGCCCGAGCTGATCTGGGTCATCGATCCGATCGACGGCACGGCAGAGTTCGTCCGACACGATCGAGTCGAATTTTGCTCGGTTGTGTGCCTTCTCCGCGACCGTAAGCCTGTCGCGGCCTTTGTATTCGCGCCCGAACTGGGCAAGGGCCGGCAGCCGATCACCGTCACGACCGATGTCGCCACACCGGCCATATCGGTCAACCGTGTTCCGGCCGGACCTCGTACTGATCACCGGAAGTCGGCGTCGGTGACACGCAGCTCCGGGGTTACCCCTCGACCGTTCGAAGAGCCGATGCTCCAAGCGGGCTACCGACTCAAGACAAGGACCACCTCGCAAACCCTCGACATGGTCCGCACCGCCGTGGACCTCACTGAGGTGACCGACGGGCAGTTGTTTCCTTTCGACGTCTTTCACCGCAGACGCCAGAAGGTGTGGGACGGGTTGGCGGGCCTGTGCATGGGAGCGGCCGCCGGACTGTTGGCGGTGGACGCCAAAGGGCACAATCGAACTCCGGTGGACATCGAAACACTCAGTCAACCCGAGCCGACCTTCGATGCGACCACCATGGGGACGCCCGAGGAGGTCCGGTGGTTCCTGGGGATCACGTAACTCATCCGCTGAGTGGGAGCAGCGTCCTCGTCGACGTAACCTCACTCATCGGCGCCGAGGAATACATCGTGTCCCAAAACAGGCGGACACGGCCGCAGGATCCATTCGCTCGCCAATGCTTCGTCGAGATCGTGCAATCGCTCATATTCGTGCCGCAGGTCCACGTCGTTCACCCCACGCTGCCGGCGCCCACACCCGACGATTTCGGGGAGCAGCCGCAGCTTCTACGCGAGTTGATCCAGGCCGATCTCGTAAGCCCACTCGTCCTTCAGCCCGATGGGTGGGCGAGCGCCACCACCGCTCAAGCGCGGGCTCTGGACGACCTGACGACGACTCTCGGCACGACGAGCGTCATTCAGTTCGTCGACCAGGCTCTCGCCTGCGACAGCGCTCGCCCAGGCCGCGATTCGTTGTCTGCGAGGCTGGTCGATTGGGCTCGCTTCCAGCAAGCCAACGTGCGGGTGACCGGGCACCACAACGTCCGTATCGACAGCCACGACGGCATCGAGTCGGACGAGTTCGGCGACTGGGCCCGCTCGGCCGCGGTCGTGCTGCACCGCGCGCTGGCGCCGGTAGCGCCACCTGGTGAGGGCAAGTACCTGATGGCCACTCTGGCGCGGGGCCTCAAGTACCAGGCACGTGCGGACGCGGCGGCGATGTGCTACCAGCCGCATCCGATGCGACGGGACTTCCTGCTGACCTTCGACCTCAACCGGCAAGGTGCCGAAGACGTCCTCGTCCTGGACGTCATCAAGACCATTCGCGGCATTCCTGGTTCCATCGCCGAAGCCGCCGGTCACGCCGCGGCGCTCCGGCTGCGGCTGATGGAGTTCGAGCTGCCCCTGCTTGGCGGCCGGCTCTGGTCGGACGCGGAGACGGGCAAGGTGACCGACGGCGCGTGGATTCGTCACGTCGCCGACCGGATCAAGCGGTACCGAGCGGAGGCAACCGATCTCCGGGAAGCCATCGCCGCATGCGTCACCGACGAGGACCACCTGCTCCTGGCCCGCGACATCGAGGCGGTGCGGACCCGGCTGCTGGAGACGCTCGGCATTCGCCGCGCCGAGCCGTCACCTCTCGAACGCGACCTCGTGGAGGGGGTGGCGTCGGTCACGCAGACCGCTACCGGCCTGCCGATCGTAAGCGCGCTCTACTTCGGATCCCGAGGCATCGGACGAAGCGTCGTTCGGCGGCTCCGAAGCCGGCCCTTCCAGCAGTTTCTCTACCGGGAGTTCATCCGTGCCTGGAAGCTGTCCGGGTCCTGACGGCGGCGGTCGTGAGTCTGGGCGCTGCCACGAGTGCCAACCGAAAGAGCGGCCCGCACCGGGGTGCGGGCCGCTCTGCTGTCGACGGGGGTCAGGCGACCGTGACGCCGACCTGGTTGATGCCCTGGCTGGCGGTCACCGTGGCGTCGCCGTTGCCGTGGCGGGACAGGGCGCGCAGGGTCCAGGTGCCCGGTGCCGCGAAGAAGCGGAACAGGCCCTCCGGCGAGGTGACGACCTCGGCGGTGAACTCGCCGGTCGAGTCGAGCAGGCGCACGTAGGCACCGGCCACCGCCTCGCCCGAGTCGGCGAGGACGGTGCCCGTGATCACGGTCTCCTTCTCCAGGTCGACGCTGGCCGGGAGTGGAGCCGACTGGTCGGGCGCCGCGCAGCCGGCGGCGGTGTTGGCGGAGGTAACGGCAGTCATCGTCACGCCTTCCCCGGCTCGTCGCCGAGCGCGACCGGCACGCCCACGAGCGAGCCGTACTCGGTCCACGAACCGTCGTAGTTCTTTACGTCCTGGTGGCCGAGCAGCTCCTTCAGCACGAACCAGGTGTGCGAGGAGCGCTCGCCGATGCGGCAGTACGCGATGGTGGCCTTGCCGTCGTCGAGCCCGGCCTCGCCGTAGATCTGGCGCAGGTCGTCGTCGGACTTGAAGGTGCCGTCTTCGTTGGCGGCCTTGCTCCACGGCACGCTGAGTGCGGTCGGGATGTGGCCGGCCCGCTGCGCCTGCTCCTGCGGCAGATGGGCGGGGGCGAGGAGGCGACCGGCGTACTCGTCGGGAGAGCGGACGTCGACGAGGTTCTTCGTGCCGATCGCGGAGACCACCTCGTCGCGGAAGGCGCGGATGGAGACGTCGGGCTCCTGCGCCGTGTACTGGGTGGCGGGGCGGCTCACCGGGTCTTTGGTGAGCGTGCGGGCGTCGAGCTCCCACTTCTTGCGGCCGCCGTCGAGCAGCTTGACGTCGCGGTGGCCGTAGAGCTTGAAGTACCAGTACGCGTAGGCCGCGAACCAGTTGTTGTTGCCGCCGTACAGGATCACGGTGTCGTCGTTGCCGATGCCGCGCTCGGACAGCAGCGCCTCGAACTGCTGCTTGTTGACGAAGTCTCGGCGCACCGGGTCTTGCAGGTCGGTCTTCCAGTCGAGCTTGATGGCGCCCGGGATGTGGCCCGCGTCATACGCGGCCGTGTCTTCGTCGACCTCGACGAAGACCACACCGGCTGCTTCCAGGTTCTTTTCGGCCCAGTCGGCTGATACGAGTGCAGTGTCGCGACTCATCGAATGAACTCCTCTTGAGGATTGATTCGAGGTCGGCGCGCGGGCGCTCAATCTTCGCCGTAGCGCGCGACCCATGGGTTGGGACGGATCACGGGTACGTGCGACGGCGCCACTGCCGGGCGTAATGGATCAGAGGGTACGCAGAACCGGCCCCGCCGTCAGATGACGGGGCGACACAGGCAGGCGGCCACGCGGCACAGGTCGACCGCGCGCCGTTTGGTGAGGAGCGTCCCCATGGGGAGGGAGCTTACCAGCCGTTCTTCGAGTCGTGACAGAACCGACTCACCATCCGGGATGAGGTAGTTACCACTGGTTGAGTGCGACGTTGAGCGCCTGGGCGTCCACGGCGAGCCCATCCGGGCGTGCCTCGACGCCCTTGACGTCCAATTTGAACGGCAGCTCGGGCAGCGCCATGCTGATCGAGATCTGCTGGGCGTACTGGTTGAGGACCGCATCCGCGCCGGGCAGCTGGGGCAGCCCGTCGGCGGTCAGGTCGCGGAACCGGATCTGCACCCGCCCGTTCGTCACGCTCAGCTCGGCGGTGCCGCTGACCGTGACGCGCTGACCCACGACGTCGAGCGGGGCGGTGACGCGAAGCTGGCCGTCGCGCTCGGACAGCCGCAGGCCGGGCTGGTCCATCAGGGCGACGACGCTCGCGTACGCGATGGTGGCGGTGCCGTTGACGGTCTGCGCGACAACGTCGCCCTGGCCGTTGCGGATCGTCTCGAGCGGCGCGGAGACGTCGCGGGCGTCGACGTCGAGCCGAGGCACCCGCACGCCCTCGCCCTCGATGTTGCCCTCCAGGTCGCGGAGGCCGATCGTGATCGACTCGTACTTGCCCGAGAGCACCTGGGTGAGGAACGGGAACCCGCCGACCCCGACGTCCGGCGGAGACGACTTGACGTCCTGCGCGACGAGTTCCTTGGCGATCTCGTCGCTGATCGCGCGCTCGGCCACGCTCGCGGCCACCCGGTCGGCGACGACGAGCAGCCCGCCGAGCACCACCAGCAGCACGATGAAGACGATCAGCAGGCGCCGGCCCCAGCGCCGCCGGGGGCGCGCCGGTGCCGGTTCATAGGTGTACGTCGTCACGGCGGCCGTTATACCCCGCTCTCCTGGATGCGAGTCGTGCCTCAGGTCAGGAACAAGACGCACATGGCGTACGCGGCGGGCGCGGCGAGCGCGAACCCGCCGAGCGGCCCCTGCATGTGCCGGGCGATCCACATGGTCGGCGGCTCGCCGGCCATCTGCCGCCCCGCCTCCGCGTAGCCGACCGCGAGGTCGGCGAGCGCGCCGAGGCTGGCGGCCACAAGACCCGCGATGGCGGCGCTCGTGGGCGTGAAGCCGACCACGTAGCTGCCGATCACGGCGGCGACCAGCGTGCCGGCCATGGCGCCGAAGACCACGCCGGCGGCGCCGCGGGGCACCTGTGGGGCGAGCCGTGGCCAGGCGAGCACCGCGTCGGTAAGCCGCGCCACGATCAGCGACACACCGGTCGCGGTCAGGCACACGAAGATCGTCTGGGTGCCGAGCGGCTCGCGGCCCAGCACGATCAGCGACGCGAACGCCACCACGCCGAGCACGATGAGCAGCGTGGAGCCGAGCGAGTCTTTCGCCCGGGCCCGGTCGACGGCGCGGATCAGCTGGCTCACCACGGCGGCCACGAAGCCACCGATCGACACGTACACGAGTGGGACGACCGTCGCGCTCTGCGGCAACACGGCGCCCATGTCGGCGAGGAGCGCCGCCACCCCGCAGACCCCGGCCACGGCGGGCAGCGCCGGGGGGCGGATGGCCATCGTCCAGGCCAAGATGAAGAGGAGCTGCACCCCGAAGATCACGATCGCGTACGGGACGCGGGCACTGCCCGGGCCGGCCGTCTGCGCACCGAAGACCAGCCCGATGGCCAGCAGCGCGGCGAACCCGGCGATGGCTACCGAGAGGCTCGGCCGGACCGGGACGACCTCGACCTCCTCCACCTCGTCCTCGTCGCCCGCGGCGGTGGCCACGGCGCGCGGGGCGGTGTCGGAGGCGGAGGGGAACACGCCCCCGATACTAGGGCCCTGGCGCGCATCCGGCCGACCGGCGAAACAGAGATCGATGCTGGCCAATCTATGGCCGATCACACAAATGAACGGCCGGACACCGGAGTGTTTACAGCTGACCATCGGTTAAGCTCTTCCGAAGTCAACAGCACCCGCCCGTCAGCGACGCCGGGACCGACACAGAGTCACACCGGTAAGCCGGTCGTCCGGATTACCGCCGGTCACCGCGCGGCCCAGCGCCGCGAGGACGGAGGTCAGAGTGGAAATCCTGTTGCTGGTGACAGCCCGCGCCGGTGAGCCGTCAGCCGTGCTTCCCGCGCTCGACCTGCTCCCTCACTCGGTGCGCACCGCGCCGCGCGACGTGCGCACCCTGGTCTCCGGCCCAAGCCCTGACGCGGTCATGGTCGACGCCCGTTCCGAGCTGGCCGAGGCCCGCGCGACCTGCCGCATGCTCCACGCCACCGGCCTGGGCGTGCCGCTGGTCGCCGTGGTCACCGAGGCTGGCCTGATCGCGCTCAACGCCGACTGGGGCGTCGACGACGTGATCCTGGCCAGCGCCGGTCCCGCCGAGGTCGAGGCCCGCCTCCGCCTGGCGGTCGGTCGCCTCACCAACGCGACCTCCGGCGCCGGCGGCCTGATCCGGGCCGGCGAGCTGAGCATCGACCCGGACACCTACGCGGCCAAGCTCAAGGGCCGCCCGCTCGACTTGACCTACAAGGAGTTCGAGCTGCTGAAGTTCCTGGCCCAGCACCCGGGCCGGGTGTTCACCCGCGACCAGCTGCTGCGCGAGGTCTGGGGCTACGACTACTTCGGCGGCACCCGCACGGTCGACGTGCACGTGCGGCGGCTGCGGGCCAAGCTCGGCTCGGAGTACGAGTCGATGATCGGCACGGTCCGCCAGGTCGGCTACAAGTTCGTCGTGCCGCCGAGCCGCCCGCTGCCCGACAGCGAGCCGGCTCCGCTGCCCGTCTGACACCCGGCTACCCCGAAGCGCCATCCAGCGAAGGCTGGGTGGCGCTTCCTTATATGTAATGCATTTGGGCGTTTTTGGCCTTAAGTTTCTTAAGAGCGATTTATCCTCAAGGTCGTGCCTGTTACCCAGGAGGCCACCGAGGCCGGTGAGACCGACGAGCGCACCGGTACCGCTCTGTCCAACGTGCGCACGGTGGCGATCGTCGCGGGTGTGATAGCCGCGATCGTGGCGAGCGCCTACCTGGTGGGGCACCATCTCGCGCCCGACACCGCCCGGGAGCGCACGGCGCGCACCGTCGCGCCGGCCACCGGCGCGGCCCGACCCGTCGCCGCCGCGCCGAAGCCGCCCATCGCACCGGCCCCGCCGATGGCCGCGCAGCCGATCACCGGGCCCGGCCGCCCGCCGCTGCCCGCCGAGCGGGGCGGTCCGTTCGGCAGCCGCCGCACCACGGGTACGACCGGGGTGGCGCTGACCTTCGACGACGGTCCCGACCCGTCGCAGACCCCGCAGGCGCTCGCGATGCTGCGACGGTACGGCGTGAAGGCGACGTTCTGCCTGGTCGGCGTCAACGTCAGGGCGTTTCCCGGGCTGGTGCGGCAGATCGCCGCCGACGGCCACACCCTGTGCAACCACTCGTGGGAGCACGACGTGCGGCTCGGCGTGCGCACCAGGGCCGGCATCCGCACCGATCTCCTACGCACCAACCAGGCGATCCGCGACGCCGCGCCCGGTGCCCGGGTGTCCTACTACCGCCAGCCCGGCGGTGCGTGGACGGCGTCGATCGTGGCGGTATCCCGCGAGCTGGGCATGACGCCGCTGCACTGGACGGTGGACCCGCAGGACTGGCGCAAGCCCGGCGCGGGCAGCATCGCCAGCACGGTCAACTCCGGCACGACCCGCGGGGCGATCGTCCTGCTGCACGACGCGGGTGGCGACCGCCACGGCACGATCTCGGCGCTCCGCTCGATCCTGCCCAACCTGGGCCGCCGCTTTCAGCTCTGCGCGCTCCCGCCCGGCATCGACCCGCCCCGCATGCACGGCCGGGAGTGGCCGCTCAAGCTCGGCCAGATCTGAACCTGGCATACCGTGACGTGGTGACCTCCGTACATCCCGTCGCGGCCCGGACCGATCAGCTGACCGCGGAGGAGGTGCGGGAGGTGCTCGCTCTCGCCCAGGCCGCCGGCGACACGGACGGGGCGTACCCCCTCTCCGAGCACGTGGTGCTCCACCTGCGGCACGGCGGCGACGTACCGGCCGTTCACCTGCTGGCGCGGGACCACGACGGCGCGCTCGCCGGATATGCCCACCTGGACACCACCGACAAGGTCGAGGGCGCGTCCGCGGAGCTGGCGGTGCACCCGCTGCGCCGGCGGCACGGGCTCGGGCGGGCGCTCGTGCGGGCGGCGATGGACGTCACCGACAAGACCGACCCGCGCGGGCGGCTGCGTCTGTGGGCGCACGGCGACCACCCCTCGGCCGGCGCGCTCGCGCTCAGCCTCGGGTTCGTACGCGCCCGCGTGCTGCTGCAAATGCGCCGCTCGCTCTACGCACCGCTGCTGGAGCCGAGGCTGCCCGAGGGAGTGGCGCTGCGCCCGTTCCGGCCGGGCCAGGACGACGAGGCATGGGTGACGCTCAACGCGCGCGCCTTCGCCGACCACCCCGACCAGGGCCGCTGGACACTGCGTGACCTGCGGCTACGGATGGCGGAGCCGTGGTTCGACGCGGACGGCTTCCTGCTCGCGGTGGCCGGAGACGGCCGGCTGCTCGGCTTTCACTGGACCAAGGTGCACGGCGCCCGGGGGCACCAGCACGAGCCGATCGGCGAGGTGTACGTGCTCGGGGTCGACCCGGACGCGCACGGCACCGGCCTCGGTTCCGCGCTGACCGTGGCCGGCCTGCGCTACCTGCGTGGCCGAGGGCTGGATCAGGCGATGCTCTACGTCGATGAGTCGAACGTCCGGGCGGTGGCGCTGTACACCCGGTCGGGGTTCGCCCGTTGGTCTACGGATGTGAGTTACCGACGGGTTGTTCACCCGGTCACAGCAACGTCAACGTAACGTCGCGTAGCGATAACGGGCGACCGCCAATATCGGATATTCCCGGCACAAGCACCCTGGTTCACGGAACGGACAACTCCCCCTCAGCATTGCGCAATCTTGCCTGGTAGACGTGTTCACTCCTCGTTCATCCACGCCGTGGAAGCCGGCTACCTGCTGCTTTTAGCGTCGCCAGTGTTCGGCCCGTTCATGGCCGGACGCTCCCAACAGAGAGGCTTACCTGAGGTGAACCGCAACGTGCTCTCGCGGCGTGCCCTCGTCGGCGTCGCGATCGCCGCGCTCGCACTTGCCGGCTGCGGTGGCGGAGACGACGACAACGGCACCGACACCGGGACCGGCAATTCCGGCTCTGGCGCGGGCAACTATGAAAGCCTGTCCGGCGACATCAAGGGCGGTGGCGCCAGCTTCCCGAACGCTTTCTACACGGAGGCGATCGCCGAGTTCAAGACCGTGGCGTCGAAGGTGACTGTCACCTACAACTCCGTCGGCTCGGGTCAGGGCAAGAAGGACTTCGGCGCCAACCTCGTGGACTGGGCCGGCACCGACAGCACGGTCAAGGACACGGACGGCGTCGCCGCCGACTCCTTCCTGTACGTGCCGACCGTGGCCGCGCCGATTACGGTCTCCTACAACCTCTCGGGCGTGGACAAGCTTCAGCTCAGCCCGGACACGCTCGCGAAGATCTTCCAGACGGACATCAAGAAGTGGAACGACGCGGCGATCGCCGCCGACAACCCGGGCGTCAACCTGCCCGACAAGGCGATCACGGTCGCGCACCGCGCCGACGGCTCGGGTACGACCAACAACTTCACCAAGTACCTGAAGGCCGCCGCGCCGAGCTGGAAGCTGGACAGCGGTGACACGGTCAACTGGCCGTCCACCACCCAGGGCGCGCAGAAGAACACGGGTGTCGCGCAGATCATCAAGCAGAGCGACGGCGCGATCGGCTACGTCGACTTCAGCGACGCCAAGGAGAGCGGCCTCAAGTTCGCCGCGATCAAGAACAAGGACGGCCAGTTCGTCGCGGCCAGCCTCGACGGCGCCACGGCCGCCCTGGAAGGCGCGACGGTCAAGGACGACCTCACGTACGACCCGCTGAACGCGGCCGGCGCGACGAGCTACCCGATCACCGCCCCGACCTACATCCTCGTCCGCACCTCGTACCCGGACGCGGCGAAGAAGGACGCGGTTAAGGGCTTCGTCACCTACATCCTCAACGAGGGTCAGACGCTCGCCCCCGAGGTGGATTACGCCCCGCTGCCCGCGGCGCTCAAGACGAAGGCGCTCGCCCAGCTCGACAAGATCCAGTGAATCGATGACAGAGCCCAGGGGCGGGGTCCGACGATCCCGCCCCTGGCGGCGTCCCAGCCACCGGAGTTAGGACCGTGACGACTCAGACACCCGATCCGCCCAGCCCTCTCGCGAGCCGGGGCGGCGGCCCGAGGGCCGACCGCTCCTTCATGGCGTTGACCATCGGGGCGGGCCTGCTGGTGCTCGCCGTGCTCGCTCTCATCCTCATCACGACCACTCGCGAGGCGTGGCCGGCGCTGAGCAAGATGGGCCTCGACTTCATCACCAGCAAGACCTGGGACCCGCCGGCCGGGGTCTTCGGCGCGCTCGCGTTCATCTTCGGCACGGCGGTCGTCTCCCTCATCGCGCTGATCTTCGCGGTGCCGGTCTCCCTCGGCATCGCACTCTTCCTCACCGAGTTGGCCCCGCGCCGGCTGCGCGGCCCTGCGGTCACAGTGATCGACCTGCTCGCGGCCGTGCCGTCGGTGGTCTTCGGCCTGTGGGGTGTCCTCGTCGTCGCCCCCAAGCTCGTGCCGATCTACCAGTGGTTCCACGACGTGCTGGGCTGGATCCCGCTCTTCGGCGAGCCGGTCGGCAGCGGCCGGAGCTTCATGACCGCCGGGCTCATCCTGGCCATCATGATCACGCCGATCATCACGTCGATCTCCCGCGAGGTGTTCAGCACCGTGCCGCGGGCCGACAAGGACGCGGCGCTCGCCCTCGGCGCCACCCGCTGGGAGATGATCCGCGGCGCGGTCTTCCCGCACAGCTTCGGCGGCCTGGTCGGCGCCGTCATCCTCGGCCTCGGCCGGGCCATGGGCGAGACCATCGCGGTCGCCCTGATCATCGGTAGCTCGACCCAGATCACCGCGAACGTTTTCGCCAGCGGCAACGCGTTGCCGGCGGTGATCGTCGACCAGATCGGCGAATCGACGGGCGACTTCACCGCCGCCCTGATCGGCCTCGGCGTCGTACTGTTCGTGATGACGGTGATCATCAACACCGTGGCGCAGGCCATCGTCCGCCGTGCCGAGATCCGGATGAAGGGAGCGGCGTGATGACGACCACGGCTGAGCGTGTCAGTCGGCCAGGTGCCGGCGCGCCCGACCTGACCCGCCGTTCCCTCTCCGCCCGGCGCCGGATCACCAACCAGATCGCCACGGGGGCCATCGTGCTCGCCCTGATCGTCGCGGTCGTCCCGCTCGGCCTGGTGATCTACTCGGTGATCGCCAAGGGCGGCGGCGTGATGAGCTGGGAGTTCCTTTCCGAGGACATCTCGCTCTCGACGAGGCGCGCCGGCGGGGGTATGTGGCCGGCGATCGTCGGCACGCTGCTCACCACGGGCATCGCGGCCCTGATGGCGATCCCGCTCGGCGTCCTGGGCGCGATCTACCTCAACGAGTACGGCAAACAGCGGCCGCTCGCCCGGATCATCCGGATGCTGGCCGACATCATGACCGGTGTGCCCTCGATCGTGATGGGTCTGTTCATCTACACGATCTGGGTGCTGACCTTCGACGAGCGGACCGCCTTCGCGGGCGCGCTCGCGCTGGCCTGCCTCATGCTCCCGGTGGTCATCCGCAGCACCGAGGAGATGCTCCGGCTGGTGCCCGACGAGCTGCGCCAGGCCAGCCTGGCGCTGGGCGCCCGGAAGTGGCGCACGACCCTCACGGTCGTGCTGCCGGCCGCGATCTCGGGCATCACCAGCGGCGCGCTGCTGGCGATCGCTCGCGCCGCGGGCGAGACTGCGCCGATCCTCTTCGTCGTCGGCGCCGTCAACGAAACGAACTGGAACCCCTTCAGCGGCGAGAACACGGCACTGACCGCCCAGATCTTCCGCAACGCCAGCGAGCCGTTCGTGCCTCCTCAGGACCGGGCATGGGGCGCCGCGCTGACCCTGATCGTGATCGTGCTGCTCTTCACGATCATTGCCCGCATCATTGCAAACCGCTTCGCTATTAAGGAGCGCTGAACATGACCAGGCCCGACCCCAAGGTGGAGACAGTGACCGCCAGCGACCGCCCCTCTGTCAGCATCGGCGCGCCCAGCAGCGGTTGGGGTGCCGTCGGTGTCGACACGCCGCAGGCAGCCGGCGCTCCCGTCATGGACCTGCGTGACGTCAGCGTCTTCTACGGCAACTACGAGGCCGTCCGCGGCACCACGTTGCCGATTCGCCAAAACCAGATCACCGCCATGATCGGCCCGTCCGGCTGTGGCAAGTCGACCATCCTGCGCTCGCTCAACCGGATGAACGACCTGATCCCCGGCGCCCGCGTGGCCGGCAAGGTCACCTACCACGGCCAGGACCTCTACGCCAAGGATGTCGACCCGATCCAGGTGCGCCGCCGCATCGGCATGGTGTTCCAAAAGCCCAACCCGTTCCCGAAGTCCATCTTCGACAACGTGGCGTACGGGCTGCGGATCAACGGCATCAAGGGCAACCTCAGCGACCAGGTCGAGGAGGCGCTCACCGGCGCCGCCCTGTGGGACGAGGTGAAAGACAAGCTCAAGCAGAGCGGCCTCTCCCTCTCCGGCGGTCAGCAGCAGCGGCTGTGCATCGCCCGCACGATCGCCGTCCGCCCGGACGTGATCCTGATGGACGAGCCCTGCTCCGCGCTCGACCCGATCGCCACCGGCAAGATCGAAGACCTGATGCACGAGCTGACGAAGTCGTACACGATCGTCATCGTCACGCACAACATGCAGCAGGCCGCCCGCGTCAGCCACTACACAGCGTTCTTCACCGCCGAGGTTGACGACAAGCAGGTGCGGCACGGGCGGCTGGTCGAGTTCAGCGAGACCGGCAAGCTCTTCACCAACCCCAGCGACAAGCGCACCGAGGACTACATCACCGGCCGCTTCGGCTGACCCGCTCCACCGGCTTACGGCCGGGCGGCCCGCGGGTCGCCCGGCCGCTTGCTTTTACGTGATCCGCAGCCGCACGGTGCCGTCGGCGGCGATCTCCGCGCGCGGTGTCACGGCCGTCGCCGCGTCCCGCGCGGCCGCCGCCGCCAGCACCGCCGCGCTGTCCGGGTACCCGGCGAGCTCACGCAGCATCACGACGGTAGGCGGCAGCATGGCGATCTGGCCGGCCTCGTAGCGCGCGACCGCGTCCGCCGGCCGTACCCACATCGTGAGGTCGGCCTCGCCCGAGACGTCGCGGGCCAGCTGCCCCTCGGGCAGCGCGGCGACGAAGAAGTAGGTGTCGAAGCGCCGGGGCTCGAACTCCGGCGTGACCCAGCGCGCCCACGCGCCCAGCAGGTCCGAGCGGAGCACGAGCCCACGCCGGGCCAGCAGCTCGCCCAGGCTGGCGTCCCGGCGGACGAGCGCCTGGCGGTCGGCCTCCAGATCGTCACCGCCCGCCCCTTCGGCGAGCAGCACGCCGGACTCCTCGAAGACCTCGCGCACGGCCGCGCACACCACCGCCTGCGCCTCACCCGCGGGGCGCCCGAGACGGTAAGCCCACTGCTCCGGCGGCGGCCCGGCCCAGCCGATATCGGCACCGGCGTCGGCCGGGTCGACCCCGCCACCCGGAAAGGCGTACATCCCCGAGGCGAACGCCATCGAGGCCGCCCGCCGCAGCACGTACGCCTCGAAGCCACCGCCGGCGGGCCGCAACAGCACGACCGTGGCGGCGAGCCGCGGCGGCGGCGCCGGCCCGCTCTCGCCGGCCTCGAACCGCCGCACCTGCGCGACCAACGCCTCCGGCAGCCGCCACCCGTCCACGTCAGTCATCGGCCCCAGTATGCCCGTACGATCGCGAGTCATGAGTGAGCGCACGCGTTGGGGGATCCTGGCCACCGGTGGCATCGCCACCGCCTTCGTACACGACCTGAAGCTCATGCCGGACGCGGAGATCGTGGCCGTCGGGTCTCGGTCGCCCGAGTCGGCGCAGGCGTTCGCCGGCAAGCACGACATCCCGCGGGCGTACGGGTCGTGGCGCGAACTGGCCGACGACCCCGATGTGGAGGTCGTCTACGTGGCCACGCCGCACTCCGCCCACTACGCCGCCACCCGCATCCTGCTGGAGGCCGGGAAGGCGGTGCTGTGCGAAAAGCCGTTCACGCTGGATCTGACCACCACGGTCGAGCTGATCGACCTGGCCCGCGACCGCGGCCTCTTCCTGATGGAGGCCATGTGGATGCGGTGCAACCCGAGCGTGCTGCGGATGGTCGAGCTGATCCGCGACGGCGCGATCGGTGAGGTGATCAGCGTGCACGCGGACTTCGGCGTGGCCGGCCCGTTCGAGCCGACCCACCGGATGCGGGCGCCGGAGCTGGGCGGCGGCGCGCTGCTCGACCTCGGCGTCTACCCGGTCAGCTTCGCCCACCTGATCCTCGGCATGCCCGAGCACGTGCGCGCCTGGGCCAAGATCGGTCCCGAGGGCACAGACGAAAACACCGGGATCATCTTCGGGTACGACTCGGGAGCCCTGGCCGCGCTCACCAGCGGCATGCTCGGCCAGACCGCGCTCGGTGCCACGGTCAGCGGCACCACGGGGCGGATCGTCCTCGACCCGCCGTTCTTCCGGCCGGACCGGTTCACGCTGCACCGGGACGGCGCGGAGCCGGAGGTCGTGGAGGTGCCGCGCGAGGGCCTCGGCTACCGGTACGAGGCCGCGGAGGTGCAGCGCTGCCTCCGCGAAGGGCTGACCGAGAGCCCGCTCGTGCCGCACGCGGCGACGATCCAGGTCATGGAGCTGCTCGACAAGATCCGCGAGCAGATCGGCGTCTCGTACTAAGGACCTTTTGTCGGGGTGGCTAGCCCTGAATTCCTGTGAGGACGGAGATTTGAGCTACCGCGACGTCCGTCGTGGTCCAGACCGCTGCTCCCGCGGCCTCACCCTTCGCGGTTGGTCGCGTCACCCCTTGCGGGGTGACGATTTGCCCACGATGTCTGTTGCCGGATCGGCGCGAGGGCGGACAGCGGAGCTTCGTCGCCGACAGTAACGGCCGCGAGGTGCGGCCGGGGGTGGGCCGCGAGATCCTTCGGGGCTTGGCTCGCGGACCTGGCAGTGGACGGCCGGGGATCTCGGCTCGGTCTGCGAGCCGCCGGCCGGGAGCGGTGCCCGCGGGAGCATACGGTCCGCCGCTGACGCGGACGGGGGAAATCTGCCCTGGGAAAGTGACCCTAGGGCGGCGGCGACCCTGACTCCGAAAGCTCTGGTGCGGTAGGCCACCACCTTCGCCGGTCCGGCGAAAGCCGGCCAACGTTTGTGGGCCAACCGCACCAGGCCGCTCAGAAGAGGGGGCGGACCACCAGATACGCGAGGCTCGCGATCAGGCCGGCGGCGGGGAAGGTCAGCACCCAGCCGCCCACGATCGTGCCCGCCACCTCCCACCGCACCGCGGAGAGGCGTTTGGTCGCACCCACGCCCATGATCGCCGAGGTGATCGTGTGGGTGGTGGAGATGGGTGCGTGCAGCACGAGCGCGTTGAAGTACAGCACGGAGCTGGCCACCGTCTCCGCCGCGAAGCCCTCCGGCGGGCGGAGGTCGACGATCTTGCGGCCGAGCGTGCGGATGATCCGCCAGCCGCCCGCGTACGTGCCGAGCGCCAGCACGGTCGCCGAGGCCCAGAATGTCCACTCCGGGATATGCTCGGGGCTCCCCTGGTATCTGCCGACGTAGAGCGCGAGCACCACGATGCCGATGGTCTTCGCGGCATCCTGCATGCCGTGGCCGACGGACATGAAGGCCGCGGAGACGGTCTGTGCGATACGGAATCCACGGTTGAGCTTGGCCGGATGCCCGTGCCGGAAGATCCACAGGATGGCGAGCATGACCAGGAAGCCCAGCACGAAGCCGACGAGGGGCGACAGGATCATCGGCAGGATCACGTCTTCGACGATCCCGCGCCACAGCACGGTGCCGGAGGCGGCGAGCGTGGCGCCCACCAGCCCGCCGATCAGCGCGTGTGACGACGAGGAGGGCAGGCCGAAGTACCAGGTGATCAGGTTCCACACGATCGCGCCGAGCACGCCGGCGAAGACGATGCCGAGGCTGTCCCGGCCGGTCGGCAGCGCGACGAGGCCGGCACCGACCGTCTTGGCCACGCCGGCGCCGAAGTGTGCGCCCACGAAGTTGCCGACCGCGGCCATCAGCAGGGCCACCCGCGGCGTGAGGGCGCGCGTGGAGACGCTCGTCGCGATCGCGTTGGCCGCGTCGTGAAAACCGTTCGTGTAGTCGAACGCCAGCGCGATGACGATCACCGCGAGGACAGCGACGAGCTCCCCGCTCAACGGCTAAGACTCCTTGACCGCGATGGTCTCGACCGTGTTGGCCACGTGCTCGAACGCGTCGCAGGCCGCCTCCAGCTCGTCGGCGACCTCCTTCATCTTCAGCACGGTCAACGCGTCGTACTCACCTGAGAAGAGCCGCACCAGCAGCATCCGGTACGCGCGGTCGCCGTTGTTTTCCAGCCGGTTGCATTCGATCCAGTAGTCCTCCAGGGCCTTCATCGTCTTCAGCCGGGGCATCGCGTCGGCGGTCAGTTTGGCCTGCTCGTCGAGCACCGCGATCAGCTCGTGCATCTCGCGGGGCAGCGAGGGGAGTTTGGTGAGCCCGTAGAGGTAGAGCAGGCTTCCGACCGCCTCCAGGTGGTCCATCACGTCGTCGAGCTGCGAGCCGAGCCGGTAGATGTCTTCGCGGTCGAACGGCGTGATGAACGAGGAGTTGATTTTCTGGTACAGCTCGTGCGTGATCTGGTCGCTGTCGTGCTCGACCTCGGTGAGCCGCTCGCTGACCGACTGCACGTCGACGCCGGGGAGCGCGAGCTCGTTGAGCAACTCGGTGCCGCGGACCAGATTCTGCGCAGCCTTGGTGAAAAGCTCGTAGAAGGCGCCCTCCGTGGGCCGGAAGGAGAACCTCACGAGGCCATCGCCGGCGCGCGGTCCGCTTCCAGCCGCCGACGCTCCGCGTCGAGGTCGAAGTCAGCTTCGGGGTACGACAAACGCATATCCTTCAACGCCTCCAGCACGATGTTCGCGACTGCCCAGTCGCGGTACCACTTGCGGTCGGCCGGCACGACGTACCACGGGGCATGGTCTGTCGAGCAGCGGCTAAGCGCATCGTTGTAGGCCGCCTGATAGTCCGTCCACCGGGACCTGGCGTCTACATCGGCCGGATTGTACTTCCAGTGCTTGGTCGGGTCGGTCAACCGTTCCAGAAGGCGTTCGCGCTGCTCGCTGTATGAGATGTGGAGCATGACCTTGACGAGCGTGAATCCCTCGTTGGCCAGCTCGCGCTCGAAGCCGTTGATCTGCCAGTACCGCGACCGCCACACCCGCTCCGGCACGAGCGAGGCGACCCGCGCGACGAGCACGTCTTCGTAGTGCGAACGGTTGAAGACACCCACCAGCCCGGCGGGCGGCAGGGCGCGCCGGATCCGCCACAGGAAGTCGTGCTTGAGCTCTTCCTCGGTCGGCGGCCCGAAGCCGACGATGTGCAGGCCGAGCGGGTTCATCGCGCCGGCGACCTTCTTGATGGTGCCGTCCTTGCCGCCACAGTCCATCGCCTGGAGCACCAGCAGCAGCCGGCGGCGGTCGCCGGCGGCCTTCGCGGCCGCGAACAGCATCTCCTGCTGGCGCGCGAGCTCGACGCCCAGAGACCCGAGCTGCTCGCGAGCCCAACCCTTCGGGTCCTTGCCGGTCACCCTACGGCCGGGCAGACCGGGTGTGGAGCTCGGGTCGATGTCCTTGAGATCAACAGCCGGACCGACGCGCAGCAGCTCAGGTACAGACGTCATCCACCGATCATCGCTTACCCAGGGCGTCTGCGCCGCTTTAGGGTCTATCTGGTGGATCTTGTGGGTGCGAGGCGAGGTCCAGGCGGCGGTCCAGGGATGCCGCTGGCCGTCGCCTGGGCCCGCCGCCGCAGCCCCACAAGATCCACCAGATAGACCCTAAGGTGGGTAACACTGGACGGGTGCGGGATCTCGCCACGGAGTTCGAGGCAGAGCGGAGCCACCTGACGGCGGTGGCCTACCGGATGCTCGGCAGCCGAGCCGAAGCCGAAGACGCCGTGCAGGAGACCTGGCTGCGGTACGCTGACGCGCTCGCCGACCCGGCCGCCCGCGCCCAGATCCGTGACCTGCGCGGCTGGCTCACGACCACGGTCGGCCGCATCTGCCTCGACGTGCTGCGCTCCGCGCGGGTACGCCGCGAGGCGTACCCAGGTCAATGGCTCCCGGAGCCGCTCGTGAGCCGCCTGCCCGACGGCGGCCCGGACCCCGCGGAGCTGGCGGCCCGCTCCGACGAAGTGAGCATCGCGCTTCTCGTGGTGCTCGAACGCCTCACGCCCGAGCAGCGGATCGCTTTCGTGCTGCACGACGTGTTCGCGGTGCCGTTCGACGAGATCGCGAACGCCTTGGGCACGACCGTGGAGGCCGCCCGGCAGCTGGCCTCACGGGCCCGCCGGGCGGTCGCCGACGGCCCACCCAAACACACGGCCGACCTGGCTGAGCAGCGCCGCCTCGTCGCCGCGTTCTTCACCGCCGTGGAGTCCGGCGACGTCGACGCGCTGCTGGCGGTGCTGGCACCCGACGCCGTGATGATCGGCGACGGTGGCGGCGCCTTCCCCGCAGCCGGGCGCCCACTCTCCGGCGCCGCCGAGGTGGCCCGCTTCCTGCTCGGCCTCTTCAAGCAGGCCGGCAAGTTCATGCTGGAGGTCCGGGCGGCTCCGGTCGCGGTCAACGGCGGGTTCGGCATCCAAGTCGAAGGCATCTACAAAGACGGGCGCCCGTTTCGCGGCGTCATGGCGTTCGCGGTGGCAGACGGCCGGATCACCGGCGTCTTCAACCAGATCAGCCCGGAGAAGACCGCCGCCGTGCAGCCGCTGCCCGCCGAGGGCACGGCCTGGCCACCGCCGGGCCTCTAAAGGGCAGATCTGTCCCGGGCCGCGGCCGGCGCGGACCTTTCGGAGGATGCCTGTTCCCGGACCGGCGATCCGGGAAGGCAACAGGGGTCTCGTCGCCGCGAGTAACCGCCGGTGACGCTGCGTCAGGATGACAGGTCCGGGGATCTTCTAGGCGACCAGGGCCAGCCACTTTCGATACGCGGACGCGAACGGCTCGGTGCCGTCGCCGAGCGCGCCGAGGAGCCACCGTGCGGCGCCCTGGGCGTTGTCGGCCACGTCGGCGGGATAGCCGAACCGCTCGCGGTGCTCGGCGAACTCGTCTTCGTCGCGCAGCTCCACCGCGCCGGTCGCGCGCCGCCGCACGACGTCGAGATCCAGGTCGATGATGCGGACCGTGTCGCCGTCCCACTCGGCGGGAGTGGCGATGTCGCAATACACCTCGCTGGTACGCGGCGGCGGGTTGAACATGCCGGTCCACCACGCGTCGTGCGGCACCAGCACCACGAACGGGATCTGCTCCACCGAGGGGCGCCCGTGGTAGACGGAGCGGGTGCCCGCGCTCACGCCGAGCCAGGTGCCCAGGTCGTCTTCGGCCAGCCGGCGCGCGGGATAGTCACGGTGGGCTGTGCCGTCGTACTTGCGGTAGACGACCCGGACCATGTCGCTCGACATGCCCGAACCCTAACCGATGCCCCGATCGGTGGATGGGCACGTCCTCTGTCCGGCCGCTCGGCCACCCATCGAGAAACTTCGTTTTTCGCAATCCGTTGTCGTACAGTATTCGCCGGCGGCGCTTCGAAAAGACGATGAGGCCATGATATGTCCGAGTACGACAGTGCCCGACTCCTCGCCGATCTCGACGCACTACGCGCGCGAGCCGATGCCCTTACCACACGGCTGTCCGCAAAGCACGATCCGCGATTTCGCTACACCGGAGAAGATCGAAACAGTTTGGTGCGTGTGATTGTGGACAGTCATGGGCGTGCCACAGACGTGGTGGTGTCGCGCGATTGGCGGCAGGAAACAGATCCGGCCGGTCTCGCCCGCGCCATCCTGTCCGCGGTGGGAGAAGCGCAGGCCCGGCGCGTGGAAGCCGTGGGGGCGGGCAGCGCGCCTGCGACCGCGGCACTGCTCGACCGCACACCGGCGGCCGGCGGGTCGCTAGCCGGCGTGTCCGGCCCGGACCTGATTCGCGACCTGCTGCCGTTGCTCGACGATGCCGAGCGCCAGCTCGATGAAGCGCGCCACCAACTCGAACACCATTTCACCGAGAAATCACGCCTGACCAGCCCAGGCGGCGAATTGACCATTACCACGCAGGCGGGCCAGGTGACCGAGATCGAATTTGCCGATCGCTGGATCACCGCGGCCGGCAGTGACGAAGTCGCACGCCAGGTGTGCCATCTTTTGCAGGATGCACACGAGCGTGCATGGGCCGGAATCGGTGACCTCTTACCGCGGGAGCTGGGCGAACTAATGTCCTTTGCCGCCGACCCGGAACAAATGCTGCGACGTCTCGGCTTCCACACCTGATCGCCGCGCCACTCCGGGTGATGCCCGCCGTCGCGTTCAGGGCAAGGGCCTGTGGATAACGCGCGCCGCTTGTGGATAAGCGCGGATGCGTCGGTGGGGGCGGGTACGGTCGCACGGTGACCACCGCGACCAACGCACCACCGTCACCCTCCACGGCCCCAAAGCCCCGCTCCGGCGGGCAGGAGCCGACGGCGACGGACTTGTTGGCCGCGGCGGTCGGCGCGGTCCCGGGTGGTACATCGCGGCCTGGCCAGCAGGAGATGGCGCTGGCCATCGAGCGTTCGATCGAGACCGGCGAGCACCTGCTCGTCCAGGCGGGCACCGGCACCGGCAAGTCGCTGGCCTACCTCACGCCCTCCCTGCTCGTCGACGGGCCCGTCGTGGTCTCCACGGCCACGCTCGCCCTCCAGTCCCAGCTCGTCGACCACGACCTGCCGCGCCTGGCCGACGCGGTCGAGCCGGTGCTGCGCCGGCGGCCGACGTTCGCGGTGTTGAAGGGGCGGCACCACTACCTGTGCCTGGCCCGGCTCGACAACTCCGCGGAGGAGGAGCCCGACGACGGCCTCTTCGACGCGCCTGCCCCGGGCGCGACCAAGTGGCTGGGTGAGGCGGGCCGGCTGGGCAAGCAGATCCAGCGGCTGCGCGAGTGGGCGATGAAGACGACCACCGGCGACCGCGACGAGCTCGACCCGGGCGTCGACGACACCGCGTGGCGGCAGGTGTCGATGCCGGCGCGGGAGTGCGTCGGCGCCAACCGCTGTCCGTATGGCGGGGACTGCTTCGCCGAGGCCTCCCGCGCGCGGGCCCGCGAGGCCGACATCGTGGTGACCAACCACAGCCTGCTCGCCGTCGACATGCTGGCCGGGCGCCACATCGTGCCGCCACACAAGCTGCTCGTCGTCGACGAGGCGCACGAGCTGGCCGATCGCGTCTCGTCCGCGGCGCAGGCCGAGCTGACGCCCGACATGGTCGACCGGGCGGCGCGACGCGCCCGCACGTTCATCTCTCCGGAGGCATACGAGGCGCTTGCCGAGGCGGGCGACGCGCTCACGGTCGGGCTCGCCGAGGCGCCGGCCGGGCGCATCACGACCGGGCTGCCGCCGGCGCTGAGCGGTGCGTGCACGCTCCTCGACGCGGCGACCCGCACCGGGCTCGAAGCGATCGGCGACATCAAGTCCGACGACCCCGACCCGGTCCGCAAGCAGCAGGCCAAGGCGGTGCTCGACGAGCTCTCCAAGACCGCGCAGCGCCTGCTGGAGGAGGCGGCCCACGACGTGGCCTGGGTGGAAAAGCCAGACGTCGGCAGCCGCCGCGCGCTGGTGGTCGCGCCACTTTCCGTGGCGGGCACGCTCGCCACCCACCTGTACGACGAACGCACGGTCGTCGCGACCTCGGCCACGCTCACGCTCGGCGGCCAGTTCGAGACCGTGGCGAGGGCGCTGGGGCTGGCGGCGCCCGACGGCAAAGATGGCGACGACGGCGACTGGCACTCGCTCGACGTCGGATCGCCGTTCGACTACCCGCGGCAGGGCATCCTCTACGTGGCTTCACACCTGCCCCGGCCCGCCGCCTCCGGCCTGCCCGACGCCGCCGGTGAGGAGCTGCTCGCGCTGGTCGGCGCGCTCGGCGGCCGCACACTCGGGCTCTTCTCCTCCCGCCGGGCCGCCCAGCAGGCGGCGGAGCTGCTACGGGCCAAGACCGACCTGCCCGTGCTGCTCCAGGGCGAGGAGGCGCTGCCGCTGCTCGTCCGCCGCTTCCGCGAGGAGCGGGCCAGCTGCCTGTTCGGCGTGATGTCGCTGTGGCAGGGCGTCGACGTGCCGGGTGACTCCTGCCAGCTCGTGGTCATCGACCGGCTGCCGTTTCCACGCCCCGACGAGCCGCTGGCCGCGGCGCGCGCGGCGGCGGTCGACGCGAAGGGCGGATCCGGCTTCGCGTCGGTGAGCGTGCCGATCGCGGCGATCCGGCTGGCGCAGGGCGTGGGCCGGCTGATCCGCTCAAACGGCGACAAGGGCGTGGTGGCGGTGCTCGACTCGCGGCTGGAGACGGCCCGCGGCTACGGTCCCTTCCTGCGCAAGTCGCTGCCCCCGTTCTGGTATACGACGAAGCGCGAGGTCGCCCTCGGCGCCCTCAAACGCCTCCGCGAAAGCTAGCGCCCTAGGGCGGCGTCGCCTTCACCACGACCGCCTCGGGGGGCACCTCCGGACGGCGCGGGTTGCTCAGGCGACGGATGGCCGTGTTGAGGACGGCGACCAGCGGCACCGCCACCAGCGCGCCCACGATGCCGGCCAGCACCACGCCGGCGGCGATCGCCACGATTACGGCGAGCGGGTGGATCGCCACCGCGCGGCCCATGATGAGCGGCTGGAGCACGTGGCCTTCGAGCTGCTGCACCGCGATCACCGCGCCGAGCAGGATCAGCGCGCTTACCCAGCCGCGGTCGACGAGCGCGATGAGCACCGCGACCGCGCCGGAGAGGGTGGCACCGACGATCGGGATGAACGCGCCGAGGAAGACGAGCGCGGCCAGCGGCAGCGGGAACGGCACGCCGAGGATCCACACGGCCACGCCCACGCCCACCGCGTCGATGAACGCCACCAGGACCGTCGCCCGCACGTATGCCACCAGCGTCAGCCAGCCGGCCCGGCCCGCGTCGTCGACCTGCCACCGGGCCCGCAGCGGCAGCATCCGCACTATGAAGCGCCAGATGCGCCCACCGTCGCGGAGGAAGAAGAACGTCGAGAAGAGCACCAGGAACATCCCGGTGAGCACCTCGAAGAGCGTGGTCGCGGTGGAGACGCCGGCGCTGGTGAGCGACTCGGTGTTGTCGTCGAGCCACTTTTCCGCGGTGTCGACGTAGCTGTCGATCTGCTTGTCGGACAGGTGCAGCGGCCCGGTCTGAAGCCAGTCCTGGATCTGCCGGATGCCCTGCGTCGCGCTGTCGCTGAGCTGGGGCAGGCCGTCGATGAACTCGGTGATGACCAGCGTCAGCGTGCCGGCGACCGCGGCGAGGCCGCCGATGAGCACGACCGCGGTGGCGAGCGAGCGGGGGAAGCCGAGGCGCAGCAGCCAGCGGACGGCCGGTGACAGCAGCGCGGAGAGCAGGAGCGCGATCACCAGCGGGATGATCACGATGTGGACCCGGCTGATCACCTGGACCAGCGCCCACACGATGATGCCCAGGACGATCAGGCGCCACGACCACGCCGCCGCGATGCGCAGGGAGCGGGGCACCTCGCCGTCGTCGCGGCTCGCCGTCGTCGAGTGCACATCCGGAGGGGTCGTGACGGGCGGCTCCTCCTCACGGAACGCACCGTTGCCGTTACCCGCCTCGGCGGCGCGGCGTGCCTCCTCGCGGCGCGCGCGCACGGTCTCGCGACCCGCCTCGTACGCCCGGCGCAGATTAGCCCGCACCCGCTCGACCCGACTCACGAAACACCCCCTCCGCTGCCACAACGTTCCCTACCGTATCGGGCACGAACCTCTCAGCCCGGTCCATTCGTCCCTGAGTTCTCCCCCACATCGGGAGGCTGTAGCGTTCCGTACGTGACCGCCGATCCCGACCTCGATCCGGGCTTGCCGATCCGGCTGCTGCATGACCGTGTTCTCGTTCGCCAAGAGGGCAACGAGGGCGAGCGCCGGTCGACAGCTGGCATCGTGATACCGGCGACCGCCGTCATGGGACGCCGGCTGTCGTGGGCCACCGCCGTCGGCGTCGGGCCGCACGTGCGCTCGATAGTGGCCGGCGACCGGGTGCTCTTCGACCCCGACGACCGCTCCGAGGTCGAGCTGCACGGCCGGGAGTACGTGCTGTTGCGCGAGCGCGACGTGCACGCCGTGGCCGCCCAGCGGGTCGAGCCCGACGCGACCGGCCTCTACCTGTAAGGCCGGTAGTACCCGTAGTAGGGGGCCGGTGGCGGCGGCGGTGGCGGAGCCAGCACGACAGGGATCGGCACCACCGGCTCGTCCGGCGGCTCGAGTGTGCGGGCCACCCCGTCCGGAAACGTCACCGCGTAGCGGGCGCCATCCCAGCGGGCCACCGGCGCCTGCGGGTCGCGCCCCGCGAACGCCTGGCGGTAGCCGGTGATCGCCTCCAGCAGCTGCCGCTCCTCCGCGAGCGCCCGCTCCACTTCGTCAGGTGCACGGTAGAGCCCCCGGCGCATCCCGTCGCGCAGCAACGCCAGCCGGGTCGCGGCGAACTGGTATCCCCGCATCGCCTTCAGCCCGGCCTCGCCGGCCACCCGCCGCGCCCACCGCCGGGCGGAGTGCCGCCGCCCCAGGCTGCCGAGCGCGGCGACCTCGGGCGGGGAAAGCCAGCCGGCCCGCACGTACTCCGGGAGGGTGCGCTCGGTGAGCCGCCCTTCCCAGCTGCGCAGCCACACCGCGAAGCCGACCATGCCGAAGAACACCGGCACCATCACGCCGATGAACCCGTACAGCAGGATGAGGTTTTCGCCGGTGGCCTGGGCGAGCGTGGGGATCAGGTTCCACGAGCCGTGCAGGATCATCGCGAGCAGCAGGCCGGCGAGCGGGGCGATCCACCGGATGTGCCGCTCGCCGGTGCGGGCGGCGATGCCCAGCCCCACGCCGGTCATCGAGGTGAAGAGCGGGTGGGCGAAGCCGAAGAGCAGGATGCGCCCGATGAACAGGGCGAACACCATCTGCGCGCCGGTCGCCGGGCCGTACTGGTCGGCGCCCGACGCGTAGCCGTGGCCGCCGAGGTAGAGGATGTTTTCCACCATGGCGAAGCCGAGCGCCGACAGGCCACAGTAGACGATGCCGTCGGTGATGCCGGACCACTCGCGCCGGCGCCGCCACAGCAGCAGGAAGGGCCCGAGCGCCTTGCCGGTCTCCTCGATGAACGGGGCGACCAGCACCGCCACCAGCGCGTCCGGGATGCCCCACCGCTCGAAGAGCGCAGCGGCGCTGGAATTGACGGTCAGGGCGGCCAGCGTCGAGGGAAACGCGCCCCAGGCGAAGCAGAAGACGAGGTACTTGGCCGGCTCCGGCTCGTACCGGTCGAGCCACAGGAAGCAGGCGACCAGCGCGGGCACCGGCAGCACGGCCGCCACGAGGCCGACGATCAGCGCGGTGACGCCGATGTTGTAGCCCAGGAAGCCCAGCATCACGATCGCGCAGACCGCGATAAAAAGGATGACCGCACCGACCTGGAGGCCGCGCCGGACCGCCGACCGCCGGGACGGCGGCGCCGCCGCGACGTCACTCATGCCGCCCAGCCTAGCTTTCGCCCCCGAGCGTCAGCGGGGGTCCGCCGGGACGTGCCGGCCGACCGCCCGCCGGACCAGGCGGTTGGCCTCCTTAGCCTCCAGGCCGGTCGCCCGCACCAGGTCGACGGCCGTGGAGCGGACCTGGGCGACGATGACGCTCCCGGAGAAGCCGACCCCCTCCGCGTACGCGACGCCGGCCTCGCTCGCCGCCCGCAGCGCCCGCTCGCGGGCGGCCACCGGCTCGACCGCGTCGGCCAGCTCCCGGCGCAGCCAGGTCACCGCCTCGCCGAGCGCCCGCACGGCCTCGACCAGCGCCGGCGGTAGCTCCTCGCCGTCACGCACGAGCACCAGCGCCCGCCGTAGCAACACCCGGCTGTTGCGCAGCGCCCGCGCGACGTGCTCGGCCGCGTCGATGTACTGGTTGAGCGCACCCCGGGTCCGCCATCGCACCGGTGCCAGCGCCGCGGTCTCGCTCGCCGCCTCGATCGCCTCCTGGAGCGCGCGGAGGTCGCCCTCCGCCGCCCGCAGCCGCGCCAGCGCCGCCTCCACCTGGTCACCGTCGCGCGCCGCCAGCGCGTCGGCGGTCTCCGTCAGGCCGTCCGCGAGTACGTCCAGGGCCGGCCCGGCCGCGCGACCCACCACCGTCAACGGGTTGAGCGGGAGCAGCAGCGCCATCACGCCGAGCCCCACGAGGCCGCCGACGAGGGCGTCGACGAAGCGGTCGTAGGAGATCCCGGTCGTCGGCGGGGTGAGCGTGGCGACCAGCACGGCGGACGAGGCGGCCTGGGTGATCAGCGCGGACCCGCCGCCGGCGAAGATCGCCGTCACGATCGCGAGCGTGACCACGAGCCCGATCTGCCACGGCCCGCTGCCGATGAGGTAGATCAGCACGTCACCGACCGCGATGCCGATGGCCACGCCGAAGACCAGCTCGAACGCGCGCCGCAGCCGCTGGCCCACCGACACGGCCAGCGTGACCACGGCCGCGATCGGCGCGAAGAACGGCGCGCGGTGGCCGATCAGCTCGTGCGCGATCAGCCATGCCAGGCCGGCGGCGATCCCGGTCTGGAGGGCGAGCAGCACGTTCATCCGCACGCGCCGGACGCGGTCACGCAGGTGGGCGCCGGTGCGCCGGGCCAGCCCATCGGTCGCCAGCGCCATGCTTACCCCGCTCCGCCGCTCGGCGCTCGTCCGCCGTCGTGGTCGCGGTCCGTAGCCTCCCGGCTCCCGCTCATGCCGGGAGACTACCGGCATGATCGGCACATGACGCTTGTTGAGCGCTGGGTCGCAGCGGCGCGTGGTGCCGGTGCGACGGCCGGTGACGAGGCCCTGAGCGCGGCCGGCGAGGCCCTGCTCGCCCGCTGGCGGGAGCCGCAGCGGCACTACCACACCGTCGACCACCTCGCCGCGATGCTGTCCATCGTGGACGCCGAGGGCGGCGGCGACCCGGTACGCCTGGCGACCTGGTACCACGACGCCGTGTACGACCCGCGCTCACCGGGCGACGCCAACGAGCGGGAGAGCGCCGCGCTCGCCCGCGCCGAGCTTGCCACGCTGGGCGTACCCGAGCCGGTCGCCGCCGAGGTGGCGCGGCTGGTGCTGCTCACCGCCGGACACGCGGTGACGCCCGGCGACGGCGACGGCGAGCTGCTGTGCGACGCGGACCTGGCGGTGCTGGCCCGCCCGCCGGCCGAGTACGACGCCTACGCCGCCGCGGTGCGCCGGGAGTACGCGCACGTGCCCGACGAACTCTTCCGGGCCGGGCGGGCGGCCGTGCTCACCAGCCTGCTCGACCTGCCGGCGCTCTACCGCCGCCCCGCGCTGGCCGAGCGCTGGGAGGCACCGGCGCGGGCCAACCTTGAGCGCGAGCTACGCGCGCTGGCTTAGGTGCTTCGGGCGGCGCAGGCCGGCGCCACGCAGGAGGCGGACGATCTCCCGGCTGGTGACGAGCCGCGCGCCCAGCCACACCGCCATCGGCACCCGCTCGGCCGGCAGGTCGTAGTGATCGCGGTCGAACCCGCGCCGGGGCGCGCCGAGCATCTCCGCGAACGCGTGCAGCTCCTCGTACGACACGTCGCTGACCAGGTGCGACCACAGCCGCCCCCGCGCTGGCCAGGCGGGCGGGTCGACGTAGAGCATGGGGCCACCGTAACCCGGCGGGATAGCCTCCGAGACATGGCCGACCTGCTCGACGCGCTGCGTGCCGCCCTCCCCGCCGAGGCCGTCCTGACCGACCCCGACCTGCTCATGGGGCACTCGCGCGACGAGGCCGACCTTGTCGCGGCGGGCCTGCCGGCCGTGGTGGTACGCCCGCGCACGACCGAGCAGGTGTCCGCCGTCGTACGGATCGCCGCCGAGCATCGCGTGCCGCTCGTGCCGCAGGGCGCCCGCACCGGCCTGGCCGGCGCCGCCAACGCGGTGGAGGGCGGAATCGTCCTCTCCACCGTTGCCATGGACCGCATCCTCGAGGTCGACCCGGTCAACCGCATCGCGGTGCTCCAGCCCGGCGTGGTCAATGCCGCCCTCGCGGCGGAGGTGGCCCGGCACGGCCTGCGCTACCCGCCCGACCCCGGCTCGTGGGAGTCGTCCACCATCGGCGGCAACGTGGCCACCAACGCGGGCGGCATGTGCTGCGTCAAGTACGGCGTCACCAGCGAGTACGTGCTCGGGCTTGAGGTCGTGCTCGCCTCCGGCGAGGTGCTGCGCACGGGGCGGCGCACCGCCAAGGGCGTGGCCGGCTACGACCTGACCCGCCTCTTCGTCGGCTCGGAGGGCACGCTCGGCGTGATCACCGAGATCACCGTGGGCCTGCGCCCGGCCGCCGAGGAGTCGCTCACGCTCGTGGCCCTCTTCCCGTCCACGGCCGCCGCCGGTGCCGCCGTCGCCGCCATCGCCGCGCAGGGCCTCTCGCCGAGCCTGCTGGAGCTGCTCGACCAGACCCACTTGATCGCGCTGGAGGCGTACCAGCCGATGGGCCTGCGCACCGAGGCGAAGGCGCTGCTGCTGGCCGCCTCGGACACCGGTGGCCGGGCCGCCGCCGACCTCGAACGGATCGCCGCGCTGTGCGAGGAGGCCGGCGCCGACGAGGTGTACGCGGCCACCGACTCGATCGAGGCCGCCCAGCTGTTACAGGCACGCCGGCTGGCACACGCGTCGATGGAGAAGTACGCGGCCGAGATGTTCCCCCAAGGCAACGGCGGCCTGATCATCGACGACGTCGCCGTGCCCCGCTCGGCGCTGTCCACCCTGCTCGACGGCACCGAAAGGATCGCCGCCCAGCGCGGCGTAGCGATCGGCGTGGTAGGCCACGCCGGCGACGGCAACATGCATCCCAACATCGTGGTCGACCGCGCCGACCCGGCGAGCGTGGCACGCTGCCAGCACGCGTTCGACGACATCGTGGAGCTGACGCTCTCGCTCGGCGGCACATGCACCGGCGAACACGGCGTCGGCCTGCTCAAACGGGAGTGGCTGGCCCGCGAGATCGGCCCGGTGGGCGTGCGCGTGCAGCAGGCCATCAAGTCCGCCCTCGACCCCGACGGCCTCCTCAACCCCGGCAAGGTCCTCTAAATCGGACCCCCTTCGGAGCAGGTCTCCCGGGTCCGCGTCAGCTGCGGACCGCCGCTCCCGCCGGAGTACGCGCGGGTCGGCGGCGAGCTGGCGCTCGCCGAGACCCCCGACCCGCGCTGCCAGGTCCGCGCCGCAAGCCCGGCGGGACCTTGTCGGACGGGGTGCCCGCGGGTCGGTGCGGTGGTCGCCGCGCCACTTGGTGACACACCGTCAGGGTGTCGCAGATAGGGGCTTGTCCCGCGGACCTGGCAGTGGACGGCCGGGGATTTCGGCGAGCGCTGCGAGCCGCCGGCCGGGAGCGGTGCCCGCGGGAGCATACGGTCCGCAGCTGACACGGACGTGGGCAAATCTGCCTCGATGCAACGCCACGACGAGCGGCGACCCTGACCCCGAAGCCCTCTAGAACGCGGTGCTGGTGGACAGCAGGTCGACTATGCGCATCGCTGTCGGTGGGGAGCCGGTGCCGCAGTCGGCCCACTGGATCTTGGTCGGTCCGGTTACCAGCGTGTAGGTGAAGCCGTCCGCGCATTCAGCCGGCTCGCTCGCCTCGCGGCCCAGATCGGGGTCGGCGAGGAGCGCCTGGAGGTCGGCGAGTTGGGCTTCGTTGAGCCGGCCGCGCACTGGCGTGCCGCCGCCCGCGCCGACGCGGCTGCGGTAGTACGTCCACCGCCCGTCCGGCTCGACGCTGATGTTCTGGTCGATGCCCACGAAGCCGCCGGTCCGCTCCACGGTCACACCAGCCGCCTTGGCCGTCGGCGAGGGCCCGGCCGTGGTCGGCGGCGCGAGGGAGGACGGCGACGGCGAGGACGATGGCGATGGGGAAGGAGCGGGGCTGGCGGTCGGATCCGCCGTGCAGGCGGCCAGCGCGAGCACCACAAGCACACATAGACGCCCATAGGCCATCCTCATGGGACGGACGGTACGCCCACCCGGTTCCGCTTACGAGGCCAGTGGGCTCCCGCCGCGAACGTCCGGCGCGCCGAGACGGGCCGCGTCCGCCGTGGCGTCGTCGGGCATCTTCTGCGACTGCCGCTCCGCCTCGACGCGGGCCAGGTAGTGCTCCACCTCGCGGGCCTGCGTGTCGGCGTCCCAGCCCAGCACCACACCCATGATCTCGGCCGCGTGCTGGGCCGACTCGGTGCCACGGTGGGGCGTCTCGAACGAGATCCGCGTGCGCCGGGTCAGCACGTCGTCGAGGTGCAGCGCGGCCTCGGCACGGGCGGCGTACGCCACCTCGGCCGCGAGGTACTCCGGCGCACCGGCCAGTGGCGCGGCTAGCGCCGGCTCGGTGTGGATCATCGCGATCAGCTGCGGTGCCAGCGTGCCGTACCGCTCGAGCAGGTGCTCCAGCACCCCGGCCTGGACGCCGTGCCGCCGGGCCAGGTCGAGCCTGTCGCGCCACATCGCCGGGTATCCGTCCGCGCCGAGCAGGGGCAGGTCCGCGGTGCGCGAGGGCACGCGCACGCCGAGCCGCCGCGCCGCCCGGTCGACCACGTCGGCGGCCATCACGCGGTAGGTCGTGTACTTGCCGCCGGCCACCAGCATCAGCCCGAGCATCGGCTCGACGACGGCGTGCTCGCGGGAGAGCTTGGACGTCGAGTCGGCCTCGCCGGACAGCAGCGGGCGGAGCCCGGCGTACACGCCCTCGATGTCCGATGTGGACACTGGCCGGTCGAGGACGGCGTTGACCTGGTCGAGCAGGTACTCGATGTCACGCGCCGACGCGGCCGGGTGGTCGCGGTCGAGCTGCCAGTCGGTGTCGGTGGTGCCGATGATCCAGTGGCCGCCCCACGGCAGCACGAAGAGCACCGAGGTGGGCGTGCGCAGGATCAGCCCCGCGTCGCCGGTGATCGCCGAGCGGGGCACCACCACGTGTACGCCCTTCGAGGCACGCACCCGCAGCCCGGGCCGCACACCCACGTCGCCGAGCATCGCGGAGATGTCGTCGCTCCACACCCCGGTCGCCGCGATCACGGTGCGCGCCCGCACCTCGAACTCGCCCGTGGCCGACTCCAGATCACGTACCCGTACCCCCGTCACCTCCCGCGCCTGCCGCACCATGCCGACGGCACGGGCGCTGGTCACGACGGCCGCGCCGAGGCTGGCCGCGGTACGCGCGAGCGTGACCACCAGGCGGGCGTCGTCGACCTGCCCGTCGTAGTAGCGGACCGCGCCGGCCATCACGTCCGGGCGGAGGCTCGGGAAGACGTGGCGGGCACCGTCGCGGGTCAGATGGCGGTGCAGCGGCATACCCCGCCCGCCGCCGAAAAGCCCCGCGAACACGTCGTACGCCGCGACACCCGCCCCGTAGTACGCCCGGCGCCAGGCACGGGCCGGAAACTCCCGCGGCGAGTGGCCGCCGGGCAGCGGCACGAGGATCGGCACCGGACGCACCAGGTGCGGGGCGAGGCGGGTGGCGAGCAGGCCGCGCTCGGTGAGCGCCTCGTGCACGAGGTGGAGCTCCAGCTGCTCCAGGTAACGCAGGCCGCCGTGGATCAGCTTGCTGGACCGGCTGGAGGTACCCGACGCGAGGTCACGGGCCTCGACCAGCGCGACCTTGAGCCCGCGGGACGCGGCGTCCAGCGCGGCGCCCGCGCCCGTGACGCCGCCGCCGATGACCAGCACATCGAAGCGTTCGGTCCGCAGCCGGTGAACGTCGGCGGCGCGGCGCTCCGGTGAGAGCTCGCTGGCGGCGTACCGGGATACAGCAGGGTCTCGCACCCGTCCACGGTAACCGGCCGTACTGTTTCGCTCATGGCGTATCCCTCCCCGGTGCCAGAAAGGCCCACCAGCCCGTGGGTGGTGGCCGCCGCCGCGGCGATCGGTGTGTGGGCGGTCGTGGTGACCGTCCTGAGCCAGGCGGTGGGTTGGCTGGCCGACCAGGTGCTGCTGGTGACCGGGCTGGACACGCCGACCTGGACCTGGCCGGTCGTCGCGGTCGTCAACGCGGTGCTGGCCGGCACGCCCGCGGTCATCCTGGCGTTCGTACCCCGCTCCCCCGCGATACGCACCGCCGGCCGCGTGTGGCTGATGGGCGCCGCCGCGCTCGCCGGCCTCGGCCTGCTGCGCGCGGTGCCCGAGCCGCGCAACGAGCTCTACCTCGCCCTCTTCACCCTCGCCGCCGCGGGTGCCGCCGCTCTCCTGCACGGCCGCCCCTCGCTGCCCGCTCTCGGCTTCGCCGGCGGGCTCGCCGTCCTGCTCCCCTGGCTGTGGATCGGCGCACTCGGCGGGCTGGCGGAGACGGTGCTCGCGGTGCTCGCGGCCGCGGCGGTCGGCTGGCTCGCCGCCGCGATCCTGAACGCCGGCTTCTGGGAGCGCTACGGCGTCGTGCTCGGCGGCTTGATCGCCGGTGTCGCGCTCCTGCTGCTCGCCGCCGGCGTGGGCCAGGCCGGCGCCCAGCTTGCCGCGATGCTGGTGCTGCCGCCGCTGGGTTTCGCGGCCGCCGCGCTGCGCGGCGCCGGGCCGCTGGTCGCGGTCGCCGCGCTGGGCCCGCTGGCGTTCGCCGATCCGGAGGAAATCACGCTGCTGCTCAGCACCGGGCGGGATCTGCCCGTCTGGGCGGCCATCGCCGCCGCCGTCTCACTCGCCGTCGCACTCGTCATCGGCATCGGGTACGCCCTCGTGCTGGCAAGGTCCGGCCCGAGGAGCGCAGCGACGAGGGCGGACCTTGCCAGCACCCCGGGCACTGCGGGAGCGGAGCGAGCGTCAACCGGCACAACGCTGGCACGCACCCGGCTCGCCGGACGGTGGGTCGGTGCGGGGGCGGTCGTGCTCCTCGCAATCACCGGTGGGGCGATCTACCTGGGCCCGGGGCAGCCCGGCCTGCACGGCGAACGCCTCTTCGTCATCCTCAAGTCGCAGGCCGACCTGACCGGCGTGGCCACCGCGAGCCGCGAGGCGCGCGTCGCCGACGTCTACCGCCGGCTTGTCGAGCATGCCCAGAGCAGCCAGGCCGACCTGCGTAAGACGCTCGACCGCTGGCACCTGGACTACACGCCGTACTACCTCGTCAACGGCATGGAAGTGGACGGCGGGCCGGCCGTCCGCGCGTGGCTGTCCCGGCGCCACGACGTCGACCGGGTGCTGCTCAGCCAGCGGCTGCGCCCCCTGCCCGCCGAGCCCGGCGTGGCGCACGGCGATGAGCCCGCACCCTCCGCCCCGCCGTGGAACATCTCGCTGATCGGCGCCGACCGTGCCGCCACCCAGCTCGGCATCAACGGCTCGGGCGTGGTGGTGGGCACCTCGGACTCCGGTGTGGACGGTCGGCATCCCGCGCTGTCCGGCAACTTCCGGGGCGGCGACGACTCCTGGTACGACCCGTGGAACGGCACCCGCACGCCCACCGACCGGGGCGGCCACGGCACGCACACGCTCGGCTCGGCCGTGGGCCGCACCGTCGGGGTCGCGCCCGGCGCGCAGTGGGTCGGCTGTGTCAACCTCGACCGCAACCTCGGCAACCCGGCCCGCTATCTCGACTGCATGCAGTTCATGCTGGCGCCGTTCCCGTTCGGGGGCAACGCCTTCACCGACGGCCGGCCGGAGCGGGCCCCGCACGTCCTCACAAACTCGTGGGGCTGCCCGCGGATCGAGGGCTGTGACGAGGGCGCGCTGCGCGCGGCGACCGCGGCGTTCGCGGCCGCCGGCGTCTTCTTCGCGGTCGCGGCCGGCAACACCGGCCCGTTCTGCGGCTCGGTCGACGACCCGCCCGCCCCGTACCCGGACGTGGAGACCGTCGGCGCGGTCGACCGGCGCAAGGAGGTCACGCAGTTTTCCAGCCGCGGGCCGACCGGCGCCGACCTCGCCAAGCCGGACGTGGTGGCGCCCGGCGAGGACATCCTGTCGGCGATGCCCGGCGGCGGGTACGCCGAGCTGAGCGGCACCTCGATGGCGACACCGCACGTGGCCGGCGTGGTGGCGCTGATGTGGTCGGCCAACCCGCGGCTGATCGGCGACCTCACCCGTACCCGCGAGATCCTGCGCGACACCGCGGTGCCCGCCACTCCCGGCGACAGCAGTGGCGAGTGCGCCCCGGTCGACGTGACCGGCGCTGGGATGGTCGACGCGTACGCCGCGGTGCAGGCGGCGCGCACGGCGTCCTGACCGCCGGTTAGTGTCGGCGATCGTGGAGTTTTCGATCGCCGCCCTGACCGACGCCGACGTACCCGCCGTGGTCGACCTTTGCCGCGAGGCGCTGGACCTGCCGGAAGACGCCGCGGAGGCGGACCGGATCGTGGCCCGGATACGCGAGCAGCCGGGGATCGGCTTCGTCGCCACCGCGGACGGCGAGCTCGCCGGCGTGGTGCTCGGGTCGAGCTCGCAGCGTGACGACTCGATCGGCCATGTCGACCTGATCGCGGTGCGGCCGGCCGCCCGGCGGCAGGGCATCGGGCGGGCGCTGCTGGTCCGCGCCGAGGGCGCGCTGGCCGGCCGGGGCGCGGTCGAGGTGCTGCTGGCCGGCAACCCGCCGTACTACGCCTGGCCGGGCATCGACGTCCGCTACACGCCGGCGGTGTGCGCCGCCACCGCCCTCGGGTACGAGCAGGACCGCACCGCCTGGAACATGACGGCCGACCTCACCGGCCTCCGCCCCACCGAGGCCGCCGAGGAGCGCCTGGCCGCGAGCGGCGTCACGATCCGGCGCGCGGAGCCGGGCGACGTACCCGCGCTCGTCGACTTCGCCGAAGCCAACTTCAGCGACAGCTGGGCCGGCGAGGTCTCCGACTCGGTCGGGCGGCCGGGCGCCGGCTGCCACATCGCGCTCCGCGAGGCGGAAGTGCTCGGGTTCGCCGCCTACGGCTCGTCGCGGCCGAGCTGGTTTGGCCCGATGGGCACCGCGCCGGCCGCGCAGGGCCTCGGCATCGGCGGCGTGCTGCTCCGCCGATGCCTCCGCGACCTGCGCGACGCCGGCTACGAGCAGGCCCAGATCGGATGGGTGGGCCCGGTGCCCTTCTACGCGTCAGCCGTGGGCGCCCGGATCGAGCGCGTGTTCTTCCTCTACCGCAAGCAGCTATGACTCCGCGGGGAGCTGCGCCCGAGCCTCCTCGTAGCCACCTTCGCGCGCCTGGCCCGGCCCGTAGACGAGGTAGAGCACGCCGGTCGTGAACGTCGCGGACGACAAGAGGTCGAGCGGGATGGGAGCGTCGCCCTCGTCGAAGAGCCGCATGCCCTTGCGCACGGCGATCGGGTGCACCAGCAGGTGCAGCTCGTCGATCAGGCCCGCCGCGAGCAGCTGGCGCACGACCGAGACCGACCCGCTCATGCCGATCGCGCCGTCGCCCGGCTCGTTCTTCAGCGCGGTCACCGCCTCGACAAGGTCGCCCTGGAGCAGCTCCGAGTTGCGCCAGGTGAACTCCAGCGGCTGCCGCGACACCACGATCTTGCGCATGTCGCCGAGCTTCTTGGCGAACAGCGCGTCCTCGTCACCCGCGGTCTCCCGCTCCGGCCACGCACCGGCGAAGCTGTCGTACGTCACCCGGCCGATCAGCAGCGTGTCGGCCGCACCCAGCTGCCCGTCGACCGCCACGCCCATCTCGTCGTTGAAGTACGGGAAGTGCCACTGGTCCGGCGCCTCGACGACACCGTCGAGCGAGATGAAAAGCCCAGCGCTGATCTTCCTCATGACGCATCTCCCCACGTGATAGCCACTCGAACTCATCGGTCCGGCCACCCTATCCACGAGCCGAGCCGTCAAGCGATCTTGGCGGGCCAATCACGCGTAATGGTTGCGGTTTATCGCAACCACGCCGCCGAGTTGAGCTACCGCGATGTCCGTCGTGGTCCACGCCGTTGCTCCCGCGGCCTCACCCGTCCGCCGTTGGTCGCGGTTACCCCCTGATGCCCGCGCGGCCATCGGGAGCAGCGGTCTGGACCACGGCGGACATCGCGGTAGCTCAGGTCTGTGTCTTGGGTTGGATCCGCCTTACGGCCCGGACCGGCCGTCGAAAACGGGCATCGGGCGCATCCGGATCGATAGTCTCGTTTCTCCGCGAGCCTCCCTACCGGCCCATAACGTTGCCCGTGGAAGGAGGAGATCATGGCCAAGGAAAAGCGACCGAAGGACGATCTCCAAACCGTGGCGAAGTCCCGTATGGCCCAGACGCCGGCCGAGACGGCTGGGGGCAGGCTCGACCAGAGCCTCCCACCGGGCGCGGCCCGACCAGACCGGTCGGACCGCCCGGAGCGGCCGGACATGGCGACCAGGCGGGACGCGAATTCGCCACAGCCCAACCAGCACAACCAGCCGCGAACCGGACAGCCCCGCGAGATGAGCGGGCCTCAGGCGTCCACTGAGGACATGCCGCCGAAGCCGATGTCGCGGGCGGATAAGCAGCGCAACCAGCCACGTCGCTGACGCCGGTAAAGCCGGCCGCGGCGCACGGCCGCCGCGCAAGCGACGCGAGCGCTGACCAAATAGCGAAGGGGCGAGCCGGGTTAACCGGCTCGCCCCTCCATTTAGGACAGGTTGACCCTCACCTGAGCACAGGTAGGGATCAGAAGTCCATGTCACCGCCGCCGGGCGCACCCGCCGGGGCCTTCTCCTTCTCCGGCTTGTCCGCCACCACAGCCTCGGTGGTGAGGAACAGGGCCGCGATCGACGCCGCGTTCTGAAGCGCCGAACGGGTCACCTTGGCCGGGTCGATGATGCCCGCCGCCAGCAGGTCGACGTACTCACCGGTGGCCGCGTTGAGGCCGTGGTTGGTGTCCAGGTTGCGCACCTTCTCCACCACGACGCCACCCTCGAGGCCGGCGTTGACGGCGATCTGGCGCAGCGGCGCGTCGAGCGCGATCTTCACGATCGTGGCGCCGGTGGCCTCGTCGCCGACCAGGTCGAGCTTGTCGAAGGCGCTCTTGCCGGCCTGCACCAGCGCGACGCCGCCACCCGGGACGATGCCCTCTTCGACGGCGGCCTTGGCGTTGCGGACCGCGTCTTCGATGCGGTGCTTGCGCTCCTTGAGCTCGACCTCGGTGGCCGCGCCGACCTTGATGACCGCGACACCGCCGGCCAGCTTGGCCAGGCGCTCCTGGAGCTTTTCGCGGTCGTAGTCGGAGTCGCTCTTTTCGATCTCGGCGCGGATCTGGTTGACCCGGCCCTGGATCTGGTCGGCGTCACCGGCACCGTCGACGATCGTGGTCTCGTCCTTGGTCACCACGACCTTGCGGGCGCGGCCCAGCAGGTCGAGCGAGGCGGCGTCGAGCTTGAGCCCGACCTCCTCGCTGATGACCTGACCGCCGGTGAGGATGCCGATGTCGGTCAGCATCGCCTTGCGGCGGTCGCCGAAGCCGGGCGCCTTCACGGCGACGGACTTGAACGTGCCGCGCACCTTGTTGACGACCAGGGTGGCCAGCGCCTCGCCCTCGACGTCCTCGGCGATGATCGCGAGCGGCTTGCCCGACTGCATGACCTTCTCGAGGATCGGCAGCAGGTCCTTCACCGACGAGATCTTGCTGTTGACGATCAGGATGTAGGGGTCGTCGAGGACGGCCTCCATCCGCTCGGCGTCGGTCCAGAAGTACGGCGAGATGTAGCCCTTGTCGAAGCGCATGCCCTCGGTGAGCTCGAGCTCGAGGCCGAAGGTGTTGCTCTCCTCGACGGTGATGACGCCTTCCTTGCCGACCTTGTCCATCGCCTCGGCGATGATCTCGCCAACGGTGGCGTCACCGGCCGAGATCGACGCGGTGGAGGCGATCTGCTCCTTGGTCTCGACGTCCTTGGCGAGCTTCGCCAGCTCCTCCGCGACGTTGGCGACGGCCGCCTCGATGCCCCGCTTGAGGGCCATCGGGTTGGCGCCGGCAGCCACGTTGCGCAGGCCCTCGCGGACCAGCGCCTGGGCCAGGACGGTCGCCGTCGTCGTGCCGTCACCGGCCACGTCGTCGGTCTTCTTCGCGACCTCCTTGACCAGCTCCGCGCCGATCTTCTCGTAGGGGTCCTCGAGCTCGATCTCCTTGGCGATGCTCACACCATCGTTGGTGATGGTGGGCGCGCCCCACTTCTTCTCGAGCACGACGTTGCGGCCCTTCGGGCCCAGCGTCACCTTTACGGCGTCGGCGAGGGTGTTCATGCCCCGCTCAAGGCCGCGGCGCGCCTCCTCGTCGAACGCGATAATCTTGGCCATACGGCGTTGTCCTCCAGCTGGACATCCACGGCACTCCGGGCCTCAGGCTCGAAGCGCGCAGCGACCTTCCGTCGGCCGGGCCGGATAGCCCGCGACGACCGGCCACGTGCCGCGTCACCATCTGAGGTGCGCACGACCGCGGCCCCACCGCCCCGACCATTTGGCACTCACATGCCGCGAGTGCCAACAACCTGTTTAGCACTCTCCCCTAGGGAGTGCAAGCGCGTCCGGTGAACGGGCGATGAGGGCTGGGAAAAGCCGCACTAGAAAAGCTGGGAGGCGGGGCCGGATACCGGTGCCCCGCCTCAACGCGTTACTGGGCGGCTCAGGCGATGACCCGAACCTTCTCGGCCTGTGGCCCCTTCTGGCCCTGAGCGATCTCGAACTCCACGCGCTGGCCGTCGTCCAACGCCTTGTATCCGTCCATCTCGATCGCCGAGAAGTGGACGAAGACGTCCTGACCGCCGTCTACCGCGATGAAGCCGTAGCCCTTTTCGCTGTTGAACCACTTGACGGTGCCCTGTGCCACGGTGCACTTCCCTCACTTCGATGGTGCTGGGTTCGACAACCCCCGGCCGAACTGTCTGCTTGGCCGGGGCCGCCGATCCGTGGTCCGGGGTGGTCCGTCGAACACAGCGGCCGAAATCGCACGCTACACGAGGACCCCCGCCCGCGCACTACCCCAAAACGGACACCCGGGTCGTCACCCGGCATCCTGCCGCCCCTACCAGCACTCCTGCCTCGTTGAACTCACGTGGTTTCACACAGGCCAAACGGGCGGGGAAAGCACCGCGCACGGCTCGGTCAAGGGTGGCTCGCGGCGGCGTACGTAGCAGCCGCGCTGACCACCGTCGCCCTGGTCGCGACGGTGAGCACCAGCGAGGGTGCGGCGGTGCCCCGCTGGGTCTCCGGAGCGGACCGGGCGGCGGTGCCTTCGCCGGCGCCACCGCCACCGCGGGTCCACGTCGAACACGCCGGCTTCCTCTCCTGGGCATTGCTCGACCGCGGCACCGGCAGGATCAGCGGCTCGGCCAACCTCGCCGCACCCAGCGACACGATGTCGATGGTCAAGGCCTGGATCGCGGCCGACTACCTGCGGATGGCAGCGGACGGGGAGATCAGCGAGGCGCGGCTGCGCCAGCTCACCATCATGATCCGGGACAGCGACAACGCGGCCGCGGAGGCGCTGTTCGAGGCGGTCGGGCGCCGGGCCTCGATCGAGCGGCTGATCGCGAGTTGCGGGCTCACCGAGAGCAGCGCGTACGGCGAGTGGTGGAGCAAGACCACGATCTCCGCGCGGGACACCGTACGGCTCGGCGCCTGCATCGCGGACGGGCGGGCGGCGGGTCCACGGTGGACGGACTGGTTGCTGGACCAGATGCGCCAGGTACGCGGCGCCGGCGACTTCGGCGTGCGGCTCACCCTCCCCGACCCCGGCCGCGTGGCGATCAAGAACGGCTGGCTCCTGCGCGACGAGGACAAGCTGTGGCACATCAGCTGCCTCGCGATCACCGGCGAGTGGGTGCTCGGCGTACTGGTCCGCTACCCGGGCACGCTCGGCTTCGACTACGGCACCGCGCTTTGCGAGGAGGTCGGCCGCCAGGCCGTTGCCGCCGTTTAGGGTGGCCTGGTGACTGTGCGGCGGGTGCGAATCGAGGACGCGGGCCGGATGCGCGCACTCCGCCTGGAGATGCTCGCCGACACCCCGCTCGCCTTCCTGGAGACGCTCGCCGAGGCGGCGGCGCTCCCGCACCGCGAGTTCACCGAGCGGGTCGCCCGTGCCGCGTTCGGCGACTTCTGCGCCCAGTTCATCGCGGAGGTGGACGGGCGCTTCGTCGGGCACGCCGGCGGGATCGCCTCGCCCGACGACCCCAAGCTCACGATCATCTTCGCCGTGTACATCACGCCCGCCCACCGCGGCAGCGGCGTCCTGCGTGACCTCGTCGACGGCGTGGCCGCCTGGTCGCGCGGCGCCGGCCGCCCCGACCTGCTGCTGGAGGTCGTGGTCGGCAACGACCGGGCCGTGCGGGCCTACGAGCGGCTCGGCTTCGTCGACACCGGCATCCGCGTCGTCCACCCGGTGATCCCGGTGCTCACCGAGCTACAGATGCGCCGCCCCGCCTAGGCGGTGTGGCGGCGCGACTGGACGATGCGGAAGCGACTGGCCACGTACGCGCCGTCGGTCAGTGCCGCGTTCGCCGCCGGGTTGGCGCCGCTCGCGTGGAAGTCGGAGAACGCCGCCGACTGGTTGACGAAGACGCCACCGGTCAGGTTGCAGGAGAGGTGGACGCCCACGTCGAGCGCGGCCGCCTCGGCGTCGTCGAGCACCTTCTCGTCGGTCGAGTACACGGAGGCGGTCAGCGCGCCCCGCTCGCCCACGGTCGACCGGAAGATCTCCAGGCTCTGCGCCGTCGAGTCGGTCGTGATCACGAACGAGATGGGCCCGAACCACTCCCTGCCGTAGGTCTCCTCGGCGTCCGCGGGCAGCTTCAGGATCACGGGGGTACGGACGACCGCGCCCTCGAACGCCGGATGGTCGACGACCCGCGACTCCAGCACCGGCTCGCCGATCGACTTGACCTCGTCGAGCCGGTCGAGCACGCCGTCGTTGACGATCGCGCCGGTCAGCTCGACCGCGCGGGCCGGGTCGCCGGTCAGCTTGCCCACCGCGCCAGCGATGCCGGCCGCCACCTCGTCGAACGACTTGTGCCCCTGGTCGGTGCCGATGCCGCCGGCCGGCACCAGGACGTTTTGCGGCGTGGTGCACATCTGTCCGCTGTAGAGGGTCAGCGAGAAGCCGATATTGCGGCACATGCCGGCGAAGTCGTCGGTGGAGTCGACCACGATCGTGTTGACGCCGGCCTTTTCCGTGTACACGGCGGCCTGGCGCGCGTTTTCCTCCAGCCACTCGCCGTACGCGGTGGAGCCGGTGTAGTCGATGATCTTGACCTCGGGCCGCAGCGCCAGCGTGGACGCGAGCGCCTCGCCGGGCGCCTCGGGGGCGAGCAGCACCACATTCGGGTCGAAGCCCGCCTCGGCAAGCACCTCGCGGGCGTACCGCACGGTCACGGCGAGCGGGAGCACCGCCCGGGGGTGCGGCTTGACGATCACCGGGTTGCCGGTGGCGAGGGAGGCGAACAGCCCCGGGTACGAGTTCCAAGTCGGGAACGTGTTGCAACCGATGACGAGACCGATGCCGCGCGGCACCACGTGAAACCGCTTGGTCATCCGCAGCGGGTCGCCCTTGCCTGCCGGCTTCTCCCACGCGGCCTCGCCGGGGTGGCGGGTCATCTCCGCGTACGAGTACGCCAGCGCCTCCAGCGCGCGGTCGAGCGCGTGCGCCCCGCCCGCCTGGAACGCCATCACGAACGCCTGCCCGCTGGTGAACTGCACGGCGTTGGCGAGCTCGAAGACGTGCGCGTGCAGCCGGGCCAGGATCTCCAGGCAGACGCCGACGCGGACCTGCGGGCCGGCGTCGCGCCAGGCCGGCAGCGCGGCGGTCGCCGCGGCGACCAGCGCGCCGGCGTCGGCGTGCGGGTAGGTCACCGCGAGCTCGACGCCGAACGGGCTCGCCTCGGTCGCGATCCAGCCGTCGGTGCCGGGCTGGTCGAGCGGGAAGCGATTGTTGTGGTACGCCCGGAAGGCGGCTTCGCCGTCGGCGGCGGCCGTCTCGCCGTACACGCGGGGGCTGGGCGACTCGGGGTAGGCCGACCAGTAACCGCGCTCGGAGATCGCGGTGAGCGCACGCGAGAGGGTGTCGGCGTGCTTGTCGTACAGATGGCGTGGGGTGTCCGTCATGCCGCCATCATGCCCCACTCCAAGTGAGATGCTGGTGACTATGCCGAGGTGGCCTACGGTGCGTGCCACGCTGACGTGGGTTAACGGCACGACGCTCGCCGCCGTGGTGCTGTCCGCCGCCACGCGCACCCGCCTCGCGCGCGGACCGGGCGGCGTCTTGGTGGCCGGCGGCTACCGCCTGCGCCTGCCGAAGCAGTCGTGCTTCACCGTCGGCACGGTGGTCTTCACCAAGCGCCCGGCCGACTGGCTGCTCGACCCGGACCGGGCGGAGCTGCTCGCCCACGAGACCCGCCACGTCGCCCAGTACGCGGTGCTCGGCCCCTTCTTCTTCCCGCTCTACGCCGCCGCCTCCGCGTACTCGTACCTGATGACCGGCGGATACGGCTGCCGCAACTTCTTCGAAAAGCACGCGGGGCTGGCGGCCGGTGGCTACCACCAGCTCCCACTGCGTCCCTGGGCCTCGCGGGCCGGCGCCGCTATAGGTCGTGCTGCCAGTTCTGCCAGCCGTCGACGGGGCGGAAGCCCATCGCCTCGTTGATCGAGATCATGTGGTCGTTGACCGCCGCGTTCCACGTGTCGATCGCCCGCAGCCCCGGCTCGTGCACCCGGGCGTAGCGGAAGTTTTCCAGCTTGACGACCGTGCCGAGGCGGTGGCCCCGGTGGGCCGGCTCCACGATGGTGATCTGTTGAAACGCGTGCCAGTCGACCGTGCCGGGCAGGTCGATCGTGGTGAACGCCACCACCTTGCCGCTCTCGTCGTGGCGCACCGCCGAGTGGTAACGGCGTCGACCGCGGGCCATGACGACCGCGTCCATCGCGCGGAGGCGGTCGGCGTCGATCTTCTCGACCTCCCACTCGAGCTCACCCATCGGCGCGTCGGCGGTCAGCCGCCCGTCGAGGTACGCGATGTCGTCGATGATCTCCTCGGGCGTGGCGCCCCGCCACTGGATGAGCGAATAGCCAGCCGCGCGCTCCCAGGCGGCGGCGAGCTGCCGGTCGAGATCGGCCTCGTCGACCTTGGTGACGTCGAGGCGCCGGCGCACGTCGCTCAGCGCGCCCTTGGCGCCCATCGCGGTGGCGAACCCGCCGCCCGCCTCATCGCGCGCCACGCCGCCGGGCAGCGTCTCGACGGACATGCCCATCAGCCGCTTGCGGCCCAGCCCCCGGACCACGTCCTTGGCGTACTCGTACAGCGCGCGTCCCACGCCACGCCGCCGATACTCGGGATGCACCATGAGGTCGACCTCGGCGTTGTCGAGGTTGTCGAGCTGCGGCAGCTCGATCACCACGTAACCGGCGGCGACACCGTCGATCGTGGCCAGTGCCCGCTCGTGCGCGTTGCCGGGCCACGGGTGGCGCAGCTCGGCTAGGAAGCGCTGCCGCCCCACAGGCGGGAAGTCCGGCACATCCGCGGCCAGCGCGGCCTCGGTGATCTGGTAGGCCTGCTCGACGGCTTTCTCGTCGGCCGGATCTAGGGGCTTGACGGCGATGTCCATGCCACCGAGGGTGCCTCGCCAGGAGGCTCGTCGCGACCGATTTTGCGGGGAGATTTGGTCGGGAGGGACGGTCGCACAGCGCCTCCGGCGCTGGGACGTTAGAGCTAAAGCCTACGGCGACCGCCCTCCCGCACGGAGCATCCTGCGTCGTCCAGATGGCGCCGTCAAGTCCCCGGAGCGGTGTTTTCTCGACGGACGGCAAATTCACGACTACGGAATGCAACTCCCATCCCGGTAAAACTTTTCCTACCTGCGGCTCCCTCCGTGGTCGCGCTCCCACGGGCCGTGACCGGGAATCGCATGATCAGGAGTCGAGGAGGCCGGCGTCCCGGGCACCGCGGAGCGAGGGCTTGATCCGGTACGTCGGACCGACCTGCTCCGCCACCGCATCGATGGTCTTGAGCCCTTCGCCGGTGTTGAAGACGACCGTCTCGGCGTCCGGGTCGAGCTTGCCCGACTCGACGAGCTTTTTGAGCACGGCCACGGTCACGCCACCAGCCGTCTCGGCGAACACGCCGGTGGTACGGGCGAGCAGCTGGATCGCGTCGCGGATCTCGTCGTCGCTCGCGTAGTCCATCCAGCCGCCGGTGCGGCGCACGGCCTCCAGCGCGTACAGCCCGGCGGCCGGGTCGCCGATGTTGAGTGACTTGGCGATGCCGACCGGCTTGACCGGGATGATGTCGCTGACGCCGTTGTGCAGGGCCACGGCGATCGGGTTGCAGCCGGCGGACTGGGCGCCGAAGACCCGCCACCCGTTGGCCGGCGCCTCGACGAGGCCGATCTCGACAAGCTCGCTGAACGCCTTGTCGATCTTCGTGAGCAGCTCGCCGCTCGCCATCGGGATGACCACCTGCTCGGGCAGGCGCCAGCCCAGCTGCTCGGCCACCTCGTACCCGAGGGTCTTGGAACCCTCCGCGTAGTACGGCCGCACGTTGACGTTGACGAACGCGGTGTCTTCGAACTCGTCCGTCTCGACGAGCTCGCTGCACAGCCGGTTGACGTCGTCGTACGAGCCCTCGATCGCCACCAGGTCGCCGCCGTACACAGCCGTGGTGACGACCTTGCCGGGCTCGAGGTCACCGGGGATGAACACGATCGACGGCACACCGGCGCGGGCCGCGTGCGCGGCGACCGAGTTGGCCAGGTTGCCGGTGGAGGCGCAGGCGAAGCGGGTGAAGCCGAGCCCGCGCGCCGCGGTGAGGGCCACCGAGACGACCCGGTCCTTGAACGAGTGGGTCGGGTTGGCGCTGTCGTCCTTGACCCACAGCGGCCCGCGCACGCCCAGCTCGGCGGCGAGCTGGGAAGCGGAGACGAGCGGCGTGAGCCCCGGGTCGAGGGTCACCCGGCTCGCCGGGTCCTGTCCGGTGGGGAGCAGCGCCGCGTAACGCCAGATGCTGTGCGGGCCAGCCTCGATCTGTGCCCGGGTTACCCGCGCGAGAGCGGCCTGGTCGTAGGCCACCTCGAGCGGGCCGAAACACTCGTAACAGGCGTGCTGGGCGGCGAGCGGGTACTCCTTGCCGCAGCCGCGACAGGCGAGTGCGCGGGCAGGGCTGGTCTGGGTGGGGGCGTCCGAGGTGGTGATGGTCGTAGCGTCGAGTGTCGACGGCATCGAGGCGTCCTCTCATCTTTCCCCTGCGCCGCACCGTGCGGCGGGGACGGAATTGGCACCTGCTCCGCGATTGGCCTCGTCATCGAGTCACGCGGGTGGTTGCCGGGGCTTCATCGGGCCGTATCCCTCTGCCCCTCTGGATGAGGTATTCAGTTGTGTGTTCCCGACACAGTGTACGGGGCGAAGCCGGCTACCGCGCCTTTCCGGTGATCTGCCTCACGACACCACGTCTTTGCGGGTGAAGCGCCAGAAGGCGAGCGACCAGAAGAGCGTGGCGTACGCGACCGCCGAGATGCAGCCCTTGACGATGTCGTCGGACTGCACGGGCGTCGACAGCAGCCCCAGCCAGGCGTCGCTGTAGTGCGTCGGCAGGAAGGAACGGATGCTCCCCAGCGCGGTGATCTGGTCCAGGATGCTGGAGAGGATGAAGAGGAGCACCGCCCCGCCGACCGCGCCGAGCGGCGCGTCGGTGAGCACCGAGAGCAGGAACGCCAGCCCGGCCACCACCAGCAGGCCCACCGCGAGGTAGCCGAGGATGCCGAGCAGCCGCAGCAGGCCTTCCCCGGCCGGGATCTCGGCCGCCACGGTGCTGCGCAGCGGCGACCAGCCGTAGCGCAGCGTGCCGACGAGCAGGGCGGTGCCGGCGAGCAGGGTCAGGGCGACGGCCGAGTACCCGAGCGCGACGACCAGCTTGACCGCGAGCAGCCGGGCCCGGGGCACCGGTACCGCCAGCAGGTAGCGGAGGCTGCCCCAGCTCGCCTCGCTCGCCACCGTGTCGCCGCAGAAGAGCGCCACCACGACGGTGAGCAGGAAGCCGGCCGAGACGAAGAGCGTGAAGAGCGTGAAGTTGAGCCCGCCCGACGTGGCCAGGTCGATCAGGCTGGCGAACTCGCCGCCGCCGTTGTCGTCGTCGCCCCCGCTGTCGAACTGGAACGCGACCAGCACGATCAGCGGCAGCAGCACCATGAAGCCGAGCGCGAGCTGGGTGCGCCGCCGGGACGCCTGCCGCCGCCACTCCTGCCACACCGTGAGCGTGCGGCTCGGGCGGTAACCGGTGGCCGCGCCGATCGTCGCCGTGCTCATCGGTCACCACTCCCTCGCGAGTTGTCGCCCACCAGGGCCAGGAAGGCGTCTTCGAGCCGCCGCCGGGGCACCACCCGGTCGACCCCGACGCCGGCGCGGACGAGCTCGGCCACCACCTCGCTGCGCGCGGTGCCGTTGATGTCCACCACCAGCCCGTTGGCGCCGTCGCCGGCGACCGAACGCACCCCGGCGAGCCGCTGGAGCACCGCCTCGGCCGCGTCCACGTCGGAGACGTCCAGCCGCACCGTCGGCGAGTCACCCACGATCTCCTCGACCGGCCCGGACGCCACGATCTCGCCCTTGTTGACGACAACCGCGTGGGTGCAGGTCTGCTCCACCTCGGCGAGCAGGTGGCTCGACACGAGCACGGCCCGCCCGTCGGTGGCGTACCGCTTGAGCACCCGGCGCATCTCGGCGATCTGCGGCGGGTCGAGCCCGTCGGTCGGCTCGTCGAGCACCAGCAGCTCAGGCAGGCCCAGCATCGCCTGGGCGATCGCGAGGCGCTGCTTCATGCCGTGGCTGTACTTGCGGACCTTGCGGTGGATCGAGTCACCGAGCCCGGCGATCTCGACCGCCTCGTCTAGCCGGCCGTCCGCCTCCGGCCGGCCGGTGGCCCGCCAGTACGCCTTGAGGTTGTCGAGCCCGCTCATGTGGGGCATGAAGCCCGGCCCCTCGACAAGCGCGCCGAGCCGGGAGAGCACCGGCGAGCCGGGCACGAGCCGGTGGCCGAATACATATATCTCCCCGCCGGTCGGCTGGGTCAGCCCCATCAGCACGCGCAGCGTGGTCGTCTTGCCCGCGCCGTTCGGCCCGAGCAGCCCCATCACCTGACCGCGCTCGACCGTGAAGTCGACATTGGACACCGCGACGAAGCCGTCCGCGTACTCCTTGCGCAGCCGGCGGACCACGAGCGGCGTCTGCGCGTACTCCTCGTGGATCGTGGAATCGGCGCGGCGGTGCCGGCGCCGCACGACCAGCAGGACCACCGCGAGGCCCAGCAGCACCGCGGCGAGGAGCCCGGCGAGCACCCAGCGCCAGAGCACCGCGGTCGTCGGGATGGGTTCACCCGTGACCGTCGGCACCGTGATCCCGTCGCCGCCGAGCGCCACCGTGTACACGGCGGGTTGGGCCGGCGTCGCGTACCCCTGGTCGGAGGTGGCCACGACGACCCGCAGCCGGTGGCCGGCCTCGACCCGCCGCACGATCGCCGGCAGCGTCACGGTGACCGCCCGCGCCTGTGCCGGGTCGGCGGGCAGGCCGGTCAGCCGCACCGGCGCGACGATGCCGCCGGGGAGCGTGGCGGTGCCGTTTTCGTCGACGTCGTAGAGCTTGACGAAAAGCACGGCCTCGCCCGCCGGCGCCGCGGCCCGGATGGAGACGGTGGGCGTGCCCGCGATGTCGACCGCCTCGGCGAGCGGCTCGGACTGGAAGATCGCGTGCTGGCCGGGCAGGTCGCCGACCAGCCCGCCCACCTCGGAGGCGGCCGTGGTCAGGCTCCCGCCCCCGGGTATGGCGGAGATGGCGGCCGGGTTGCCACCGGGCGGGTTGGCGATCGGCTGCGGCGGCCCGGCGAGCGGCACCCGCTGGCTGGCCGTGCCGGAGAGCCCGGGGTAGTCGTCGACCGAGTAGCCGTTGGTGACGAGGCCGCGGTCCATCGCGTCGAAGCCGGCGACCCGCGACCAGGTGAAGCTGTTGGCCGGCGCGTCGCCCTCGCCCTTGACGTAGTGGTCGAGCCACTGCGCGGTGAGGAACCGCACCCGGTCACGGTCGGAGCGCGGGCCGTCGCCGCCGTCGTGGCCGCCGGTGAACCAGGCCACCCGCACCGGCGTGCCATTGGCCGCGATGCCCCGCGCGTTGGCGTCCGCCTCGGCGAGCGGGAAGAGCGTGTCCGCCTCGCCCTGTACAAGCAGGGTCGGCGCCTTGATCCGGTCGAGCACGGTCGCCGGGCTGGAGCGGCGCAACAGCTCGACGGCCTCCGGGGTGGCGCGGCCGGTGGTGGCGGTGCGCTGGTACATCTCGCAGACGTCCCGCGCGAAGCGGCCACAGGTCCCCCCGAAGAAGACCCCGGCCCAGCCTTTCTTGAAGACCCCGTCGACCGGATCACCGCCGGTGGACTGGGGCAGGAAGGAGCGGGCCAGGTCGTTCCAGGTGATCATGGGAACGATCGCGTCGACCCGCTGGTCCTGGGCGGCGAGCAGGAGCGCGAGCCCACCGCCGTACGAGCCGCCGACGACGCCCACCCGCGGGTCTCCGCCGGCGTCCTTGCGGACCTCGGGGCGGGCGGCGAGCCAGTCGAGGAGGCGCTGCGCGTCGCGCACCTCGTAGTCGGGGCTGTCGAGGTGGATCTCGCCGCCGCTGCGCCCGAAGCCTCGTGCCGTGTACGCCAGCACCGCGTAGCCGAGCCCGGCCAGGTCTTCGGCGTCGGTGCGCACACTCTCCTTGGTGCCGCCGAAGCCGTGCGCGAGCAGCACCGCCGGCACCGGGCCACTCCGCTCGGTGGGCAGGTAGAGCGTCGTGTCCAGGTCGACCGGCTCGTCGCCGCCCGGCCCGGAGCGGACGGAGACGATCTGCTGCTCCGTCGTATACGCCGCCGACTCTGGCCAGGCCACCCACACCGTCGCCGCGGCGAGCAGGGCGAACGCGACCGCCGCCGCGGGCAGGGCGCGGCGGACGCGCGGCGACCGGATCGATGGCATGAGCCAAACGGTACGGCGCGCCGCCCCGACCTGGCTGAGAAGCCTCTCAGGATGAACCGCCGGGCTACTCTCGGCGGGTGGCCGAACGCGATCTCACGCTGACCGCAAGCATGCGTCCGGCGGCACTTGACGCCCGCCGAGGGGTGGTGCGGCTCCATCCCGAGGTGCTGACCGCGCTCGACCTCAACCCCGGCGACCCGGTGCGGATGACCGGCCGGCGCGCGACCGCCGGCATCGCGGCCCGCGCCGAGGCCGGCGCCAGCCGCGCCCTGCTCTATGCCGACGACCTCATCCTCGGCAACCTCGGCGTGCGCGACGGCGGCCAGATCACGGTCGCGCCCGCGCCGGTCGTGGCCGCCCGCCGCGTCACGCTGGCCGGGCCCGCCGAGATCATCGCGGCCGTCTCCCCCGAGATGCTCCGCCTCGCGCTGCTCGGCAAGGTGGTCACCGCCGGCGACAACGTCTCGCTCCTACCCCAAGACGTGGTGACCGAGTCCGGCGTCCGCGCCCTCATCCAGGCCGCGCGGCGCAGCCTCGCCAACACAGTGGGGTACGCGTGGACGAGCACCCTGCTCACCGTCGGTGCCGTCGAGCCGGCTGACGCCGCACTGGTCACAATGGACACCGTCGTCGCCTGGGACGGTGGCCAGGCCACGCACGAGCCCGGCTCGGTGGCGGTGCAGCCACCCGCCACCGCTTCGGCCGAGGAAGCGCCGTCCATCGACGACCTGCCGGGGCTGCGCACCCAGGCGCAGGAGCTGACCGAGCTGCTCGACCTCGGCTTCCACCACCGCGAGGTGCTCACCAAGCTCGGCACCACGGTCGCGCTCGGCGTGCTCGTCACCGGCCCGGCCGGCTCGGGCAAGTCGGCACTCGTACGCGCGGTCGCGGCCGCCGTCGGCGCCACCGTGACCACCGTCTGGGCCCCCGAGGTGGCCGCGCTCACCAACAACGACGCGGCCGGCCGGCTCCGGTCGGCTGCCGCGAGCGTGCGCAAGAGCGGCCCGGCCGTCCTCCTCGTCTCCGATGTGGAGGCGCTGGCACCGCGCGACCAGCCTGGTCCACTGTCGACGGTGTTCCGCCAGCTGATCGCCGAGCTCGTCCGCGCCGGCGCCGCCGTCATCTGCACCACCAGCCGCCCCGAGTCCGTCGATCCCACGCTGCGCGGCCCAGACCTGCTGGCCGTGCAGCTAGCCGTGGCCCTGCCCGACGCCGCGATGCGCCGCGAGCAGCTGGCCGTCCTCACCCGCGGCATGCCGCTCGCGGAGGACGTCCGGCTGGACGACGTGGCCGGCCGTACACCAGGCTTCGTCGCCGCCGACCTCGCCGCGCTCGCCCGAGAGGCCGGCGTACGCGCGGCGCTGCGCATCCGCTCCTCCGGCGACGACGCACCCTCCACCGTCTCGATGGCCGATTTCGAAGCCGCGCTGGAGGTCGTCCGCCCGACCTCGATGGCACAGTCCACACTGGAGCTCGCCGCCGTCACCGTCGACGACGTCGGCGACATGGTCGAGGTCAAACAGGTGCTGACCGAGTCGGTGCTGTGGCCGCTGACGTATCCCGACACCTTCGCCCGGCTGGGCGTGCAGCCGCCCCGCGGGGTGCTGCTCTACGGCCCGCCCGGCTGCGGCAAGACCTACCTGGTCAAGGCCATCGCCGGCACCGGCAAGGCCAACGTGCTGTCGGTCAAGGGCGCCGAGCTGCTCTCCAAATGGGTCGGCGACAGCGAGCGGGCGGTACGCGAACTCTTCCGCCGCGCCCGCGAGGCCGCCCCCACCCTCGTCTTCCTGGACGAGGTGGACGCGCTGGCCCCGATACGCGGCCAGGCCACCGACGGCGGCACGACAGACCGCGTGGTCGCCGCCCTGCTGACCGAGCTCGACGGGGTAGAAGAACTGCGCAACGTTGTCGTGGTCGGCGCCACCAACCGCCCCGACCTGGTAGACGCCGCCCTGCTCCGCCCCGGCCGGCTGGAACGCCTCGTGTACGTGCCACCACCCGACGCCGAGGCCCGCGGCGAGATCCTGCGCGCCGCCTCCCGCAACGTCCCCCTGGCCGAAGACGTCGACTTGACGGCGCTGGCGTCGTCTCTGGAGGGCTTCTCCGCCGCCGACTGCGCCGCGCTGATCCGCGAGGCCGCGCTGGCCGCGATGCGCGAGTCCCTGGAGGCCTCCTCCGTGACCGCCGTCCACGTAACCACCGCACGGAAACGCGTGCGGCCGTCATTGGATCCGGGCCAGGTCGCCTGGCTGGAGACCTACGCCGAGCAGCAAGCCACCCACTGAGCGCTGACCCGAGGTACTGAGGTACTGAGGTACCACGGTGCGGTGAACGGAGGTGCTCGTATGGAAACCGACACGCGCGCCAAGCGCCAGGCCCCTCTCAAGGTCGACCCCGAGACCGACGAGCTGATCTCGCAAGGCGCGCACTTCCTCGGCATGACGAAGAAGGACCTCGTTGCCGAGGCGGTCCGCGCCTATCTCGCTGAGCGTCGCGAGGAGATCCACAACGCTATGTCCGAGGCATGCGCGTGCTGGACGGCACCACCAAGTCGCGCGTTGCCGTTATAACCGCAGTATCGTCGCAAGATATAGACCGGCTCGGCGGAATCAGGTGGTAATCGTCGGCGTGGAAGATGCCCGCCCGACTCTGCGCTGTCTACGCGATGATCTAAAGCTCCCCCTACCCACCATCGACGAGCCACTAGATGAGATAGATCATCCAATTCTAGGGAAGGCGACGGAGCAGTTCAGCAAGAACGACGTCGCCCACGAACGCATCCGCGCTATCGATGACCACGTCTTGTTCAAGGTCAAGGTACGGCGGTGGAGAGGCGCGGTGTGGCCTGAGGCCGATCGCCCGTGGGTCGTCGCGGCGGGCATCCGTGAGGCGGGGAGCCCGGACGACTTCTATGCGATTCTCGCAGCTGAGGGCAGGTCGGCGCGCGCACACTACAACAGGGACCACAGGCCAACCCTGACCACCGATACGTTTACAGATCATCTAATGCCTACGGAGGACGACCTGCTGCGCTATCGCTTGGAGGCGGGCGCGCGGCTCGAGTCGGTGATCCCGCGACTGGTTCGCGACTCGCTCTTTGACGGACGCGAACACACTGCGGATCTAGCAGCTTTCACAATTGGCGTACATGTACGCGCCGATCGTGGACATGAGACTTACGTCGCGATTTGTGTCGCTGGCTCAGTGCCACGTTAGCGGCGGCGGGTGCGGGCGCGGGTGGAGCGGATGCGCCTCAGCCGGCCGATCAGGATCGGGTCGTGGGCTAGCGCCGCCGGGTTGTCGAGCAGTCCATTGAGGATCTGGTAGTAGCGCGTCGCGGACAGGTCGAACTCGTCGCGGATGGCCTGCTCCTTCGAGCCGGCATGCTTCCACCACTTGCTCTCGAACGCCAAAATCTGGAGCTCCCGCTCGGAAAGAGCCGGCACCTCGTCCTCGACCGGGGCCGGAGCCGCGTCGAGGTCGGCGGCCGAGTCGAGGTCGGCGGCCGAGTCGAGGTCTGTGTCGGGCTCGACGTCGAGGTCATCCTCCACAGTGGGGGGAGCCTCGGCGTCGAGCGCGCGAGGGTTGGCGGCGGGGTGCTTCATGAGGCGCCTCGCGGAGATATCGATTAGCACGGAAGTGCTAAGAGACTACCTCACGTGATGTCTCGGCTGCGCATCAGCCAGACCGCCGCGGCGATCACCGCGGCCGTTCCCACGCCGAAGACCAGGGCGGACTGCTGCCAGGTGACGATGAACTTATCTGGTTCGCATTCGCCGCTGAAGCTGAAGTTGCACGAGTTCCAGTCGGTCAGCTCCCACCGCTTTTCGAACCAGGCCAGCGCGTACGTGGACAGCACCCAGCGGTCGGCGAAGCGGACCTGGGCGATGCCCAGCGCGATCCGTATGCCGATCTCGCTGACCACGCCGAGGCCGATCGCCACGCCGAGGGCCATCGCGGTGTGGCGGCCGACCGACGCGAGGCCGAACGCGATCGCGGTTACCGCGAGCACCAGGCCGGCGCCGCGCGCGCCGCTGAGTGCGAAGGACTCCCAGGCGCCCTGGGTCATCTTGCCGGTCTGCCCGTCGAACTTGCCCATGAACCAGAACACGACCGTCCACACCGCGCCCAGCACGACCGTCACCGCGAGCACGCCGCCGAGCAGCACACCCAGCTTGGTGAACAGCACGGGGAGCCGGCGGGGGCGCCACAGCAGGAGGTTCATCATGCCGCCGCTGTGCCACTCGGCACCGACGTACGAGGCGCCGACGATGAAGCCGAAGAGTGCCACGATGCCGGCGAACACCGAGATGAAGACGCCGAACTGGTCGCGGAAGTGGAACTCGTACGGCAGGTGCCACGACGAGTCGAACTGCTCGCGCTGCGGCGCGAAACCCTCCTCCTTGCCGCAGTCCGGTGGGAAGCGCTGCGTGACGTCCTCTCCGCGCGCCTTCGCCGCCTCGCACTCGGTGACCATCTGCTGGTGGTATTGCAGAGCCTGCTCGTAGTCGCGCTGGGCGTCCGCCTCCGCGGCGGCCAGCTGGGTCGGGCCGATCTTGTGGCTGGCGATGGAGAAGGCCACCGCGATCGTGCCCAGGCCGAGCACCAGCAGGATCATCATCAGCCGGGTGATGCGGCGCTTGGCGAGGCGACGGACCTCCGCCTTGACCAGACCCTTCATGCCGGCACCTCCACGGACTGGTCGACCTGACGGTGCACGCCGGCCACCGGGGCGGTGCCGGTCAGCTCCAGGAACACGCTCTCGAGGTCGACGGTGACCGGGGCGAGCTCGCTCACGTAGAGCTCGCGGCCGGCCAGCGTGCGGGTGACCCACGCCGGCTTTTCGACGCCGGTGACGAGCAGGTGGTCGGGCTTGAGGTCGACCCGCGCACCGGCCGCGACCAGCACCTGCGCCGCCACGGGAAGATCGGTCGCGGACTCCAGCCGCACCACGACTCCGCCGCCGGAGTGCTGCGCCAGCACCTCCGCGACCGGGCCGGAGGCGACCCGCCGGCCCAGCGAGATGATCGTGACGGAGTCGCAGATCTGCTGCACCTCGCCGAGGATGTGGCTGGAGAGCACCACCGTCATGCCGGACGCGGAGAGCTGCCGCATCAGGTCGCGCATCTCCCGGATGCCGCCCGGGTCGAGACCGTTGGCCGGCTCGTCGAGGATCAGCAGCTCCGGGCTTTTGAGGAGGGCGGACGCGACGGCCAGGCGCTGCTTCATACCCAGGGAGTAGGTCTTGACCCGCTCCTTCGCCCGGTCACGCAGGCCCACCAGCTCAAGCACCTCGGCCACCCGGACCTGCGGCACGTCACCGGCGTCGGCCAGCAACGACAGCGTGTCCTGCGCGGAGAAGTGCGGGAAGAACTGTGGACTCTCCACAATGGCGCCGACCCGGCCGGCGACCTCCGGCAGGCGGGCCGGCACCTCCTGGCCCAGGATCGCCATCCGGCCGCCGTTGGGGCGGATGAGGCCCAGCAACGTGCGCAACGTCGTGGTCTTGCCGGACCCGTTCGGGCCGAGGAAGCCGTGCACCTGGCCGGCCTCCACCACCATGTCGAAGCCGTCGAGCGCCCGCCGGGCGCCTTTACGACGGCTGCGGTAGGTCTTTCGCAGACCTTCTATCTCCAGCACCGCTGTCACGCCGACAACATACTCGGTATGCACCAGGGCCGCTGCCCCGTCGATCTTGCCCCGAATTAGGCGGAGATGACCCGCACTCCAGCCGCCTCGAACGCGGCCAAGGTCTCCGGAGGTGCGCCCGAGTCGGTCACGAGCATCTCGATCCGCTCGATCGGGCAGATCCGGGCGAACGCGTGGCCGCCCAGCTTGGACGAGTCCGCGATGATGACGACGCGCTTCGCGCGGGCCACCATCAGGTTGTTCATCGAGGCCTCGCCCTCGTGGTGGGCGGCGGCGCCGAGCTGCACGTCGATCGCGTCTACGCCGAGCAGCGCCACGTCGAGCGTCACCTCGCGCAGGAGTGCTCCGCCGAGGGGTCCGACCAGCTCGTACGACTGCGGCCGCACCACACCACCGGCCACCACGATCTTCATCCGGGAGCGGACGAGCAGCTCGTTCGCGATGTTGAGCGCGTTGGTCACGACGGTGAGCTGAGCGCCGTCGTTGCCGCTGTTGAGGTCGGGGCGCACGGCCAGCGCGCGGGCGACCTCGGTCATCGTGGTGCCGCCGTTGAGGCCGACGACCATGCCCGGCGACACCAGAGCGGCGGCCGCCGCGCCGATGCGCTGCTTTTCGGCCGAGTGCTTGGCCGTCTTGTACCGCAACGGCAGGTCGTACGAGACGCCGTTGGCCACAGCGCCGCCGCGCGTGCGCGTAATCATCTGCTGCTGGGCGAGCTGGTCGAAGTCGCGCCGGATCGTGGCCTGCGAGACGTCGAGGCGGGTGGCGGCGTCTTCCACGCTGACCCGCCCGCTGTCGGTCAGCAGCTCCAGCAGGGCGTTCCAGCGTGCGTAGCGATCCACGGTAGCCTCCGCAGTACGGACCGTGCATGAATGCGTGCACAATAGTGCGCGAAACATCCGTACGCAAAGCAGCCCGCTGCGCGAAGCTGCGCATGGTTGCCACCGGCCGGCCAGACCGCGCACAATGACGCGCGAAAGCCGGTCGGTCTGAACCGTTACGCGCAGGAGAATCATGGCTTACGTCGACGGTGAGATAGCCAGCCAGCCGGACTGCTGGCGCCAAGCGGCAGACCTGGCCGGCCGGTCGGAAGCGCTGCCACGCCCCGGCGAGCGGGTCGCGGTCGTCGGTTGCGGCACGTCGTGGTTCATGGCGATGGCGTACGCGGCGCTGCGCGAGCGCGCCGGCCACGGCGAGACCGACGCGTTCCAGGCCTCCGAGTTTCCCGCCTCCCGGCGCTACGACCGCGTCGTGGCGATCACCCGTTCGGGCACCACCACCGAGGTACTCGACCTGCTCGGCGCCGTCGACGCGCCGACCACGGCGATCGTCGGAGACCCGTCGGCACCGGCGGCGCAGCTCTCGAGCGACGCGGTGCTGCTGCCCTTCGCCGACGAGCGGTCGGTGGTGCAGACCCGCTTCGCGACCACGGCGCTCGCACTACTCCGCGCCCACCTCGGCGAGGATCTCGGCCCGGTCGCGGTCGACGCGGAGGTCGCCGTGCGCGCACCCCTGCCGGTCGACCCCACGATGATCGACCAGGTCACGTTCCTGGGGCGGGGCTGGACCGTGGGTCTCGCCCACGAGGCGGCGCTGAAGGCCCGTGAGGCGGCCACGTTCTGGGCCGAGGCCTACCCGGCCATGGACTACCGCCACGGCCCCATCTCCGTCGCGGCGACCGGCCGCGCGGTGTGGGCGTTCGGCGAGGTGCCGGAAGGGCTGGCCGAAGACGTGGCGGCCACCGGCGCCGCCTTCGTGCACGGCAGCCTGGGCGGCGGTTACTCCGCGCTCGGCCGGTGGGGCGGCGGCCGCAAGCCGCTCGACCCGATGGCCGACCTCATCCTGGCCCAGCGCTTCGCGGTCGCGCTGGCCGCCAGCCGCGGCCTCGACCCGGACGCACCCCGCCACCTGAGCAGATCGGTCGTCCTCGCATGAGCGAGCGAGACGACGCCTCGCGCCCGCCTGCGGCGCGGCGAGGCCGGGCGTGACCAGCGCGGTCGTCGCGCTGGACGTCGGCGGCACCGGCATCAAGTGCGCGCTCGTGTCCGGCGCTGGCGAGGTGCTGCACACCGAGCGCCACCCCACCGGCGCCGCCCGCGGCCCCGCCGCCGTCGTAGAGACGATCCTCGACCTGGCCAGCGGCCTCGCCGACAAGGCACGCGCCGACGGCCTCACCCCGGTCGCGGTGGGCCTGACCTCGCCCGGCGTCGTCGACGAGGCGGCCGGCGTCGCGGTCTGGTCCGCGAATGTGGGCTTCCGGGACGTACCCCTGCGTGATCTTGTGTCGGCGCGGCTCGGACTGCCCGCGGCGCTCGGCCACGACGTGCGTGCGGGTGGCCTGGCCGAGGCCAGGCTGGGGTCCGGGCGTGACTTCCGGCACGTGCTCTTCGTCGCGATCGGCACCGGCATCGCGGCCGCCCACGTGGTCGGTGGGCAGGGCTTCGCCGGCGCGCACGGCGCCGCGGGCGAGCTGGGACACATCGTGGTACGCCCGGGTGGCACCCCGTGCGGCTGCGGCGCGCGCGGCTGTCTGGAGGCGGAGGCGTCCGCCGCCGGGGTGAGCCGCCGATACGAGGCGACCGCCGGCAGGCAGGCGACGGCCGCCGAGGTGGTCGCCCTCGCCGCCGCTGGCGACCCCGTCGCGATCGAGGTCTGGACCGAGACCATCGAGGTACTGGCGGACGGGCTGGTCACCGCCCAGACGCTCTACGACACGGAGGCGATGGTGCTCGGCGGCGGCCTGGCCGAGGCCGGCGGCATGCTGCTCGACCCGCTGCGCGTGGCGATCCGCGAGCGGCTGCGCTTCCAGCGCGAGCCGGCCCTGGTGCACGCCGCACTCGGCGACGAGGCCGGCTGCGTCGGCGCGGCCCTCCTGGCCCTGGACGCACGCACATGAGGGTCGGGGGGCGGGTGGTGACGCCGGACGGCGTTGTCGAGAGCGGCTACGTGGAGGTGGCCGGCGACACGATCGTGACGGTCGGCACCGGCGCCCCGGCGAGCGACACCTGGATCGTGCCCGGGTTCGTCGACATCCACACGCACGGCGGGGGCGGGCACACGTTCACCACGGGCGACCCGGCGGCGGCGCGCGAGGCGGCCGCCTTCCACCTGCGACACGGCACGACGACGCTGCTGGCCAGCCTGGTCAGCTCGCCGTACGAGCTGATGCGCGCCGCCACCGCCGCCTTCGCCCCGCTGGTGGCCGAGGGCGTGCTGGCCGGCGTCCACTACGAGGGGCCGTACCTGTCGGAGGTGCGCTGCGGTGCGCAAAACCCGGCCTACCTGCGCGACCCGTCCACGGAGGAGCTCGCCGCGCTGCTCGCGCTCGGCGGGGGTGCGGTGCGAATGGTCACGATCGCCCCGGAGCGCACGGGCGCACTCGACGCGATCAAGCTGCTCGGCGCCCACGGCGTGGTGGCCGCGATCGGGCACACCGACGCCACGTACGACCAGACGCTCGCCGGGATCGAGGCCGGCGCCACGGTCGGTACCCACGTCTTCAACGGCATGCGCCCGCCGCACCACCGCGAGCCCGGCCCGGTCTTCGCGCTGCTCGGGGCCGACTCGGTGGTCTGCGAGCTGATCCCCGACGGCATCCACCTGCACGACGGCACGCTGGCGTTCGCCGCCAAGGTCGCCGGCCCTGACCGAGCCGCCCTGATCACCGACGCGATGGCGGCGGCCGGGATGCCCGACGGCGAGTACGAGCTGGGCGGCCAGGCCGTCGTCGTGGCCGACCGCGTGGCCCGGCTGTCCCGCGACGGCTCGATCGCCGGCAGCACGCTCACGATGGACGCGGCGCTGCGCCAGGCGATACACGCGGGGGTGTCCATCGTGGACGCGGTCCGCATGGCCACTCTGACCCCGGCGCGCGCGATCGGGGTCGCCGGCGACGTGGGCGCGCTGGCGCCCGGCTTACGCGCCGACCTCGTCGTGCTCGACGACACCTTGCGCGTCGAGCGCGTGATGCGCGCCGGCTCCTGGCTCTAGGCGTCCGGGCGGGGGAGTGACGGCCAGGGGATGCGCGTCAGGAGGCGGTCGAGCAGCAACCCGAGCAGCAGGCCGGCCACCGAGTCGGTGACCCAGTGGAAGTTCAGGTAGACCGTCGTGCAGAAGACGATCGCCGGGGGCGCGATGCGGATCCAGCGGCGGGCCGTCCGGCCGAGCCAAGGTGCCAGGAGCAGCGTGAGCACGCCGTACCAGACGATCGTGTTGACCAGGTGGCCGGAGGGATAGGAGAGGCTGTACTCGCCCGGCGGCAAATGGTTGAAGAGCTCCACCGCGTCCGGGAGGGTCGAGCGCGGCGCGGCGCGGTCGGTCCAGAGCTTGAGCGGCAGGATGGCGAAGCCGGTGGCCAGGAAGGCCGACACCACCAGTGCGAACGGCCACGCCGAGCGGCGGCGGACGCCGAGCCAGATCGCGATGCCGGCGCTGATCAGCGTGAGCGGGCTGCCGCTGCCGAGGAAGTTGAGCGTGCGGGTGACCCAGTAGGCCGGGTCCCACTCGTGGTCGAAGACCCAGTCGGCGACGGCCTGGTCGAGGTCGAGGAGCCAGCCTGCCGCGAGCGCGGCGGTCAGGCCGGCGAACCCGACCAGCAACAGGGCGTCGAACCACCAACCCGCGGGCCACACCTGGCCGAGCCGGCGGCCCGCTGACCTGGTGGGCTCGGCGCGAGTCTCCTGCACGAACCCCAAGCTACAGTTGCGACTTGATCTTGTTGTAGATCAGGTCCATGCGCACGCCGGAGTTGGGGCAGCCACCGAAGTGGTGCACCGCGAGCACCTTGTCGGTGCGCTTGGAGATCACCGGTGAACCGGACGAGCCGCCCTCTGTGTCGCAAAGATAGGAGATGTCGGAGCCCGCGGCGTACCCGGTGTAGTTGGGGTCGTCGACCGCGCAGTTGCCCTTGGCGTCCTCGTCGCTGGTCATCGCGATCTCGGTGGGGTTACCGGCCGGGTGCTGCGGGATGTAGAGCTCCTCGCCCTTCGCCGGCCGCCGCAGGTCGAACTGTAGGTAGCCGAACTTTTTCACCAGGTCGAAGTCTTCGACGGTGAACAGCGTGTAGTCGAGCTCCTCGTTGGTGCTCAGCACCTTCTCGCCCCACACCTTGGTCGCCCGGAAGACCGCGTGCCCGCCACACTGGGCGCACTGGTAGTTGAACCACACCTCGGTGTCGTACGCGTCAGCCGAGGTCACGATGCAGTGGTTGTTGGTCATCAAGCGGTTGTTCGGGCCGGCCCGCCACGCGGTGCACAGCTCGTTGCCGTTGATGAGCAGGCGGGCGACGGCCTTCGAGCGCTCGTACGCGACCGGGTCCTTCGACTTGTAACAGACGGCGTCCGCCTTCTGGTCGCCGCCGCAGACGCTCTCCGGCACGCGCCGCGGCTGGCTGGCCCGCTCGTCCGGGGTGAAGCCGTGCGCCACCCGGTCGACGCCCACGCCCAGGTTGGCGATCGTCGACTCCAGGCCGAGCAGGTCGGGGCGGATCGAGTGCAGCTCGACCACGGCCGTGTCGCCGGAGACCGACATGCCCCACCGGCCGGCGCTGGGCAGCAGGCCGGATTCGACCCGGTGCACCTCGGCGCCGCTGGGGTCGGAGACCGTCAGGTAGTCGCCGGGCAGCAGCAGGATCCGGCTGAAGTGCGGCTTGACGTAGGTGGCGCCGGGATACCGGAGGGTCATCTTGCGCTCGCCGTCCAGGTACCCGATGACCCGGTCGACCTGCTCGATCGCCCCGATCTGCTCCCGCCCGACGAGCCCGCGGCCCTGACCGCGCTCCTCGGTCCGCGGTGGGCCGGCCGCCTTGCGGGGCGGCGCGGCCTGGTCGGGCGCCGCGCCCGCACCCGCCGGATCGGCCTTCACCTCGCCCGCCGCCGGCCGCGCGCTCGCCACCACGGCTTCCGGCTTTTCCCCCGTTCGGGCGTACGCCGTCGCGCCGGCCACCCCCGCGAGCGCCACCACTGTGCAGGCCCCCGCTGCCAGCGCCACAGTTCGCCGCATTCCACTCCCCCACAAACACATACCGTGACAATCCGTTCCGACTGTGTGTAACGAGCCACGGTTAGCAGCGACGCGCACCCTCGAACCGGCATGCTTGTGGGCGTGCGGATCACATCGGCCCTCGTAGACCCCGCGTTGCTCGACCTCCCATGGTCGACTCCGCTGGAGGAGTGGCCTGCCGACCACCTGGTAGCGCTCCCCCAGGGCATATCGCGGCATGTGGTGCGATTCGTGAAGCTCGGCGGCACCGTGTACGCGGTCAAGGAGACCGGCGAGCGGGTGGCCGAGCGTGAGTACGACCTGCTGCGCGCGCTGGAGCGGATCGACTTCCCGGCCGTGCAGGCGGTGGCGATTGTGGCCGACCGGGCGACCCTGGACGGTGAGCCGCTCGACCCGGTGCTGATCACCCGGCACCTCCAGTTCTCGCTGCCCTACCGGGCGCTCTTCTCGCACACGCTCCGCCCCGAGACGATGACCCGCCTGCTCGACGCGCTGGCCGCGCTGATCGTGCGGATGCACCTCACCGGCTTCTTCTGGGGCGACTGCTCGCTCTCCAACACCCTGTTCCGGCGCGACGCGGGTGCTTTCGCGGCGTACCTGGTCGACGCCGAGACCGGCGCGCTGCGCCCGTCGCTCTCCAAGGGCCAGCGCGGCGAAGACCTGGAGATCGCGCGGGTCAACATCTTCGGCGAGGCGCTCGACCTGCAAGCCGCCGGGCTGCTGCACGACTCGATCGACCCCGAGGTGGTCTCCGAGGAGGTCGTCGAGCGCTACGAGCGGCTGTGGCACGAGATCACCTACGAGCAGGAGGTCAAGCGCGAAGACCGCCACGACATCGAGGGACGCATCCGCCGCCTCAACGACCTCGGCTTCGACGTGGCCGAGGTGGCGATGGCTCTCGTCGACGGCGACGGCGGCTACCGCGTGCGCCCGAAGGTCGTCGACGCCGGCTACCACACCCGCCGGCTACTGCGCCTGACCGGGCTCGACGCCGAGGAAAACCAGGCCCGCCGGCTGCTCAACGACCTCGACACGTACCGCGCCGAGAGCGACCTCTCCGACGAGCAGCAGGCCGCGCACCGCTGGCTGACCGAGGTGTTCGAGCCGGTCGTCCGGGCGGTGCCCGCGCACCTGCGGCGCAAGCTGGAGCCGTCGGAGCTGTTCGTACAGATCATCGAGCACCGGTGGCGCCTGTCCGAGGAGGCCGGCCGCGACGTGGGCCTGGCACCCGCGGTCCAGTCGTTCCTCGCCGACGTGCTGGTCCACCGCCCCGACGAGCAGGCCGTACTCGGCGTCGAGCTGACACCGTCGCTCTAGGGCGCTTGCACCTGTCCGCGAAGATCCTCCGGGCCGACAGCGACGGGTGAGGCCACCCGAGCACGACGGACGCCGCGGTTATGACGTTTCGGTGGCGGGTTCGACGGGTTGTTCGGTCGCTTGTTTGAGGAGCCAGCCCAAGCCGGAGCGGCGGGCGACGACGGTGATGCGGTCGCCGCCGCTGATCCGGAACGCGTCCGACGGCGTCCAGATCGGACGGGGCTCGCCGAACTTGGCGAGCGCGATGACCCGCACCTCGCCGGCCCGGCTGGCGTCGGCGACCGAGGCGCCGTCGAGGGACGAGCTGCGCGCGACCACCACCTCGGAGACCAGCAGCACGTGGCGGTCGACGGGGATGGTGGCGATCACGTCCCGGTTCATCAGCGCGGCCACGAACGCGGGCGCGGCCAGGTAGGACACGCTGCGCGAGGTGCCGATGTTGAACGCCCTCTGTATCCGGTAGGCCAGGTCGCCGTCGAACAGGCGCATCACCACCCGCACGTCCGGGCGGATCGAGCGGCCGTTGAGCGCGGCCTGGAGGTTGCTCACATCGTCGGTCGAGACCACCACCAGCGCCTGGCAGGTGTCGACCGAGGCGGCGCGAAGCACGGACTCCTGCGAGGCGTCCCCGATGATCAAGGGGATGTTGAGGTGGCGGGCGACCGGCGCGCCTCGGGCTGCCGGGTCCTTGTCGATCGCCACGACCTCGATGCCGAGCTCGTGCAGCTGGCGGATGATGCGCGTGCCGACGTTGCCGACGCCCACCACGACCACATGGTTTTCCCGGGGCATCCGCAGGCGGCCGGCGTTGAGCGCGAGGCGGGCGTTGACGATCGCGTCGACCACGACCGCGGTGATCAGCGGTACGAGCGCGAGCCCCGCCAGCGTCAGCACGATGTGGATGATCTGCACGCCAAGCGACTCGTCGAGGTCCACATCGGACCCGGTGACCGTGGTGAGCAGCGTGGAGTAGAGGGCCTGCCACGGCGAGAGCCCGTCCGTCCGGGCCAGGAGTGCGCCGAAGATCGCCGATACCAGCAGCACCGCGATGGTGGCGATGCCCAGCTTGCGGCTGACAAACCAGCGCAAGCCACGGAAGAGCACCGCGAACGGCCGCTGCCGCCGGCGCCTCTGCACGATCCGCCGGGCCGCGATGACCGTGCCGGCCTGCTGGCCGCGGACCTCGGCGAGCACAAGGTCGGCCCGGCTCTGGTCGGCCGGCAGCACCCGTGGGTTGTTGCGCTCGCGGGTGTCGGCCAGGGCGCAGACGATGCTGTCCGGCAGCACCTCCGACCGCCGCGCCACGTAGAAGTTGCGGCCGGCGTGGTGGAAGTCGGTCGGTGCCGGCTCACCCAGCGCGGCGGCCACGAACGCGGGCGCCGCCATCGCCGAGTCGGACATCACATCGCAGTCGGTGAACAGCCGTTTCACGCCCTCGGCCAGCCGCGGCGTGAACATGCGGATCACCAGGCGCACGCGGGGCTCGATATCCTGCGCGACAAGGGCGGCGTGGATGTTGCCCACGTCGTTTTGATGGAGCAGCGCGAGACCGTCGGCGCCGACCAGGCCCGCCCGGCGGAGCGTGTCTTCGTCGAGCCGGTCGGACCGGATCAGGTGGATGCCCTTGATCTCGGCGATATCCGGCCCGTCGGGGCGCCGGCGGGTCGGCACGATCACGGTGATCCGCGCCTCGTACGACTGCGTCAGCTCCATGACCACGCGGAATGCCAAGGGATCGCTGCCGCAGACGACGTAGTGCGGCGCGTCGCCGTTGGCACGAAACCCTTCTCGCAGGCGGGAAACCACCGCGCGACGCGCCCGGTTACGCCAGGGGTCCACCGACATTCCCCGGATGGTAGCCAGGGGGGTCACCCCACGCAGCCCTCGCGATCATGAACTTTTGCCGTGACAGGAACGGTTTGGCGCGCGGCTCGTTGGACGCTTTGGCGTACTTAGCACCAATTGCTCGGTGCTACCGGTAAGCACTGAATGGATGGACATGAACAAGTGGTTCTATCGTGCGGTGGGGACTGTCGGCATCGCCGGCGGGTTCCTGCTGCTCGGCGGCGGCGCCGCACAAGCCGAGGACGTCGACGCCACCCCGACCAACGACCCGCAGCAGCTTCAGGGCGTGCTCGACGGCTTCTTCACCCCTCTCGGCGGTAAAGACTTCTCGCAGGTCAACATGGGCCCGAACGCCCAGGTGGGCCGGTCGGACCTGGTGCTGGGCGGGCAGCTCGGCTCCCTCGGCGGCGACGTCGCACCGACCCGCGACCTCGGCTTCGTCGGCTCCGCGCCGTCGTCACCCACCGCCTCGGTCAGCGCCGACGCGCTGGGCCACGGCTCGCTCGACCGCGCGCTCGGCGCGGGCAGCGAGGCGCAGACCGAGAAGCCAAACCTGATCTCGGACCTGCCGGTCGCCGGCACGTTCACCGACACCGTAGGCGCGACCCGCGCGGTCGACTCGCTCGGCCTGAGCGGCACCACGACCACGCTGCTCAACGGCGCGAACGGCATGAGCGCCAACGCCGGCGGCATGGACGACCTGGTGCCCGCGACGTCCGATGTGGACGCCTCGCGCGCCGGCGCCGCCGTGCCCGCCTCGCTGGGGCTCGTTCCCGGCGACGCGATCCCCGGCGTGAGCACCCGCAAGGCGGTGCGCGGCAACACCAACGGTGTCGCCCGCTCCACCGGCTCCCAGGCGCAGGACATGGTGCCGGCCCTGATCGGCGAGGCCATGACCGCGCAGAACCCGGAGCTGTTCACCCGCTCGTTCGAGTACGGCGAGCCGGAGGCCCTGCCGCCGGTCGCCACGCTCCCGCTGGTCGGCGACCTGAACCTCAAGGGCGTCCCCGGCGCGTCGGACAACCCGACGAACGACCTGCCGGTAGTGGGCGCCCTGGGCTCGCTCACCGGCGGCCTGCCCGGCGCGGGCGGCCCGGCGACGACCCTGCCCGCCCCGGCGGACGCGGACGACGCCGACAGCAAGGCGCCGAACCACCGGCGGCACAGCACGAACGAGCGCCCGGTGGCCGGCGAGGACGCCGACTACACCGAGGCCGCGCAGGTCGGGCTCCCGCTGGTGGGTGACATCAGCAACGTCACCCGCGTGCTGCCCACCAACGGCAGCCTGGCGGGAATGCCTGGCTTGGCGTACATGCCGTTCTGAGTGTTCTCTTCGAGGGGCGCGGGGTCAGTCCGACCCGCGCCCCTCAGCCTTTCCCAGCAGGCGCTCCAGCAGCTTCGGATCGCCGGGCCAGGCGCCGAGCAGGACTTCTCGGGGCACACGACGGCCCGCGTACCGCAGGGCGAGCGCGACTACGACGATGTCGTCGAGCGGGCCGATCACCGGCAGAAACTCGGGGATCAGGTCGATCGGGCTGGCCACCCAGAGGCCGGCCACGACGATCGCCACCTTCGCCCGGCGGGGCACGCGCGGATCCTTGCGCAGCCGCCGCACGGTCGTCACGCAGTCGGGGATGAACGCCGCCAGGTCACGCAGGATGCCGGGCGGCAGCCGCCGGGCCAGCAGCACGAGCAGCGCCCAACTCGCGATGAGGCAGCCGGCTGCGATCGCCAGCCCGACCAGCCAGCTACGCACGAGCCCCCGGTCGGATTCGAACCGACGACCACTCGCTTACAAGGCGAGTGCTCTGGCCAGCTGAGCTACAGGGGCATGTCGTCCGCAAGCATAACGACCGACGGGCATGCCTCGTGATCCGCGTTTAGCCAGCGTACGCGGCGTGTTGAAAGGCCCTCGCTGTGTGACGGTGCGACCGGCGCGTCGTTCGTGCCCGTGTGACCGAATGATCCTCTCGGGCGCGCCCAAGGAGTGGCTCTGACCTTGGCAGGCAGGCGGAAACCGTTTACCGTTGCGTGACACGGGCGACACCTGGTGCGCGCCCGTTGACCGGCACGGCGTGTGCCGGTCGCTCCTTCACTCGGATCGTCCGGCACGTTCCTGCCGGTGAAAGGAAGCGCTTCACCATGGCTACGGTCAGGTACAGCAACGCCACCCGGATCTACCCGGGCACTGAGCGTCCCGCGGTCGACCACCTGGATCTGGAGATCGGCGACGGGGAGTTCCTCGTCCTGGTCGGCCCGTCCGGTTGCGGAAAGTCCACGAGCCTGCGGATGCTCGCCGGCCTGGAGGACGTCGACGAGGGCTCGATCCACATCGACACCCGCGACGTCACCCACCTGCCGCCCAAGGCCCGCGACATCGCGATGGTCTTCCAGAACTACGCGCTGTACCCGCACATGACGGTGTACGAGAACATGGCGTTCGCCCTCAAGCTCCGCAAGACCTCGAAGTCGGAGATCGACCGGCGGGTCAAGGAAGCGGCCGCGCTGCTCCAGCTCGAGGAGTACCTGAGCCGTAAGCCGAAGGCGCTCTCCGGCGGTCAGCGCCAGCGTGTCGCGATGGGCCGCGCGATCGTGCGTGAGCCGCAGGTCTTCCTCATGGACGAGCCGCTGTCCAACCTGGACGCCAAGCTCCGTGTGCAGACGCGTACCCAGATCGCGACCCTCCAGGCCAAGCTCGGCATCACCACCGTGTACGTGACGCACGACCAGGTCGAAGCCATGACGATGGGCCACCGCGTGGCGGTCCTCCTCGACGGCGTGCTCCAGCAGGTGGACACCCCGCGCGCGCTGTACGACAGCCCGGGCAACGTCTTCGTGGCCGGCTTCATCGGCTCGCCCGCCATGAACATCAAGACCGTCCCGCTCACCGAGCAGGGCGCCGTCTTCGCCTCCATGATCGTGCCGCTCACCCGCGAGCAGATCGCCGCGGCGCAGGCCGACAGCGGCAACGGCAAGGTCACGGTTGGCTTCCGGCCCGAGGACTGCGACCTGGTGAGCGCGACCGAGGGCGGCCTGCCCGTCGTCGTCGAGCTGGTCGAAGACCTCGGCTCCGACGCCAACGTGTACGGGCACGCGGCCCTCGACGGCGGTTCCGAGCGGTTCACCGTCCGCACCGACCGCCGCCACATGCCCAACATGGGCGAGACGGTCTTCGTCAAGCCGCGCGTCGGCGCGAACCACGCGTTCCACGCGGTGACCGGCCAGCGTCTCTGACGCCAACTGGCAAGCGATGAGGGGGCGGGCCCGGCGGGTCCGCCCCCTCACGGCTGTCTGAGGAAGTCGCGGATCTCGTCTCGCAGCTCCGCGCCGACCGGGTCGCGCGGCATTATCCCGTGCACGCTCAGGATCAGGTCGAACGCCGTGAGGAAGTAGTCGTCCGGCCGCCGGAAGTCGCCGTACACGCGGCCCTGGAGCAGCGGCGGCAGCGCGTCCTGCTCGGTGCCTTCAAGCAGGATCGGCAGCACGGTCTCCTTGCGGCTCTCGACGCCGATCATCCGGGTGCCGATCAGGTCGGCCTCGGCGGCCAGCACGAAGCCGCCGATCGCCTCGTTGTTGTCGTACTTGCGCCGGTAGAGCGGCGTGCCCACGACCACGACCCGGTCGGCGGCGTGCACCCGCTCGATGAAGCGTGGCACGCTCGCCCCGATCCGGCTGTTTTCCCAGCGGTCGAGGATCACGGTGATGCCCGCCTTGGCGAGGTCGGTGGCCAGCTCGCGGGCGACCCACCGCTCCTGCTCCGGGTTGCCCCACGCGTAGCTGATGAAGCAGGTCGGCTGGGCCGGGCCGGCCTGCGTCACGTACGTCTTCAGCCGGAACACCGCCTGCTCGAACCTGGACCGCTGGCCCGCGGTGAGGCGTTGCGCCTGCACGTCGCGGGACTGCCCGCGGGTGAGCCGGATCGGCTCGTCCGCGCGGGCGAGCGAGAGCTGCTCGCCGCACCCGGTGCAGAACACGTCGACGGCGCCGGCGGCCAGCCGCTCGCGGACCACCGCGCGGTGGATACGGTGCCCCTTGCTGCACTCGACCGCCTCGAACCGGCGCACGGTCACGTCTCGCCGGGCGAGGAAGCTCTCGAACAGGCTCTGGAAGAGCCGGCGGATCGGCTCGCCCATGTCCACGCCGAAGTAGAGGACCAGGTCGAGCTCGCCCTCCCGTTCGGCCTCCAGCCGGAAGCCGCACGCCTGGCCGTCGCCGAACGCGTACTCGGCCTGGCTGCGCCACTGGTGGGCGCGGGCGAAGACGTCCGTGTACCCGAGCAGCACGACAAGCGAGGCGTAGACATTTTCGATCGCGCCGGTGACCGTGTACGCCGCGCCCTCCTCGACCGGCGCGTCCTTGACCGCCGGGCGCCTGAGATTGATCAGCTCGGGGAAGACGAGGTAGACGCGGGAGGTGAGCGGGTCGGTCTCGCGGAAGCAGACGTTGTGGCTGAGGAAGAGCCCGACGGCGGAGTCGACGAGGGCCTCACGCTCCCCTGTGGACAGGCCGGCCAGCTCGGGAAACGGGTAGTCGCCGGCCAGCACCCGCCGCTCCTCCAGCGAGCCGAGCCCCTTCGGGTTGCGGCGCGCCTCCAGCACGATCGAGGCCGCGACGTTGTTGAGCAGCTCGGGCGCGAGCAGGATGCGCGTCTCGTTCGTCGACGTACGCAGCAGCGCGACGTAGCCGTGGGTGGCGAGGTGGCCGACGGCGCTGAGCATCTCCGCGTCGGTGAAGCGCCGAGCCGGGCCGTCGCGCTCCAGCCGCTCGCGCAGCTCCTGGGGCGAGAGGATGACCTGCTCGCCGGGCTCGCCTTCCTTCAACCCCAGGACCGTGTCCTTGATCCACTTGAACGTCGCCGTGGTGACCGTGGTCGGCCGCTCGTCCCACCGGATCGCCGAGCGCATGACCTCGACGAGCTCGGTGAGGCCGCCACCCTCCAGCGCGGACGTCTCGACGTACGCCCGGATGCCCCGCTCCGCCCGGAACCGCTCGATCTCCTCGCCGGCGAGGCGGGCGCTGCCCCGGTCGGAGCGCGCGGCCACCAGCACGATCTCGCGGTCGGGGCCGAGCTGGCGCAGCCAGTAGTCGACGCCGCGGAGCGGGTCGTCGTCACGGGTCGGGTCGAAGAGCACGAGCGCGATGTCGGCGTCGTCGAGGAAGAGCGCGTGGACGAGGCGGTAGTCCGGCTGGCCCGCCAGGTCCCAGAGGACCGCCTCGCACTGTGCGCCGTCGACCCGGGTCGCGCCCAGCTCGTCCATCACCCAGAACTGCTGGCCGTGGGTCGACGGATGCTCCTTGAACCGGCCGGTGACGAGCCGGAAGCCGAGCCCGGTCTTGCCGACACCGGAGTCACCGACGAGCACGATCTTGGCGGAGGTGTACGTGACGTTCGCCGGCTGGGACCACCGGCGCAGCAGGCGATCCGGGTCGAGCCGCCAGACGTGTACCAGGGAATCGTTGTCCAGGGAGCCGTCCGCGCCGACGGTGGCCAGGGTCGGCTGGGTGGGGTGGAAGGCGAGGGTCGGCGACAGGCTGCTGGCGTCGGGCTCGGGCAGCGCGGCGATCTCCATCCAGGTGTCGCAGGCCCACAGCCGCACCCGGCCGTCGGTGCCCTTCGAGGCCAGCAGCCGCCCGTCGGAGAGGAACGACACGGACCGCACCGCGCCGGTGTGCCCTTCGAGCGTGGTGACGAGGCGGCCGGAAAGGCGGTCCCAAATCTTGATCGTGTGGTCCCAGCCGCTGGTGGCGAGCCTGCGCCCGTCCGGCGTGAAGGCGGCGCTCGTAACCGTGCCGGAGTGGCCGTCGAGGACCGCGGTGGGCACCCCTTCGGCGGCGTCCCAGAGCCGCACATCGCCGTCCGGTGTGCCGGTGGCGAGGGTGCGGCCGCTCGGGTCGAAGGCCAGCGCGGTGACGACGGCGCCCTCGTGCAGCCGGTGGCGGACCTCCTCCTTGCGGACGTCGTAGATCTCCGCCCAGCCGCGCACGCCGATGGCGAGCAGGTGCTCGGCCGGGCTGAACTCCAGCACCTGGCAGTCGGGCACGGTCAACGCCGACAGCGGCCGCCAGCTGCCGACCCGCCACAGCCGGACCGCGCCGTCGTCGCCACCGGTCGCGAGGACCTTGCCACCGCGGTCGAACACCGCGGCGCGGACCAGGTCCGGATGGCCGGTGAGCGTGTGGACGTGCTGCCCGGTCGCGCCGTCCCAGACGCGCACCGTGCCGTCGCGCGAAGGGGTCGCGAGCAGCCGCCCGTCGGGCGACCACGCGATGCGGCCGATGTGGTCACTGTGACCGCGCAGCGTCGCGGCGAGGACCACGCCGTCCGGCAGGCCGGCTTTCGGGGTGCGCCTTCTCAGAGCCACGACGTCTCACACCGATGAGGGAACGGGATGAGTCATCCTAAGTGAACGCCGCCGGGGCGCGGTCAAAACCGCGACACCCGGCGGCGCTCTGTGTGGGAACAGTCGAGCTGAGGTCAGACGGTGATCCGGCCGGCGCCCGCGTTCGCGGAGACGTTGGCCTTCACGTCGCACTGCGGGGTGAGCGAGTACGAGTAGGACGGGTTCGAGACGCTGCCGCCGGTCTGGCCGGAGCCGGAGTTGACCAGGCAGTTGTTGCGCGCGACGAGGCGGCCGTCGCTCGAGTCGCCCTCACCGAGGTGGAACGGGTCGTCGACGCCCTCGAAGTAGTTGCCCTCGACGATGACGCCCGCGTTCTGGGTGGACGCGACACCGTAGTTGCCGGTGTTCAGGTAGTAGTTGTTGTAGACATGCACCTGGTCGCCGAAGCGGACCCGCGGGTTGCGCTGGTTGGTGTTGTCGAAGAAGTTGTGGTGGTAGGAGACCTTCAGCCGGCCGACGTCCTGTGCGGAGTTGTCGTCGTCGTGGCCGAGCAGCATGTTCTTGTCGGTGCCGTCCGCGTGGTTGTACGAGATCGTCACGTACGACGAGCCGCGCTTGACGTCGACGCCACCGTCCGCACCAGTCGTCCACGTGTTGTGGTCGATCCAGATGTGGTGGGAGAACATCTGCACGTTGATCGCGTCATCGTCCCAGCTGCGGAAGTTCAGGTTGCGGATGATGACGTTGTGCACGGCGTTCGCCGGCGGCGACGTGATGCTGTCGCTGAGCGGCAGGCCGATGTTGAGGCCGCCGCTGGTAAAGCCGGAGCCGGACCCGACGCCGACGATTGTCTTGTCGGAGGTCACGTCGTGCATCGGTCCGGGCAGGTCGATCATGCCCTGCACCCGGATGACGCGCGGGCCGGCGGTGGCCACCTCGGCGAGGAACTCGGCCGCGGTGTCCACAGTGACCGTCGGGCCACCGGTGCCGCCGGTGGTGCCGTTCTGGCCCCAGGCGTCCACCGAGGCCCAGCCGTCGGCCTGGTTGGGGCCCGGGTTGGTCGGCGGGCCGGTGGTCGGCGGGGTCGTCGTCGGCATGCTGGTGGGCGGCGTAGTGGGCGTGGAGCCGATCGTGCTCACCAGGACGTCGTCGAAGTTGGCCGAGCCGTAGAACGTGGCCACACCGATCCGGCCGGATGAGTACTGGCTGTCGGTCGCCTCGGTCAGCAGGTTGCCGTTGACGTACCCACGCAGTGAGGTGCCGGAGACTTCGAGCCGCACGGTATACCAGGTGTTGGTGCTCACGGTGAGGCTGGCGGTGTCCAATGTGGTGGACGAGCCGTTGACGAGCTTCTTGAGCTCGACCGTGTTGTTGCTGCGCAGGGCCACGTAGTAGTAGCTGGTGTTGCTCTGCACCCGGGCGAGCACCGCGACGAACCGGTTGCTGCCGTTGAACGCGGTCGGCTTGACGCGAGCCTGCACCGAGTACGCGGTCCAGCTCTGCGTGCCGGCGGTGAAACGCGCGTCGCTGCTGGTGCCGCCCTGGCGGAGCACGCGGCTGCCGTCGGTCGCGACCGACCAGCTCCCGCCGGAGCCGCTCCAGCCGGTGGAGTTGCCGTCTTCGAAGTCGTCCGAAAACAGGGTGTCGGCGTACGCCACGGCGCTGTAGCCGAGCGCGATGAGCACGGCGGCGAGTGCCGCGGCCATCGGTGCGAGGATCCGCATCCGGGCATGTGTGAGCTGCACAGGGCCTCCTCGGGAGGTGGGATGGGAGGACCGGCCGGGGTGGGACGCGGGAGACCCGGGCTGTGTCGCCCGTGCCCCGACCCCGGCCGGCTGTGGTGCCCGCGGGCGGTGTCTGCCCACCGCCCGCGGTCACATCTGCGTCACAGTCGCCCGGTGCCCGCGCCGGCCATCACGACCGACTTGACGGTGTTCGGGTCCGCGACCGTGTAGCGGTAGTACGTCGACGGTTCCTGCACGCTCCCGCCGCAGTCCGGCTGGCCGGATTCGCCGGCGAACACGTTGTTGCGCGCCACGCACCGGCCGGACGGGCCGGCGTAGCTGTTGGTCACCGGCTCCTCGACGTCCTCGAAGTAGTTGCCCTCGACCACGCAGCCGGCGTTCGCCTGGCAGGCCACCCCGGTGTCGGTGTTGTAGACGTAGTAGTTGTTGAACACGTGCACCGGCTCGCCGAAGCGCACGCGCGGGTTGCGCTGCGGGGTGCGGTCGAACCAGTTGTGGTGGTAGGTCACCTTCAGCTGGCCGGTGTCCTGGGCCGCGTTGCTGTCGTCGTGGCCGAGCAGCATGTTCTTGGTGTGGTTGTGGGTGTGGTTCCACGACACCGTCACGTACGACGAGCCGCGCTTGACGTCGATCAGCCCGTCGTACCCCTCGGCGAGGTCGTTGTGGTCGATCCAGACGTGGTGCGAGTACATCTGCACGTTGATCGAGTCGTCAGCCGCGTCCCGGAAGTTGAGGTTCCGGATGATCACGTTGTGCACCGCGTTGGCCGGCGGCGACGTGACGTCACTGATCGGCAGGCCGATGTTGAAACCGGCACCGGTGATGCCGGAGCTCGCGCCGACGCCGATGATCGTCTTGTCCGAGGTGACGTCGTGCATCGGGCCGGGCAGGGCGATCATCCCCTGCACCCGGATGTTGAGCGGGCCGGGCTGCGCGATGGCGGTCAGCAGTTCGGACGCGGTGTCCACGGTGACGGTCGGGCCACCCGCACCACCCGTCGTGCCGTTCTGGCCGAGCGCGTTGACCGAGGCGAACCCGATCGGCGGCGCGCTGGGGTCGAGCGGCGGCTCGGTCGGCGGGAGCGTCGGGCCACCCGTCGTCGGGCCAGGGCTGGGCGTACCGGTGACCGTGCTGACCACCACGTCGTCGACCGTGACGCTGGCGTAGCTGGCGGCGACACCGGCCCGGCCCGCGCTGAACGCGCTGTCCGTGGCCTGCACCGCGAGGTTGCCGTTCACGTACCCGTAGAGCTGGCTCCCGGAGGCCGCCAGCATGAGCGTGGTCCAGGTGCCGGTGCCGCCGGCGCCCGAGCCGGTGCCGAGCACGACCGGGTCGCCACCGGCCCGCTTGATCAGCTGTACCCCGCCCGAGCTGGTGAGCACGAGCGCGTAGTAGTTGCTGCTGCTCTGCGCGCGGGCGATCAGGCCGGCGTAGCGGTTGGCCGCGCCGAAGCCGGTCGGCTTCACCCGGGCCTGCACCGAGTAGTCGGTCCAGGTCGTGGCGCCGGCAAGGCTCCGGGCGTCACTGCTGGTGCCGGACTGCCGGTACGCGAGCGAGCCGTCCGTCACCACCGACCAGGTGCCGCCCGACTTGGACCAGCCGTTGGAGTTGCCGTCCTGGAAGTCGTCGGATAGCAGCGTGTCCGCGAACGCGTTGGTGGTGCCGAAGGCGACCAGCGCGGCGGCGAGTGCCCCCGCCAGCCCCGCGGCCGCCAGACGCTTGCGTTTCATTCGTCGACCTCCTGGTCAGAGCCGCGCGCCGGCCAGCGCCAGCGTGGCGAGTGGGACGAGCGGGGTGGGGAGCACCGGGCCGTGGCGCAGCGTGGGCGTCCAGCCGGAGTCCGCGCCGAGGTCGGGGTCGTGGGTGGCGTTGTACGCGCCGAGCAGGCTCACCGGCCGGGCCCGGTCGGAGCCGGCGCGCACCCAGCTGCCCTTCTCGGTGATGGCCGTGCCGCCCCAGTCGAAGATGACGTCCTCGGCCGCGATGCCCTCGCCCAGCGCGAAGAAGTTGTTCTCCGCGTAGATGGACGACTGGACCCCGACGCCCCAGGCGTACGAGAACGCGTCGCCGGCCAGCCGGTAGTAGTTGTTGTAGATGTCGACCTGGCCGAAGCGCACCCGCGGCAGCCGCTGCATCGTGCCGTCGAAGACGTTGTGGTGGAGCGTCACGTTGAGCCGGCCGACGTCCGGTCCGACCGTGTTGGACGAGCCGATCAACATCACCTTGTCGCGGCTGACGAAGCGGTTGAACGACACGGTGACGAGGCTGGCCGTGTGCGTGATGTCGAGCGAGCCGTCGTGCACCTGGTACGGCCGTCCGAAGTAGACCGGCTGGCCGCTGTCCGGGTTGTCGCCGTCGTTGAACGTATTGTGGTCGACCCAGACGTTTTCGCTGCGCCGCACCGACATGAGGTCGAACTGCGAGTTCCAGTTGCCGGCGTCACCGTCGTTCGGCGACCAGGCCGGGAAGCAGTCGAACGCGTCGACGAAGTTGATGTTGCGGACGATCGAGTTGCTGGCCGAATCGAGCATCAGCGTGAGGTTCTCCAGCTTCGCGCCGCGCAGGCCGACGATCGTCGTGTTCGGACCGACGTTGATCTGCGTGTAGCGAGTCTGGTTGGCCACCGACCGCACCCGCGCCTCCTCCAGCGGACCGCTCGGGTTGACACGCCCCCACACCGCCGGGTCGTACGCGGCGAGGTAGGCGTCCAGCGAGTACGCCGGGTCGGCGAGGTCGGCGCACTTGCCGGGCAGCCCTTCGAAACCGTTGATGGTGCCCCGGACCACGATGATCTTCGGGGTGGCGTTGGTGCGGTTGGTGGCGTTGTCGCCGCCCAGCGCGTCGATCAGCTCCGCTCGGGTGTCCACTGTGTGCACGTCGGCGGGAGAGGCCGCCGAGCCACCCGTCGTGCCGGGACCGGCGGCCGCCCAGCCGTCGCCCGCGGGCAGGACCTGGCGGCCCAGCCCGGACTTGCCGTGATTGTTGCCAGCTAGCGCGGCACCCGAGGGGCCCAGTGCCGCGACGAGACCTATACCGACCGCCGCGGCGGTCAATCGCATGAGTTGCATCGCACTCTCCGCGTTTGCCCAATACTCGAAGTGGATCTCGTAACAAACCCGAAATCCACTTAACGAGAAAGTAGGTATTTACGCTTAAGAGTGTCAATGCCCTGTGTTTGCAGATATGTTGCAGTAAAACCAGGCAAGGGCGAATTACTCGGCGTCGAATTGCCGAGAAAGCTGGTGTCCCGTCCGTTTTTTACGGGACGGTTGTCTCCGTAGTTTGCAGTTCGTTTTCCGATGTTGCGGCGAGGCGCACGCGATGCGGACCCACCGCCCACGGCACCGGCAGCTCCGACAGCAGCGCCAGCTTGTCCGCCGCCTGCCGGAGCGCCGCGTTTACGCCCTTGATCGTCACTTTCCGTGCCGGCGCCTCGCCTTCCTCGACAACAAGATCGCCATCGAGAAAGGCCGGCTCGGGCGCCGAGTTGAGCACGCCGAGCACCGCGGTGAACGGCTCCGTCCGCGCCAGTGGCGCGATGAGTGGAGTGCCGTCGGCGCGGTGCCGTACGAGGTTTTCCAACAGGTTTACCCGCCCGGGGATCTCCCGGAAGTCCGTGTCTCCCGGCAGCCGGAGCCGATCGGTCGGGTATTCGAGCACGGCGCGGCCGGCCGTGCCGTGCACGACGACCTCGCCCGGGATGAACTCCTCGCCGCACAGCGAGACCGCGACCACGACCGGCCGCCCGGAGGCGAGCGTGATGCGCAGGCAGGCGGTGTCGTCCACCTCGATGTCGCGGCAGCGGTAGCGTTCCAACTCGACGCCGACCGGCCGATCACCGTCCATGATGGCCAGACACTGCATCCAGGCGTGCGCGAACGGGTTGGCGAGTGCACCGTCGAGCGACGGACGACCGTCCACAGTGCGCCGGCCGGCCCACGGTGAACGCCGGTAGTACGCGTCGTCGCGCTGCCACGAGCCGACGGTCGAGATGCCGACGACCGTGCCGATCACGCCGTAGGCGATGGAGCGCCGCAGCTCGTCCAGGGCCGCCGAGCCGAGCGCCTGGAAGCCGACCTGGCAGGCGCGACCGGTCTCCCGGAGCACCTCGCTCAGCGCGCGGTGCTCGTCGAGCGAGAGCACCGGTGGCTTCTCCAGCAGTACGTCCGCGCCGGCCCGAAGCGCGTCTGTCGCGATCGGACGGTGGGTGTGCGGCGGTGTGCAGATGACCACCGCGTCGGGTGCCGCCTCGCGCAGCATCTCGCGGTGGTCGGTGAAGTGCCGGGCCGCGTCCGGTCCGGGCTCGATGGGTCGCACGTCGACGAGCGCGACGAGCTCGACGGTGCCGGCCTCGTGCAGCGCGGCGATGTGCCGCCGATGCCAGCGCCCGTGCCCATTGGCCCCGATCAGCGCGACCCTGGCGGTCATCGCAGATCCGCCAGGACCGCCTCGACGCCGTGCCGTTCGAGCGCGCCCAACCAGTCGGCGACAAGCTCGCGCACGGTGTCGTCGCCGGCGAGCTCGGCCGGGAAGACCTCGCTCAGGCCGAAGAGCGCGTCGACGACCCCCGCCGGGGTCCGCCGGCCGGCGGCGAGCGCCTTGCGGATCCGCTCGGCCAGCGGGTCGTCCAGCGGCAGCGGCTGGCCCGCGTCGCTCTCCCCCTGCACGAAGCGCATCCACGCCGCCAGCACAAGCGCACCCCACCGCGGCGAGGCACCGGCCGCACGGCGGTCGACGATCGTGTGCAGCACCCGCTGGGGCAGCTTTTGCGAGCCGTCCATCGCCACCTGGGTCGTGCGGTAGCGGATGGCCGCGTTGGCGAAGCGCTCCAGCACCGAGTCGCCGTACTCGACGACGGAGACGCCGTCGGGCGGCGTGAGGCTGCCGGCCACGTCTTCGGCCACGAAGCGCCGCAGCATCGCGGTCATGCCCGGGATCTCCAGCGCCTCGGCGATCATCTCGCGGCCGGCGAGCGCACCGAGGTACGCGATGGCCGAGTGCACACCGTTGAGCGAGCGCAGCTTGAGCCCCTCCCACGGGCTCGCGTCGCCGGTGAGCACCGCGCCGGCCCGCTCCCACGCCGGGCGGCCGGCCGGGAAGTCGTCTTCGATCACCCACTGCATGTATGGCTCGGCCGCCACGGCCGCCTGGTCGGAGACGCCGAGGACCCGCTCGGCGGTGGCCAGCGTCTCGGCCGTGGTGGCCGGGACGATCCGGTCGACCATCGTGCCGGGAAAGGTCACGTTGCCGCGCACCCATTCCACGAGCGCGTCCTCGGTGCCGCCGTACGCCAGCGCCTGCGTGACAAGGCCGCGCAGGCGCTTTCCGTTGGAGGGCAGGTTGTCGCAGCTCACCAGCGCGACCGGCCCGGCGCCGGCCCGTGCCCGGGCGATCAGGCCGCGCACCAGCAGCCCGGGCACGGTCGCCGGCGGGCCGTCGCCCACCAGGTCGGCAGCCACGGCCGGGTCGGGTCGCAGCCGCCCGGTCGCGGGATCCATCTGGTACGCCTTCTCGGTGACCGTGAGCGTCACGACCCGGATCGCGGGGTCGGCGAGCAGCGCGACCACCGCCATCGGGTCGCTGGCCGCGTGGCGCACGCCGGCGAGGGCGCCGATCACATGGGTGCGCGCCTCGCCGTTGGAGAGCGAGGTGACGCTGAAGAGGTTGTCCTGCTCGGCGAGGCGGCTGAACACCTCGGTGCTCCGCGGCGCCACGCCGACGATGCCCCAGTCGCCGCCCGCCTCCGCGATCGCCGCCTCCGTGTACACCGCCTGGTGCGCGCGGTGGAAGGCACCGAGTCCGAGATGGACGATCCCGGCCGGCACGGTGCCGGGCCGCACGCGCGGACGGCTCGCGACGGGAACCTGTCGCAGGGTGCCGATGCCCAACCTCATCGCCATGCCGGACCCTCCGGAAAGCTGAACTCCGCGATGGACGCGGGCTTCATCGTCGCGCTGTATCCCGGCTCGGCGGGCAGCAGATATCGCCCGCCGCGGGTGCGCACCGGGTCGGTGAAGTGCTCGTGCAGGTGGTCGACGTACTCCACCATGCGGCCGTCCAGCGAGGTGCCCACCCGCAGGTAGTCGAAGACGGCGAGGTGCTGCACGAGCTCGCAGAGCCCGACGCCACCCGCGTGCGGGCAGATCGGCACGCAGAACTTGGCCGCCATCAGGATCTCCGAGAGCACCTCGTTGACCCCACCGACCCGGCAAGCGTCGATCTGCATCACACCGATCGCCTCGGCCTGGAGCAGCTGCTTGAAGATGACCCGGTTGGCGGCGACCTCGCCGGTGGCGACCCTGATCGGTGTCACCGCGCGCTGGATGCGGGCGTGGCCGAGCACGTCGTCGGCGTGCGTCGGCTCCTCGATCCAGTACGGGTCGAACTCGGCGAGGCGGGCCATGTTGGCGATCGCCTCGTCGACGTCCCACACCTGGTTGGCGTCCATCATCAGCAGCGCGTCCGGGCCGATCTCCTCGCGGATGACGCGGGCGCGGCGCACGTCGTCGTCGATCGGGCCGCCGACCTTCATCTTCATGGCGCGCCAGCCCTCGGCGTACGCCTGCCGGGTCAGCGCCCGCACCTTGTCGTCCGGGTAGCCCAGCCAGCCCACCGACGTGGTGTACGACGGGAAACCGTCGCGCTCCAGCTGGGCCCGGCGATCGTCCAGACCGGACAGTCCCTTGTCGAGGATCGCGGCGGCCTCGTCCGGCGTAAGCGCGTCGGTGATGTGGTGGAAGTCGACGTTGCGGACGAGCTCGTCGGTCGGCATCTCGGCGAGCAACCGCCAGAGCGGCTTGCCTTCGAGCTTGGCGCGCAGGTCCCACACGGCGTTGACGATCGCGCCGGCGGCCATGTGGATGACGCCCTTCTCCGGCCCGAGCCAGCGCAGCTGCACGTCCGCGGTGAGCGAGCGCCAGAACGCGACCGGCTCGGCGAAGATGTCCGCCACCGAACGCCCGACCACGTGGTGGGCGAGCGCGCGCACGGCGGCGCAGGTGATCTCGTTGCCCCGCCCGTTGGTGAACGTGAAGCCAGCGCCTTCCACGCCGCTTTCCGTCTTCAACGACACGTAGGTGGCCGAGTAGTCACCTCGGTTGATCGCGTCGGAACCGTCGCCGGCGTCCGCGGTCGGAAACCGCACATCGTGGACATCAAGAGCGGTGATCACAGTCGGAAGATCCCCTTGGGCAGTCGGTAGGCCAGGTCGACGATGGTCTCGGCCGCCTCGTCCAGCGGCAGGCGGTGCTCGGCCACCAGCCGGGCGAGGAAGCCGGCGTCGATCCGGCGGGCCACGTCGTGGCGCACCGGGATGGAGCAGAACGCCCGGGTGTCGTCGACGAAGCCGGAGGTGTTGTAGAAGCCGGCGGTCTCGGTGACGGCCTCGCGGAAGCGGCGCAGCACCTCGGGCGAGTCGAGGAACCACCACGGTGCGCCGAGGTACATGGCCGCGTAGCCGCCGGCCAGCGGGGCCAGCTCGCGGGTGAACGTGTCCTCGTCCAACGTGTACACGACCAGGCGCAGCCGCGGGTCGTTGCCGTATCTCTCCAGCAGCGGGCTCAGGCTCCACACGTAGTCGGTGGCACGCGGGATGTCGCCACCGACGTCGCGGCCGTGCCGGTCGTAGAGCCATTTGTTGTGGTTGCGCACCGCGCCGGGGTGCAACTGCATCACCAGACCGTCCTCGATGGACATCCGGGCGAACTCGACGAGCATGTGCGCGCGGAAGTACTCGGCGTCGATTTGACCCGCCTCACCGCTGAGGCCGCGCTCGAAGAGGTCGGCCGCCTCCGTCTCGTCGAGTAGCTCGGTCTTGGCCGTGGGGTGGCCGTGGTCGGACGACGTCGCGCCGGCCGCGATGAAGGCCTCCCGCCGCTTGCGCAGTGCCGCTATGTAGCCGCGATAGGTCCCGGTGTCCTCATCGGAAATCTCGCCGAGCTTGGCCACGTTGTCGGCCCAGCCTTCGAACTCCATGTCGACCACGTTGTCCGGGCGGAACGTGGTGATGACCCGGCCGCCCGGCCCGCCCCAGCCGTCGGCGGCGAGCTTGGCGTGCCGGCCCAGGTCGTCCAATGGGGACTCGGTCGTCGCCAGCACCTCGATGTTGAACCGCTCGAAGAGTGCCCGCGGGCGGAACTCCGGCTCGGCCAGCTTCGCCGCGATGCCGTCGTACACCTCGTCGGCCGTCTCCGGGCTGAGCGGCGTGGTCACCCCGAACACGTTGGTGAACGTCTCCTCCAGCCACAGCCGCGAGGGGGTGCCCCGGAAGAGGCGCCAGTGCTCGGCGAACCGCCGCCAGATCGTGCGTCCGTCCGTCTCGTACGGCTGGCCGTCGCGGGTCGGCACGCCCAGCTCCGAGGGCGGCACGCCCTGGCTGAGCAGCATCCGCGTGACGTAGTGGTCGGGGCAGATGATCAGCTGGGCCGGGTCGGGAAACGGCGCGTCGTCGGCGAGTAGTGCTGGGTCGACGTGCCCGTGCGGCGAGATGATCGGCTGGTCCTTCGCGTGGGCGTACAGCTCCCGGGCGATGGCCCGCTGCGTGGGCTCGGCGGGGAAGAGCAGGTCGGCTCGGGTCACGTCGGGCTCCTATCCGAGGGTGAGCAGGTCGGCGACCTGGACGGGCTGACCGGTCTCGAACGAGCGGTTGGCGGCCAAGCCGGTGAGCAGCGCCAAGGCGCCGTCGCGGGCACTCGCCTCCCGACCCATAGGGTCATTTTCACCGCCGAACAGCACCGCGGTCATGCGGGCGTCCGCGCCTCCGTGGCCTTCGCGCGTGTGTCCGGGCACCGGCACCTCGCGCGGCCGCTCCCAGAACGGGTGCACGGTGATCCGGGCCGAGCCCTCCTCGACGGCCGCCTCGGCACCGTGCAGGGCGCCCTTGAGGCCCTTCGCCCCGGCCGGGCTGACGAAGTCGTTTTCCACCACGAGCAGCTCCAGCCGGCCACGGCTGCCGTTGAACATCACCCGGTAGCCCTCCCACGGCGAGTACGCGGTCAGGTGGTAGGTCATCGTGGCGCCGTTGGTGTAACGGGCGAGCACCGCCATGTCGTCCTCGATGGTCACTCCGGGCGCGAAGACGTTCTGGTCGCGGTGGTAGCCGTCTTCGCCCTCGGCGTCCAGGTAGAGCGCGCGCAGATGCGGGTTGGCCGCCATGTCGATGGCGAACGGGTCGCCGGCCGCCTCGGTCGAGCCGTGCGCGCGGGCGTAGTCGCGGGCGTACCCGTGGCGGTGGCCCGCCTCGCCGTAGAAGAAGAGCCGCCCGTATGCCATCACCTCGACCGGCGCCGCGCCGAGCCACCAGTTGACGAGGTCGAAGTGGTGGCTCGCCTTGTGCACCATCAGGCCGCCGGAGTTGGCCTTGTCGCGGTGCCAGCGCCGGAAGTAGTCCGCGCCGTGCCGCACGTCGAGCAGCCACTCGAAGTGCACCGAGCCGACCTCGCCGATCTCGCCGGAGGCGAGCACCTCGCGCACCTTCTCGTGCAGCGGGTTGTACCGGTAGTTGAAGGCCACGGTCACCTGGCGCCCGGTTTCCGCCACCGCGTCGAGGATGCGCTGGCAGCGGGGCACGTCGGTGGTCATCGGCTTTTCGGTCACCACGTCGCACCCGGCCTGGAGCGCGGCCACGATGTACTCGTCGTGGGTGCGGTCGACGCTGGTCACCAGCGCGACGTCGACCCGCTCCTTGTCCAGCATGGTCGCGAAGTCGCCGGCCCGGTAGGTCGGCACCGTGGGCGCGCCCGCCCCGGCCAGCCACGCGTTGTGCGCGTCCATCCGGGCCTGGTTGACGTCGGCGAATGCGACAAGCTCGGCACGGTCCGGGTGGTCGAGCAGCGACCGGACGAACATCTCCGCGCGGGAGCCGGTGCCGACGAGGGCGTAGCGACGCCGCCGCGACGCTTGATCCGGCATCGAGCATCCTCTCTGGGTATGCAAAGGTTTGCAGACGCAAGGTGCCACGAGCGGCCCCAGCGAGTCAACGCTGGCTGCCAAATGTCCCGCTATGTCGCCTTCACCGCGTGAAGCAAGCGCTTTCCACAGCCCTTGTCGTAACGAACCCGCAATCAAAGCCCGTTGACACGTGAGCAACCGTTTGCATTAATTGGCGCACCTGAGTGACGGGCGACACACGGAGAGGAGTGCGCGTGCCAGCCACGATTCGCGACGTCGCGCGTGCGTCGGGAGTGCACATCTCCACCGTGTCGCGCACGTTCTCGGCGCCGCACCTGGTCAACCCGGAGACCCGCAGCCGCGTGCTCGCCTGCGCGGAGCACCTGGGTTACCGCCCCAACCGGGCCGCCCGCGCGCTCATCACCGGCCGTACGCACAACATCGGCCTGATCGTCGCCGACATCGCCAACCCGTTCTTCCCGCCCCTGATCAAGGCGGCGGAGAGCGCCGCACGCCACCGCGACTACCACATCTTCGTCACCGATACCAACGAGGACCCGGCGGTCGAGGAGGAGCTCGTCCACGCTCTCGCCAAGCAGGTCGACGGGGTGCTGCTGTGCAGCCCACGCATGAGCAACAGCCTGATCGAGCAGCTCAGCCGCGAGGTGCCGCTCGTCGTCATCAACCGGCAGGTGACCGGCCTGCCGTCCGTGGTGATGGACGTCGGCCAAGGTGCCCGCCTCGCGGTGGAGCACCTGACTGGTCTCGGGCACCGCCACATCGCCCTGCTGGGCGGGCCGCGGGGCTCCTGGACCAGCCGCGAGATCCGCCGGGCCGCCACCGCCGCGGCCCGCACCGCCGACGCGGAGCTCACCGTGCTCGGGCCCAACCAGCCCACCGAGCACGGCGGCATCGGCCAGGCGGAGCAGGTGCGCCGCGCCGGCGCCACCGCGGTGCTCGCCTACAACGACCTGATGGCGATCGGCCTGATCGAAGGGCTCGACTCGCTGGGGGTACGGGTGCCGGAGGAGGTCAGCATCGTCGGCATCGACGACATATCGCTGAGCCGCCTCACCCGACCCAAGCTGACGACGGTGGCCAACCCCACCGGGGCCGCCGGCCGGGCGGCCGTCGACATGCTGCTACAGCACGGCGACGACCGTCGCACCACCGCACAGGTAACGCTCCAGACCGAACTGGTGATCCGCGACTCGACAGGCCCAGCACCGACGGGCAAACCGCACACTGTCAAGGAGTGAACCAAGAGATGCACCCCGGCATTCGTAGAGCCAAATCGGAATTCGGGTCAGGCGCCGCCGTGCGCGGCCGCGGCTCCTATTCGATGCTGAAAGTCCCCCGAAGCCTGCTTCGCGGGCTCGCCGCGGCAGCCATTGCCGTCCCGTTGGTCCTCGGCGCCGCTGGATGCGGCGACGACGAGGGCGGCGACGGCGGTTCCGGCGCCAACGACAAGGTCCAACTCTCCGTCTTCTACTGGGGCAGCGAGGCTCGCGCCAAGCTGACCGAGGAGGCGCTCAACGCCTACAAGGCCAAGCACCCGAACGTCGAGTTCCAGGTGACCTGGCAGGCCAACCAGGGCTACGCCGACAAGCTGGCCACGCTCGCCGCCGGTGGCGACGTGCCCGACCTGTTCGCCCTCGACGACAACATGCTCGCCGACTTCGCCACCCGCAACGTGACCGCGGACCTGACGGAGTACAAGGGCGGCAAGATCGACGTGTCCAAGTTCCCGCCGAGCCTCGTGGACTACGGCACGGTCGACGGCAAGCTGGTCGGCATCGCGGCCGGTGAAAACACGCAGGGCCTGGTCTACAACAAGACCCTGCTGACCAAAAACGGCCTGCCCGAGCCGACCACCGGCCAGACCTGGGAGCAGCACATCGACTGGGCCGCACAGGTCGCCGCGAAGACCAAGGTCCCCGGCACGCAGGACCCGAGCGCCGACTACAAGGCGTTCTGGGTATGGCTGCGCCAGCAGGGCAAGGACCTCTACAGCGGCAAGCAGCTCGGCTTCACCGAAGCCGACCTGGCCGGTTGGTTCACGCTGTGGAAGGGCGCCCGCGACAAGAAGGCCACCCCGACACCCGACGTGATCCACGAGGGCAACGTCACCGACATCAGCAAGCAGCTCGTCGTCACCGGCAAGGCGGCCACCTCCTGGGTGTGGGCCAACCAGATGCCGGAGCTGAAGAAGAACACCAAGGACGAGCTCGGCGTCGTGGCCTACCCGGGTGACCCGAGCGGCCAGTGGGCCCGCGCCTCCATGTACTGGAGCGTGGCGCGCAGCAGCGAGAAGAAGGACACCGCCATCGACGTGATCAACTTCCTGGTCAACGACTCGGCGGCCGTCAACATCCTCGGCACCGACCGCGGCCTTCCGTCCAACATGGACCTGCGGACCGCGTTCGCCAGCACCGTGACCGACGCCAACATGAAGCTGTCGATCCAGGTGGAGAACGACCTCGCCGCCAAGTTCGGCAAGGCCCCGCAGGTGCCGCCGAAGGGTCACAGCACCTTCCGCTCCGAGCTGGTGAAGGCCGCGGAGAACGTCCAGTTCGGACGCGCGACGCCGGAGAAGGCCGCCGCCGACCTGATCGCCGTCGTCCAGCCCAAGCTCGGTTAGCCGGCAAGGTACGGAGAGGAGTTCGCTCGTGGCGTTGACCACGGCGGAACAGCCGTCGGTGCGCGCGAGCCGAGTCCCCGGGATCCCCGCCAAGCGGCGGGGGTCCCGGCGTGGCCGGCGTAGCGAGGCAGTGGCGGGTTACGTCTTCCTATCGCCGTGGCTGCTCGGCCTGATGGCCGTCACCGCGGTGCCGATGCTTCTGTCGCTCTACATCAGCTTCACCAACTACGACATCCTCAGCCCGCTGAGCGAGGCCGAGTGGGTGGGGCTGGACAACTACAAGCGGATGTTCACCAACGACCCGTCGTACTGGCGGTCGGTGACGGTGACCATCTCGTTCGCGCTGATCGCCGTGCCGCTCAAGCTCGCGGTCGCGCTCGGCGTGGCGCTACTGCTCAACCGGGCCTGGCGCGGTGTCGGCCTCTTCCGGGGCCTGTTCTACCTGCCCTCCCTGATCGGCGGCAGCGTCGCGCTGGCCATCGTGTGGGTGAACATGTTCAACCGCGAGGGCGCGTTCAACGGCTTCCTCGGCCTCTTCGGCATCGAGGGCAAGCCCTGGGTCAACGACCCGTCCTGGGCGCTGGAAACCCTGATGGTGCTGGCCATCTGGCAGTTCGGCGCGCCGATGGTGATCTTCCTGGCCGGCCTGAAGCAGGTGCCGACCGAGCTGTACGAGGCGGCCTCGGTCGACGGCGCCGGGCGGTTCCGCCAGTTTCGCAGCGTCACGCTGCCGATGCTCTCCCCGGTCATCTTCTTCAACCTGGTGCTGGAGACCATCAACGGCTTCCAGGGATTTACCGCCGCCTTCGTGTTGAGCAACGGCACGGGCGGTCCGGTCGACTCCACCCTCATGTACACGCTCAACCTCTACCTCAAAGGCTTCAAGGACTTCGAGATGGGCTACGCCTCCGCGTTGGCGTGGGTGTTCCTGTTGGCGATCGGCATCATCACCGCCATCTTCTTCACGACCGGGCGGTTCTGGGTGCACTACTCGGATGGAGAGGACCGCTGATGGGCGCGCACACGGTCGCGGTTTCCCGCCGCCCCTCCGGCCTCGCGCGCGGCGCCGTCCGCATGCTGGTCCTCATCGCGATCCTCGCCGTCGTGCTGTATCCCCTCGCCTGGATGGTCGGTACGTCACTCAAGTCGCAGCCCGAGATCGCGAGCAACACGGGCCTGCTGCCGAAGGAGCTCACGCCCGGCAACTACACCGACGGGTGGAACCACTTCGACGTGAGCTTCGCGCGGTTCTTCCTCAACAGCACGCTTGTGGCGCTGCTGACGGTGGTCGGAAACGCCGCGTCCTGCCTTGTCGCCGCGTACGCCTTCGCGCGGCTCCGGTTTCCGCTGCGCGGCTTCTGGTTCGCCATCATGATCGGCACACTGCTGCTGCCACAGCACGTGCTCACCGTGCCGCAGTACATCCTCTTCAAGCAGTTCGACCTGATCGGCGGCGACTGGCCGTGGACCTACCTGCCGCTGCTCGTGCCCCAGTACCTCGCGACCGAGGCGTTCTTCGTCTTCCTGATGGTGCAGTTCATGCGCGGTATCCCGCGGGAGCTGGACGAGGCCGCGAAGATCGACGGGGCGAGCCCGTTCGGCATCTTCCGGTACGTGATGCTGCCGCTCAGCCGCCCGGCGCTGGTGACCACCGCGATCTTCTCGTTCATCTGGACCTGGAACGAGTTCTTCCGGCAGCTTGTCTACATCTCCAACCTGGAGGACTACACGCTGCCGGTGGCGATGACGCTCTTCATCGACTCGAGCGGGCAGAGCTCGATCGGGCCGATGTTCGCGATGTCGGTGCTGTCGCTGCTGCCGGTGTTCCTGTTCTTCGTCGCCTTCCAGAAGATGCTCGTCGAGGGCATCAACACGAGCGGACTCAAGGGATGACCACTGAAGATGTTCCCCGGTGGGTGCACGGCGGGTGGCGCGACACCGTCCGCAACGCCAGTGACCTGGCCCTGCTGGGCATCCTCGTCACGATTGGCTCGCTCGGCGTCGTGACGGCAGGCGCAGCGGTGGCGGCCGCCAGCGCCGCCGTGCACGACTGGTCCGCGGACGAGCGGTGGCCGGGGGTGCGGGTCACCGTCGGTCGCTTCGTCCGCGGCCTGCTGCCGGGCATCCTGCCTACGCTCGTGGCGACCGTCGGCGGGGCGCTGCTGGTACTCAACCTGGCCGCGATCACCCGTGGCGTCGTGCCCGGCGGGGTCGCCCTCGCGATACCCACGCTGCTCATCCTGGTCGCGGCCGCGGGCCTGGCCGGCCTGACGGTGGTCGAGGTGGGCAGGTCCGGCGGTGCAGGGTGGCGCGCCGCCGCCGCGGCGGCGCTCGCCCGCGGGCAGCGCCGGCCGGTCGCGGTGCTGGCGTGCGCCGGCGTGGTCGCGTTGGTCGGTGCGCTGGGCCTGATGATCATCCCGGTACTCGTACCGGTGCTCGCCGGTTACGCCGTCTTCGCCATGCACGCGGTCGCCCGGCGCCTGCCCGGGTGATCGCCCGCTGGCTGCCGTGATCGTCCGTACGGCCCTCCCACCAGGAGGAAACGCGCTCTAAGGTCGATATCCGTGCGGATGACTATCGGGATGCGCGCGATCGGGTGCCTGGCCGCGGCGGCGTTGCTCGCCACGACCGGGTGCGGTGGTGACTCGGACGACACCCCGATCCAAGACCAGAAGATCGAGATCAACGTCTTCTGGTGGGGCGGCGAAAAGCGGGCCGAGATGACCGAGCAGGCGCTCACGCTCTACACCAAGCGCCACCCCAACGTCACGTTCAAGACGCACTGGCAGGGCAACCAGGGGTACTACGACAACCTGGCCACCCAGGCCGCCGGGCCGGACGGGCCCGACCTGTTCCAGATCGACGACAACTACCTGACCGAGTACGCCGAGCGAAACGTCACGCTCGACCTCACGCCGTACGTGACGAGCGGGGCGCTCAACCTCGACAAGCTCCCCGACAGCCTCGCCAAGTACGGGCAGGTCGGCGGCCGCACGGTCGGTGTGGCGGGTGCCGAAAACACGCCCGCGATGGTCTACAACCGCAGCCTGGTGCGCCGCCTCAACCTGCCCGAGCCCACGGTCGGCATGACCTACGAGCAGCTGTTCACCTGGGCCACCCAGATCACCCAGGCCACCGACGGCCGGGTGGCGGGCACGATGGACCCGTCGGCCGACTACAAGGCGCTGTGGCTGTGGCTGCGTGCGCAGGGCAAGGAGCTGTACGCGGGCAAGCAGATGGGCTTCACCGCCAGCGACCTCACCAACTGGTTCCAGATGTGGAAGACCGCGCGCGACACCGGCGCCGCGCCCGCCACCGCGGTGATCCAGGAGGCCAACGGCGGCGACGTGACCAAGCAGCTTGTCGCGACCGGCCGCGCGGCGACGAGCTTCATGTGGTCCAACCAGCTGCCCGAGCTCCAGGGCAAGACGAAAGACGAGCTGGCCCTCGTGTCGTACCCGGGTGATCCGAAGGGGCAGTGGGCGCGCGCGTCGATGTACTGGTCCGCGTTCCGTGGAACGCGCCACCCCGAGGTGGTGGTCGACGTGATGAACTTCCTGGTCAACGACCCCGCGGCCGGCAAGATCCTGGGCACTGAGCGAGGGCTCAGCCCCAACACCGAGGTGCGGAAGGTGGTCGGCGAAGCACTGACCGACCCCACCGCCCGCGCCACGATCGAGTTCGAAAACGCGATCACCCCCCGCTTCGGCGCCGCGCCCGCACCGCCACCGAAGGGCCACGCGAAGATCCGTTCACTGCTGACCGCGGCCGCGGAGAGCGTGCAACTCGGCCAGAAGACACCCAAGCAGGCGGCCGAGCAGTTCCTCGGCCAGGCCAACGGCACACTCGCCACCTAGCCCAGCCCAGCCCCCAACCCCCTTGCGATGTCCCAAGAGGGCAGCCCTCTTGGGGGCCGAGCGTCGGCGCGCGGTGGCGCGGCGGCGCAGGTGGTGGGCTTGGACGGCGGGCCTGGCAGTGGGGGTCGGGGTTTCGGCGAGCCCTGGCGAGCCGCCGACCTCCACGGTCTCCGGCGGGAGCAGCGGCCCGCAGCTGACGCCGACCCGGGACATGAATCTGGGGGTGGGGGTTCGCTAGTCGCGGGCGAAGCGGGCGATCAGGAAGTCGGTGCTGCCGGCGCAGACGACGTGCGTAGCGTTCCAGGAGCAGCTGTCGGTCTTCACGTCCTTCAGCTGGCCCATCTCGATCACATCCGTGGAGCCGGCGTGCAGTCCGGCGACGCTGTAGTTGTCCGCGCTGCTGGAGATCTCGTCGAAGAGGAGCATGTTGGCGGCGTCGATCCGGCCGACGGCGCCCTCCCGCTTGAGGATCTCGTTGCCGTCCGGGTCGAAGACGCGGACCAGGTTTTCGCTGCTCGTGGCCCGCGCGACGACCTCCTGGTCGAAGTGGACGAGCACATCGGCGCCGGGTGCGGGCTTGCGCCAGAGCTCACCGCCCTTCTCCAGGTCGATCGCCACCAGAGAGGTCGACTCGCTGTCGGAGCCGACCGAGTCGAGCAGGCAGGCCCTCGCCTCGCCGCACATCGCGAGGACGTCGAGCTGGTGGCGGTCGTCCGGTGCGGTGTAGAGGTTGACCGGCTCGCCCATCGTGTCGAGGTCGTACGCGGACAGGCGGTATCCGTCCTCGGCCACGGCGACCAGCAGCCGCCCGTTGTAGGCCACGACGTCGTCGCCCGGGTCGGCCACGTTGGTGCGCTTCTTCAGCTCCCTGCCGTCGGTCGCGTCGAAGACGGTGGCCGAGCGGTCCGCGCCGATCTGCACGAACCGCTGGTCGTCGGTCACCGGCGCGAACGGGCGGCCGCTGGTGCTCGCCGGGCCGGTGACGTCCGCGACCGTCTGCACCGGGTAGATCGCAGTGCCGGTGAGCCCCTTCGACTTGCCCGGGTTCTGCTTCTCCCAGCGGACGTCTCCGGTCTGGAGGTCGAGCCCGAGTAGGCGCCGCTCGGCCGCCTCGGAGAGCACCAGCACGTCCTTGAACATGTACACCCGGTCGTCGCCGCGGATGAGCCGGTGCCACATCTGCTCGCCGTTGGCGGGATCGTGCACCACCATGTCTCGGGTGGCGGTGCTGGGGATGCTGCTGCTCTGGAACGCGATGACGGCGTTGGGGAGGGCGGTGATCCCATCCCACCGGTCGGTGACGCTCTGCGTCTTGGCCTTCCACAGCACCTTCGCCGTTGCCAGCTCGACGGCGATGATGGTCAGCGGCTCGTCGGTCTGCTCGTAGGCCAGGTATCCCCGATCGCCCACCACATCGGTGTAGACGTAGTACGGCTGGCTGTCGGCGGACGGGATGCGGCCCACCTCGGCCACGGTCTGGAATTTGACCTCGTCGTTGCCGAGCAGCACCAGCGCCGCGGCGGTGACCACGCCGGCGAGGGCGACCGCGGCGGCGGCGATCCACAGGACCGGGCGCTTGTAGAGCGGGCGTCCCGGTGCCGGCGGCGCCGCCGGCGAGACAGACATTCCGGGTACCGCCGAGATGGGCGCCCCAGGCGGTGACACCGGCACGGACGACACCGGCAGGCCGGGTCCACTGGTCGGCGTCGGCGCGGCCTCCGTTGCGGCGGTGGCCGCGGCCGCTGCCGGCACGCTCGCGACGGCCCGGGCCCGGGGCGCAGCGATCTCGGCGAGGGCGCCCTCCGCAACCGGCAGCTCGGGCTGCTCCAGCACGGTCGGCGCGATGCCCAGCTCGGCGTGCAGCATGCGGGCCACGAGCGGCACCCGCGACGAGCCGCCGACCAGGAAGAGGCCGGCGAGCTGGTTCGGGGTGAGGCCGCAGCCGCCGATCACCGATGCGGCCTCGTAGACGCCACGGCGCAGCAGCGGGGTGACGAGCCGCTCCAGCTCCTCGCGAGTCAGGTGGAGGGCCTGGTCGAGACCCGGCACCGGCACGGGCGCGGCGGCGGTGCGGGAAAGCATCTCCTTCGCGCCGCGAACGTCGTCCCAGAACTGCCGCCGGCTGCGCCACTGTGCGGCGTTGGCGGGATGGGTCAGCGCCTGCCACGCCTGCGGATGGGCGGCGCCCAGCACGCGGCCGAGGTGGTCGACCAACGCCGCGTCGAGGTCGAGCCCGCCCAGCTCGGCGACGCCGCCCGAGCCGATCACCGCGAACCCGCTGCCCTCGTTGCGGACGACCGCGATGTCGAGCGTGCCGCCGCCGAAGTCGAAGACCGCGAGCGAGGCGCCAACGGGCACCGGCCGGCGCAGCACCTCGGCGAAGTAACGCGCGGCGGCGACCGGCTCGGGCAGCAGCTTGGTGCCCTGGTCGCCGACCGGCGGCCAGCCGGCGCGGGTAATGGCCGCGCCGAGCACGTCGCGCCGGCGCGAGCCCCAGGCGGCCGGGTGGGTCACGACGGCCGGCGGGAGGAAGCCAACCGCCTCCACGGCGGTGCGGGCGACGGCGCTGAGCACGGCCGCGAGCAGGTCGGCGGTGGGCACCTCGCGCCCGCCGAGCAGCACGCTCGGCTCGTCGACCCGGCGCTTGGGGTTGGGCTCGAACCGCGACGGGTCGCCCTGGGCCAGCCGCTGGGCGTCGCGGCCCACGTGCAGGCCGGCGTCGTCGAGGAAGACGGCCGACGGCATGATCGGCTGGCCGTCGAAGAGCAGGGGGCGGGTGCGGCCGTCGGGCCAGCGCAAGACGGCCACGGTGTTGGACGTGCCAACGTCGACGCCGAGCGCGTAACCGCCCTCCGGGCCTGCCATCTCTGCCGCTCCTCACAGGGGGTGAGGGGATCCCCGGCCAAGCATGTTACGGGGGTCGCGCAGCCCCTCCCGCGCCTGCTGCCGGCGGCCCGCCTCAGCCCGAGGCGCGGCGGCGGGTGATCTCGGCGAGGGTGACCGCGGCCGCGACACTCGCGTTGAGCGACTCGACCGCGGAGGCCATCGGGATGCTCACCCGCAGGTCACAGGTCTCGCCGACGAGCCGGGACAGGCCACGCCCCTCGGAGCCGACCACGACCACCAACGGGTCGACGGCCGCCTCCAGGTCGTAGACGTCGGTCTCGCCGTCGGCGTCGAGGCCGATCACGACGAACCCAGCCCGCTGGCAGGACTTGATCGCGCGGGTCAGGTTGGTCACCTGGGACACGGGCAGGCGCGCGGCGGCGCCCGCGCTGGTGCGCCAGGCCGTCGCCGTCATGCTCGCGGCCCGGCGCTCGGTCATGAAGACGCCCTGCGCGCCGAACGCGGCGGCCGAGCGGATGACCGCGCCGAGGTTACGCGGGTCGGTGACCCCGTCGAGGGCGACCAGCAGCGGCGCCGCGGCCTCGGCGGACGCGGCGAGCAGGTCTTCGAAGGGCTCGTACGAGTACGGCGGGACCTGGAGCCCCACGCCCTGGTGCAGCACCCCGCCGGTCATCCGGTCGAGCTCGGCGCGGCTGACCTCCAGGATCGGGATGCCACGGTCGGCGGCCGTGCGGATCAGCTCGTTGACCCGGTCGTCGATGTCGATCCCCGACGCCACGTGCAGCGCGGTGGCCGGCACGTGCGCGCGCAGCGCCTCGACCACGGGGTTACGCCCGACGAGCAGCTCGGGTGTGCCCTTGGCCGGTGTGGACTTGCGGCCCGGCGCGACCTTGGGCCCACCGCGGCGGCCCGATGCGCCCCCGCCACCGCCACCACGCTTGGTCGGCTTGACGCCCTGGGTGCCCCGCCCCCACGTGGTGTCCTTGGTGCCCGGGACGCCCGCCTTGGGGGCGCGCCCCTCCTCGGCGGCCGCGCGGCGCTCCTTGGCCTGCTTCCACGCGGTGCGCTGGGGCACCTGCTCGGTGCCCGAATACGCCTTGTGCCATGGCCGCTCGTCGGCGGGGAGCGTGCGCCCCTTGCCGCTGAGGCCGGCGCGGTTTTTGCCGCCGGAGCCGCCTGCCGCGCCCTTCTTCGACGAGACCCGCCGGCCCCGCCGCTGTGAGTTACCGGCCATCGTCGACCGTCCAGCGCGGCCCGGCGGGCGTGTCTTCGACGATGATCCCGGCCTGCTTGAGCTGGTCGCGCACCGCGTCGGCGGCGGTCCAGTCCTTGCGGGCGCGGGCCTGGGCGCGCTGGTCGAGCGCGAGCGCGACAAGCGAGTCGACCACCTCCCGGAGGTGATCGCCGCCGCCGGCGCCCCACGCGGCGTCGAGCGGGTCGATGCCGAGCAGGTCGAGCATCGCCCGCACGCGCGCCAGCGCGTCACGGATCGCCGCCTCGTCGTTGGCGTCGAGCGCGGCGTTGCCGTGGTGGACCACCTCGCGCAGGCTGGCCAGCGCCGCGGAGGTATTGAGGTCGTCGTCCATCGCCGCCACGAACCCGGCTGGCAGCTCGCCGGCCGGCACCGGGCCGACCCGCTCGACGGCCCGCTGGACGAAGCCCTCGATCCGCCGGAGCGCGACCGCCTTCTCCCGCAGGCTCTCGTCGGTGTAGTCGATCCGCGAGCGGTAGTGCGACTCGAGCAGGTAGTAGCGCAGCTCGATCGGGCGGATGCCCATCGCGGCCACGTGGTCGAGGTCGATGACGTTGCCCAGCGACTTGCTCATCTTGGCCTCGCCGAGGTTGAGCAGCGCGTGGTGCACCCAGTAGCGGGCGAACGGCAGTCCGGCCGCGCGCGACTGGGCGATCTCGTTTTCGTGGTGCGGGAACGTCAGGTCGAGCCCGCCGCCGTGGATGTCGAACTCGGGGCCGAGGTAGCGCCAGCACATCGCGGAGCACTCGATGTGCCAGCCGGGACGGCCGCGGCCCCACGGCGAGGGCCAGGTGGCGTCGGCCGGCTCGCCGGCCTTCTCGCCCTTCCACAGCGCGAAGTCGTTGGGGCTGCGCTTGGCCCGCGCCGGGCCGTCGTCGGGGGCCTGCATCGCGTCCGGCTGCTGGCCGGACAGTGCGCCGTACCGCGGGTACGAGCGCACGTCGAAGTAGACGTCTCCGGAGCCGTCTCCCGCCACGTACGCATGGCCGTCGGCGATCAGCTTTTGGATCAGCTCGAGCATGTCGGGGATGTGCCCGGTGGCCCGCGGCTCATACGTCGGCGGCAGCACGTTGAGCGAGCGGTACGCCGCCGCGAGCACGACCTCGTTCGCGTACGCGATGGACCAGAAGGGCCGACCGTACTCGATCGACTTGGCCAGCACCTTGTCGTCGATGTCGGTGATATTGCGGATGAAGGTCACCTCGTAGCCGGCGCGCAGCAGCCACCGGCGCAACACGTCATAGTTGACCCCGGAGCGAAGGTGGCCGATGTGCGGCTCGGACTGCACGGTGAGGCCACACAGGTAGATCCCCACCCGGCCGGCCTCACGCGGGACGAAGTCCCGCACCGATCTGGTGGCGGTGTCATACAGGCGTAGCGTCACCGTACAAGGGTACCGGCCCGCCGACTCCCGTACTCGTAGGCTCACCTCGTGAGCGAAGAGACCGCCCGTGGCCCGGAGACGGCGCAGACCCTCGACCGGGGGCTGCGGCTGCTCTTCCTCGTCGCCGACGCGCCCGGCGGGATGACGGTCACCGAGGCGGCGACCCGGCTCGGCGTGGGCCGCGCGGTCGTGTACCGGCTGGTCGGCGCGCTCGTCGAGCACGGCATGGTGCGCCGCGACGGGCGCGGGCGGCTGCGGCTCGGCGCGGGGCTGTTGCACCTGGCCAACCGGGCCCAGCCACTGCTGGCCGACGCCGCGCGGCCACCCCTGCGACGGCTGGCCGAAGCGGTGGGGGCGACCGCGCACCTGACGATCGCGGAAGGCGGCGAGGCGGTCGCGCTGGCCGTCGTGGAGCCGAGCTGGACCGCGTTCCACGTGGCGTACCGGGCCGGGTCGCGGCACCCGCTCGACCGCGGCGCGGCCGGACGGGCGATCCTCGCCGGGCGGCAGGGTGACGCGAGCGTGGTCGCGACGGCCGGCGAGCTCCAGCCGGGCGCGCACGGCGTGGCGGCCCCGGTGCTCGGCCTGGAAGGGCTGGAGGCGAGCGTGGGGGTGGTCGCATTGAGCCCGCTCGACCCGGAAGTGGTCGGCCCGCAGGTGGTCAGTGCTGCGGCCGCGGTGGCGCAGGCGCTGGGCTGAGGCCGCGCATCGTACCGACTTCCTCCTGGCCCGTGGAGTTATCCACAGGCCACAGTGGATCAACGGGCCGCCGTTGTCCACAGGGGGTACTGATCACGTGTACGGGCCGCGAGCCTAGGGCGCATGGCTCGCACATCCCATCGACCGTCACCACTGGAGTGGCAGGTGTTTCGGGGCAGTGACGCGGTCCGGCGCGATCTCGTCTCCTCCAACCAGTTGCGGAGCACCGCCTGGGTGCGGGTGCGCCACGACGTCTACGCCGACTCGAGGATCCGGCTCGACCACACCCTCGCCTGCCGCGCGACGGCGCTCCGGCTGCCGGTGACCGCGGTGTTCGCCGGTCCCTCCGCCGCGTTCCTGCATGGGGTAAAGCACGCCGCCGGTTACAACGACGACGTCCACGTCATCCTTCCGCCCGAGGTGCGGCTCCGGTCCCACCAGGGGCTGCGCATCCACGCCACCGAGATCGAGTCCGACGAGATGGAGTGGCGCGACGGCCTGCGCCGCACCGTCGCCACCCGCACGGTGTGGGATGTGGCCTGCTGGGCCGAGCTGACCCACGCGGTGTCGATCGTCGACCGGCTGCTCCGGCGCGACCAGGTCGGCCCGGCGGATCTGGCCGGCCTTGTCGAGCGCCACGGCACCCACCTCAGCCGCAGCCGGGCGCTGCGCGTCTTCGAGCTGGCCGATCCGCGCGCCCGGTCGGCCGCCGAGTCCAGCCTGCGCATCCGGCTCGTCACCGCGGGCATCCCGCGTCCCACCGCCCGCCACCCGGTCAAGCTGGCAAACGGGCGGGTGCTCCATCCCGAGCTGGCGTGGCCCGAGTTTCGGGTGGCCGTCGAGCTCGACCACCAAAGCCCCGGCGAGCGCTCCCCCTGCCTCGACGACATCGACCCCGAGCTGATGCGGCGCTACAGCCGCGGCCAGCTCACCGCCTCCGGCTGGACCGTGTTGCCGGTGACGCTCCACCAGATGCGCCTCGGCTTCACCGACTTCGTCACCTCGGTGCGCCGCGCCCTTCTCGATCGCGGCTGGCAGCCGTGACACCGGCGGCAAGGTCGGCGAGCGTCCGGGGCAGGTCGGCGAGCGACCGCACCTCGCCGTCGGGCGCCGGCCCGGTCGGGCGGGCCGCGCCGCCGCGGTTGAGCCACACCGTCCGCAGGCCGGCCTCCCGCGCCGCCAGCACATCGTGTGCCCACGAGTCGCCGACGTGCACGACCGCCGCGGGCACGCAGCCCGCCGCCTCGACCACCGCGGCGAAAAACTCGGGCGCCGGCTTCTTGGGCAGGCCACCCTCATGGGCGTAGACCTCGAAGGCGAATTCGCCGGCCAGTCCGCATCGCTCCGCGCGGCTGTTGCCGTTCGTGGCAAAGCCGACCGTGTAGTCGAGGCGCAGCGCGGCCAGCGCCGGCAGCACATCGGCGAAGGGGCGGCTCAGTGCGAAGCGCCGGGCGAAGAAGATCTCGGCCATGCGGTCCAGCTCCGCTTCCAGGCCGACGCGGGCGAGCGACCTGGCGAGCGCCGCGCGCCGGATCTCGGGGGTGGGCGCCGCGGCCATGGTGGCGAAGACCGCCGGCCAGTCCTCGGCCAGGTCGGCCAGCGTCAGCGCCTCAGCCGCCGGGGTCAGCCGCCGCATCTCGTCCAGCACGGCGCCGAGGGCCCCGGTCACGGCGGGCGAGAGGTCGACCAGCGTCTCGTCCGCGTCGAAGACGACCGCGGTGATCGGCACCACTGTCACGGTCGGGTCATCCGGAGCACGTCGAGCGCCTCTTCCAGCTGCTCTTCGGTGATCCTCCCGGCCTCCACGTGGCCCCGATCGCGTACGACGGCGCGGATCGACTGCCCGGATGCGAGCGCCTGCTTCGCGATCGAGGCGGCCTCCTCGTACCCCAGAAAGCGGTTGAGCGGGGTGACGATCGACGGCGACGACTCGGCGTATTCGCGGGCGATCTCGACGTTGGCCACCAGCCCGGTGACGCAGCGGTCGGCGAGGAGGCGGCACGCGGCGGCCAGCAGCCGGATCGACTCCAGCAGGTTGCGGGCCATCACCGGGAGCATGACGTTGAGTTCGAAGTCGCCCTGTGACCCGGCGAAGGCGACCGTGGCGTCGTTGCCGATGACCTGGGCGCACACCTGGCGCACCGACTCGCAGACCACCGGGTTCACCTTGCCCGGCATGATCGACGAGCCGGGCTGGAGGTCGGGGATCTGTAGCTCGCGCAGGCCGGCGCGAGGGCCGGAGCCCATCCACCGGATGTCGTTCGCGATCTTGTATAGACCCGCGGCGATCGTCCGCAGCTGGCCAGACGTCTCCACGAGCGCGTCCCGCGCACCCTGCGCCTCGAAGTGGTTGCGGGCCTCGGCGAGCGGGAGGCCGGTCATCTCCCGCAGCTTCGCGATGACCTCGGGGGCAAAGCCGGGCGGCGTGTTGACCCCGGTGCCGACCGCGGTGCCGCCGAGGGGCAGCTCCGCCAGTCGGGGCAGGCTCGACTCCAGCCGCTCGATGCCGTATTGCACCTGCGCGGCATACCCGGAAAATTCCTGCCCGAGCGTGATCGGCGTGGCGTCCATCAGGTGGGTGCGGCCGGCCTTCACCACGCTGGCAAACTCGTCGACCTTCGCCTCCAGGGCAAAGCCGAGATGCCGCAGCGCGGGCAGCAGGTGGTGCATGACCGCGTCGGTCGCCGCCAGGTGGATCGACGAGGGAAAGACGTCGTTGCTCGACTGCGAGGCGTTGACCTCGTCGTTCGGGTGCACCGGCCGGTCGAGCTCGCGGCTGGCGAGCGTGGCGAGCACCTCGTTGGCGTTCATGTTGGAGGAGGTGCCGGAGCCGGTCTGGAAGACGTCCACCGGAAACTGGTCGTCGTACCCGCCCTCGGCCACGTGTGCGGCGGCGGTGGCGATGGCCTCGCCGACCTCGGGTGGCAGCACGCCCAGACGCACGTTCACCTGCGCGGCGGCGCCCTTGATCTGGGCGAGTGCCTTGATGTGCGCCGATTCGAGCCCACGGCCGGAGACCGGAAAGTTTTCCACGGCCCGCTGGGTCTGGGCCCGCCAGAGGGCGTCGGCCGGCACCTGGACCTCGCCCATCGTGTCTCGTTCTACGCGCCAAGCCTGCTCAGTCACACACCCATCCTTGCCCAATGATCGTGAAACTGCCTCCTCGTCCGGTGACTCAGCCGCGGGCCGCCGCGGTCTGCTCCGCGTCCAGCTCCGCGATGTGGCGGGCGACGGCCGCGACCTCCGGGATGCCCATTTCGCGGCGGATGGTCAGGCAGCGCTCCCAGTAGCGCCGCGCCAGCGGTGGGTCGGCTCGGCGCAGGCCGACGGCCAGGCCGTCGAGGGCCCGCGCCTCCTCGTACCGGTGCTTGATCCGCCGGGCGATGGCCAGCGCCTGCGTGTGCTGCTCGCCCGCCTCGGTGGGCCGGCCGCCGGCGGCGAGTGTGATCCCCAGGTCGTTACGGACCAGCGCCTCACCCCGCCGGTCGCCGATCTCCCGCATGATGGCGAGCGCGTCGCGGTGATAGCGCTCCGCCGTGGTCCGGTCGCCGCAGAGCCGATACGCCACGCCGAGGTCGTTGAGCACCTCGCCCTCGCCATACCGGTTGCCCGTGCGCCGCTTGAGCTGCACGGCCGAGCGCAGGAGGCGGATCGCCACCGGCAGCTGGCCGAGCCGCAGCCGCACCTGGGCGATGTGGCCGAGCGCGACGCCCACCTGAAAGTCGAGCGCGTGCTCGGCGGCGAGCAGCAGGTGCCGGCGGTGCAGGTCGAGCGCCTCGTCATACCGCCCGAGCAGCATGTACGACATGCCCAGGTCGGCCAGCGCGGAGGAGATGCCCTGCTCGTTGGCCAGCCGGCGCCAGGTGGCCAGCGCCTGGAGCGAGCACTCCACACCCTCCGAGAGGCGGCCGAGCTGGATCATCACCACGCCCAGGTTGCCCCGGCAGATGGCCGCGTCGCGCTCGTGTCCCAGGCGCTCGCGCAGCTTGAGCGCGGCCTCCACATGCTCGATCGCGTCGAGATATTCGCCCGCGCGAAAGTACACCGACGCGAGGTAGTTGTGCATCGTCGCCACCGCCGAGTCGTCGCCCGAGCGCTGTGCCGCGGCCAGGCCGTCGAGCTGGGTGGCGAGGAGGTCGTCGCTGTAGCAGCGGATAAAGAGAAACCGCCACATCGCGCGGGCCAGCTTCCACGCGTATTCATGGTGGCCGGTCTCGGCCGCGCACCGCACGAAGGCGGGCAGGTTGAGCCGCTGCTCCTCCAGCCAGGCCGAGCCGTCGTCGCCAAACGCCACCACGAGGTCGGGGCGCATCGGCCGGCGGAGGCTGAGCGAGCCGTGCAGCAGCCCGCGCTCCAGCTCGGCGGTGGCACCCGCCACGGTGTGCAGCGCCCAGTCGAGCACCCGGCCGACGGCGGCCTGGCGGGCGGCTTCCGGCTCGGTGGCGGTGACAAGCTCCCGGGCGTATTCGCGCATGAGGTCGTGCAGCCGAAACCGCCCGGCACCGGGCTCTTCCACAAGGTGGCGGTCGACCAGCTCGTCGAGCTGATCCTGCGCCTCGGCGAGCGGGAGGTCGGCGATCGCGGCCGCGCCGAGCGCGTCAAACCACGCGCCCGGATAGAGCCCGAGCAGCCGAAACATGCGCTGCGCCGGCTCGGGCAGCTGCCGATACGACAGTGCGAAGGCGCTCGCGACCGTGCGGTCCTCGGCCGCCAGCTCGGGCAGCACCGGGCGCTCCCGGCGCAGCCGCGCGGCCAGGTCGGCCACCCGCCAGCTGCGGCGGTGGGCCAGCCGGGCGCCGGCGAGGCGGATGGCGAGCGGCAGGTAGCCACAGCGGCGCACGACCTCGACGGCCGCCGCCGGCTCGGCGCCGATCCGCTCGGGTCCGGCCACCCGGGCGAGCAGCTCGACGGCCTCCGGCTCGGCGAGCACCGGCAGCGGCTCGGGGTGCACACCGTCGAGCCCGACGAGCCGCCGGCGGCTCGTCACCAGCGCCAGGCAGCCGGGTGCGGCGGGCAGCAGCGGGCCGACCTGGGCGGTGCTCGCCGCGTTGTCGAGCACCACGAGCACCCGCCGGGCGGCCAGCTCGGTGCGCCACAGCGCCACCCGCTCGTCCGGCGAGGGCGGGATCCGCTCGCTCGGCACGCCCAGCTGCCGCAGCAGGGTGACGAGCGCGGCCGTCGGCTCCAGTGGCCGCCGCTCGCTGTGCCCGTGCAGGTCGACAAAGAGCTGCGCGTCCGGATAGCGGCTGGAGAGCAGCGTCGCCACGTGCACGGCCAGCGTCGTCTTGCCGCTGCCCGCCATCCCGTCGATGAGCTGGATCACCGGGCCGCTCGGGTCGGCCTGCTCGACCGCCTCGACGAGGCGGGCCACCACCTCGTTGCGTCCGGTGAAGTCGGCGGCGGTGCGGGGTAGGCAGCGGGCGGGCGGATGCGGGCGGCGCTCGTCGGCCGGCGCACCCACGTCGCCGACCAGGATCCGCTGGTGCATGTCGCGCAGCGCCGGGCCGGGCTCGATGCCCAGCTCTTCGGCGAGCACCGCGCGCGCCTCCCGATAGACGGCCAGCGCGTCCGCCTGCCGCCCGGCCCGATAGAGGGCGAGCATGAGCTGCGCCCGTAGCCGCTCCCGGAGGGGATACCGCTCGACCAGGTCGGTCAGCTCGCCGAGCAGCTCGCGCTCGCGGCCCAGCCGCAGCTCGACCTCGACACACTCCTCGATCGCGACGGCGTGCTGCTCGTCGAGGGCCGCTGCACCGCGCTGCACGGCCCGGCTCGTGACGCCCGAGAGCGCCGGCCCGCGCCACAGCTTCAGCGCGGCGCGAAACGACTCCCGTGCCTCCTCCGGCCGGTCGCCGTCGGCGGCGGCCCGCGCCCGCGCGGTCAGCCGGTTGAAGACGGCCGCGTCAAGGTCGTCGAGGTCGACTCGCGCGGAGTAGCCGGCCGGATCGGTGACGATCACCTCGTCGCCGACCGTCGCGGCGAGCGACCGGCGCAGGCGGGAGATGCAGGTCTGGAGCTGACCGCGGGCAGTGTTGGGCGGGGTGCCGTCCCACATCGCGTCGACGAGGCGGTCGACCGGCACCACCCGGCCCGCATTGAGCAGGAGCATGGCGAGGACCACCCGGTCCCGCCCGGCGGTGACCGTGGCGTCCTCGGTGCCGCCCACCCGCAGCGGCCCCAGGATCCCGAACCGCATTTCCGCTCCCGGTAGATCGGCCTTCATGAAATCTATCGCTGTTTCACACCAGTGAAAGCGCCGTCCCACGCCCGGGACCCACCGCTGGCTGCGCTCTTCGAGAGTCAGATGGCAGCGGATCGAGAGCCTGGGCCACCAGGATGGACGCGCGGGAACCAGGTGACGGGGCCCGTGCCGCTCATAACGGGGGGTCGTCTTTCCGCAAAATCGGGCAGGCGGCTATATGGGCGGGCGCCGAGGATCTCAGCGCCGGCCGACGGTCAGCACGGGTTTTGTCACCTCGGCGAAGAAGTCGTTGCCCTTGTCGTCGACGACGATGAACGCCGGAAAGTCTTCGACCTCGATCTTCCAGACGGCTTCCATGCCCAGCTCGGGGTACTCGAGCACCTCGACGTGCTTGATGCAGTCCTGGGCGAGGCGCGCGGCCGGCCCGCCGATCGAGCCGAGGTAAAAGCCGCCGTGCTGGTGACAGGACTCGGTCACCCCGCGCGAGCGGTTGCCCTTGGCGAGCATCACGTGCGAGCCGCCCGCCGCCTGAAACTTCGCGACGTAGGCGTCCATCCGCCCCGCGGTAGTGGGGCCGAACGAGCCGGACGCGTACCCCTCGGGCGTCTTCGCCGGCCCGGCGTAGTAGACCGCGTGGTCGCGCAGGTACGCCGGCATCGGCTCGCCGGCGTCGAGCCGCTCGGCGATCTTCGCGTGGGCGATGTCGCGCGCCACCACGAGCGGGCCGCTCAGCGACAGGCGGGTCTTCACCGGGTACTTGGCGAGCTCAGCCCGGATCTCGTCCATCGGCCGGTTGAGGTCGATCCGCACGACCTCCTCGGTCTCCAGGTGGGCGTCCGTCACGTCCGGCAGAAAGCGGGCCGGGTCGGTCTCCAGCCGCTCCAGCCACACGCCCGACGGGGTGACCTTGGCCAGCGCCTGGCGGTCGGCCGAGCAGGACACCGCGATCGCCACCGGGCAGGAGGCGCCGTGGCGGGGCAGCCGGATGACGCGCACGTCGTGGCAGAAGTACCGCCCGCCAAACTGGGCACCGATCCCGAACTGGCGGGTCAGCTCCAGGATCTCCGCCTCCAGGTCGAGGTCGCGAAAGCCGTGCGCCAGCATCGAGCCCTCGGTCGGCATGCCGTCGAGGTACTTGGCCGAGGCCAGCTTCGCGGTCTTCAGCGCGTACTCCGCCGACGTGCCACCGATCACGACCGCCAGGTGGTACGGCGGGCAGGCGGAGGTGCCGATCAGCCGCAGCTTCTCGTCCAGAAAGCGCATCATCCGGTCGGGATTGAGCAGCGCCTTGGTCTCCTGGTAGACGTACGACTTGTTGGCCGAGCCGCCGCCCTTGGCCATGAAGAGGAACTTGTACGCGTCGGGCTGCCCGCCCGGGTCCTCGGCGTAGAGCTCGATCTGCGCCGGCAGGTTGGAGCCGGTGTTGCGCTCCTCCCACATCGTCAGCGGCGCCAGCTGCGAGTAGCGCAGGTTGAGCCGGGTGTAGGCCTCGTACACCCCGCGGGCGATCGCCTCCTCGTCGGTGCCGTCGGTCAGCACGTGCCGGCCGCGCTTGCCCATCACGATCGCGGTGCCGGTGTCCTGGCACATCGGCAGCACGCCACCGGCCGCGATGTTGGCGTTGCGGAGCAGGTCGAGCGCGACGAAGCGGTCGTTGGGCGAGGCGGCCGGGTCATCGATGATCGAGCGGAGCTGCGTGAGGTGGGCCGGGCGCAGAAAGTGCGCGATGTCGTGCATCGCCTCGGCGGTGAGCTGCGTCAGCACCGCCGGCTCGACGGTCAGAAAGCGCCGGCCGCCGGGGCCGTTGACGACATCGACTCCCTCGTCGCTGACCAGGCGGTACTCGGTCTGGTCGGCACCGGTGGGTAGCAAGGGAGCGAAGGAGAAGGCGGCGGCGCTGCTCATGAGCGGCAAGCCTAGGCCAGCGCCCGCGGTCCGTCCCACCCGGTCACTGCGCCACCGTCGATCGGTCCCGCTCTCTCACTTGCCCTGCCCGCAGAGGGGTTCCTTGGGGCCGTCGCAAAGCGAGGTATCGGCAGGGGTCGGGTCGCCGCCCGACGAGCCCGGTGGGGCGACCCCGTTGAACGGAATGAAGCCGATCTCGCGCTGCGCCCCGATGATCATGCCGGTCGGCCCGACGGCCAGGACCTTCGCCGACGACCGCACGTCGGCCAGCGTGCGTCCGTTGGCGGGTGAGAGCGCCACGATGCGGTCCGGGTCCTCGGGCGCGACGATCGCCGCGAACCGGGTGATCGCGGCGCCCGCCTTCGGGTCGGCCGTCGCGAAGCTCCAGCGCGCCCGCTTCACCCCGAGCTCGTACGAGGTGACGGCCTTGCCGCCGGACGGGCGCACGAGCGCGTACTGGTCGTCGACCGCGAGCAGCTTGTCTCCGTGGCCGCCGAGCCAGAGCACCCGTCCGTCGTACGCGTCGAGCACGGCCTCCCGCCCGTCCGCGGTCACGCCGACGATGACGTTCTGCCCGCCGGCGGGGTCCTCCCGCTGCGCGCATCCGGCCCCTTCGGCGGTACGCAGGTTGACCGCCTCGTGCCGCCACACCTCGCGCTGAAGCGCCGGGTCGGTGGCGACGACCGTGAAGTAGCAGGTGCCGTCCGCCGACCGGGCCTGCACCCGGATCACCCGGCCGCCCACCACCACGTGCCGGTCGTGGCGGTCCGGCTCGAAGTCCTGCACGACCCGGCCGGCCGCGGTGTCGACGACGCGCACGTTGCCGTCGATGGGAAAGCCCAGCAGCGACGGCATCAGCACCGGGCCGCCGGCGCCGCCGTCGACCCGGCGGGTGTTGAGTGGCTTGGCGTCGAGCAGGTCCGGGTTGTCGGCGAAGAGCACGAACCCGACGCCCGGCAGGTCTACCGTCCACATCGGACTGCTGCCGCGCGGCTCCCAGGCCGACAGCTGGCACTCCTTCGCGTCGTCGCAGTGCACGTCGAGCAGCGCGTTGCGGTACGTCCACACCGCCACCGCCCGCTTGTCGGTCCGCCGCACCGCTCCGGTGAGGGGGTCGAGCACCTCGTACCCCTTGGTCAGCAGCTCGCCCACGACGACGACCGAGTCGAGGCCCTCGCCGGCGACCGCCGCCCAGTCTTTGTCCCGCTCCCACAGTTGAGCACCCGAGCTGATGCCGCGCGCCTCGACCGACGTGCGGTGTTCGACCACGACCGCGTTGCCGGCGAACGTCACGCTATTTGGCCCACTGCCGAGCCGCTGCTGCCAGGCGACGCTCGGCGTGGAGAGGGGTTGGCTGGCGCTGACCCACTCCCAAATGCCCGGAAAAGGGTTCCAGGTATTAGTGCTAACCAGGATGACCAGCACAATCAGGGCGGCGACGATCCACCCTGTCCTGCCGCTGGCCGTCCCTTTCGCCACGCCGCCACGGTAACGACACGCGGGATCTAAGCCCGAGAGCGCGATCCGTCCGTGTCGATCCGATTTGAGGTGATCTTCCCGTAAGCGATCTGGGGCGCTGGCGCCTCGCGGAAACCTGTAACACTGTCCGCGTGACGCAACCGTCCACCCCTCCGTCCGCGCCACAGCAGGCAGGCTGGCAGCTGCCACCGCCGCCCTGGGCCACGCCGCCGCTGCGGCCGCCACCGCCGGCGCCCGCGCTGAGCCCCGCCGGGCAGCCGCTCGCGACGTTCGGCGACCGCTTCTTGGCGTACCTGATCGACTACGCCGTGTTCTTCGGCATCGCGCTCGTGCTCGCGGTCCCCGCCGTTCTGATCCTCTTCCTCACCGTCGCGCCAGACTTGTTCGAGGTGCAGCCCGACGGCACCCCGGTCGACCCGAGCTTCATGGAGTTCTTCGTCCCGCTGCTGCTGATCGAGGCCGGCCTCGTCCTCGTGCTCCTGCTCGTGTCGTACGGCTACTACGTGGAGATGCTCTTCCGCGGCGGGCAGACGCTCGGCAAGCGCGCGCTGAAGATCAAGGTCGTGCCGCTCGCCTCGGACGCGAAGCTGACCCGCGGGATGACGGCCAAGCGCTGGCTGGCCGGCTACGTCGCCGCCAGCTTCCTTCCGGGCTTCATCTACGTCGACGGACTGTGGCAGCTGTGGGACAAGCCATACCAGCAGTGCCTCCACGACAAGTTCGCCGCCACCGTGGTCGTTAAGGTTCCAACGTGAGCGAGCGAACTGGCGCGGCGGCGTCTGGACGGAGCCGCCCCGCCGACGAAGTCGGGGTTTCGGGGTGGCGAAGGAAGACGTCGCCTTCAGCGCCGCGTGAGCGGGCGAACCCGGAGGCAGAGTGAGCGTCGCACCTGGCTGGTACAAAGACCCGGCTGAACCGAACACCCAGCGTTACTGGGATGGCGAAGGCTGGATAGGCGATTCGCTGCCCGCGGACGCTACGCCGCCGCCGGGCCCGCCCCCGGTGGCCCCGCCGCCGCCCCCACCCCCGCCCGCGGCGCCGACGACACCGGCACCGCCACCGGCCCCGGCCGGGCCGCCCGCGGCTCCCGCTCCCCCGCACAATGGGGCGTTTCCGCCGGGCGCCCCCGGCCCTCAGCCGTGGCCGCCGATGACGCCGCCACCGCCCGGCATGCGGCCGCCACCTGGCTACCCCTACCCACCGCACGCGTATCGGCCGCCCGCCCCACCGCCCCGCCCGCACGGCCTGCGGATCGCCTCGCTCGGCCCGCGGGTGGTCGCCCGGCTGATCGACATCGGCATGGTGCTGCTGCTCAACGTGCTGGTCAACGGGTGGTTCATCTACCGCTGGATCCAGGAGTACGAGCCGGTGTTCCGCGAGTGGAACCGCCGGGTCGAGGCCCGCGAGCCGCTCCTGCAAAACCTGCCCCAGCCGGGCGGGCAGGCAGACGCCCTCCAGGTCGCCATCTTCATCATCGGCGTCGCGCTCTGGTTCGCGTACGAGGTGCCCGGCACGGCCAATACCGGTCAGACGCTCGGCAAGCGCATCATGCGGATCAAGGTGATGCGGGTGGAGAGCACCGAGCGGATGGGCTTCGGCCGTTCGCTGCGCCGGTGGAACCTCATGGGTTTGCCCACGTTCCTGTGGTCGTGCTTCTGCATCGGCTTCGTCCTTCAGATCGTCGACTGCATCTTCCCGTTCTTTGACCGGCCGCTGCACCAGGCGCTGCACGACAAGTCCGCGCAGACCGTCGTCGTCGAGGTGCCACAGACCGCGACCGCGGACGCACCTGGAGGTACCCAATGACCAAGTTGACCCGCGCCGACCTCGAGGCGTTGCCCAGCTACGTGCCCGGCCGCAGCCCGGCCGACCTCGCCCGCGAGCTGGGCCTGCCCGAGGCGATCAAGCTGGCCAGCAACGAGGTGCCGTACGGCCCGCTGCCCGGCGTGGTCGAGGCGATCACGGAGGCGGCCGGTGGCGTGCACCGCTACCCGGACATGGGCGTGGTGGCGCTGCGGGCGGCGCTCGCCGAGCGCTACGACGTGGCACCGGAGCGCATCGCCACCGGCTGCGGCTCGGTCGCCCTCTGCGAGCACCTGGCCCGCGCCACCTGCCTCCCCGGTGACGAGATCCTCTACTCGTGGCGCTCGTTCGAGGCGTACCCGATCATCGCCGCCACGACCGGTGCGGCGAGCGTGCGCGTCCCCAACACCGCCGGCCACGGCCACGACCTGGCGGCGATGGCGGCCGCGGTGACCGACCGCACCCGGATGATCCTGGTCTGCAACCCCAACAACCCCACCGGCACCTCCGTCCGCCGCGCCGACCTCGACCGCTTCCTCGACGCGGTGCCGGACGACGTGCTGGTGGTGCTCGACGAGGCCTACCGCGAGTTCGTCACCGACCCGGACGTGCCGGACGGCCTGCGGGTCTACGGTGACCGGCCCAACGTGGCGGTGCTCCGCACCCTGTCCAAGGCGTGGGGCCTCGCCGGCCTGCGGGTGGGCTTCCTGGTCGCGCAGCCCGAGGTGGCCGCCGCCGTACGCAAGGTGGTGACCCCCTTCTCCACCAGCGCGGTCGCCCAGGCCGCGGCGCTCGCGGCGCTGGAGCAGCACGAGGAGGTACAGCGCCGCTGCACGCTCGTGATCGCCGAACGCGACCGGCTCGGCGAGGCGGTGCGCAAGCTCGGCGTCGACGTGCCCGACAGCCAAGCCAACTTCATCTGGCTCCCGCTCGGCGACCGGTCCGCCGCGTTCGGGGCGGCCTGCGAGTCGCGCGGCGTGATCGTGCGCCCGTTCCCCGGCGACGGCGTGCGGGTCACCGTCGGCACCCCGGCCGAAAACGACGCCTTCCTAGCCGCGGCGGAGGCAGCCCTCTAGAGAGCGTCCGGCGCCGGGTAACTTCGGCCACAGAGATTGAGCTACCGCGATGTCCGTCGTGGTCCGGACCGCTGCTCCCGCGGCCTCACCCATCCGCCGCTGGTCACGCCCACCCCACCGACCTGGCCGGCCCCTTGCGGGCCCGGCGAGCTCCCCCTGGAGCGTGCGAGGCCGCGCGGACCCAATGCCACTCGCCGCAAGTCGACCATGGTCTGGCTCACCCTCGCGTTTGGTCGCAGTCGCCCCTCTTACCTCGGCGGATGCGCGGCCCGCGGTGCAGGGGTGTTTGCCTACGATGCCTGCCGCCGAACAGCCGGCGAGAGATTGGAACAGGGCCTTCGTCGCCCTGAGTAACCGCCGCCATCGTGCACGCTGCCCAAGATTCGAGATCCAGGAGAGTTAGGGCGCCATATCAACCCCAACTCTCCTAGCATCTCGAAGTTCTTACCCGAGCCTGCTGACGCCGCGTCACGGACGGTGGGGAATTGGGTCTAGACCACCGCAGACGTCGCGGTAGCTCAAATCTCGATTTTGCTCCGCTAGCTCCGGTCGACGGGGAGGTAGGGCTCGCGCCACATCGGCCAGACCGGGGCGCCGTCCGGCACGGCGAACATCTCGCCCGTGCGGTAGCCGTGCCGGGCGTACAGGTCGCGGCTGGGCGAGCTGCTCGCCTCCAGGTAGGCGCCGATGCCGGCCGCGTCCAGGCGGGCGTGGTGGTGGCGCAGGAGCATCGAGCCTATGCCCTCGCCCCGGCGGTCGGGGTGCACCGCCAGGTAGGTCAGGTGGTGGTGCGGCCGGCGGGGGTGATGTGCGGCGAAGAGCTGGTCGAGGGTGCGAAACCTGTCGGTCCACTGGCCGCACGCCTTCAGGAGCCGCTCCTCGTAGTCGGCCGGTGCGGGGAGGCGCCGGTCGTGCGGCAGCCACACCGCGACACCGAGCCGGTCGGCCGTCACGTGCACGTAGCCGTAGCGCATCGCGTGCTCGATGTGGATGCGGACCTGGCCGTGCAGCACCGCCCACCGCTCCGGCCGCCGGGGCACGAGCCAGACCGAGACGGCCAGGTGCTGGAACGAATCGGTGATCAAGTCGATGATGGCGTCGACGTCGCCGTGGTCGGCTCGCACGATCGACAGGTGCCTCAACGGCGTTCTCCCCCGATTTGGGCTTAATTATTGAGAACAGAACGCAGCGACTCGTGCACCGGGCGTAAGGCAGTTGACATATGCCAATTCACCCGGTAGCCACACCAGAATGCACCTAACACACATGCAACGCAACTCCCGTTTTGATTCGCGGACGACCTTGGTGGCGCGCCGTGGATAGAGGTGCGAAACTCGCGGTCGTGTCTGGAAGCCCTACAGTTCGCCGCCGTCGCATCGCCCGCGAACTCCGTCACCTGCGCGAGCGGGCCGGCATGAACCTCGAGCAGGCGGCGCGCCAGCTCGATATGTCCAAAAGCAACCTCTCCCGGATTGAAAACGCACAGATCGGGATAAAGCCCCGCGATGTGCGCGCGGCTCTGGCTTTGTATCAGGTGACCGGCACAGACGCCGAGGCGCTGATCGACATCGCCCGCGGCGCCCAGCAGCGTGGGTGGTGGCAAAACTACAGCGATGTACTTCCCGTCTGGTTCGAGTTTTATGTCGGCCTTGAGGCGGAAGCCGCCGCAGTTTGGACTTATGAGGCCGAAACGGTGCCAGGCCTCATGCAGACCGAGGATTACGCGCGTGCCGTTTACCGGCTCACCGCCGGCGAGGAGGACCTCGACCGCAAGGTCGCGGCCCGCATCCGCCGGCAAGAGGTACTGCACCGGGAAAATCCCGTCGAGTTGTCAGCAGTACTCAACGAAGCGGTTCTCTTGCGCTCAGTGGGCGGCCCCGAGGTCATGAGCCGGCAACTCGACCATCTGGCAGACCTATCGGAGCTACCTAACGTAACTATTCAGGTACTGCCTTTTTCCGTTGGTGGCCATCCGGCAATGACAACACCCTACGTGATCATAAGCTTTCCCGACGCAGCCGACGAGCCGGTCGTCTATCTCGAGAATTTGACAAACGGACAAGCCTTGGAAGAGCAGGATCACGTGCGCGGGTATACACTCGTGCACGAGAGGCTGCGCAAAATGGCGCTCGGTCCCGACGAATCGACTGCCTGGATTCGCAAGGCTTCTCGCAACCGTCCGTAATCAATCTAGGGACAAGGGGTGCGGAATGGCCGCCCTGGACCTGACCCGTGCCGCGTGGTTCAAGAGCACGCGCAGTAGCGGGAACGGCAACTGCGTTGAGGTCGCGATCCTCGACCGCGGGGTCGCGGTGCGCGACACGAAAGACCGGAGCGGACCGGTGCTGCTCTTCACGCCGGCCGAGTGGGACAGCTTCGTCGCTGGCACCAAGAACGGGGAGTTTGATCTTCACAGCTGACGACTGAACTGCACAACCGCGCGGCCTCTCCGATTCCCTAGGGGGCCGTAGTTTGCTTTTCGGGGGCACCTTACCGGGTGCCCCCGTTTGCTTGCTGTCGGTAAAGGCTTTCTAGGTGCGGGCGAGGATTACCGGCAACGCACCAAAATACTCATCCGCCTCATCGGCATCAGCGTTGTCAGCCTTGACCAGCCGCTCTACCGCGACGAAGCCGTCACCGGCTCGAACCAACCCCGGTTGCCAGTCGACGCCTTCCCGTCCGTACGCGAGCAGGAAGCGTGACTTCTCTCTTCCGGTCGCCGGATCGAGAGTGACGAGGTCGCAATTTTCAGTTAGCACATGCACGGATCCGGACTGCGCGCCGAGCAGTTCTGCGGAGCCGTCTCCACGCCACCGCCACACTTCCGCACCGCCGCGAAGAGCGCGTGCCACCATGTCGCCGCCGACGTACGTCACGCCGACCTCGCCGGCCAGCATGGCACCCGGTGGGTCGAGGGCGGGGGCGGCCGTGACCGGTGTCTTGCCGGCCGCGTCCGGCTCGCCCAGGAGCCAGCCGCGCGATCCGGCGGCGTCGAGCGTGCGCAGGGCGGTGCAGGCGGACTGGGCCGGCGCGCAGCCGAGCGGCTCCACCTCCAGCGCGGCACCGGCCGACGGCGGCTCCCACCGACCCTGCATGCGGCCGGTCGCCACGTCGTAGAACTCGACCGCCGGAGCTGTCCCACACGTGTCGGTGGTGACGAACCGCCCACCTGCCGTCGTGAACCCGCCCTCGCGGCAGTCGGCCATCGGCGTGCGCCACAGCTCCCGACCGGTCGCGATGTCGAGGGCGCGCAGCTCGGCGGCGTCGCGCACGAGCACGCGGCCGCCGGCGGTGTACAGCCCTTCGGGCTCGTAGACGGTCTCGGCCCCGGTGCTCCCGCCCTTGTATCCGGACTTTTCCGGCGGCTTGCCGGCGGTCCGCCAGGTGACCTTTCCGGTGCGGGCGTCGAGTGCGACGACATCGCCGTCGGACCAGCGCCCGACAACCGTCGTGCCGGCCGCTACGACCCCCAGAAGCTCCTGTGGCCACCGGCGGTAGGACCAGTACGGGGTGCGCTGCGTGCGCGCGTCGACGGGCCCGTCGGCGCGCACCTGTCGGGTGGCGGCGTAGATGCGCAGCCGGCCGTCGACGATGAGGGGTGCGGCGGGCAGCGAGCCGATCACGCCGGGCTGCGCGGCCGGCGCCGCGGGATAGGCGGTCGTGGCGACCGTGACGGTCTCCGCGGGTGCCAGCACGCGGTAGGCGACCACGCCGCCGACGGCAATGACACCGGTGGCCGCGACGGCGACCGCGCCCACGCGGATCCAGGTCGATGGTCGGATGCCCACGCCGGGCAGGTTACCTAACCTAGGCAGCCGCGGGCCGAACGGCGGCGGTGGCCAGGTCGGTGAGATCCTGCCGCAGCGCGCCCTCGACGGTGCGCGCGGCGAGGCCACCGAAGACCAGGACGAGCAGGCGGCCGCCCGGCGCGGAGGGCGCGCCCTCCTGCACCACCGTCACCGCGGTGCCGCCGCGGTGGCGGCCGACCTCGACGGGTGTAAGCGTGTACGTCATCCGGTAGTCGGCGCCGATCCCGGGCGAGGCGACCACGAAGCGGGTCGGCGGGTCGCACCGCAGCACCGTGAACTCCTCGGTCACCTGCACGTCACCCGGCATGGTGCGGGTCTCCCGCCACACGGTGCCGGGCGCGAAGGGCCCGGGTGTCATCACCTCGATCGCGTCCACAGTGGAGAGCCAGGCGGCCCGCGCCGGCAGGTCGGTGAAAACCCGCCACACGCGCGTCGCCGGAGCATCGATCAACCGCGTAACCGCCACCGTGGACATAGCGCCTCCCCCGACGGTTTACGGTACGCCCGTCACCCCCTGTATCCCAGCCAATTACCCGACAACGTCGATGTCTATTGGTAGCCACCGTTGACCAGGCCGAGGCGGATCAGGTCGGTGAGCGGCTCCACGACGCTGCACGAGCCGAAGCCGATCCAGAGTGGACGCGGCCGGTCGCGCAGCGAGCGGGCTGGCTCGATCAACGGCACCGGATCGGTCGCGGCGAGCAGCTCGGCCACGTCGGCCACCTCGGCGCCGTCGACGGCCGCGGCGGTGGCGACCAGCACGTTGAGAAACCCGTGGTGCACGAACCCGGTCTCCGGGTCGGTGTGCCGGATCGCGTGGTGCAGCCCGGCCGTGAGCTTGAACGGCAGCTCCCGGTCGCGGCAGGCGCAGACCACGGCGGCCAGCTCGACCGGAGTGGGGAAGAGCTCCGCGGCCAGCCCACCGGTGCGAAATTTGGCGGCCACCGCCACGCCGCTCGCCCGCGCCTGGGCGGCCGTGTCCAGGGCGGCCAGCAGGCCCCAGGTGAGCGGGATCTCCGCGTACCCGGTCAGGGACGGCCGATCGGCGAGCACCGCGAGCAGCCGGCGCAGGCCGGGCTCCGGATCCTCGCCACGCTTGGCGACCGCGACCTCGACCTGCCCGATGGCCAGCCGCGCGTCGGCGGCCTCGATGGCGGCGGGCAGGGCGTCGACGCCGGCATCGCCGATGAGGCCGACCTCGACCCGCTCGCCGGGCTCCAGGAGGCGGGCCGCGTCGGCCAGCGACGACGAGGGCAGCAGGAGACCGCCGACGAGTTCGGCGTACCACGCCGCGCGGTGCTCACGATGCCCGATGATCGCCTCAGGCAGCGGCGCGCTCCCCGGTGGGAACACGGCGGCGTCATCCACGAGGCGAGTGAAGAGCGCCGGAATCAGTCCGGTTGACACGAACAGAGAACCTAATGGACGCTACAAGGAGCGGACAACACCGTCCGATAATCGGACGCTATCGGCCGGTGAACAGGACATAACGGAGGGTAGGACATGCCCTACTACCGGAGTGTGGGGGACATCCCGCGCAAGCGACACACGCAGTTCCGGCAGCCCGACGGCAGCCTGTACGCCGAGGAGCTGATGGGTCAGGAGGGCTTTTCCTCCGACTCGTCCCTCCTCTACCACCGCCATCTGCCCACGGCGATCGTGGCGGCGGAGGAGCACGACCCGCCGGCCTGGACCCGTACGGCCAACCGGCCCCTCAAGCCCCGCCACCTGCGCACCCACAAGCTCGACTCGGGCGGCGCCGACCCGGTGCTCGGGCGGCAGCCGCTGCTGGCCAACGACGACGTGCGCATCTCGTACGTCGTGGCCGACCGCCCCTCCCCGCTCTACCGCAACGCGATCGGCGACGAGTGCGTGTACGTGGAGTCGGGCACCGCCCGGATCGAGTCGACGTTCGGGTCGCTCGACGTGGCCAGCGGCGACTACGTGCTGATCCCGACCTCGGTGATCCACCGCATCGTGCCCACCAGCGACCTCGTTCGCCTGCTCTCCATCGAGGCCACCGGACACATCGGACCGCCGAAGCGCTACCTCTCGGTGCGCGGCCAGTTCCTGGAGCACTCGCCGTACTGCGAGCGGGACGTGCGCGGCCCCGACACACCGCTGCTGGTCGAAGGCACCGACGTGGAGGTGTACGTCCAGCACCGGCGCGGCTGGACCCGCTACGTGTACGCACACCACCCGTTCGACGTCGTCGGCTGGGACGGCCACCTGTACCCGTGGGCGTTCTCGATCCACGACTTCGAGCCGATCACCGGGCGGGTGCACCAGCCGCCACCGGTGCACCAGACGTTCCAGGGGCCAAACTTCGTGATCTGCTCGTTCGTGCCCCGCAAGGTCGACTACCACCCGCTCGCGATCCCCGTGCCGTACAACCACCACAACGTCGACTCGGACGAGATGCTCTTCTACACCGGCGGCAACTACGAGGCGCGGCGCGGCTCCGGCATCGAACAGGGCTCGATCTCGCTGCACCCGGCCGGCTTCACGCATGGGCCGCAGCCGGGCGCGCCCGACCGGGCGATCGGGGTCGACTACTTCGACGAGCTGGCGGTCATGGTCGACACGTTCCGGCCACTCGACCTCTGCGCGCCGGCACTGTCCTGCGAGGACACCGGTTACGCCTGGACCTGGGCCGGCCGCACCACGGGGTAGGACACCCCAAGCAGATGGCCCGGGCCGCGTCAGCTGCGGACCGCCGCTCCCGCCGGAGACCGCGCAGGCCGGCGGCTCGCGGGGCGAGCCGAGATCCCCGGCCTCCGCTGCCACGCCCGCGGTGCAAGACCGGACTGCGGGACCAGCGGCGGACGGGTGAGGCCGCGGGAGCGACGGTCTGGACCACGGCGGACGTCGCGGTAGCTCGAATCTGTCTTGTGGGTCTTCAGCCCATGCGGGTCAGGAGGGTGAGTCCGGCGACCGCGGAGAGGATCGCGAGCACGAGCGGCCAGGGTGTGCCGATGAACGCGTAGAGCAGGATCAGGCACGGGCCGGCCGCCACGGCGAGCGTCGCCAGCCGGCCGGCGCGGCCGCCGAACCTGTCGCCGCGCGGAAGCCGGCCGACGAGCACACCGAGCGCGAGTAGGCCGATGCCGCCGAGCACGCCCGCCAGCAGCCGGGAGCCGGCACCGCCGGCCGCCGCCACGAACGCCACCAGGATCGCCGTCACCAGGCTGTGTGCGGCACCGAAGACCACCAGCGGCCGGATCCGCTCCACGGGACGCTTGACGGCTGGCTCGGGCGCCGGCTGGAAGGTCGGCATCGGCTGGAACACCGCGGTCTCGGAGACCTTCTCCAGCGCGCGGGCGTAGCGCCGGCGGTCGAGCCGCACGATGCCCGGCTCGCCGGCCGCCTCGGTGAGCGTGGGATCGAGCTGCAACGCCTCGTGGTAGGCCCGCTCGGCCAGCTCGAAGCGCCCCAGGCGGCCGGCCACGAGCGCGAGCACGAGGTGGGCGAGCGGGTCGCGGGGTGCGAGCTGCGCCGCCCGCCAGGCCGCGTCGATGGCGATCTGGCCGTTACGCGAGTCGGCGAGGACCGCGGCTGCGCTGCGCTGCGCGTACGCGTCGGCCGGACCGAGCCGCAGGATCTCTTCGGCGACGGCGGCGGCCTCCGCGAACCGGCGCAGGTCGGTCAGCGCCATCGCCCGGCTCACCAGCGCCGGCAGGTCACCGGGAGCGCCGGCCAGCGCCGCGTCGGCGGCCTGGAGTGCCTCGGCGGGCTGGTCGGCGGCGAGGTGGACGTTGGCCAGCGTCGCGTACGCCGCGGCGTGGTGCGGATCTAGCGCGAGCGCGTCGGCCAGCTCGCCGGCGGCCTCGTCGTAGCGGCCCAGATCGGCCAGGAGCGCGGCACGCTGCACGTAGCTGTCCGGGGTGGCGTCCCGGTCCGACGGCGCATCGCTGGGCACGAGGCCGAGCCTACGTCAGCGTGGGTAGACCACGGCCACCGCGAGACCGGCCAAGCCTTCACCCCGACCGGTGAGGCCGAGCCCGTCGGTGGTGGTGCCGGAGACCGTCACGGTGGCCGCCACGGCCGCCGAGAGCGCCGCCTCGGCCTCGGCCCGGCGCGGACCGATCTTCGGCCGCACTCCGACGACCTGGATCGAGACGTTGCCGATCTCGAAGCCGGCGGCGCGTACCCGTCTGGCGGTCTCGGTGAGCAGCGCGACACCGGAGGCGCCGGCCCACTCAGGGCGGTCGGTGCCGTAGTTGCCGCCGAGGTCGCCGAGACCGGCGGCGGAGAGAAGCGCGTCACAGGCGGCGTGCGCGGCCACATCGCCGTCCGAGTGCCCGGCCAGGCCGTCGACGCCGGGCCACTCCAGGCCGGCCACCCAGCACGGCCGCCCGGCGGCGAACGCGTGTACGTCGGTGCCGATGCCCACCCGAGGAATGATCACTCTAGGAGCTCCAGGAGCAGCTCGGCGACGGCCAGGTCGAACGGTCTGGTGATCTTCAGGGCGTGCTCGTGGCCGGGGACGCAGGTCACCGGCACCCCCTGCTTTTCCACCAGGCCGGCGTCGTCGGTGAGGGACGCGGCGGCGCTGGCGTGCGCGGCGGCGAGCACCGACCGGCGGAAGCCCTGCGGGGTCTGCACGGCGCGCAGCGCGGACCGGTCGACCGTGCCGAGGACCACACCGTCGGCGCCGACCTCCTTGACCGTGTCGACCACCGGCAGCACCGGAATGACGGCGGGGTTGCCGGCCCGCACGGCGGCCGCCACCGACTCGACGAGCGACGGCGGCGCGAGCGCCCGGGCGGCGTCGTGCACGAGGATGATGTCGGGCCCTTCGGGCACCGCGGCGAGGGCGGCGGCCACCGACTCCTGCCGCTCCGCCCCACCCGCCACGACGATCACAGGAGCCACCGGTGCGAGCAGGGCGCGCACCGCCTCGACGTCGGGCGGTGGCGCGGCCACCACGATCGCGCGCACGGACGGTGCGGCGGCCACTCGACGGATGGCGTGCACGAGCATCGGCTCGCCGCCGAGCTGGCGGAGAGCCTTGGGCCCACCGGCGCCCAACCGCACGCCGGCGCCGGCAGCAGGAACGAGGACCGCGACGTCACCGCGCGGATTGAGCTGCGCGGTCACGTCGCGGTCCCCGTGGAGAAGGTTGTAACGGGTCAGCCGGAGGATCAGGCCTCGGTGAGCACCTTGTCGAGGAGGATCTCCGCCTCGTCCTTGGTGCTCTTTTCCGCAAGGGCGACCTCGCCGACGAGAATGTCGCGAGCCTTGGCCAGCATGCGCTTCTCGCCAGCCGACAGGCCCCGCTCCCGCTCCCGCCGCCACAGGTCACGGACAACCTCGGCCACCTTGAGCGGGTTGCCAGAGGCCAGCTTCTCCAGATTCGCCTTGTAACGCCGCGACCAGTTGGTCGGCTCCTCGGTGTGTGGAGCGCGGAGGACGTCGAAGACCTTCCCGAGGCCTTCCTCGCCAACCACCTCGCGCACGCCAACGATCTCGGCATTCTCGGCGGGCACCCGCACCGTCAGGTCACCCTGAGCGACCCTGAGGACGAGATACTGCTTTTCCTCGCCCTTGACGACCCGAGTCTCGATTGCCTCGATGAGTGCGGCCCCGTGGTGGGGGTAAACAACGGTCTCGCCGACACTGAAAACCATAGGTTCGAAACCCCTTTCGCTGTGTCTAGGGTAACACGCTCAGGCACCGATGTCCCGTCCCGGTCCTGACCGTTAGCGCAGCTCAGGGGCCCTGTGAGAGGCCTTTCTCCAGCTTGACAAGAGGATTCCATCGACCATCCGCCACGCAGAGTAACTCTCAAATCAGCAATGCGCGACGCCGGCCGGCGCTTCCGGACGCACGGTAAGGACCGGTGCCCCCTAGCGGTCCCACCCCTCGGTGCGAGACCCTAGAGGTTGACCCCGATCGACTTCGCGGCGTGCCGCTGGGGGGATATGGGAATCGTGGGCGACGGCAATGGTGGCACCCCGTCCGATGGCGGCGGACGCCCCGAAGGCGTGCCCGACCTGCCCCCGGAGTGGGGCACCGTGGTCATTCCCGACGACCTGAGCGCGCTGGCCGAAGAGTCCGCGGCGGTGCGCAAAGACCTGCGCCGCCAGGCCCGCCGAGACACCTGGCGACGGCGGCTCGGCTGGCCGGTCCGCGGCGGGCCCAGCCGGTCCTCTCTGCGCATCCCTTTGCTGATCATGGCGGTCGCGGTGCTCGCGACCCTTACCAGCCTCTTCGCGGTCACCTGGCCGGGCCGGCAGCAGGTGCCGCCGCCCGCCATCCGCCAGTCCGGCAGCGCCCCAGCGCCGACCCGCACGATGCCGGCGCTCGACCTCATCGACGTCGACGGATCCCCGGTCTCGCTGCGCGGCCTTCTGCCGGCCGCCGTGATGCTCACTGACGGTTGCGACTGCGCGCGGCTGATCGCCGACACCGCCGCGGCGGCGAAGCCGGGAGTCACCGTGGTCACCGTCGCGAAGACGTCCGCGCCGCCGCCGCGCGCCAGCACGCCCCGCGCGCCGGGGACGGGTGCCACGAGCATCCGCACGCTCGCCGATCCGACCGGCGAGCTTCGCGGGAGCCTCCAGCTCGGCACGCAGGGCACCGGCCAGGTGGCCACCGTGCTGCTGGTCGCCCGCACCGGCGAGATCGTCTCCACGGTGCCGGCGGCGTCGACCATCGACCAGTTTCGCGGAGACCTCGCCAAGCTCGGCTGAGCCACCAGGGCCTAGTCGACGTCGATGACCTGGAAGCCGACGTCGGCCGGCTCCGGACCGGGCCGGCGCACCGAGATCACCACATGGTCGCCCGCCGACACGAAGGCGAACGCGCTGAGATTGCCCTCGCAGTCGACCCGTTGGTGGACGTCACCCTCGACCGTGCCCCGGATCAGCACCGAGAGCTCACCCGGCCCGAGGCAGACGAACTGGAGCCGGTACTCGCCGTCCTTTTCCGACGGGACCTGCATCGACTGCGCCGTCTCGGGCTCGATGCGGCCGACCTCGCGGCGCACCGTGTTGTCGAACTCGGGCAGGAAGCTCTCCAGATCGTTTTCCACCTGCTCGGGCGCGATCTCCTCGGGCACCACGACCGGCGGGATCGCCTGGGGCGGCTCAGCCCCGATCTCCGGAGCGGCCGCCACCCACCAGGCCACCCCGGCGGCGAGCACCAGGGCGGCGCCAGCGCCCAGCACAGCCAAGCTCAGGCGCCCGTCCGTCCGCTCGCTCACTGCACCTCCGGGTTTGCTCGCTCGCGCGGCGCTGAAGGCGACTCGCTCGCTCACGGGGTGACTGTAGCGGCTGGCGCCGATGTCAGGTGTGCTCCAGAAGCGTCGCGTACAGCGTCAGGCCGGGGCCGAAGGCCAGCGCGACCACCCATTTCGGCGGGTCGGTCCGCTGCCGCATCGCCTCCAGGATCAGCAGCACGGTGGGCGAGGAGCAGTTGCCGTACTCGGAGAGGGTGGCGCGCGAGTCGCCGAGGGCCGTGGCCGGGAGGGCGAGCTCGCGTTCCACCACGTTGAGGATGCGCGGCCCGCCCGGGTGCACCGCCCAGCCGTCCACATCGGACAGCGTGAGGTCGTGCCGGGCGAGCAGGTCGTCGACGAACCGGCGTACGTGCATCGACAGCACCTGCGGCACCCGGGGCGAGAGGCCCATCCGGAAGCCCAGGTCGGTGACGTCCCAGGTCATGTGGTCCACGGCCGAGGTGTCGGTGACCGAGGCGACCTCGCGGACCGTGTACCCGCCGGTGCCACCGGGAAGGAGCACGGCGGCGGCCGCGGCGTCCGAGAAGAGCGCGTGGGCGACGATCTGCTGGGTGTCCACCCGCGCGGACGCGGGCTGTAGGTGCAGGCTCGTCAGTTCGTTGCAGAGCACCAGCGCCGGGCGGCCGCGGGCGGTCACGAAGTCGGCCGCCGCCCCGATCGTCGGCATCGCCGCGTAGCAGCCCATGTGCCCCACGAAGAGCCGCTGCGTGTCGCTCGCCATGCCCATGTCGCGGGCGAGCAGGATGTCCAGCCCCGGCGTGACGTAGCCGGTGCACGAGCAGACCGCGAAGAGCCCGATGTCGCCGGCGGAAACACCCGCGTCGACGAGCGCGCGGTCGACCGCTTCCTTGCCGAGCGGGAGAGCCTCGATCAGGTACCTCTGCATGCGGCGCTCGGTCGGCCAGCCGGACACGTCTTCGATCAGCGGGTTGGCGACCGCGTGGCGGGTGCGTACGCCGGCGTTGGCGAAAATCCGCTCGGCGAGCGCGCGGGTGCTCCCCGAGTAGTGGCTGGCGAAGAAGCCTCGCCACAGCTCGTCTTGGTGGGCCTGTGCGGGTACGGCGATCCCCAGGCCGGCGATCGTGGCTGGGCTCACCATCGCGGGTTGGTCCCCTCGCGGTCCGGGTCGCCGCCGATCGCCGCCACACCCAGCCAGTCGGCGCACACGTCGGAGGTGGCCGGGTGCAGCGAGCCGCAGCGGGCGTCGCGGTAGAGGCGTTCGAGCGGATGGCCGCGGCGGGTGGCCGAGGTGCCGGCCGCCTCCAGCATCGACGCACCGACCTCGGCCGCGGTGGTGCCGGCCAGCAGCTTCGCGCGCCACACCCAGCGGTTGGTCTCCTCGGCGCCGGGCTCCTCGTCGACCCGGCGGGCGGCCTCCGCCACGACCAGGCGGGTGGCCGCCACGGCCGCGTCGGCGCGACCGATCCGGGACCGCACCGACGGCAGCTCGGACACGCCGCGCTTGACCACGTGCGCGACCGCGGCGTCGACGGCCGCCTGCGCGACGCCGACGTACACGGCCGCGTAGCTCGCGATCAGCCAGTGCGGCATCAGCTGGGCGACGACGAGCGCCAGCCCTTCGACGCCGCCGAGCAGGGTGTCTTCCGGCACGACGGCGTCGATGTGCAGGTCGTGCGAGGCGGTCGCGCGCATGCCGAGCGAATCCCAGGTCTGCTCCACCCGCAGCCCGTCCACCGTCGCCGGCACCAGAAACTGCGACACCACCGACTGGTCGGTGGCGCTGCGCGCGGCTACCAGGTAGGCGTCGGCGTGGCCCGCGCCGGAGCAGAACGTCTTCGCGCCCTTGATGTGGTAGCCGCCGTCGACCGGCTCGTAGATCGTGGCGAGCTTGGAGAGGCGGGAGCCGGCGCCGCGCTCGCTCATCGCCACGCCGTACCACGATCCGGCGGCCGCGCCGGCCAGCATCCGGTCGCGCGCGGCCAGCGCCTCGTCGGATACGCCCAGCGACTCGGCCACGTCTTCGTTGACCGCGCTCAGGGCACCGGTCACGGAGGCGTGCATGTTGAATACGAGGGCGGTCGCCCCGTTGCCCCGGGCCAGCTCGTAGGCAACGGTCGCGTACTCCGCGAAGCCAGCCTCCCGACCACCCAGCCGGCCCGGCACCATCAGCCCGAACAGCCCCGCGGCTCGTAGGTCGGCGAAGTCGTCGACCGGAAACGTGCCGTCCCGATCGTGTTCCGCCGCCCGCGCCGCCAGCCTCGGCGCCAACCGCCGCGCAGCCGCTATCGCGTCACCCGCCATTGCCTGCCCCTCTCCTGGGCGCTAGCCCTTCTTGATGCCCCGCCCCTGGTAGAGAATCGCGGCCGACCAGGTCGGGACGATCCGGCCGCGACCACCACCAATCCCGGCCAGCCAGGCGACCAGCCCTGGCACGCTCGGGCGTACGCCGCGAACGGCGAGCGCCACCCCGTGCCGAGCGCACTCGCGCTCTAATACCCGCGGATCGACGAAGAGTGCGGGGTCGTGCAGGCCGCGTGGTACGCCGCGGACGCGCTCGGCGAGCGTCACGGCGACGAGCCGGCTCAGCGCGGTGGAGTTGAGGGTGTCGAGCACGAGCAGGCCACCGGGACGCAGCACGCGGCACGCCTCGGCGACGGCGCGGGGTAGGTCCGGGACGTGTTCGAGGATCTCGCCCGCGACCACGACGTCGGCGCTGCCGTCGGCGAGCGGGAGGGCGCCGGCGTCGGCCCGGACCGGCGTGAGGCCGTGGTCCGCGGCGTGCTCGAGCGCGGACGTGGTGAGGTCGAGCCCGATGTGCCGGTAACCCTTTCCGTGCAGGTGCGGGGTGAGGAGCCCGCCACCGCAGCCCACGTCGGCGAGGATCGCGCCCGGTCGCGACGCCGGCGGCACGAGCCGCGCGCGGGCCTCGGCCAGCCAGTGCAGGATCGCGAAGGCGCCTTCGGGCCGCCACCATTCCCCGGCAAGATCGTCGTACTGCCGGGGATCATTGCGCGGCAGGATGCGCATGGGTTCGAGCGTGGCACGACTCCCCGGTAACGGCCAGACTTCCCGGTATGCGTAAGCCGTGGGCTCTCCTGCGCGCCAGCCACCCGGAGCCGGGTGCGGCCGTGACCGTCGCCGCCACCCTCCTCGCCATCGGTGCCGGCCACAGCGCCGCCGGTGCCGCCCTGGTCGGCCTCACCGTCCTCGCCACCCAGCTCGCCGTGGGCTGGACCAACGACTGGCTCGACGCCGAGCGGGACAGGGCGGTGGGGCGCACCGACAAGCCGCTCGCCGCCGGTGCCGTGAGCCGCCGCGCGGTGGGCATCGCCGGTCTGCTGGCCGCCGCCGCGACCCCGCTGCTCGGGCTCGCGTCCGGGCTGCCGGCCGCGGTCACGATTACGGCGGCCCTGGTCAGCGCGCTGCTCTACAACTGGCCGCTCAAGTTCACGCCGGCCTCGGTGGTGCCGTACGCGTTCTCGTTCGCGGCGCTGCCAGCGTTCGTCATCCTGGCTCTGCCGGACGCGCCCCGGCCGCCGCTGTGGATCGTCACCGCCGGTGGCCTGCTCGGCGCCGGCGCGCACTTCGCCAACGTGCTGCCCGACCTCGACGACGACGAACGCACCGGCGTGCGCGGGCTGCCGCACCGCATCGGGCCGGTCTGGTCACGCGCGGCCGCCGCCGGGCTGCTCTTCGCGGCGACGGTCACCCTCGTCTTCGGCCCGCCCGGACGCCCCAGCTGGTACGGCATAGCGGCCGTCGCCGCCGCCGTCGTGGTCCTACCCGCGGGGTGGTACGCGGGCCGCCTCGCCTCATCCCGCGGCGCCCGCCCGGTGGCGGTCTTCCGCGCTGTGCTGGTCGTGGCCCTGATCGACGTCCTGCTGCTCGTCACCAGCGGTCGTGTGGTCTGAGCCGGCGTTCGTCCGACACAAGTGGCGGGCCAGGCGCGAACGGGCGATCACGGGCAACTACGCTGGGCCCCGGTCAGACACGACAGGGAGGACCGACGTGAGGCGCTCGATGACGCTGCTTGCCGGCGCGGCCGTGATGACCGCCCTGCTGGCATCGGGGTGCGGCGCAGGACAGATCGCCGAGACGGCCGAGCAGGTGCCGGCGGTGCCTGGTGCCAACGGCCAGGTCGATGTGCCCGGCGGCACCGTGTCGGTCCGCAACGCGATGGTCGTCTACCACGCCGGGGGCTACGAAAAGGGCGAGGACGCCCCCCTTGAGCTGCACATCTTCAACGACACGGACAAGCCGGTAACGGTGACCGTGACGAGCGAGTCGGCCGAGTCGGTCTCCCTCGTCGCGGGCTCGAAGGGCACACCGTCGCCATCGGCTTCCCCCTCGGCCTCCCCGACGCCCACCACGTCGCCCACACCCACCGCCACGGCGACCGCGACGGCGACCGCGACGGCGACACCGAGCGGCACACCGACCGCAGAGCCGACGCCGAGCGCTGAGCCGACGCCGAGCGAGGCGCCCGCGCGGCCCGTGACGATCGAGATCGCCGCCGGCAGCTTCGCGGTGCTCAGTCCGAACGGCACGCAGTTCGTCCAGCTGATCGGGCTCAACGACGAGCTGACCGGTGGCAAGAGCGTCAAGCTGACCTTCGACGTCGGCGGCGCCACGCTGCCCTTGGAGGTGCCGCTGGGCGTGCCGCTCACGCCGGTGCCCCGGGGCTCGGCAGAGCCGGGCGAAGGCGAGCACTGAGCGCCTTTTCGTCGTACCCGCTGGTTAGCGTGCCCGCGTGACGACGTCGAGATCGATCCCGCGCGGCCCGGCCAAGGCCCGCCCCGCGGCGCGTGAGCCGCGCCCGGCGTATGAGTGCGACGCCTGCGGGCACCAGCCACCCAAGTGGGTCGGTCGCTGCCCCGAGTGCGGTGAGTGGGGTTCGGTCGTCGAGTCCACCGTGACCGGTCCGATGGCGGCCGGGCGCGTGGTCAGCTCGCGGATGCCGGCGGAGCCGGCCCGGCCGATCGCGGAGATCAGCGCCACGCCGGCCCGGGCCCGCCCCACGGGGGTGACCGAGCTCGACCGGGTGCTCGGCGGTGGCCTCGTGCCCGGCGCGGTCGTGCTGCTCGCCGGCGAGCCCGGCGTCGGCAAGTCGACGCTGCTGCTCGACGTCGCCCAGCAGTGGGCGGCCGGCGCGGGCAGCCCGTCGCTCGTGGTCAGCGGCGAAGAGTCGGTGAGCCAGGTGCGCCTGCGGGCGGAGCGGATGGGCACGCTCCACGAGCAGCTCTACCTCGCCTCCGAGAGCGACCTGAGCGCCGTGCTCGGCCACCTCGACGCGGTCCAGCCCGGCCTGCTGGTGCTCGACTCCGTGCAGACCATCTCCATGCCGGGCACCGAGGGCGTGCCGGGCGGGGTCACCCAGGTGCGTGCGGTCACCGCCGCGCTCGTCGCGGTCGCCAAGGAGCGGGGCATCGCCACGATCCTGGTCGGCCACGTCACAAAGGACGGTCAGGTCGCCGGCCCCCGGGTGCTGGAGCACCTCGTCGACGTCGTCCTGCACTTCGAGGGCGACAAGCACTCGTCGCTCCGGCTCGTGCGCGGGGTGAAAAACCGGTTCGGCACCGCCGACGAGGTGGGCTGCTTCGAGATGCACGAGAGCGGCATCTCCAGCCTGCCCGACCCGTCCGGCCTCTTCCTTACCCGGTCCAACGAGGCGGTGCCGGGCACCTGCGTGACCGTCGCGATGGAGGGGCGCCGCGCGCTGGTCACCGAGGTGCAGGCGCTGATCGGCGCGGCGGTGCCCGGCTCACCCCGGCGCACCGTGTCCGGGCTCGACAGTGCCCGCCTCGCCATGGTGCTGGCCGTCCTCCAGCGCCGCACCGACAGCCTCAAGCTGCACGACCGCGAGGTCTTCGCGGCCACGGTCGGCGGCATCCGCGTGGTCGAGCCGGCCGCCGACCTGGCCGTCGCGCTCGCCGTGGCCTCCGGGGGTCTCGACCTCGCGGTCGCGCCGCACCTCGTGGCGATCGGCGAGGTGGGGCTCACCGGAGAGGTCCGCCGCGTGGGAGCGGTCCCGCGGCGGCTGGCCGAAGCGGCTCGGCTCGGCTTTACGTTCGCGCTGGTGCCGGCGGGTTGCGGGCCTGACGCGACGGGCGTGCGCACCAAGGGCATGCGGGTCGTCGAGGTGGCAAATGTGCGGGCAGCGCTACAGTGGGCGGCACGCGCCTCTGCCGAGTAGCGTCACGCGTCAGATTCTCGACGTCACGCTACGGATCTGCCGCCGAACCGCAACAGCACAGGTCGGATGACGGTCCGTAGACTGTGCCCGTGCCGATCGACCGCGATGCGAATAGAACCGCCGCCGCCAGCCTGGCCGGCCGCGCGGGCGTGGTCGGCTCGCCCGCGCGCACTGTCAGCGCTGGAGCGGCCGCCCCGCCCGGCCCGGCAGCCGGCCCAGCCCCGGGAGGTGATCCCCTGCGCGCCAATCTGGCGTTGATGGCGCCAGGCACCGCCCTGCGCGACGGGCTGGAGCGGATCCTGCGGGGCCGCACCGGCGCGCTGATCGTCCTCGGCTACGACAAGGTGGTCGAGTCGCTGTGCACCGGCGGCTTCCCCCTAGACGTGGAGTTCTCGGCCACCCGCCTGCGCGAGCTGTGCAAGATGGACGGTGCGGTCGTGCTCTCCAGCGACGGCACCCGCATCGTGCGCGCCGCGGTGCACCTCATGCCCGATCCGTCCATCCCGTCCGAGGAGTCGGGCACGCGTCACCGCACCGCTGAGCGGGTCGCCAAGCAGACCGGCTTCCCGGTGATCTCGGTAAGCCAGTCGATGCGCATCATCGGGCTGTACGTCAACGGCCAGCGCCACGTCCTCGACGACTCGGCCGCGATCCTCTCCCGGGCCAACCAGGCGCTCCAGACGCTGGAGCGCTACAAGCTGCGGCTCGACGAGGTGTCCGGCACGCTCTCCGCGCTGGAGATCGAAGATCTGGTGACCGTGCGCGACGCGGTGGCCGTGGTGCAGCGCCTCGAGATGGTCCGCCGGATCGCCGACGAGATCGCCGGTTACGTGGTGGAGCTGGGCACCGACGGCCGGCTGCTGGCCCTCCAGCTCGACGAGCTGATGGCCGGCGTCGACGCCGACCGCACGCTCGTCATCCGCGACTACCTGCCGGCCGGGCGCAAGGCCCGCACGCTCGACGAGGCGCTTGTCGAGCTCGACCTGCTGACGGCCACCGAGATGATCGACCTCGTGGCGGTCGCCAAGGCGATCGGCTACCCGGGCGCCTCCGACTCGCTCGACGCGGCGGTCAGCCCGCGGGGGTTCCGGCTGCTGGCCAAGGTGCCCCGCCTGCCCGGCACCGTCGTCGACCGCCTGGTGGGCCACTTCGGCAGCTTGCAGCGCCTGCTCGGCGCCACAGTCGAAGACCTACAGGCCGTCGACGGAGTCGGCGACGCGCGGGCGCGCGGTGTCCGCGAGGGCCTTTCCCGCCTTGCCGAAGCCTCGATCCTGGAGCGCTACGTCTAAACCCGCTCTGCTATGTGAGCGTGAGCTTGACCGGGGTGCTGAGGTCGGTGCCCAGCCGGCCGAAGACCTGGTATTCGCCAGGGTCGGGGGCTTTGCCGGTGGCCGCGCCGTTTTGGCAGCCGGTGCTCTGGCGACCGTTCCAGGTGGCCTGAAACGCCATCTCGTGGTCGGGCGGGAAGGGCTTTATCTCCGAGCCGCGGAAGGTGCTGCACCGGTCGGACGACCAGATGACCTGCGCGCCCTTCTTGATGTAGATCTCCTGCTCGTCCGGGCCGACGTCGCGGTCGCACTGGCGGTTGGACTCATTTTTGATCCGCAGCTTGATCACGATGGTCTGGCCGGCGGGCGCGTTGGTGAGGCTCGGCGCCGCCGTGACCTTGATCTCGGCGTCGGTGCAGCCGCCCGCAGGTGGCTGGGCGGGTGCGCCGGTCGTGGCTGCGGGCGGCGCGACCGGCGCGCCGGTGGTGGGCGCCTGGCTCGGCGGCGGCGTGGCCGACTGCTCGGTGTCCGGTGCGGCCGGTGCCTCGCTGGTCTTGACGGTCGGGGTGCTGGTGGCGCTGGTCTTGGCCGCCCCGGAGCCGCCACCGCCACGGCACGTGGTGAAGAGCACCAAGAGGACGATGAACAGGGCACCGAGCACAATGGCGCGACGCCGCCAATAGACGGCGGAAGGAAGGGGACCAACCGTCAGTCTCATGATGCCCTCACGGTATAGGGGTGGACCGCGAGGATCCTGGCGACGCGCCGCCCTACAGGTAAACCTTGCGTTGGTGGATCGCGTGGGCGCCGGCGACGCGGTCGAGAAAGAGGCGGCCGGCGCAGTGGTCGATCTCGTGCTGTAGCGCCCGTGCCTCGAACGCGTCGGTGGTGAGCCGCACCTGCGCGCCCGTGCCCGGGAGCGCGGCCTCCACCACCACCCGCGCGGCGCGCTTCACGTCGCCGGTCAGGTCGGGCACCGACATGCAGCCCTCACGGCCTGGTCGCCAGCGGCTCGCCTCGACCACCTTGGCGTTGCAGAGGGCGAACGCGCCGTGCACCGTGGCCGCCTTCGGATGACCGGTGACGTCGACCACGAAGACCTGCGCGGAGACGCCTACCTGCGGCGCGGCCAGGCCCACGCAACCGGGCGAGACACGCATCGTGGCCATCAGGTCGGCGGCGAGGCGCACAACCTTCGGGTCGCTGGGGTCGACCTCGGGGCCGGGCCGGCTCAGCACCGCGTCGGGTGCGGTCACCACCGGCAGCACCTCGCCCGGGTCGCCGAGCGCGTCCGGAGTCCAGCCGTGGAACGGACCTGTCACAGGACATCCGTCTCCGTGGGGCGGAGCGTGACCTCGACGTCCATCCCGGCGGCGACCTCGGCCAGCCGCTTGGCGACCCGGTCGGCCGTGCCGGCCGGGAGGTCCACTTCGGCGACGAGCACGTAGAGCGGGCCGGTCAGCCGGGTGGTGAGGTCGGTGATGTTGGCGCCGGCCTCGGCGAGCACGCGGGTCACGGCCGCGACGATGCCGAGCCGGTCGGCACCGTGCACGCTCATCAGGTAGGGCTCGCCCGCGGCGGCCGCCTCGACCTCGCTGCCGACCTCCCGTACCGTCGCGAGCAGCCGGCCGTCGGCGGCGAGTGGGCCGAGCGCGGCCTCGACCTCGGCGGCACCGGGACCGCTGCACACCAGCGTCCACGTGAAGTGGCCGCGCAGGCGAGTCATCGTCGAGTCGGTCAGGTTGGCGCCGAGCCGGGCGAGGGCCTCGGAGACGTCCGCGACGATGCCCGGACGGTCCTGGCCGATCACGGTGATCGCAAGCTCGTTCACGGGTGGGAGTCTGCCCCATGTGACCGGTCGTGGCAGGATCGACCCGCTGTTTGCTGGTGGTGCTCGTCGCGTCGCGGGCCCGCGACGCGACGAGCACCCGCCTTGGGAGTGGAATGCCTGAGACCGACCTGGCCGACGCGGCCATCGAGTGGTTTGACGCCAACGCCCGCGACCTGCCGTGGCGCGCGCCGGGCACCACCGCCTGGGCCGTGCTCGTCAGCGAGATCATGCTCCAGCAGACGCCGGTGGCGCGGGTACTGCCGGCGTACCACGCGTGGCTGGCGCGCTGGCCCGAGCCGGCGGCGCTCGCGGCCGACACACCCGCCGAGGCGATCCGGATGTGGGGACGGCTCGGCTACCCCCGCCGGGCGATGCGGCTGCACGAGTGCGCGCTGGCGATCGTGGCGCGGCACGGTGGCCAGGTGCCCGCCGATCTCGACGCGCTGCTCGCGCTGCCGGGCGTGGGGGCGTACACCGCGCGGGCCGTGGCGGCGTTCGCGTACGGGCAGCGGCAGCCGGTGGTGGACACCAACGTGCGGCGGTTCGTGGCCCGGGCCAGCCGCGGCAAGCCGGACGCCGGCCCCAGCACCACGCCCGCCGACCTGGCCGACACCGAGGCGCTCCTGCCGGTCGAGCCGGGCCGGGCGGCGCGGGCGAGCGCGGCGTTCATGGAGATCGGTGCCGTGGTGTGCACCGCGCGGGCGCCACGCTGTACGGACTGCCCGGTGGTGGAGCTGTGCGGCTGGCGGGCGGAGGGCCGGCCGGCGCCGACCGGTCCGACTCGCCGGCCGCAGCAGTACGCGGGCACGGACCGCCAGGTTCGCGGGCTGTTGCTGGCCGTGCTGCGCGAGGCGCACGGGCCGGTGCCAGCGGAGCGGCTGGACCTGGTCTGGGCGGACGCGGTGCAGCGTGACCGCGCACTGCGGAGCCTGCTCGACGACGGCCTTGTGTCGACGGCCGGCGAGGGCCGCTACGCGCTGGCCGGCGAGGCATAGCAAAGGGGCGGCCCCTCTCGGAACCGCCCCTTTTCGAACCTGTCTTTACTCAGCTGCCTCAGCGGCGCTGCCGAGGTCGGCGGGCACCGCGTCGGGCACCTCGACCGGCTTGTCCGCACCGCGGAACACGAGCTTGGACTTGTCGACGTCGGCCGGGTCGCCCTCGCAGTCGACGACCACGATCTGGCCCGGCTTGAGCTCGTTGAACAGAATCCGCTCGGAGAGGTTGTCCTCGATGTCCCGCTGGATCGTGCGACGCAGCGGCCGAGCACCAAGCACCGGGTCGAAGCCCTTCTTCGCCAGGTACCGCTTGGCGTTGTCGGTCAACTCCATGCTCATGTCCTTGTTGCGCAGCTGGGTCTCGATCCGGGCGATCATGATGTCCACGATCTCGAGGATCTCGTCCTCCTTCAGCTGGTGGAACACGATCGTGTCGTCGATCCGGTTGAGGAACTCCGGCCGGAAGTGCTGCTTGAGCTCGTCGTTGACCTTCTGCTTCATCCGCTCGTAGTTGGACTCCGAGTCTTCGGATGCCTGGAAGCCCAGCGAGACGGCCTTGGCCACGTCGCGGGTGCCCAGGTTGGTGGTCAGGATGATCACCGTGTTCTTGAAGTCGACGATGCGGCCCTGACCGTCGGTCAACCGACCATCTTCCAGGATCTGGAGCAGCGTGTTGAACACATCCGGGTGAGCCTTCTCGATCTCGTCGAACAGCACCACCGAGAACGGCCGCCGGCGCACCTTCTCGGTCAGCTGACCACCCTCGTCGTAACCGACGTAACCGGGAGGCGCACCCACCAGCCGGGACACCGTGTACCGGTCGTGGAACTCGGACATGTCCAGCTGGATCAACGCGTCTTCGCTGCCGAACAGGAACTCCGCCAGCGCCTTGGACAGCTCGGTCTTACCCACACCGGACGGACCGGCGAAGATGAACGAGCCCGAAGGCCGCTTCGGGTCCTTCAACCCGGCCCGGGTACGCCGGATGGCCTTGGAAACCGCCTTGACCGCGTCTTCCTGACCGACGACCCGCTTGTGCAGCTCGTCTTCCATCCGCAGCAGCCGGGAAGTCTCCTCCTCGGTCAGCTTGTACACCGGGATGCCGGTCCAGTTGGCCAGCACCTCGGCGATCTGCTCGTCGTCGACCTCGGACACGACGTCGAGGTCGCCGGCCTTCCACTCCTTCTCCCGCTGCGCCTTCTGACCGAGCAGCTGCTTTTCCTTGTCACGCAGCTGGGCGGCCCGCTCGAAGTCCTGCGCGTCGATCGCGGACTCCTTGTCGCGGCGCACCTGGGCGATCCGCTCGTCGAAGTCACGCAGGTCTGGCGGCGCGGTCATCCGGCGGATGCGCATGCGGGCACCGGCCTCGTCGATGAGGTCGATCGCCTTGTCCGGCAGGAACCGGTCGGAGATGTAGCGGTCGGCGAGCGTCGCGGCCGCCACCAGCGCGGCGTCCGTGATCGAGACTCGGTGGTGGGCCTCGTAGCGATCACGCAAACCCTTGAGGATCTCGATGGTGTGCGCCAGCGAGGGCTCACCAACCTGGATCGGCTGGAAGCGCCGCTCGAGCGCCGCGTCCTTTTCGAGGTGCTTGCGATATTCGTCAAGCGTCGTCGCGCCGATGGTCTGGAGCTCGCCGCGGGCCAGCATCGGCTTGAGGATGCTCGCCGCGTCGATCGCGCCCTCGGCGGCGCCGGCGCCGACCAGAGTGTGGATCTCGTCGATGAAGAGGATGATGTCGCCCCGGGTGCGGATCTCCTTGAGCACCTTCTTGAGGCGCTCCTCGAAGTCACCGCGGTAGCGGGAGCCGGCGACCAGCGCACCGAGGTCCAGCGTGTAGAGCTGCTTGTCCTTGAGCGTCTCGGGCACCTCGCCCTTGATGATCCGCTGGGACAGGCCCTCCACGACGGCGGTTTTGCCCACGCCGGGCTCGCCGATCAGGACCGGGTTGTTCTTGGTGCGGCGGGAGAGCACCTGCATCACCCGCTCGATCTCCTTCTCGCGCCCGATGACCGGGTCGAGCTTGCCCTCGCGGGCCGCCTGGGTCAGGTTGCGACCGAACTGGTCCAGCACCAGGGAGGTCGACGGGGCGGCCTCGCCCGCGGCGGCGCCGGCCGCGGCCGGCTCCTTGCCCTGGTAGCCGGACAGGAGCTGGATCACCTGCTGGCGCACCCGGTTGAGGTCGGCGCCGAGCTTGACCAGCACCTGGGCGGCGACGCCCTCACCTTCCCGGATCAGCCCGAGCAGGATGTGCTCCGTGCCGATGTAGTTGTGACCGAGCTGCAACGCCTCACGCAGCGAGAGCTCAAGGACCTTCTTGGCCCGCGGCGTGAACGGGATGTGCCCGCTCGGCGCCTGCTGACCCTGGCCGATGATCTCTTCCACCTGCTGGCGGACGCCCTCCAGGGAGATGCCGAGGCTCTCCAGAGCCTTGGCCGCGACGCCCTCACCCTCGTGGATGAGACCCAGCAGGATGTGCTCCGTGCCGATGTAGTTGTGGTTGAGCATCCGGGCTTCTTCCTGAGCCAGGACGACAACCCGTCGCGCTCGGTCGGTGAACCGCTCGAACATGCCCTCGTGCTCCTCACGTGCCGTGCGCCATGATCTTGGCGGGGCCAGCGCCGGGGACGCCCCGTCGGAGCGCCCGTGTCAATACTCTATCGCCGCGGACCGACTCTGCTTGTGCCGTGCGTGCCGGACTGGCCCACGTCCGCGACCTTTTCCCCAACTGTGCGCCCTGGAGCGCTGTTTCCCCGACCCGACCGCTACGCGGAGAGCGAAATCCACAGCTCACCCATGCGGTCATCCACAGCCTGTGGACAACAGTGTCCACCTGTGGACAACGGGGGTGGGATCGACGGGTCACGGTCCGGCGACAGATGCGACCCGTACCGGGTAGGCAACGCCACGGGCCTCCGGCGAATTCCGGCCGAATTCGCTGGAGGCCCGTGGGGCTGCCCGCGGGGAGCCACCCCGCAGATGCGGGCGGGCCCGCGGCGCGCACTGCGCCACGGGCCCGTTGCCGGGTCCGGTCGCGACGGCGAGGCTCAGCGGCCCGCCTTCGCGTGGTACTCGTCGACGATCTCCTGCGGGATCCGGCCCCGGTCGGAGATCTCCTTGCCTTCCTTCTTCGCCCAAGCGCGGATCGCCTTGTTTTGCTCGCGATCGGCCGCTGCTCCACCACGACCACGCGCGGCACGCCCACCGACCACGACACCGCCGCGCCCGATCTTTGAACCGGCCGCCGCGTATGGGGCGATTGCCTCCCGCAATTTGTCGGCGTTCTTCTTGGACAGGTCGATCTCGTACTGAACGCCGTCGAGCGAGAACTTGACGGTCTCGTCCGCGTCGCCGCCGTCGAGGTCGTCGACCAACTTGTGAATGATCTGCTTGGCCACGGGCCGCTATCCTTCCGAGCAGGTTCCTCCCGCAAACAAGAGAACAATAGCTTGGAAGACGCTCCACCCGTCAATAGGATCGAAGAAATCTACTCGGGGCGGACCAGCGGGTAGAGGATGGTTTCCCGAATACCCAGGCCGGTGAGCGCCATGAGGAGCCTGTCGATTCCCATTCCCATCCCGCCGGACGGCGGCATCCCGTATTCCATGGCCCGGAGGAAGTCTTCGTCCAACCGCATCGCCTCGTCGTCACCCTTCGCCGCCAACTGCGCCTGTCGCACCAGCCGTTCGCGCTGCTCAACGGGATCGACCAGCTCGGAGTAGGCGGTGGCGAGCTCGACGCCGAACGCGTACAGGTCCCACTTCTCGGCGAGGCCGGGCTGGTCACGATGGGCCCGGGTCAGCGGCGACGTCTCCTCCGGGTAGTCCATCACGAAGGTGGGGAGCACGAGGTTTGGTACGACGAGCTCCTCGAAGAGTTCCTCGGCGAGTTTGCCCGGCCCCCACTTGGGCGACACGGGCAGATTGTGCTTCTCTGCGTACTGAACCAGCCGGGCCATGTCCGTACGGACCGTTACCTCCTCACCGAGGGCCTCGGAAAGAACCCCGTAGAGGGTGACGGAGCGCCACTGACCGCCAAGGTCGTACTCAGCGCCGTCCGCATGCGTAACAACATAGGACCCAAAGGTCGCACGCGCGGCTTCCTGTACCAACTCGCGGGTCAGCGTGGCCATGGTGTTGTAGTCGGCGTACGCCTGGTACGCCTCCAGCATCGCAAACTCGGGAGAGTGCGATGAGTCAACTCCCTCATTCCGGAAGTTGCGGTTGATCTCGAAGACTCGTTCGATCCCACCAACCACACAGCGCTTCAGGAATAGCTCTGGTGCGATTCGCAGATACAGATCAGTATCCAACGCATTGCTGTGAGTTACGAATGGCCGGGCCGCGGCGCCACCGTGCAGCAACTGAAGCATCGGTGTCTCGACCTCGAGGAAGTCTCGTGAGTGAAGCGAGTCACGCAGGCTTCGCACCACCGTGGCCCGGGTGCGGACCGTCTCCCTCGCCTTCGGGCGCACGATCAAATCGACGTACCGCTGGCGGACCCGAGCCTCTTCACTCAATGGCCGGTGCGCCACGGGGAGCGGGCGGAGCGCCTTGGCCGTCATCGTCCACGTGTCGGCGAGCACGGAGAGTTCACCCCGGCGGCTCGTAATCACCTCTCCGGTGATGCCCACAAGGTCACCTAGATCGACGAGGCGCTTCCAATCTTCGAGCCGCTCGGTGCCGACCCGATCGAGCGAGAGCATCGCCTGGAGCTCGGTGCCGTCGCCGTCCCGCAGGGTGGCGAAACACAGCTTGCCGCTGTTGCGGATGAAGATGACGCGCCCGGTCACGGACACCGTGTCGCCGGTGGCCGTATCGGTGGGCAGCTCGGCGTACCGCTCCCGGATCTGCGCGAGCGTGGCAGTACGCGGGTAGCCCAGCGGGTACGGCTCCACCCCGTCGGCGAGCATGCGGTCCCGCTTGGACCGGCGCACCCGCATCTGCTCGGGTAGGTCCTCGGCGGGGTCAGCGGCGGCAGGAGTCGACTCAGTCACGGCACAGCTTTCTCAATTAAAGGCGAACGGATTCGCCACGAGGGTACTCGTAACCGGGCTTTGGGTACCGTCGATAACCGATGGCTGATCAAACTCAGGCCCTGTCGTTCGGGGCCGCCGCGGCGGAGTACGACCGGTTCCGACCCAGCTACCCCGTCGAGGCGGTGCGGTGGGCGGTGGGCAAACCGCCGCCGGCCGAGGTCGTCGACCTGGGCGCCGGCACGGGCAAGCTGACCCGGGTGCTCCTCGCGGCCGGATACAAGGTCACGCCAGTCGAGCCGGACGAGGGCATGCGCGCCCAGCTCACGGCTTCGAGCGAGGGCGAGGGCGAGCGCGTGGCCGCGGTGGCGGGTTTCGCCGAGTCGGTGCCGCTGCCGGATGCGAGCGCCGACGCGGTGGTGGCCGGGCAGGCATACCACTGGTTCGACCGGGAGCGCGCCCACCCGGAGATCGCCCGGCTGCTCCACCCGGGAGGCCGCTTCGGCGCGATCTGGAACCATCGCGACGACCGCGAGCCGTGGATAGCGGAGCTGTCCCGGATCACCCACGACACGCCCGACAACCGGGGCAACTTCGACCCCGAGCCGACCGTCGAGCTGGAGCTGAGCGACATGTTCGGGCCGACGGAGCGCAAGGAGTTCACGCACCACGAGACGCGTACGCCGGAGAGCCTCGTCGCGATGATCTCGACCCGGTCGTACTTCCTCACCTCTACCCCGGAGCGGCAGGCCGAGATCGTGGCGGGTGTGCGCGAGCTCACCGCCACCCATCCCGACCTCGCCGGGCGGGAGAGCTTCGAGGTGCCGTACCGCGTGATCGTCTTCAGGGCTCAGGTATTGCGCTCGTAGACCATGCGCAAGCCGATGAGCGTGATCATCGGCTCGTGGTGGGTGATCGTGCGGCACTCGTCGATCACGACCGGCGCCAGCCCGCCGGTGGCGATCACCGCGCGCAGCGGCCCCAGCTCCTCCGACATCCGGTTGATGATGTGGTCGATCAGGCCGGCGTACCCGAAGTACATACCCGCCTGTAGGCACTCCACAGTGTTTTTGCCGATCACCGAGCGCGGCTTCGCCGGCTCGACCTTGCGCAGCTGGGCCGCCCGCGCCGCGAGCGCGTCGAAGGAGATCTCGATGCCCGGCGTGAACGCGCCGCCCAGGAACTCGCCCCGGGCGCTGATCACGTCGAAGGTGTTGGTCGTGCCGATGTCGACGACGATCGAGGGCCCGCCGTAGATCGTGTACGCCGCAAGGGTGTTGACGACCCGGTCCGGGCCGACCTCCTTCGGGTTGTCGATCGCCAGCTGCACGCCGGTCTTCACGCCCGGCTCGACGATCACGGTGGGCACGTCGCCGTAGTAGCGGGCCAGCATCATGCGCAGCGAACGCAGCGCCGCGGGCACCGTCGAGCAGGCCGCCACGCCCGTGATCTCCACGGCGTCTCCGGCGAGCAGCCCGCGGTAGATAAGGCCCATCTCGTCGGCCGTCGAGCGGGCGTCGGTCTTGATCCGCCAGGAGTGGACCAGCTTGTCGCCGTCGAACGTGGCGAGCACCGTGTTGGTGTTACCGATGTCTATGCAGAGCAGCACGCGCTACCTCTTACGGGCGCAGGTCCAGGGCGATATCCAAGATAGGCGAGGAGTGGGTGAGGGCACCCACCGAGAGGTAGTCGACGCCGGTCGCCGCGTACTCCGCCGCGACCTCCAGGGTCAGCCCGCCGGTGGCCTCCAGCTCGGCCCGGTCGCCGACCGCCGCGACCACCTCGCGCAGCAGGTCGGGAGTCATGTTGTCGCAGAGCAGGAAGTCGGCGCCGGCCTCGACCGACTCCACCGCCTCGGCCACGGTGGTGACCTCGACCTGCACCGGGACGTCGGGGAAGAGCTCGCGCACCCGCCGGTACGCCGCGGTCAGCCCACCCGCCGCCAGCTTGTGGTTGTCCTTGATCATGGCGACGTCGTACAGGCCCATCCGCTTGTTCGTGCCGCCGCCGGCCCGCACCGCGTACTTCTCCAGCGCCCGCAGGCCAGGGGTGGTCTTGCGGGTGTCCAGCACGGTGGCCTTGCTGCCGGCGAGCACGTCGGCCCAGGCGCGCGTGTGGGTGGCCACCCCGGACATGCGGCAGAGCAGGTTGAGCGCCGTGCGCTCCGCGGTGAGCAGGGCGCGGGTGGGGCCGGTCACGGTGGCCAGCACCGCGCCGCGCGCCACCCGCTCGCCGTCGCGGGTCCGGCTTTCCCATCTGGTACGCGCGTCCACGTCCTCGAACACCGCACGCGCGACCGGCAGGCCGGCGACCACGCCGTCGGCGCGGGCGACGACGTCGGCGGTGTCCACCTGGTCGTCGGGGATGGTCGCGACGCTCGTCACGTCGAGGTGGGCCGGCCCGAGGTCTTCGTCGAGCGCGGTGCGGACGACGCGCGCCACATCGGCGGGATCGAGCCCGGCCGCGCGCAGGGCCTCCACAGTGGACTCGTTCACAGCTTCTCCCACGCCTCGGTGACCTCACCGTCCGGCCCGATGCCACCGAGCAGGTGGCCGAGCCACTCGTCGCTGGCCGCCGGGTGGTCCTCGCGCCAGTGGCAGCCGCGCGTCTCCTGCCGGGCGTACGCGGCCGCGACCAGCGTGGACGCCACGGTGAGCAGGTTTGTCGCCTCCCACGAGGCGGTGCGCGGGGTGCCGCGGGTGCCACCCAGGCGGGTCAGCTCCTTCGCCGCGGTGGCGAGCGAGTCGGCCGACCGAAGCACGCCGGCGCCCCGAGTCATCGCCTCCTGGAGCTGGACGCGTACCTCTTCGCCTACCACCCAGCCCGGCTCGCCACCCACCGCCGCCGGCTCGGCCCGCGGTGGGAGGTCGTGTGCCACGTCTTCGGCGATCCGGCGGGCGAACACAAGCCCTTCCAGCAGCGAGTTGCTGGCCAGCCGGTTGGCGCCGTGCACGCCGGTGCAGGCCACCTCGCCGCACGCGTACAGGCCGGGGATGGAGGTGCGGCCGCGCAGGTCGGTGCGGACGCCGCCGGAGGCGTAGTGCGCGGCCGGCGCGACCGGGATGAGATCGGTGGTCGGGTCGACGCCCGCGGCCAGGCAAGCGGCGGTGATGGTCGGAAACCGGTGCGGCACGTCCGGCAAATGGCGGGCGTCGAGGTAGACGTGGTCTGCGCCGGTGGCGAGCATGACCCGGTGGATGGCCTTCGCCACCACGTCGCGCGGGGCCAGCTCGGCAAGCTCGTGCTGCCCGACCATGAAGCGCCGGCCCTCGCCGTCGACAAGGTACGCGCCCTCGCCGCGCAGCGCCTCGGAGATCAGCGGGCGCTGGGTCTCGTGGATCTCACCGCCCACGAACGACGTCGGATGGAACTGCACGAACTCCACGTCGGTCACCGCCGCACCGGCCCGCAGCGCGAGCGCCACACCGTCACCGGTGGAGACGGAGGGATTGGTGGTCGCCGAGAAGATCTGCCCCATGCCGCCGGTGGCCAGCACGACCGCCCGGCCGAGGATCGCGCCAACACCGTCTTCGCTGCCCTCGCCGAGCACGTGCAGGGTGATGCCACAGGCCCGGCCGTCCGGCGCGCGCAGCAGGTCGAGCACCAGCGCGTGCTCGACGAGGCGGATCCACGGGTCGCGGCCGACCGCGGCGTGCAGGGCCCGCTGCACCTCGGCACCGGTCGCGTCCCCGCCCGCGTGCACGATGCGGTTGGCCCGGTGGCCCCCCTCGCGGGTGAGCATGAGCGACCCGTCCGGATTGCGGTCGAACTCCGCACCCAGCCGCATCAGCTCCCGCACCCGCAGCGGCCCCTCTTCGACCAGGACCTCGACCGCCGCCGGGTCGCACAGCCCGACGCCCGCGACGAGCGTGTCGGCGGCGTGGGCGGCGGGAGTGTCGAGCGGGTCGAGCACGGCGGCGATCCCACCCTGCGCCCAACGCGTGGACCCGTCATCGATATTGACCTTGGTGACGACGGTGACATGGAGGCCGGCCTCGCGCAGGTGCAGGGCCGCGGTCAGACCCGCGATGCCAGACCCGACCACCACGACGTCGGTCGTCTCGTACCAGCCAGGCTCGGGCGCACCGAGCCGACGCGGCACCACGGGCAGTGCGACATCCATCCGACCAGTCAACCACCGCACACCGCCGCACGGCCCAGACTGTGATCAGAGCACCAGTCAGTGCGACTCCACGATCCACACCTTGAAAGCCTCAGCTCCAAAGAATCGAGCTACCGCGACGTCCGCGGTGGTCCGGACCGTTGCTCCCGCGGCCTCACTCAAAGGGGTAGCCGCGACCAACGGCGGACGGGTGAGGCCGCGGGAGCAACGGAGAGCGACCACGACGGACGCCGCGGTAGCTCGAATCTTGAAATTGGGGTTGGGCTAGTTTTCGTACTGGATCGGCATGCCGTTGGGGCCCGCGCCCTTGAGGGAGCGGTTGACCTTGCGCTCGCTCAGCCAGAGGTAGCAGCGGACGCCGCGGTTGCCGCCCTTCCACTCGTCTTCGTTGCCGGGCAGCGAGACGACGCCGGTGCGGTACTTGAGGTTGCCGTCGTTGGGCACGCCCGCGTACTTGGCGATGATCTTCCGGCACTCGCCGTGGAGCTTGTCCCAGTCGGCGCTCTTGGTGGGGTATGGGCCGTCGGGCGCGACGTAGACGCCGACGAACTCGCTGTTGTGGTCTTTGTTGCAGGCGGCCGCCGGCATCGTGTCGATGCTGCTGTCCTTGGCGAGTTTGACCTGGTAGCAGCCGAGCGAGAGGGGCGAGGCCGACGCCAGCGCGCCCTTGACGCTGCCGCTGCGGGTGGTGGTGTCGCCGTTGTCCTCGATGTTGGTCACCTCGGTGACGTCGCACCGGAACCAGCGGGAGCCGCCCTCCCACGCCTGCGGCGACGGCAGCACGACGCCCAGCCGCAGCCGGCCGGTGCGCCAGTCGGCGCCCACGTACTCCTTGGTCTTGGTGTCGCACTCGGCGAAGGCGGCGCGGACCTCGGGCGACCCCTTCGCGGGTGGGGCCGATCCGCTGGCGGCGGCCCCGGTGAACTCGCCGACGAAGACGGTCTCGAGCCGGTGTGCGCTCGCGCAGTCGACCGGGTTGAAGGAGGAGAGGTAGGCCACCTCGGCGAAGTCGGCGCTGTGGCACACCTCGGCCGGCGGGACGAACGGCTTGGCCTCGCCCATCGCCGCCCAGTTGTTGGTCAGGTCGCCGTCGACGCCCGCGGGGTTGCCGCAACCGGAGAGCATCAGGGCGGTCGCGCCGCCCAACGCGAGCGCGGCGATCCACCGTCGTCGCATCCTGTGTCCTCCCCAAGGGCACTGCTGTCCGGACGGCCGAGCATACGTCACCCAGGCCAAATCCGACTTCCGGTGTACAACCGGCGAGTGACGTTCCTCAACGTTACGTCGGGGAGGCGATCTCGACAGCGACGTTGTCGATGAGTCGGGTGCTGCCCACCCAGGCGGCGACGAGCATCCGGCCCGCACCCGCGGCCGGCGCCGGGCCGAGATCGGGCCCGGTGAGGACCAGGTAGTCCAGCTTGGCCGTATCGGAATCGAAGGCGGCGCGGGCCGCGGCCTCGGCGTCGCCTCCCCGCGCCGCGGCCTCGGCGCCGGCCCGCAGCGCGGCCGAGAGGCTCAGCGCGGCCTGGCGCTCGGCGGGGGCCAGGTAGCGGTTGCGGCTGGACAGGGCGAGGCCGTCCGGCTCGCGGACCGTGGGCACGCCCACGATGTCGACCGGCACGTCGAGGTCGCGCACCATCCGCCGCACGAGGGTGAGCTGCTGATAGTCCTTTTCGCCGAAGAACGCGAGGTGTGGGCGGGTGACCTGGAGGAGCTTGAGCACGACGGTGAGCACCCCGTGGAAGAACCCGGGTCGGCTCGCTCCCTCCAGCCGCTCGCCGAGCGGGCCGGGATTGACCCGGACCATCGGCTCACCGGAGGGGTACATCTCGGCGCGGTCGGGTGCGAAGACGAGGTCGACGCCGGCCTCCGCGCAAACCGTGAGGTCCGCGTCGAGGGTGCGGGGGTACCTGTCGAAGTCCTCGTTCGGCCCGAACTGGAGCGGGTTGACGAAGATCGTGGCGATCAGGTGGTCGGACCGCTCGCGCGCGGCCCGCAGGAGCGCGCGGTGCCCCTCGTGCAGGGCGCCCATGGTCATCACGACGGCCACGGTGCCCGGCATGGCGGCCCGGGCCGCGGCCAGATCCGCCCGGGTGTGCACCAGCGTGGTCACGGGATCCCCGGGGAAACGTGGAACGAAGCGGAGCGTTTTTCGGGGTGCATCAAGCTCCCACCTCTTGGCGCGGGTTGGCGAGGACGTCGAGGAGGCGTTCGGCGTCGAGCGGGCGCAGGCGGCCCGCGGCGATCGCGCGGTCGGCGGTGCGCCGGGCCATCGCGACGTACGCGGGAACGGAGTCGGGCGCGACGGCCGCCAGCCGCTCCAGGTGACGGGCCACGGTGCCGGCGTCGCCCCGGGAGACCGGGCCGGTCAGGGCCGCGTCGCCGTGCCGCAGGGCATTGTCGAGGGCGGCCCGCAGCAGCGGCTCGAGCACGCTCTCCGGGTGGACGACACCGGCGTCGCGGAGCCGGTCGGCCGCCTCGTTGACGAGCGTGACCAGGTGGTTGGCGCCTTGCGCGAGCGCCGCGTGGTAGAGCGGCCGGTCGGCCTCGGCCACCCACTCCGGGGTGCCGCCGAGGTCGGCGACGAGCCGGGTGGCGAAGGGACGGAGCTCGGGTGGGGCGGTCACGCCGTACGCGGTGCCGGGCAGCCGGGACAGGTCGTCGCCGGTGCCCGCGAACGTCATCGCGGGGTGCAGCGCCAGCGTCCGGGCACCCTTGGCGGCGGCCGGCTCCAGCACGGCGAGCCCCTGCGCGCCCGAGGTGTGCGCCACGACCTGACCAGGCAGAAATGGCAGGCCGGCCACCAGGGGGCCGAGCGCGTCGTCCGGGACGGCGACGAGCAGCAGGTCGGTGGCGGCGCGGGCGACGCCGGCGGGTGACAAGCGGGCCGTGCCGGGAAGGAGGCGGGCGACGCGTGCGGCCGAGGCCGGCGACGAGCCGGAAGCCGCGGCGACCGTGTGGCCCGCGCGGGTGAGGGCCGCGCCCAGCACCGCGCCGACGCGCCCGGCCCCGATGACACCGACGATCATGACGTTGATCCAGTCCTCGTGGGATTAGGTACCGGTCAACGTCAGTATGCGTCCAGGCGAAGTCGCCTTCACACACTGTGTGAAGGTTTTCACGAGGGGCGCCGTAGGGTGTGGATCGTGAGGTGGCGGGACGCGATGGAGGACGCCCTCTACGGACCCGGCGGCTTCTTCGTCACCGGCGCGCCGGCCGCGCACTTCCGGACCAGCGTGCACGCCTCCCCGCTCTTCGCCTCGGCGATCCTCCGCCTTGTGGCACACGTTGACCAGGCGCTCGACCACCCCGAGCGGCTGGACGTCGTCGACGTTGGCGCCGGCCGCGGCGAGCTGCTTTCCGCACTGCTGCACTCCGCGCCGCCGTCGCTGGCCGGGCGGCTGGCGTTGACCGGTGTGGAACGCGCGGCCCGGCCCTCCACGCTCCCCGCGTCCGTGGCCTGGTGCCCCGAGCCGCCGACGGGTGTCGTCGGGGTGCTGCTGGCCACCGAGTGGCTGGACAACGTGCCGCTCGATGTCGTGGAGGGTGGCCGCTACGTGAAGGTCGACCGCGCCGGGGTGGAGTCACCCGGCGACCCGGTCGCCGCGCCGGACCTCGAGTGGCTCTCCCGCTGGTGGCCGGACTCGCCTCGGGCCGAGGTGGGTGCGTCGCGCGACCGGGCGTGGGCCGAGGCGGTGGCGGCGGTGGAGCGCGGGCTCGCGCTGGCGGTCGACTACGGCCACCTGCGCGGCGAGCGGCCGGCGTTCGGGACGCTGACCGGATATCGGGCGGGCCGGCAGGTGCCACCGGTACCGGACGGGACCTGCGACATCACCGCGCACGTGGCGATGGATTCGGTGGCCGAGGCGGGCGGGTGGCCGTACACCCTCGTCTCGCAGCGGGTGGCACTCCGCGCGCTCGGCGTCGACGGCACCCGGCCGCCGCTCGCGCAGGCCTCGACAGACCCGGCCGCCTACGTGCGGGCGCTGGCCTCCGCGTCGGCGGCCGCCGAGCTGACGGACGCCGCCGGCCTGGGCGGCCACTTGTGGCTGATACACCCGGTCGCCATCGACCCGTCGTGGCTCACGAACGTGGGACTATGACGGGCATGACTGAGCTAGCTGGCGCTCGCTCCGCTCGCGCGGGTCATGCGCCCTTTGTGCCGCCCTGTAGCCGCCAGTCGCTCCGGTCGCTTCGCTCCCTCCGCTTCGTGTCGGCTGCGGGCGGCGGCGCATGACCGACCTGCGTGAGGTCACCGTTGGCACCGGGGCCGGGTTGGACACCGCGGACATGGTGCTCAACATCGGGCCGCAGCATCCGTCTACGCACGGCGTGCTGCGGCTCAAGCTCGTGCTCGACGGTGAGCGGGTGGTCTCCTGCGAGCCGATCGTCGGATACATGCACCGGGGCGCGGAAAAGCTCTTCGAGGTGCGCGACTACCGGCAGATCATCGTGCTGGCCAACCGGCACGACTGGCTGTCCGCGTTCGCCAACGAGCTCGGCGTGGTGCTGGCCGTCGAGCGGCTGATGGGTCTCGAAGTGCCGGAGCGGGCGGTCTGGCTGCGCACGGCGCTCGCCGAGCTCAACAGGGCGCTCAACCACCTCATGTTTCTGGGGTCCTACCCGCTGGAGATCGGCGCGATCACGCCGGTGTTCTACGCGTTTCGCGAGCGGGAGACGCTTCAGACGGTCATGGAGGAGGTCTCCGGCGGCCGCATGCACTACATGTTCAACAGGGTCGGCGGCCTGAAGGAAGAGGTGCCGGCCGGCTGGACCAGGCGGGCCCGCGCCGCGATCGGCGAGGTGCGCCGGCGGCTCCCGGACCTCGACAACCTCATCCGCCGCAACGAGATCTTCCTGGCCCGCACGGTCGGCGTGGGCGTGCTCACGGCGGCCCAGGCCGCGGCCTACGGGGCGTCCGGGCCGGTCGCGCGGGCGTCCGGGCTCGACTTCGACCTGCGGCGCGACGAGCCCTACCTGGCGTACGGCGAGCTGGAAGTGCCGGTGGTGACCCGCACGGCGGGCGACTGCCACTCGCGTTTCGAGGTGCTGCTCGACCAGGTGTACGTGTCGCTCGACCTCGCCGAGCGGTGCCTGGAGCGGGTCGACCAGATCACCGGGCCGGTCAACGTGCGGCTGCCCAAGGTGGTCAAGGCGCCGGAGGGGCACACGTACGCCTGGACCGAAAACCCGCTCGGCGTCAACGGCTACTACCTCGTGTCGCGCGGGGAGAAGACGCCGTGGCGGATGAAGCTGCGCACCGCCTCGTACGCGAACGTGCAGGCGCTCAGCACCCTCATCCCGGGCTGCCTGGTGCCCGACCTGATCGCCATCCTGGGCTCGATGTTCTTCGTGGTCGGCGACGTCGACAAATAGCGCTAGCGGTAGCTCTCGTCCTCGTCGCGGTATCGGCGGCGGCGACCGACCGGCTCGCGCTCCGGCGTGCCCCACTGCTGGCCCCACGAGGTGGTCGGCTCGATGCCGCCGGCCGGCAGCGCGCCAGCCGGGCCGGGCCGGGCCCAGCGCTCCTGCGACCAGGAGCTGTCTTGCCCGCCGCCCTGGTAGCCGCCGCGATCCTGGTAGCCACCGCCACCCCAGCCGGACTCGGCACGGTAGTCGTCGGGGCGGGGCTCCTCGCGGCGGACCGCGGCCCAGCGGTCTTCGATCCGCATCTCGCTGCCCAGCTCGTCGTGGTGCATGGCGGCCCGCCGCTCACCCATGCGCACCTCGCGGCCGCGGTCGTCACTGCGGACCGAAGCCCACCGGTCGCCCGCGCGCATGCCGGACCAGCCACCGCCGTCGCCCGCGTCAGTGTCACCCCGCTCGTACGGCCGGGGGCGGCGACCGTCGCCGCCACCGCGCAGCCGCTGGTCGGTCCACGACTCCTCTTCGGGCTCGGCCGCGCGGCGACTGCGGGCCGGTGCCGGCGGGGCGGGTGGGGCGGGTGGGGCGGACGCGGACCAGTCGCCGTGTGACCCGTTGGACCCGTACGACCCCGAGTCGCCGTAGCCGCTGGAGCCGTACGCGGTGCCGCCGTAGACCCGGCCGCTCGCGTCGGCGTCGTCGCCCTGGTCGACGATCGTCTGCCGGGTCGTGACCTGCACCGTCTCGGTGTGCCGGACCACGCCGGGAACCCGGGCCCGGCCGCCGGCCTGGCCGGTCGCCGACGGCTGCGGCGGCATCGGGATCGAGGCGTGCGCGACCACGGGGGGCGCCTCCTGTTGGGCGTATCCGGCCCGCTCGTAGCCCGCCTGCTGTGGCGGCTCGGCCTGCGCCCGACCGGCGTCCAACTGCATCTGCACGCGCAGCGCCTGCACGTTTTCGTGCAGGGCCTGGAGCTTTTCCCCGAAGGCCCGGTGCGTCGCACGTGCGGCAGTGGCGATGTCGTTGCGGACATCGCCCCGCAGGGAATCGATCTCTTCCAGCAGCGTTTCTTCCAGGTCGATGCGCACGGTCTCGGCATCGCGCCGCAAAGTTATGGACACGCCGATGAGCACGACGGAGAACACGGCGAGGACGGCGGCCACCCGGAGCACCCCAGCGCTCTGGCCCACCAGCAGCAACAATGCCGCCAGCGGCGCCAGGCCCACCCCGACCCAGAACACCACAGTGAGCAGCTGCCGCCCCGGCCGCTCAGATGGCGGTGCGGAGGCCGGCATGGCTGTGGAGCCTACCGATACTTCCGGGTAATCGGAACGGCCGGTCCCGGAATCCGGGGACGGGCCTTCCGCGGACGGAACGGTCACATGAGCACAACGAGGAAGTGGGGCCAATCACCCCGAGTCACCCCGAAACTCCGCGATTCGTACCACCCCGGAGGGCCCAAATGGCGGAACGGTGCGGGAATGGCTTCCCGCACCGTTTCGGTAAAGACGTTGTGGAACGTGGATCAGCCGGCGGCCAGCGCACCGTCCGAGGAGAACACAAGGCCGACGCTGATCGTGCCGGTGGTGAGCGCCGACTTGGTCTGCGGCCCACCCGCGTCGAGCGAGCTGAACGAGCCGGCCTTGAAGGCGTAGACCTCCTCGAGGCCCTTCTGGCACTTGGGCCGCTGCGGGCACTCCGGCGGCCCACCGAGGATCGTGGCGGTGCCGGAGCACTTGGCGGCCAGGTCGGAGAGGGTCTTCAGACCGTTTTTGTCGGCGAACTCCTTGGTGACCGCGAAGGCGTTTTGATCCTGCGCCGCCGACGGGGTGCCGAAGGTCAGGCCGACCTTCTGACCGACCGTCTTCAGACCTTCCATGGTCTTGTCGAGGTCGGGCGAGGAGATCGCGGCCGCGCTCGCGCCGTTGACCTTGCCGTTGAGGAAGTCGGCGAGCGTCGCCGCGTACTCCGGAACGACCTGGATCTCGCCCTTTTCCAGGGCCGGCTCGTACAGCTCGCGGTTACCGATCTGCTGCACCTTGGCCTGGTAGCCCGCCGCCGTCAGCACGATCCGGTAGAGCTCACCGAGCGTCTGGTTTTCGCTGAAGTTGGCCGCGCCGATCGTGATCGGGCCACCCTGACCCTTGGCGATCCCCGTGGTGAGTGAATTGGCGGAGGCGAACTCCTCGGCCGCCACCTTCGGGGTCTTTCGGTCGACGTCGACCGCCTTGTTGAGCTCGATCAACTTGGTGGTGTCGAGGGCCGCCGAAACCTTGTCGAGTGCGGCTATCAGCTCCGGCTTGGACGCCTTCGCGTTGATCGCCGGCACAATGTTGTCAGTGTTTTGCAGCTTTTTGTCGTCTTCGAGGACAACGAGCTGGCTGCCCGCCGCTGGCGCGCAACCGGCATCACCGCCGGCGCTGGCCGGAGCCTCAGTGCCCGATGATCCTTCATCCCCGCACCCCGCGAGGATCATGCCTCCGGCGAGAGCGCTTACCGCGCCCAACACCAGACGTGTACGTGCGCGCAAAATTCTGCCCGCCTTCCGTGTCCCGGCGCGACCCTCTGCGGGCCGGCCGCGTGTCTGGCGGACGACGGTCTGGTGCCGCCCGCGCGTTCAGCCAACATCTTGACAGGGGGGACCGACAACAAACCGCGATTGTTGTCACCGAGTTGAAAGCTTCAGGCGTTTCCCGTCGCGGCCGCCGCGCGGCGGGCAGCCCGGCCCCGGACCCGGCGCAACGGCTTGGGCGTGACCACCCGCTCCACGACCGCGAGGACCGCTTCGACCACGATCGCGAGCAACGCGACGAGGATGCCGCCGGCGAGGATCTGGCCGCCGCCGACCGAGATGCCAAGGCCGAACCCCGCGCTGATGATCTGGCCCAACCCGCCGCCGTTGACGAAGGAGGCCAGCGCCGCGGTCGCCACCACCTGGACCGACGCGGTGCGGAAGCCAGCGGCCAGGTACGGCACCGCGAGCGGCAGCTCGACCCGGCCCAGCACCTGCCAACCGGACAGGCCCATGCCGCGCGCCGCGTCGCGCGCCTCGGGGTCGATGGACCGGACACCGGTGTACGCGTTTGCCAGCAGCGGCGGCACCGCGAAGACGGCGAGCGCCACCACGACCGGCGGCTTGCCGAAGCCGAGGAACGTCAGCGGCAGGATCGTGAGCAACGCGATCGTGGGTATGGCTAGTGTCAGGTTGGAGATCATCACGACCGCGCCGCCGCCCCGGCCCGTGTGGCCCAGCCACATGCCGATCGGCCAGGCGACCACGCAGCCCAGCGCCACCGCCGCCGCCGAAATCCACAGGTGCTCGCCGAGGCGGTCGAGGATGCCGCCGGGGTTGGTCCAGTTGAGCGGGTCGTTGAGCCAGGTCATCGCCTGCTGGATCGGATTTTCGGCCCTCATCGCACGGCCCTCCGGCTCCACGGCATCAGCAACCGACCCACGGTCGCGAGCAGCAGGTCCAAGACGAGCGCGAGCCCGACACACAGCACCGCGCCGGTGAGGATCTCCGCCTTGTAGAAGTTGTTGCGGAAGCCCGTCAAGATCAGGTCACCGAGTCCGCCGTACCCGATCAGGGCGCCGACGGTCACCAGCGCGACCGTCGACACGGTGGCCAGGCGCAGACCGGTGACGATGCCCGGCAGCGCGAGCGGCAGCTCGATCCGGAGCAGCCGGCCCCATCGCCCGTAACCCATCCCCTGTGCGGCGTCCCGCGTGTCTGGCGGCACCTGGTTGAGCCCGGCCAGCGAGTTTCGGACGATCAACAACAGCGCGTAGAGAACGAGCGCGATCAGCACCGACGCCGAGTTGGTCGTACCGACGTACGGCGCGACGAACGCGAGCAGTGCCAGCGAGGGGATGGTGTACAGAATGCCGGACAATGCAAGAATCGGCCCGGTGAGGGGGCGGTACCAGTACGCGACGACGGCGAGCGGCACCGCCACCGCCGTGGCGATCAGCATGGCCTCGGCCGTCAGCGTCGCGTGCTCCCGCAGCGCGGCCAGGATGGTGTCGGAGTTGTCCCGCACGTACTGCCAGGAAAACCAGGGGTTTCCCGGGCTCTCCTGAAGAGCGAGCCGGAAGGACATACGTGGACGTTACCGCGAGCGCCGACGACTCGGCGGATAAGAAGGCCGCGCCGATAGAACTTGTCGGGATTCGAAAGCAGTATCCGGACGGTACGGTCGCCGTGGGTGACCTCAGCCTGGAGGTACGCGCCGGCGAGCTCATGGTCCTCATCGGACCCTCCGGCTGCGGCAAGTCCACGGTGCTCCGCATGATCAACCGGCTGATCGAGCCCACGGCCGGCAAGATCCTGCTCGACGGCGAAGACGTCACGCGGACCGATCCGGTCCAGCTGCGCCGCCGCATCGGATACGTCATCCAAAACAAAGGCCTCTTTCCCCACCAGACCATCCGGGCCAACGTCGGCACCGTGCCGCGGCTGCTCGGTTGGCCGCGGGCGCGGATCCGCGAGCGGTCGGACGAGCTGCTCGAGCTGGTCGGCCTCGACCCGGCGAAGTACGGCAAGCGATACCCGCAAGAGCTCTCCGGCGGCCAGCAGCAGCGCGTCGGCGTGGCCCGCGCGCTGGCCGCCGACCCGGTCGTACTGCTGATGGACGAGCCCTTCTCGGCGGTCGACCCGATCGTGCGCGCCCGGCTCCAGGAGGAGTTCCTGCGCCTACAGGCCGACGTGCGCAAGACGATCGTGCTGGTCACCCACGACCTCGACGAAGCGGTGCGGCTCGGCGACCGGATCGCGGTGCTCTCGCAGGGCGGCAAGTTGGAGCAGTACGACTCGCCCGCCGACCTGCTCGGCCGGCCGGCCTCCCCGTTCGTCCGGGAGTTCGTCGGTGCCGACCGGGGCATCCGGCGGCTCGCGGTCACGCCGGTCACCCGCGACATGCTCGAGCCGCTCACCGGCGACGACGGCGCGCACCCGGCCGCCGAGCTCGGCACCTCGCTCTACGACGCCCTCGCCACGATGCTGGTGGCCAATTCGGACTACCTGCGGATGACCGAGGGCGGCAAGCCGGTCGGCCTGCTGACCCGCCACCGCCTGCTGAGCATCGACTACCCCGCGGAGCAGTGAGTGAGGGAGTTGGCGCGGCGGCGTCCGGACGTACCCGCCCCGCCGACGAAGTCGGGGTTTTGGGGTGGCGGAGGAAGACGTCGCCTTCAGCGCCGCACGAGCGAACGAACCAGAAGACAGTGACGTCGAAGGACCCCCGCATCGGCAAATGCGAGGGCCCTTCAACCGGGGAGGGATAAGGAAAACGTCAGGTTGCTCGGCCGCGATAGCCACCCAGGCAGGCGATGCCGATGATCCAGCCGACGAACAGGCCGTACGTCGCGCCGGAGCCGGCGGCCTGGAATGCGCCGAGCAGTGTCGGGTTGGAGTGGATCAGCGCTGCCAGGAGCGAGGCGAAGGCGCCGGCGAAGACGTATGCGGACCACCCGGCGAAGAACTGGCTGAGTGTGCCGCGAGCCCGGGCCAACTGCGAGCCGGGCAGTGCGTAGAGGAATAGCGCGGTGAGGACGACCACGAGGATCGCCCGCAGGTTGGTGGAGAGGAGGTCCCGCACCGGCTCGTCCGAGTCGAACCGCCAGGCAGGCCAGGCGAGCAGTCGCAGGAACCAGCCGCCCGCCGTGTTCGCGTTGGTGTTGTCCTCGACCCAGTCCCCGTACCAGGGACTGCCGAAGACCAGGACCAGGATGAGCGCGGCAAGCGTGCCCGCGCCCGTCGTGGTCTTGTAACGGGTGGTGGTAAGAGCCATGGCGCCATAAATTCCCAACGCGCCAGGACACTCAAACCTATCGTTATTTCGCTGTTTCGTCCGGATGCTTCAGCAGGTAGTCGATGAACGCGGCACGCAGCAGCGGCTCGGTCTCGGGGTCGTACCCGTGCCCGGTGAACTCCCGCCAGAGCGCCACGGCCTCGTCGATCGTCGGGCCCACCGTGTTGGGCGCACCGTCCAGCGAGCTGGCCTCGTCGGAGTCCGGCAGGTGCTTCAGCACGGACCAGAAGAAGCCCACGTCCATGCGGCGGCGGGCGCGGGCGAAGGCCCGCTCCCGAAGCTCCTCTGTGGACAGGGCATCCAGCTCAGCGAACGTGGCCTCGGGCATACCGCGAGCTTAGCGGCCGCCGGTGCCCCACCGATCACTGTCCCAGGGGTCCGTACGCGCGGCGGCGGTCGACTGGGTCGGCAGTGGCGATGCCCAGGAGTCGGTGCGCCGGGTGCTCCCCCACCCCGACGAGGGCGGGTCGGGCTCGGTCCACTCTTCGTCGTCGAAGTCGTCGCGGGAGCGGGGCCGGCCGTAGTTCTCCACGATCCGGGTCACGACCACGCCCAGGAGCAGGACACCGCCGGCGATCGCGAGGCGGGAGATGTCCCAGTCCATCGCGTCTTCGTACCGGAGGAAGAGGGTGACCAGCACGGCCGCGAGGATGGTGCCGAGGACGCCGCCGCGTCGGCCGTAGGCGCTGGCCCCGCCGAGCAGGGCGGCGCCGAGCGCGAACGCGGTCCAGTCGATGCCGGGCGACGGCGCCACGGGCGCGTCCTGGCCGGCGACGAGGAGGATCCCGGCCACCGCGGCGAGCGAGCTGGAGAGCACCAGCGCGCCGCCGGCCAGCACCGCCGCCGCGCCGCCGCGCCGTTGGGCCGGGTCGCTGATCGGCCGGAACCGGCCCACCGCCCGCCGGACCGGCTTGATCATGCCGATCAGCCCGCCGAGCACGGAGACCGCCGCGACGCCGCCGAAGATGTACAGGGCCTGGCCGGTCGGGTCGTAGTCGCCCTGTAGGTCGACCGGGCCACTGCGCTGCTGGATGAAGACCATCGCGGCCAGCGCGCCGGCGAGCGTGACCGCCCAGGCCGGCACGTGGAAGACACCGACGACGATCGCCATCAGCAGACCCAGGATGCCGGCGGCGACCACGGCTTCGGCGGTGGCGATGAACACGCCCCGATCGCCCTGCTCCGCGAAGTGCAGCGCGGCCCCGACCGCGATCGGGCCCAGGGCCAGGTTGGGCACGCTGGCCCGGAGGGTGAGGCTGGCTCCGATCGCGAGCAGTCCGAGGCCGGCGGCGAGCACGAGCAGCTGGTCGAGGGCGGTGCCGCGGAGGGCGTCGGAGTCTTCCCGGTAGAGCAGGAAGCCCAACGCGCCGGCCGCCACGAGCAGGAGGACCTCCCAGACCACGTGTACCGCCATGCGGTCGCGCCCGGGGTCGCCGTGCGACGGGTCGTCGAAGACGTCGTCGAGCTCGGCCTGGGAGACGGCGCGGCGCTGGGTCAGCTCCATCGCGTCCGGCTCGCGAAACTCGTTTGCCACGGGAAAACTGCCGGTCTGGTAGGCGGGTGTGGTGCCGAACCCGGTGTCGGAGCCGAAGCGCGAGTCTTCCCGCAGGCCGCCGGTACCCGTACCGCCATTGTCTCGCCGACGGTAGGCCGGATCGTCGTACGCCATCTCGCGCGCCTCCTGTGGTCGTTCAGCCTGGCTTCACGCCGCCTAGCTGTACGGATCGGGACGCACGGCGGATTGAAGCCAGTCAGCCGCACCGTACTCGGCTCTACCGGGGCTCGTCACCCCCAGTGTCCGCCGCGAGGGCCGGGAGTCGCCCTACTTATCTGACGTATCGGATTCCTTGTCATCATCCGGGCGCTTTGGCACGCGGCAGGAGCGCTCCAGCCACAACGCGGCGCCGACCAGCGCGAGCGACGCCACCAAACCCGCGGTCGCGGCCGGAATGTCGTTGTCGGCCGCCCGGGTGCGCTCCAGGAACAGCCAGCCCACCAGCCCCGCGTAGAACCCGGCAAAGATGGCACCGGCCAGCGAGGACGCCTTGGCCAGCACGACGTATCGCGCCACGGCGAGCGGGTCGACGGGCTCCCGGCCCGGGCGCCGCTCGATCCGCTGCCGGGTATTGATCGCCAGATACGCCTCCAGCACGGCGAGCGCAGCCAGCGTCACGGTGGGCAACCACGGCAGGCTGGGAATGTCGCCGTAGAAGCTGCTGATCATCCACCACGCCACGGCCGCGGCCGCCAGGCCGGCCACGAGGAGCGTGGCGGGCCGGGTCGGACCCATTCGCGGCCCCTGCGGCGAGGAGCCGCGCGGTGGAGACTCCGGTTCCATCAGCTCGACTCTAACCGGAGGTCGGGCCGGGGGCTGATAGCGAGGGCGTCTGAGGCGAGCGGCTCGGCGTTGAGCAGGTCGGTGAGCCAGCCGTGGCCGGGCAGCTGGGCGTAGGGCTGGATGTCGATCCACGGCCGCAGGACGAACGCGCGCAGGTGGGCGCGGGGATGAGGCAGGGTCAGCTCGGGGTCGTCGCGGACCACCGGCTCACCCTCCTCGGACCAGACCGCGATCACGTCGACGTCCAGCGTGCGCGGGCCGAATCTGCGGTCCGGGTCGCGGACCCGGCCGGCCTCCTTCTCCAGCGCCCGCGCCCGCTCCAGCCAGTCGCGCGGGGTCGCGGCCGCGTCGTGCACCAGCAGGGCGGCGTTCAGGTACGCGGGCTGGTCGTCGTCGCCCCACGGCGGCGTCTCGTACACGCCGGAGGCGACCAGCAGCACGTCGTCGAGGGCGCGGACGGCCGCGCGGAGGTGCCCGAGGCGGTCACCGAGATTGCTGCCGAGCGACAGGACGGCCCGGGTCACGACCGCCGCCGGGTGATCGTGACCGCCACGTCGGCGAACTCGTGCGGGATCGGCGCCTGGGGTTTGTGCACCGTTACGGTGGCCGCTCGCACCCGTTCGTCGGCCAGGCATACCTCGACCAGCCGCTCGGCGAGCGTCTCGATCAGATTGACCGGCTCGCCGCCCACCACTCCCACGAGGCGCTCAGCGAGCTCGCCGTAGTGGACCGTGTCGGCGACGTCGTCCGACCGGGCGGCCGGCGCGAGGTCGACCTCCAGCACGGCGTCGACCACGAAGTCCTGGCCGCGTTCGCGCTCGAAGTCGTACACGCCGTGGCGCCCTCGCGCGCGCAGCCCGGAGAGAGCTATCCGGTCAGTCATCGGCACCGGCCAGCCGGGGTGCGCCGGAGGCCGCCCATACCTTGAGCGCGTCGGCCGTGCCGCGGACGTCGTGCACGCGCACACCCCAGGCGCCGGCCGCGACGGCCAGCACGCTCGTGGCGATCGTGGCCGCCTCACGCTCGTCGGCGGGGCGCGGAGCGCCGTCCGGACCGGCCAGCAGGGCGCCGAGGTAGGACTTGCGGCTCGCCCCGAACAGCAGCGGGTAGCCGAGCGTGAGCAGCTCGCCCAGGCGCCGGGTGAGCTGCCAGTTGTGCTCCGGCTTCTTGGCGAAGCCCAGCCCGGGGTCGATAACCAGCCGGTCGGGGTGTACCCCGGCGGCGAGCGCGTGGTCGACCCGCTGGCCCAGCTCGGCGCGGACCTCGGCCACCACGTCACCGTACGTGGCCAGATCCTGCATGCGCCGCGAATGCCCACGCCAGTGCATCAGAATCCACGGGCAGCCGGCCTCGGCGACGACTTTCGCCATCTCCGGATCGGCGAGTCCCCCCGACACGTCGTTGACAATCGCGGCACCGGCCTCCAGCGCCGCCGCGGCGACGCTCGCCCGGGTCGTGTCGATGCTCAGGGTTACGCCCGCCGCCGCCAACTCCTCGATGACCGGCAAAACGCGGCTGGCCTCGGTTTCCGCGTCGATCCGCTCGGCGCCGGGGCGCGTCGACTCGCCACCGACGTCGATGAGATCGGCACCCTGCTCGCGCATCTCAATCCCGTGTCGCACGGCGTCGGAACGGCGCACATAGCGTCCGCCATCGGAGAACGAGTCGGGCGTTACGTTCAGAACCCCGATCACGACGGGACGCGCCGACCGCAGAAGATCAACTGCTCCTGCGGCTGGGCGTGATTCTGTCACGAATAGACGGTACCGACCGGCGCTAGAAGGCCTGCTCGGCGCCCCTGGTTAGCACGTACGTTCGAAGACGGTTACCATCAGCCACGCCGGTACCACGGGCCACGAGCTTCGTAGCTTGGCAGAAAGGGGGGTGCCCCGTACGCTTTGCAATTGCGCATCATTCAGACGTCATAGCTTGAGGAGATAGGCTAAACCAGGACAAAACGCCCGGGAAAGTTCACCCGATCGTGGTGAGCACACAGACACAGAGTGATGGGGCGATCCGCCAACTCCCACCGTCGACGGACGCGCATCGGGGAGGTCTCTTCCAATGAACACCACAGAGCTCGTCACAGCGGCGTGGACCACCGCCACGCACGCCGCTGACGTGCTCGCTCTTATACCCGCGGCGGAGCCGGAGCCCAAGGGCATCGACACCGACGGTGTCGTCAAGTTCTTTGCCACGAACATCGCGCCGATCCTGCTCGCGGTGCTGGGCGTGATCTTTATCGGCCGGGCGAGCAAGGGCGAAATATCAAAGGTCCTGACCAGTTCGGCGATCGCGATCGTGGGCCTCGCCTTCATCGCCGGCGCGGCAACACTGTTCTTCGTCGGTGACTACATCATCAACCTGATCTTCGAGTAGGTTCGCGGGTTCACTTATGCGGCTGCGTACCGACGACGACATCTACCGGGCTCGCCTGGTCTACCTGGGCCCGCCCGGATACACCTTGCCCATCCACCTCCCGTACGCGCAGTACGGCGTCTTCATGCTGCTCGTCCCGCTGTTCATGTTCATTCATTACCTCTTCACGTTCGACGTGGAACTGTTCCCGGCATGGGAGATCGCGCTCGCCGTCGTGACGACGTCCTTCATCTTCAGGTACGTCGATCCCGACCGTCCCGCGCGCATGGTGGTGCGCACCGCGCTCACCGACTGGCGGCGCACGCGCGAGCCCGCCACAGAGCAGCGCGACCCTCGTCTGGTCGCGACCCGGATCCGGGTCCGGGAGGAGCTTCTATGAGCGGGAGGCGGGGTCCCCGCGGAGATGTGGAGCAGCGCGAAGCGCGGCGCAGCGTTTTCGTGGGGTGCAGTTGTGAGGCTACGGGCCTTGACCACGACGGTGGACGAGCGCCGAACAGCGGAGCGTGGTGGGCACAGCGCGACAACCGAATTCTTATGTGCGGAGCGATGGCATGACCCCACCCTCCACACCGGGCACCCCTCGTCCGGTCGGCATGCCGGCCGACACGCGTAGTAACGGTGCGCGACCATCTGACTACCCGGTGTCAGAGCCGGACGAGGACGCCGATGACCTGATCACCAGCCCCGACCACGGCGCGGTCGCGGTCTTCCAAGCTCCCCAGGCGCCGCGCGGCCGGCCCGGCGCACCCAGCCCGCAAGGCCGCGGTGACGGCGAGCACGCGGATATCGACTCGCCATTCCTCGACCTCTTCTCCGGCTCCCCGTCACGCCCCGCGCCACCCCGCGCCGCCACCCGCGCGCCGGCAGCCCGCCGCGTGGCCGAGCCGCCGCGCCGGCCGGTCGAGCCGCCGCCCGCTGTCGAGCCTTCGCGGCGGCCCATCGAGCCGCCGCCCACCGAGCCGTTCACCAATGGCGTGGGCGGGCACGGGATCGGCGCCGAGCCGACCGTCGCGCCGCCGCGTGATGGTGACGCGCAGCCGGTACCAGATGAGAAAGCTGGACCACCGGTTGCCATGCGGTCGCCGACGCGCGCCGACCGGCCCCCACGCCATGCGGCTCTTGAGCCCGAGCTCGAGCCGGTCAACCTGCCGGCGGTGCGCGAGCCCGCGGCGGAGCCCCCGGCCCGGCGCCCGCCGGCCGAGCCGGCCACCCGCCGGCGGCCGGAGGAGCGGCGACCGCGCGAGGAGCCGCCACCGCGCCCCCGCAAGGAGGTCAGAAAGCGGCAGGATCTCGCGCCGCGTACCAAGCCGGTCCGCCCGCCGAAGATCAAGTTTGCCGACCGCGACCCGGCCGTCAACCTGGCGATCACCGAGATCGCCGGCCACCTCACCTTCACGCCCAACACCGTCACCGCCTGGTACTGGCTGCCGGAGGTGCGGTGGGCGTTCCGGCCGGACGCCGAGCGCGAGGCGCTGCTGTCGGCGATCTCCGAGCAGTACGCGGGCCTCGCCGGCTTCCGCCTCCACCTGCGCCGCACGACCCGCCCGTTCCCGGCGGACGAGTGGGCGCGCACGCTCGACACGCACACGCCGCACCCGCTCGGCGGCGTGCCCGGCGCCACCTCCTGGTCCGACCACCTGGTCAACGCCCAGCGCCACCTGCTCTCGGTCAACCACGCGGAGGGTCAGACATACCTCGGCGTGACGTTTGCCCGCCGCAAGCTCGGCGACTCGCTGGTCGAGCGGCTGCTACGCGCCTTCGGCAGGGGTGTCTCCGAAGGTGAGCGGCGCAAGCTGGGGCGCACGGTGGAGCAGTTCGACGAGGTGCTCGGCGCCTTCGGCATGCGCGGGCGGCAGGTCGCGCCGCACGAGCTCGAGTGGCTGCTGTACCGCTCGGTCGCGCTCTGCATGGCGCCGCCCACCGCGCTGTCGCCGGTGACCGACGGCCAGTGGGAGCGCGGCGACCTGCTCGCGCTGACCGAGCAGATCGAGCGCTACCGCACGCCGTACGGGTCGACCGTCAAGCTGGTCAACCGCATGACCGGCGAGGAGCGCCACGTCGCCGTCCTCGCCGTCGGCCGGATGGAGCCGCTGGAGATCCCCGAGCGGCACGAGCCGTGGATGCACTTCCACGAGCGCCTGCCCTGGCCGATGGAGCTGTCGTCCAGAGTGGATGTGCTGGGCTCGGGCGACTCGTTCAAAAACCTCGAGCACCGGCTGCGGATGATCCGCTCGCAGCAGCTCGACTACGCCGAGCACGGCATCGACGCCCCGCCCGAGCTGGAGCGCCTGGCCAAGCGCGCCCTGGTCATCGGCGACGAGATGACCACCGGCCTGCCCGTCGAGTCGGCCCGCGCGCACGGCTGGCACCGCATCGCCGTCGGCGGCCGCACCCGCGAAGAGTGCCTGGAGCGGGCCCGCCGGCTCATCCAGCTGTACTCCCGCGAGCTGCGCATCTCGCTCCAGCACCCGAAAAACCAGGACTGGCTGGCCCGCGAGTTCATCCCCGGCGAGCCGGTCGCCAACACCGGGTACATCCGCCGGATGCCGGTCAAGCTGCTCGCCGCCGCGCTGCCCCAGGCGGCGTCCACAGTGGGCGACCGCCGCGGCGACCTCATCGGGCGCACCGCCGGCACCTGCCGCCGGCCGGTCTTCCTCGACCTGCACTTCCCGATGGAAATCCGCGAGCGCTCCGGCCTCAGCGTCTTCGTCGCCGAGCCGGGCGGCGGCAAGTCCACCCTGCTCGGCGCGCTCGGCTACCTCGCCGCTCGCCGAGGGGTGCAGGTCACGCTGCTCGACCCGTCCGGCCCGCTCGCCCGGCTGGCCCAGATGCCGGAGCTGCGGCCGTACTCCCGCGTGCTCAACCTGACCGGCTCCGAGCACGGCACGCTGGCGCCGTACTCGCTGATCCCGACGCCGCTAAGGTCCGAGTTTCCGAGCGGGCCGACCGGCGACCGCGAGTTCGAGATCGCCGTCTCCAACTCCCGGGCCGAGCGCCGCATGCTCGTGCAGGACATCTGCTCGATGCTCGTGCCACCGCAGGTCGCCCGCGAGGCATCCACCGCCACCCTGCTGCGGCACGCCGTGCGCCAGGTGCCCGCCGAGGAGACGTCCACACTGGACGACGTGGTCGCCTGCCTGGCCGGGCTCGACGACGACAACGGCAAGGAGCTGGCCAACCTCCTGCTCGACACCGCCGAGATGCCGCTCGCCCTCCTCTTCTTCGGCCGCCCACCCGAAGGTCTCCTAGGTGCCGACGCCGCGCTCACCGTCATCACGATGGCCGGCCTCCGCCTCCCCGACCTCAAAATCGAGCGCGAGTACTGGTCGGCCGAAGAGGCACTGGCCCTGCCGATGCTGCACACCGCACACCGGCTGGCCGTCCGCCGCTGCTACGGCGGCTCGATGTCGTCCCGCAAGATGGTCGGCCTGGACGAGGCGCACTTCATGGAGGGTTGGCGGTCCGGCCGGTCGTTCCTGGTCCGCCTGGCCCGCGACTCCCGAAAGTGGAACCTGGCGGCGCTGGTGGCCTCGCAAAACCCACGCGACATCCTCGGGCTGGACGTGCAAAACCTGGTCTCCACCGTCTTCGTCGGCCGTATCGCCGAAGACGTGGAGATCGCCTCCGAGGCCCTGCGGCTGCTGCGGGTGCCGGTAAACGACGGGTACGAGGCAACCCTGGCCTCACTGTCCAACGTAGACACATCATCAGCGTCACGGCTGGGCTTCCGGGAGTTCGTCATGCGAGACGTGGATGGGCGCGTGCAGAAGGTCCGAGTCGACGTGTCGTACGTGGAGGGGCTGCTCGACCACTTGGACACGACCCCAACAGGCACGACGGCACCGCAGTCCAACCTGCCCACCGGCGCACCCGACGTGGAGGTGTGAAGTGGTAAGGCGGGCGACCGCACTACTTCTCGCCATGATGGTCGCGGCCGCGACTTCTCTGGTGTGGCCTACGCCGGTGTCGGCAGGCCCCGCTCCGGTAATGCAGGCCCCCGGCGACCTCTGCACGACGCAGGAGTGGCAGGTCGACTTCCGCGCCTGCGTGGACAAGCTCGCCGACGTGGCCGCGGAGCGCAAGCAATGCCTGAAGGCGCCGACGGCCGGCACCCCTGACTCAGGGCTCGCCGGCTGGTTTGCCAGCCGTCCCGAAGCGTCGAAGATGAACGGCCCGAAGGGCCTCTACACCGATTACGGATACGCCGGCTACAGCTACACCACGTACGACGTAGACAACGGTTGCCTCGCGACACTGACACATCCCGAGTACAAATTTACGACCACCATCGCCAACGGCGAATTCATGATCGCGACCGCGATCATTGGAGCATCGAACGCCCTACGAGAGCGGGCATGGAACCCCGAGTCCATGTGGGGCTGGGCCGACCCGCTCGTGGAGCAGGCGACAAAGGCGGTCTACGAAAAGGTCTTCAGCGTCTTCGGCATCGTGACACTCGGCGTGGTGGGGTTGTATCTACTCTGGCGGTCGCGCCAGGCGGACATGAGCAACGCCATGACCACCGCCGGATGGGCGGTGCTCGTCATGGTGGCGGTGACCGCGTTGGCGGCGTGGCCGGTGAAATCGGCGAACGTGGCGGACGCGACGCTGGTGGGCACGCTTGGCGTGGTCCACGACGCAGTCGGACCGCGCGCGAAAGATCGGCCGCCGGGCGAGTGCCGCCTGGGCAACCCCGAGGCGTGCACAGATCATCGACCACCCGCGGTTCGGGCGAGTGACACCGCCACCGAGACGATGCTCTACCGCAACTGGCTGCGGGGGGTATTGGGATCGGCGGACAGCGAAACGGCCAAGAAGTACGGTCGCGCCCTCTATGACGCAAAATCGCTCAGCTGGCGGGAGGCCGAGCGCCTTCGATCAAACCCGAAGGATCGGGACGCCACTTTTGCCGCCAAGAATGACCAATGGATGAAGGTCGCCGAGCAGATCAAGACCGAAGACCCCGAGGCGTATGAGTACCTCCAGGGCACCAAGGACATGGAGCGGATCGGCGCTGGGTTCATCGCGGTCCTGGCCGCTCTCCTTTTCGCGATGTTCGATCTGACAGCTTCCCTGCTCGTCCTCCTCGGGTTCCTCATCTTCAGGTGGGCGGTGATCGCGGCCCCGATCCTCGGCACCGTCGGTCTCATGCGCCCGGCGAGCGCCGGCCTCCGTCGCCTGGCCAACGCCGTGGTGGCCGCCGTCTTCAACATCGCCATCTTCGGCACCGGAGCAGCCATCTATCTGTTCGCCGTCGATCTGATCATGAGCACCCCGACGCTGCCCGGCTGGCTACAGGTGGTGCTGGTTTGGTTGTGCGGCGTTGTGGGTTGGCTCCTGCTCCGGCCATACCGGCGGATCACCCAGCTCGGTGGCAAGGACAGCTCCGCGGCCATCACCTCGGCCGGCTCGTGGCACCGCCGGTTCTTCCGGGACATGCGGGAGGCCGCCAAGCTCAACGTCTCCGAGCCGGGCGGCACCGCGGAGCCGCAGGGTGGCAAGCGGCGGCAGACCGTCGTCGAACAGACCAGGCTCCGGCCGGAGGCGCGCGACGAGGATCCTTCGCACTCCAGCACTCCGCGTCCGGACGGCCGGGAACGCGCAGACGAGGCGACCGGACCGGAGCCGGCTCCGTCCCGCACAGAGCGACCGGCACCGTCGCGTCGGCGCCGCACGACCGAGTGGGTCGAGCCGGACCTGCCGGAGCGTCCGCCGTCCTACACCATTTACCGTCCGGGCGGCGAGCCGGCCACCGAGCCGGCGCCTGCGCCGACCCCTCGGATACGCGCAGAGGCGAGGTGACGGACGGTGCGCCGGGCCGCCCAGCTTGTCGCGCGTGGGCTCCTGCGTTCCCGCGTGGGGGTGGCCCTGGTGCTGGCCATCGTCGTGCTCGGCGTGGTGGGTGCCGCAAAGCTCTTCTCGGGCTCGGCTGGAGCTGAGCCGGGACTCAACGGGGCGCCCGAGCAGCCGATTCTCACCGTCTCCGCCACGATCGCCGACGACGGCCTCGCGTCGCCGGAGCCGACGCCCTCGCCGAAGATCAGCCCAGGGACAGCCGTACCGGCGACTGTCGCCGAAGCGTTCGGAAGTGCCTGGGTCAACCATCGCGATGTGACCGCGGAGGAGTGGTACGCGGGGCTCCTTCCGCATTGCACGGAGACGCTGGCCAAGAAGCTGGCCGGGGTGGATCCGGCTGGTGTGCCCGCGGACCGAATCACCGGCGAGCCGGTCCTGATCCCCTACGCCGACCAGATCGTGGATGCGACGATCCGGGTCGACTCCGGGCTGCTGCGCCTGCGCCTCACGTCGGTCGACGGTCGCTGGCTGGTTGACGGCATCGACTGGGAACGCGCATGACCGACGGACTGATGGGCGGCGCCGGTGAGGTGCGACGACCGGCGCGCCGCGTCGGCCTCGCCGTGGCGATCCTCGCCGCGCTCGCGCTCCTCTGCTGCGGCGGTGGTGTCGGTTCCTACCTGCTCACCGACGACGGCGGCACAGACGACAGCGTTTTCAGCAACGCGTTCGGGTGCGGCGAGGGCGGCATCATCGACGCGTCGAAGCGGATGCCAAGGGTCGGCGCCTACGGTGACGCCCAGGTCCGCAATGCCGCGATCATCGTGAACGTCGGTTCGGACATGCGAGTGCCGTTTCGCGGCTGGGTCATCGCGGTGGCGACGGCGATGCAAGAATCGGCGCTGTCGAATCTGCCCCATCTCGGCGCCCGAAACGACCACGACTCGGTCGGCCTGTTTCAGCAGCGCCCGAGTCAAGGCTGGGGATCCGCACGGCAGCTCCAAGATCCCAAGTACGCGTCCCGGAAGTTCTACGAGAAGCTGCTCGCCGTCGAGGGGTGGCAGCAGATGGCGCTGACCGACGCGGCACAGCGGGTACAGGTGAGCGCCTACCCCGACGCCTACGCGAAGCACGAGCCGATCGCCACCCAGATCGTCAACCTGCTGACCGGCGGTGCCGGCCGGGCGGCTGGCAACAGCACCAAGGCGCGGTGCGCCACCGGCGGTGAGATCGCCGCCTCCGGCTGGACCGTGCCCGTGCGGGCCCTCGTCGTCTCCGGCTTCCGCACCGCGGAGCGTCCCGACCACGACGGCGTGGACCTCGGCGCTAGGCGGCACACGCCGATCCGCGCCGCTGCGGCGGGCCAGGTGATCACGTCACGTTGCGACACCGACCCGTCCGGCAGCCTGTGCAACCACGACGGTTCACCTTCCACGCCCGGCTGCGGCTGGTACGTCAAGATCCGGCACGCGGGTAACTTCGTGACTATGTACTGCCACATGGTGGTCCGTCCAAAGGTGAGGGTTGGGCAGATGGTCGCGGCTGGCCAGGAGCTCGGCTTCGTCGGGACGAGCGGTCACTCGTCCGGCCCACACCTGCACTTCGAGGTCTACGATGCCAGCAAAGGTGACAAGATCAACCCGGTCGACTTCATGCGGAACGTCGGCGCTCCCCTCGGCGGCAATCCATGAGCCGGGAACGCCGTCCGGATCCCTTTGCGGAAAGGCCTGACCGTGCAGTGCATCCACCAAAGTCGATCATCCCGCTACCGGCTCTGACACAGGACGATCTCCGCGGCCGGCGGGCCATCGTGGGCGCGCCCGGTCTCGGCTGGCGGTATGACCTTCGGGCCGACGAGAAGGTTGTGCAGGGCAGCCGCACGTACGTCCCCGTCATACCGGAGCAGGACTGGTACCGGGCAGAACTGGAACAGGTGGAGGTCTTCGCTCCGCTCGTGCCGGTGGATCGGGTGTGGATAGAAAGGTTGAGCCTCCCCCAGGACAGCGACATACGGACAGGCGGCGACGCCCGGCGTCTCGTGTCTCTTGATGCCCCACCAGAACAGCACCCAGCTCACGCCGTCGATTCATTAAGAATTGCCGGCCGCCGGCTGGTTCAGGTCATCGATGGCGTCGAACGCCGCGATCTCCGTGCGGTCACGGAGACCTACACAAGTGCCGATGGCGAGATCTGCATTAGAGTAGCCGCAGAACTCGAATGGTATCGCTGGGTCTGGAGTGGACAGCATCCCAAGACGCTTGAAGTGCCCGCTCACCTGCTCTGGGTTGAGTAACCCGGTCAAAGTTTCGTGGCGCCACAGACACGCCATCCGTCCTGATCGACTAGGTTGAACCGCCAATTCGCCCAGTCACTCTCCGTGCCGTCTGAGATCGTCCAGCTTATCTCAGTAGTTACCGTAGGGCGTCCCTGCGATTCTTGGACCACCAGACTGCCCCACGATACAACGATCTGAATCGAGTACTGCCGCTCTCGCGTCTCTATGTCCTGTCTAAGGAGACGAATTGCTGCCAGTTTTTCCCCATCACCGCAGGCATATAAGCTCGCCCGGGTGTCGTTGCGTTCTACAAATAGAGCACGAAGGTAGTTCGAAACCGCGACGTCGGGGGAGCTGCGGTCTGGTTCTGTCGCGTCGCGGTAGGCGAGAAAGGCTACCCCCGCCCCACCCGTGCACAACAGCGCGACAGCGCCGGCGATCAACATCAGCACCAGGCGGCCTACGCGGACGTGGGTGCCGCTTCCGCCAAGTGCAGCCGTCGACGGCGAGGCCGGCTGCGCCGGTGGTGCGGAGGGGCGAGAAACGTCCACGCACCGAGGTTAGCCGGCTACCCACGCCGCTGGCGGAAGGCTGGGCTGGCCACCCCGGCGCGGTGGCGCCAACGGTGAGAGCGGACCATTCGGGCATTGAAACCTGTCCGAGCGGAGCGTGCCCGGCAACAGGCCCAACCGCGTCCGCTAAGAAGGGGGCGGGCTGGGATACCGTCTCTGTCCGAGGGAGGTGAGCGGCGGTGCCTAACGCCAAAGCACAGCTGAGCCAGGCCGCCGCCCTGCATCGGCAGGCTGCTGCCACCGTTATGGCCGCGGCGGGGGCCTTGGAGCGGTTTCAGCCGGCGCCACCCGACCTGAGCGAGCAGCATGAGCTGGCCGAGCGGCTGCGGGCCGCGGCCGCCGCGCTTGTGCCGGGGTGGTTGGGGGCGCCGCTGGACGCCCAGTCCGAGGACACTCCGCTCGGTGGGCCGCGCCTGCCGCAGTTCGTGCGGGTGGGGATGGCGCAACCTCTTGACGACGCGCGGTTTCCGGCGATCGTTCCGCTGCTGGGTGCTGGCCACCTGACCGTCGACGCGGATGCGCGTGACCCTCGGGTGGCGGGGCTCTTGCGGGCGTTGTTGCTTCGGCTGCTGGCGGCTTCGCCGGCCGGGTCGTTGCTGGTGCGCGCCGTCGACGCGGCGGGCGCGGGGCTGGTCTTCGGGCCCTTCGCGGCGCTCGCGGATGCCGGGCTGATGCCGCCGCCGGTCACCGACCGCACGGGGCTGCGGGCTGTCCTGGCCGAGGCGGAGCAGTGGGTGCGTCCGGCGCGGCCGGCCACCGCGCGGCACTCCCGGCGGGATCGCACGCTGTTGTTGGCGATCGCCTCGCTGCCGGAGCTCACCGAGGGGGGCGACCTGGCGCGGATCGCCGCGCTGGCGCAGCACGGGCCGGAGGCCGGCCTGCACCTGATCGTGGCGGGCTGGCCGCCGCCACCGCTGACCGAAGACACCACGCAGCCGCCGCTGCCGCGGACCACGACGATCACGTTGCGCAACCCGCACGCGATCGTCGGTGATCCGCCGGCCGCGCGGTATGGGAGCAGCGTCGAAAACAAGGGGCTCAACGCGCCGGTTTTCCTGGACGAGGATCCGCCGGCTCATCTCTTCGAGCGGGTCTGCCAGGAGCTGGCGGAGCATTCGGCGACGCGGTCGCGGCTCACGCTCGCCGACGTGTTGCCCGACGCCGACCTGTGGGCCGACGACTCCGCCGAGGGGGTGGCGACCACGGTGGGGCACGACGGTGACACGGCCGTCACGTTGCAGTTCAACGATCTCACTCCACATTGGATGATCGGCGGGCGGTCCGGCGCCGGAAAGACCGCATTCCTGATCAACGTGCTTTACGGGCTTGGCTTCCGGTATTCGCCTGCCGAGCTGACCCTTTACCTTCTCGACTTCAAGGAAGGCGTGTCGTTCGCCGAGTTCGTGCCTAGTGTGCGAGACAAGACCTGGCTGCCGCACGCGCGCGCGGTCGGCGTCGAGTCCGACCGGGAGTACGGCGTGGCCGTGCTGCGCGAGCTCGACGCCGAGATGACGCGGCGCTCGGTCGCCTACAAGCGTGCTGGCGTGACGCGCTTCAGCGACCTCCGCCAGCAGCGGGCGATGCCGCGGATCATCTGCGTGATCGACGAGTTTCAGGTGCTGCTCGCCGGCAGCGGCCCGCTGACCAGCGAGGCGGTGAGCCTGCTGGAGTCACTGGCCCGCAAGGGCCGGTCGTACGGCATCCACCTCGTGCTCGCCAGCCAAACAGCGCTAGGCGTCGAGGCGCTCTACGACAAGCGCGACTCGATCTTCGGCCAGTTTCCGGTGCGGGTGGCGCTGCCGGGCGGCGGCGACGTGCTCGAGCCGACCAACGACGCGGCGGCCGGCCTGCCGCTCGGCACCGCGGTGGTCAACACCGCCGGCGGGCTGGGCGGCCCACGCGGCGCGACCCGGGGGCATGAGCGGACCATCCGCTTTCCCGACCCGCACGCCGACCGGGCCACCCTCGACTCGGTGCGGCGGCGCCTCTGGGAGGCACGCCCGGAGGCGTCGAAGGCGCCGTCGTTGTTCGAGGGCTACGCGCACCAGTACCTCGACGACGACCCCACCTACCGCGCGGCGCTGGTGACGACGCCCGCACGACCATCGGCGCTGGTGGGGCGGGTGATCGACGTTCCACTGTCGACAGCGACCTTCCCGCTGGACGCCTCGCCCGGCCGCCACCTGGCCGTCCTCGGGCCGAGCACCTACGGCGCCGACGTGCTCGACGCCGCCGCGCGCAGCCTGGCCGCACACCACCCGGCCGGCACGGCGCGCTTCGTGGTGTCCTCGCTGGTGGCCGACGGCGACGCGACGGCGCGGGCACTCACCGACCATCTCGCCGAGACCCAGAGCGCCGAGCTTGTGAAGGCCGCACAGTTGACCCGGGCGTTCGAGGCGGGCGAGCCGGCATATCTGGTCGTCTTCGGCATGGACGCGATCGGCCGTGGCGCGCTGCCGCGCGACTTCCTGCGCGAAGGTCCTGGCCAGGGCGTGCACCTGCTCTCGTGGTGGCGCGGGCTGCGCCGGTTCACCGACGAGGTCGGAGGCAGCAGCGCGGCCCGCGAGGAGGTGGCGGGGATGGTCTTCCTCAACGTGCCCGGTGCCGAGGTGTCGCTCCTTCTCGGCCAGCAGGTCGACTGGCAGCCGCGCCCCAACCGCGCGCTCCTGCACGATCGCCACGCCGACCGCACCACCGTGATCGTCCCCTTCGTCCGGCCGGAGCGCGACGAATGAGGTCCCACGACGAAGCCTGGAACGAGTACGTCGCCGCCGCGCAGCGCCTCGACGCCGTCCGCCGTGGGGTGGCCGCCGTCGCGGGCGAACGCGAACAGGCGGTGCGTGCCGCACACGACGAGCTCTCCGGGGTACGCGCTCGGCTGGCACCGCAGCGGGCCAAGTTGGTGGCGCAGGGTGTACCAGATGCCGCCTTGCAGCCATCGCCCGCGGAGGTGGCCGATGCCGCGCAGGCCATGGCGGGTGGACCCGCCGCGGTGCTCGCGGCGCTCCGCCATGCGCGCGCCACCGCGAACGCCGCGGACGAGACCGAGCTCGGCCGGCGGCCGGTGGGTCCGCGCGGGGAGACGCCCGCGTGGCTGCGCAACCTGATCGTCTACGGGCCGTTCGCGGTCGTGGTGCTGATCGTGCAGCTGGCCCTCTACGTGACCGCCGACACCGACGTGGTGCTCTACGCCGTCCTCTGTGGACTGACGATGCCCTTGGCGGCGTTCGGGCTGGGCTGGCTCACGCTCGGCCTCGCGTTCGTGCCGCCGCCGGGCGACAAGATCGACCGCACGCCGATCTTCGGCCTGGCGGTGTGCTTCGCGCCGATCGTCGCCACCTGCATGGGTGTCGGCCTGCTCAACCTGGTGGGATAGGCAGCATGCCGAGTGTCGAAGAGGTCAAGGCGCAGGTGTCGGCGTCGGTCGACCAAACCAACCGCGCGATGGCGAGCCTCCGCGGTGTGACCGATCAGCTCGACGAGGCGCTGGCCCGGCTGCGGCTGACCGCGGTGGGCGCGGTGCACCCGACGGTGCTGGATGCGATCTCCCGGCTCGAGCAGGCGAAGCAGCGGCTCGACGAGGCACACACGCTCGCGCGGGGCGCCATCGACTCCGCCGACCGCTTCCGCGCGATCATCTAAGAGCAGATTGCCCGGTCCGCGTCAGTGGCGGACCGCCGCTCCCGCCGGAGACCGCGGAGGCCGGCGGCTCGCAGAGCGAGCCGAAATCCCCGACCTCCGCTGCCATGCCCGCGGTGCAAGACCAAACCGCGTGACCAACAGCGGACGGGTGAGGCCGCGGGAGCAACGGTCTGGACCACGACGGACGTCGCGGTAGCCCACTTTTTGAAATTGGTTTTGGGGGCTCAGCTCGCCATGATGAGGCTCATCGCCTCGGCGCGGGATTTGGCGTCACGCTGGAAGAGGCCACGTACGGCCGAGGTGATGGTTTTCGCGCCGGCCTTTTGTATGCCGCGCATGGCCATGCACATGTGCTCGCACTCCAGCACCGCGATCACACCGCGGGGTTGGAGCTTTTCCATCAGCAGGTCGGCGATTTGCGAGGTCAGCCGCTCCTGCACCTGCGGGCGCCGGGCAAACACCTCGACGAGCCGGGCCAGCTTGGAGAGGCCGGTGATACGGCCGTCTTCGCCCGGGATGTAGCCGATGTGCGCGACGCCGCGGAACGGCAGCAGGTGGTGCTCGCACAGCGACATCACCTCGATGTCGCGGACCAGCACCAGCTCTTCGTGGTTGGCCTCGAAGGCGGTGGTGAGCACCTTCGCCGGGTCGACCCGCAGGCCGGCGAACAGCTCCGCGTAAGCCCGGGCGACGCGCGCCGGCGTTCGTTGCAGGCCGTCGCGGTCCGGATCTTCGCCGACCGCGATCAGGATCTCGCGTACGGCCTTTTCGATCCGGGCGAGGTCGACGGAGTCCTCCACCGGACGGCCGCTCAGCTTGCCGTCGACAAGTCGGGCCGCCAGATAGTCCAGGACGTCGTCGCCGTCGCCATCAGGCTCGGTCGACGACGCCCCGGAGTAGGGCTCGCGGCTCAGTGAGCGCCGTCCGAAGAAGAGTTGGGCGACGACCCGCCACCAACGGTCGCCTGCGCGCCGTCGGCCTGGGCCTGCACCTTCAGCGCCTCCTTCTCGCCCGGCGTGAGCACCGGCGGCTCGTTGGAGGGCTGGCGCTTGCCGAAGCCGTTGTACGGAGCCATCGGCGGGCGCTTGACCACGCGGGCGCAGATGCGGGCCATGTCGGTCTGGGAGATGGTCTCCTTCTCCATCAGCTCCAGCACGAGGCTGTCGAGCACGTCGCGGTACTCGACCAGGATCTCCCAGGCCTCGTCGTGCGCCAGCTCGATCAGCGCCCGCACCTCGGCGTCGATCTCGGCGGCCACGGCGTCGGAGTAGTCCTTCTCGTGGCCCATGGTCCGGCCGAGGAACGGCTCGTCGCCGCTCGTGCCGTACTTGACCGCGCCGAGCTTGGAGCTCATGCCGTACTGCGTGATCATCGCCCGGGCCAGCGCGGTGGCCTTTTCGATGTCGTTGCCGGCGCCGGTGGTCGGCTCGTGGAAGACCAGCTCCTCGGCCGCCCGGCCACCCAGCGCGTACGCCAAGGTGTCGATCATCTCGGCCCGGGTCTGGGTGTACTTGTCTTCAGTCGGCAGGACCAGCGTGTGACCCAGCGACCGGCCGCGGGACAGGATCGTCACCTTGTGCACCGGCGCGGAGTGCGGCAACGCGTACGCGACCAGAGCGTGGCCGCCCTCGTGGTACGCGGTGATCTTCTTTTCGTGGTCACTCATCACGCGGGTGCGGCGCTGGGGGCCGGCCACCACGCGGTCGATCGACTCTTCGAGGTTGTCGTTGGTGATCGCGCGCTTGTCGTGGCGCGCGGTCAGCAGGGCCGCCTCGTTGATCACGTTGGCCAGGTCGGCGCCGGTGAAGCCGGGCGTGCGGCGGGCGACCGAGTCGAGGTCGACGTCGGGCGTGAACGGCTTGCCCTTGGCGTGCACCCGCAGGATCGCCTTGCGGCCCTCCATGTCGGGGCTGTCGACGGCGATCTGCCGGTCGAAGCGGCCGGGACGCAGCAGGGCCGGGTCGAGGATGTCGGGCCGGTTGGTGGCCGCGATCAGGATGACCCCGCCCTTGGTGTCGAAGCCGTCCATCTCGACGAGCAGCTGGTTGAGCGTCTGCTCGCGCTCGTCGTGACCGCCGCCCATGCCGGCACCGCGGTGGCGGCCGACGGCGTCGATCTCGTCGACGAAGACGATCGCCGGCGCGTTGGACTTGGCCTGCTCGAACAGGTCGCGGACCCGGGAGGCACCGACACCGACGAACATCTCGACGAAGTCGGAACCGGAGATCGAGTAGAACGGGACACCCGCCTCGCCGGCGACCGCTCGGGCCAGCAGCGTCTTGCCGGTGCCGGGCGGGCCGAAGAGCAGCACGCCCTTCGGGATCTTGGCGCCGAGCGCCTGGTACTTGGCCGGGTTTTGCAGGAAGTCCTTGATCTCGTGGAGCTCCTCGACGGCCTCTTCCGCGCCGGCGACGTCGGCGAACGTCGTCTTCGGCGTGTCCTTGGTGATCATCTTCGCCTTGGACTTGCCGAAGTTGAGCACCCGGGAGCCGCCGCCCTGCATCTGCGACATGAAGAGCAGGAGCAGGATCACCAGCACGGCGATCGGCAGGAGGTTGACCAGCAGGGTCAGGAAGACGTTGTCTCCGGACACCTCGGTGTTGACCGGACCCGCGATCCGCCCGGCGTTTTGCGCCTCGAGGATGTCATTCCAGATGTCGTCGCCGACCTCGTACGGGTACTGCGCCTGGATCTTGTCGGTCTCCGTGTCGCCGAACTTCGCCCTGCTTTGCAGGTCGAGCTGGAGCGTCTGCTCCTTGTCCTTGAAGACCGCCTTCTTTATGCCGCCCTTCTCATTGAGCTGTTCGAGCGCCACAGAGGTGTCGACCTTGTGGTAGCTCGGGCCGCTGGTGAAGAACGAGCTGAGCGCAATCGCACCGATGATCACCAGGATGATCCAGACCACCGGGCGGCGGAAGAAACGCGTACGTTCCATACTGTTGTCGAGCGCCGAGGCGCCCGGACCCTCCTGATCGACGTCCTGACCGTCTGACTACGTGTGCCGCGGGATCACGGCCGCCGCTGCCGCCTCGTCGGCGATCGCGACACTCGATCTCGTGTGTTCGCCTCAGCGCCGACGAGCCACGCCATCGGTCATTCGAAGGTACACCCCGCAGGGCAGGCTGCGGCCCCCGGATCAGGCCCCGCACTAGCAAACTACGCAAACAAGGCGCAACGTCGCTACCCCGTGAGGCGTTTGCGCAGGTAAATGGGCTTTCTGAGAGTAGCCTGTGCGTTCACGCCCGCGCGTAGACCTCGGGCTTGAGGACGCCGACGTACGGCAGCTCCCGGTAACGCTCGGCGAAGTCCAGCCCGTAGCCGACCACGAACTCGTTCGGGATGTCGAAGCCGACGTACTTGACCGGGATCGAGACCTTCACCGCTTCCGGCTTGCGGAGCAGCGTGACCACCTCGACGCTCGCCGCCTTGCGGGAGGCCAGGTAGCGCAGGAGCCAGGAGAGTGTGAGCCCGGAGTCGACGATGTCCTCAACCACGATCACGTGCCGCCCGGCGATGTCGCGGTCGAGGTCTTTGAGTATGCGCACGGTGCCGGACGAGGTGGTGCCCTGGCCGTACGAGGAGACCGCCATGAACTCGAGCTCGGCGGCGGGCCCGTGCCGGCCCAGCGCGCGGGCGAAGTCGGCCATGAACATCACCGCACCCTTGAGCACGCAGACAAGCAGGAGTCCGTCTTCGACCGTGGCGTAGTCGGCGGACACCTGCTTGGCCAGCTCTGCGGTTTTTTCTCGGATCTGCGCTTCGGTGATGATCACTCGATCGATGTCGGCGTCGTACCAGGAGCCGTCGGTCATGGCCTAAGACTGCCCCATCCAACTCCCCGACTTTCGCGCGGGTCAGCGGCTGTTAGAGCAGCCGGGGGCGGCTGCGGCGGCGCCCGCTTTCGGAGGGCTTCCAGTCCGCGGAGTCGCGGCTGTCGGAGGTCCACCCGAAGATGGAGGCGATCGCGAGGACGACGAAGAACAGCAGGAGTACGAAGAGTTCCATGGCGGCTCAACCTTTCCCGAAGGTCGTGTTGCTCTCTTTTGAGGTCTGCCGCCGGTGCGCACCGGGCTTATGTAAGTAGTCTCCGCCAGACCTGCCCCTTAGCACAGTGGCAGCAATGCCATTGACCCTTAAAATCCTGCCAACTCCGTAGTAGGGTGGCAGCATGCTTCGCAACGTCGCCGTGATCGTGTTCGACGGGGTCGCCGCCTTCGAGCTGGGAGTGCTCTGCGAGGTCTTCGGCACCGACCGGACCGACGACGGCTTCCCCGGCTACCGCTTCGACGTGTGCAGCGCGGACGGCAAGCCGGTATCGACCAAATCCGGCTTCGAGATCTCGCCCGCCTCCGACCTGACGCCGGTCGAGACCGCCGACCTTGTCGCGGTGCCGGCGCACGGCGACGGCTTCTCCATCCCGCAGGACGTCCTCGACGCCCTGCGCCGGGCGGACGCACGGGGTGCCTACGTGATGAGCGTCTGCTCCGGGTCCTTCGTGCTCGGCGAGGCGGGGCTCCTCGACGGGCGGCACTGCACCACACACTGGAAGTACGTGGACGAGCTACAGGAGCGCTTCCCGAAGGCGCAGGTGCATTGCGACTCGCTGTATGTGCAGGACGGCAATCTGCTCACCAGCGCCGGCACGGCTGCGGGCATCGACGCCGCGCTGCACCTCGTGCGGCAGGCGCACGGGTCCGCGCTGGCCACCAAGATGGCCCGCCGCATGGTCGTGCCGCCGCACCGCGACGGTGGTCAGCGGCAGTTCGTCGAGGCGCCGATGCCCAAGACCCCCGAGGCGGCCACGCTCGAGCCGGTGCTGACCTGGCTGATGACCCACCTCGACGAGGCGGTCACGGTCGACGACCTCGCCGCGCGGGCACACATGGCGCCCCGCACGTTCGCCCGCCGCTTCCGCGCCGAGACCGGCACCACGCCGCACGACTGGCTGACCAACCAGCGGGTGCTGCTCGCCCGCCGGCTGCTGGAAGACACCGACCTGGGCGTCGAGGCGATCGCGACCCGGGCCGGCTTCGGCGACACGGCGACGATGCGCCACCACTTCACCCGCCGGGTCGGTGCCACGCCACAGGCCTACCGGACCACGTTTCGCGAGCGCGAGCCCGCGGCGTAGTCACGGGCGCCAGCCGCCCGCGGGCAGCACCACCTTGATGTCCGTGGTGGCGACCGACGTGCCCGGGATCGTCGACGCGGTCATCCGGGTGGCGATCCGGCCGGAGCCGGGCACCGCGCCGGTGACCTGCACGGTGTACGAAGCGGTGGCGGGCAGCGTGCTGGCCACCCGCAGGTCTCCGGTGGGGAGCTTGGCGGCCAGCTGACCGGCGCTGCCGTCGGCGTTTTCCGCCCCGACCACCACCGGGCGGCCCGCGACCGCCCGCGGCGGCGCGGCCGGGTCGTACGCGAAGACCACGTCTTCCACGCCGTTGGCACCGAGCCACACCTGGAAGTGGAGGCTGTCGACCTGCCACTCGACCACCACCCAGGCGGAGACGCCGTCGGTCAGGCGGGCCGCGCGGATGCTCCTTTCGCGGCTGCCGCTGAAGTCGGTCCAGAACGGCGCGAGCACGTTGTTGGGACGGGCCACGTCGGGCAGCCGGCCGGGCCGGGCCCCGGCGGCGCCGGCCGCGTCACCGACGACCAGGTAGCCGTTGGCGTCGACACCGATCGACTTGTACGCCTTGCCGCCGTAGACGAACTCCGGCACCTCGTACGTGACCATGTCGCGGTCGCCGACCTTGGTGGGTACGACGCCGTACTGCTCGAGCGGGCGGTAGCCGGAGCTCGTGACCGGCTTGAGGGTGGGGGTGCCCGGGCGGGCACCGGGCACGACGAGGCCCCGCCGCACCGCCGAGCGGGCGCCGGTCTTCGTCGCGCCGCCGACTCCGCTCACGGTCAGGTGCTCGTCGACCACCGTCTCAAGGTCGACGGTGGCGTCGGCCAGGGAGACGTTGCGGGCGGTGATCGTGCACGGCGTGTACGCCCGCCACCGCACCGCCGCCGAGGCGCAGTCACTTGCCAGCGTCACGTTGCCCGCCTTGGGGGTGAACGCGACCGGCAGGTGCAGCGTGGGCAGGCCGGGCCGGGTGGGATCGAGGCGGACCTCGCCGGTGTACCGCCCCTCGGGCGCGGTCGACGTGACAGTGATCCGCAGGTCGACGGCCTTGCCCGGCGCGACAGTGAACACGCTCGGTGTGACTGTGATCCGGCTCTTCGCCGGCGCGCTCACGGACGCCAGGTAGGTCTGTGCCACCTTCGTCACGTTCTTCGCGGTGCGGACGGTGGTGAGCTGGCCGGGCATCGTGGGCGCGTACACCGACGGAAGGTTGAGGTGCACCGCGCCCGCCGGGTCGGCGCCCAGCGCCAGCATCCGGCCGGCCGACTCGTCGAAGGTCAGCCCGGGGTCACCGGCCACCGCCAGGTCGATCCGACCGCTGCCCCGGTCGTACGGGCCGGCCCACGTCTTTCCGTCCTCTTTGCGCACCGCCGTGCGCGCCGTGGTCATCAGGGCGGACTTGACCTGTCCGGGCGTCCAGTCGCGGTGCAGTGCCTTCAACAGGACCGCCGAGCCGGCGACGTGCGGCGCGGCCATCGACGTGCCGGCGATGGCCTGGAAGAGCTCGCCCGGCGGCCCGCCGTCCGCCGCGGCCGGCGTGGGTGTGTGCCCGGCGAGGACCTGCACGCCCGGCGCGGTGAGGTCGGGCTTGATGGCCGGCCCGCCCGGCCCGCGCGCGGAGAACGCGGCGAGCACGTCGGCCTTGCCCCGCTCCGACCGCCCGCCGGTGAACGTCGCGGTGACCGCCGGGTTGGCGGCCATGAACGCGGCGAACCGGGTGCCGTCGGCGAGGTGGACGGTCGGGAGCCAGTGGCTGTCGGTCTCCACGTCGGCGAGCGACGGGTTGTAGAGGATCATGCCGACCGCGCCGCCCTGCACGACGTTGTAGCCCTTCGCCGCGCGGGCGTTGCCGCCGCGCTGGCAGGCAACGATCTTGCCGGCGAAGATGCCCCGATCCGCGGGGGCCTCGCAGAGCGCGCCGCCGGTGTACCCGGAAACGCCGCCGGCCAGGACGACCGGCGTGTCGGCCTCGACCCCGGCGGTGATCGAGGCGCCCTTGAGCGTGAGCTGCTTGCCGCCGGCCCGCAGCCGCAGCGTGGCGTTGAAGTCGCGGGTGCCCGTCGATGCGCCGACGGTGGTGACCCAGGGCGAGGTGTGGTTGATCGTCGCGGCACCGGGGCCGGAGTTGCCCGCCGACGCGGCGACGAAGACGCCCGCCGCGTACGCATCGAGGAAGGCGAGCTCGACCGGGTCCTTGTACGGGTCGGTGCCACCGGAAACCGAGTAGTTGAGCACGTCGACGCCGTCGGCGACCGCCTGCCCAACCGCGCGGGTGATGTCCGAGCCGTATCCGCCGGCCTCACCGAGTGCCTTGTAGACGGACACCCACGCGCCCGGCGCGACACCCTGCACCGGCCCCCGCTCGACGCCGAGCAGCTTGGCCGAGGTGACCACGTTGCCGGCGGCGGTCGACGCGGTGTGGGTGCCGTGGCCGCTGCTGTCGCGGGCGGTCCGGTACTCCTCGTCGTCGTGCCGCGACAGGTATGTCTCCAGGAACGTCGCGCCGCCGATCAGCTTCTTTCCACACCGGAACGGATCGGCGGCCGGGGTCAGCGGGTTGTCACCGAAGTCGCAGGGGCGCACCGAGCCGTCGGCGCGCGCCGGCGCGGCGCCGAGGTGGCCCTGGTCGGCGAAGGACGGGTGCTCCGGCCAGGCGCCGGTGTCGATCACGCCGACCAGCACGCCGCGCCCGGCGTTGCGGTCGCCGCCGACCTTCGGGTACACGCTTGTCGCGCCGATGAACGAGGTGTTGGGGTCGGCGAGCGGCTGCCGCAGGTCGTCGCGCTGCACGGCGACCACACCGTCGATCGCCAGCAGGTCGTCGACCCGGTTGGCCGGCACGGTGGCGGAGACGCCGCCGTAGACCACGCGCAGCCGCTGCCGCACCTCGGCACCGGGGACCCGCTTGCCCAGGTCGGCGATGAACCGCTCCTCGCGCGCGGCCAGATAGTCCTCGTAGGACCGCTCGGCGGCACCTCGCGCCAGCTTGGCGCGGGTGCGGGACGGGCTGGTGGCGGCGAAGCCGGGCACTCCGCCCGCGTACGTAGCGACCGGGTCGTGGTCGAGCTTGACGACCACCGGGACCCGCTCCGACTCCTCGCGCCCCAGGAGGGCCGGGTCGGTCTCGGCCAGCCGGCTGGTCGGCGCGGCCTCGGCGGTGACCCGGCCGGTCGGCTGGATCGCGGTCGCGGTCAGTGGCGGAGGCTCGGCGGACGCGGGCGCGCCCCAGGCGAGCGGCGGCACGAGTGCCACCGCGACGACTGCCCGGAACCACTTGTGTCGACGCATCCCCGCTGCCCTCTCCACGCACCAAGGCTTTCATGGTGCCTGGAAACTTCAAAGACGGCACGGCCGTCAGTAGCCGACGGCGCAACCATCCGCGCGCGGTTCCGAGCCGGCCACGTATCCGCCATCCGGCAGACACCAGATCGCCTGGCCGTACCCGAAGGTGGAGGGCTCGCGTTCGACGGTGATCTCGTGCCCGCGGCGCTCCAGCTCGGCGATCGCGTCGGCGCCGGCCAGGCCGTCCTCGACGAGCACCGCCCGGCCGGACTGCCAGTACCAGCGGGGTGCGCCGAGCGCCGCCTGCGGGTCCAGGCCGTCCACGGTGGACGTGATCACCTGGAGGTGACCCTGCGGCTGCATGTGCCCGCCCATCACCCCGAACGGGCCGACCGGTGCCCCACCACGGGTGAGGAAGCCCGGGATGATCGTGTGGAACGGGCGCCGGCCCGGCCCAATACCGTTCGGGTGATCCGGCTCGGCGCGGAAACCCAGGCCGCGGTTTTGCAGGCCGAAGCCGTAGCCCGGCACGGCGACGAACGACCCGAAGCCCATGTAGTTGGACTGGATGAGGCTGACCATCAGCCCGTCCGCGTCGGCGGCGCACAGGTAGACGGTGCCGCCACGAGCCGGCTCGCCGGGCGCCGGGACCGCGGCCCGTTCGCCGATCTCGGACCGGCGCGCGGCAAGGTACTCGGGGTCGAGCAGCGCCGACGGCGGCACGGTCGCCCGATCGGGGTCGGCCACGTAGGCGAACGCGTCCGCGAAGCCGAGCTTCATCGCCTCGATCTGCCAGTGCAGGCGCTCGGCGGCCGGCAGCGCGGCAAGGTCGACGCCGTCGAGGATGCCCAGCGCGACGAGCGTGGCCACGCCCTGGCCGTTGGGTGGCAGCTCCCAGACCTCGTGCCCGCGATAGCTGACGGAGATCGGATCGACCCAGCTTGACGCGTGTGCCCCCAGATCAGCGGCGGTGATCAGCCCACCGGTCCGGGCGGCGTGGTCGGACAGGGCGGCGGCCACCGCACCGGTGTAGAACGCCTCCGCGCCGGTCTCCGCGATCAGCCGCAGCGTGCCCGCGGCGCCGGGGTTCGCCCAACGCTCGCCCGCCCTGGGTGACCGTCCACCGTCGACCGTGAAGATCCGGCCCCACTCGGTGTACTCCGGACCGGACATGCGCGCGTACTGCGCCACCGAGCGGGCCCAGGCGCGGGCGATCTCCGGCGAGACCGGGTAGCCACGCTCGGCGTACGCGATCGCGTCGGTGAAGAGGTCGGCGAAGGGCAGCGCGCCGAAGCGGGCGTGCAGGTCGCGCCAGCCCGCCGGTGCGCCCGGCACGGTGACCGGCAGCCAGCCCCGCTCCGGCATGCCGCCCGGCACCCGGTCGGCGGTGAGGGCGGCGGGCGAGCGGCCGGAGGCGTTGAGGCCGTGCAGGCGGTTGCCGTCCCAGACGATCGCGAACAGGTCTCCGCCGATGTCGTTGGAGCCGGGCTGCACGACGGTCAGGGCGACGGCGGTGGCGATCGCCGCGTCGACCGCGTTGCCGCCGCGCCGCAGCACGTCGAGGCCGGCGGTCGCGGCGAGCGGCTGGCTTGTGGCGACGACACCACGCGGGGCGTACAGCGGCTTGTGCCGGTGAATGATCACCTGATCAGGGTGCCCCGCCGGGCCACGGGAAGGCCACCGGGCAGATGCACCGGGCCCTGACCACGCCACGCGACGACGAGCGCGTCGAGCGCCGCGACGTGGCGGTGGGAGAGGGCCGCGGGCGGTGCGCCGCGCTCACGGGCCCACGCGTGCAGCACGCGGGTGCGTACGGCGTCCGGCAGCCGCTCCAGCTCGCCGACGTCGAGGGCGCCCTCCAGGCGGCGGGCCCGCTCCAGCGCGGCCGCCGCGATCTCGTCGAGCGCCGCGGCGTCGGCGGCGAGCAGGGGGGCCGTCCGGGCCAAGTTGTCGACCACGCCCGCGCCGAGCGCCTCGACAAGGGCCGGCAGCGCACTGGACCGGACCCTTGCGCGGGCGTACGCCGGGTCCGCGTTGTGCGGGTCGTCCCACGGGCTGAGGCCCAGCGCGGCGCAGGCCTTGCGGGTCTCGTCGCGGGAGACGTCGAGCAGCGGGCGCAGCAGGGCCACGCCGTCCACCTCACGCCGGCTCGGCATGCCGGCCATCCCGCGCGGCCCGGATCCGCGCGCCAGGGCCAGCAACACGGTCTCCGCCTGGTCGTCGCGGGTGTGCCCGAGCAGCACCGCGCTCGCACCCAGCCGGGTCGCCGCGGCGATCAGGGCCGCGTAGCGCGCGTCTCGGGCGGCCGCCTCCGGACCACCCTGGCCGGACACGGTGACGGTCGCGACCTCCACCGGCGCCAGGCCGGCCGAGGTCGCCCAGGACGCCACGGCGGCGGCCCGCTCGGCGGAGCCGGCCTGAAGCCCGTGGTCGACGGTCACCAGCCCAGCCGCCAGCCCTTCGCGCGGGGCGACGAACGCGGCCGCCGCCGCGAGGGCCAGCGAGTCGGCACCGCCGGAGCAGGCCACGAGCACGGTGCCGCCCATCCCGCGCAACGCCTGCCTGACCGCGGTGCGGACGGCGGCGACCGGCGGCGCGAGCGCGGCCATGTACGCCGGGTCAGCCGGCCTGGGGGTGGACCCGCGCCACCCAGGCGTCCGGGTCGCCCAGCTCCTCGACGCGGGGCAGGGTGAGCGGCGAGCTGAAGACCTTGTTGAAGCCGGCCATGCCGACCCGCTCGACCACCCCGTGCACGAACTTGCGACCCTCCGCGTACTGCCGCATCTTCACGTCGACGCCGAGCAGCTTGCGGATCGTCTTTTCCAGCGGGGTGCCCCCCTCGCGGCGCCGGTTGAACTTGGATCGGATCTGCTCGACGCTCGGGATCACCTCGGGGCCGACGCCGTCCATCACGAACTCGGCGTGCCCTTCCAGCAGCGTCATCAGCGCGGTGAGCCGGTCGAGGACGGCGCGCTGCCCGGGGGTCTGCACGAGGTCGAGCACGCTGACCCGGCTGTCGGGGTTGCGCACCGCCTCGGAGAGGGTCGCGACGCTGCGGCGGATCCGCTCGAGGAAGTGCTCGCTGCCCGCCTGCGAGGCATCGACGAAGGCCTGCACCTCGCCGAAGAAGTGGCCACGCATCCACGGGACCGAGGTGAACTGGGTGCGGTGGGTGACCTCGTGCAGGCACACCCAGAGCCGGAAGTCGCGGGAGTCGGCCTGGAGCTTGCGCTCGACCTCGACGATGTTGGGCGCGACGAGGAGCAGCTGGCCGGGGTCGGAGGAGAAGACCTCGTACTGCCCGAGGACCCGCCCGGAGAGGTAGGCCAGCACGGTGCCGGCCTGCACGCCGGTCAGGCGCGAGCCGATGGCGTCGGTGAACACGCCCGGCTGCTTGTCACCGGCCAGCCGGCTCACCAGCGGGGTGACCACCTCGCGGAGGCCGGCGATGTTGATCGCCGCCCAGTCTTTGCGGTCGACGACCTGCACCGGAGGGTGGGCGACCTGGGACCGCAGCCCCGTGTAGGAGGAGACGATCTCCGCCGCCTCATCGGTCAGTCGCCGTAGATCGGCGACGACGTCGGTGGCCTCGTCGTACGAGACTCTCGGGCCCGCCTTGCCCAGCGCGCCCGCGGTGGCGGCGGCCAGGTCCCAGTCCACGAACTGCGCCATCACCCCAAGGTACTCGGACTACCCACAACCGCATTTCGCCAACGCGTTGGCGATCTTGTCGAGGCCGGCCTCGGCGCGGTCTTTGCCGACCGGCACCTTGTCGGCCAGCACAGCGAATGCCAGCAGGCGGCCGTCGGCGGTGGTCACCACACCGGAGATGGCGTTGACCCCGGCGAGCGTGCCGGTCTTGGCCCGGACCACGCCGGCGCCCACCTTGCCGTCGGCGGCGGGATTGCGGTAGCGCTCACGCAGCGTGCCCGACCAGGCGCCGACCGGCAGGCCGGCCAGCAACCCGGCCACCTCGGGGTGCGAGCCGCTGGCGGCGAGCCGCAGCACGCCGGTGAGGACCGAGGGGGTGAGCCTGTTCTTCCGGGACAGGCCACTGCCGTCCGAAAGCGCGATCTCCGCGGCGGGCAGGCCGAGATCCGCGAGTACGGCCTTTGTGGCGGCCGCGCCACCCGCGTACGACGCGGGCAGGTCCTTGGCGAGTGCGACCTGCCGGGCCAGCGACTCGGCCACCACGTTGTCGCTGTCGACCAGCATGATCTCGACGAGGCGGAGGATCGGCGGCGACTCCACCTTGCCCAGCTCGGTGCCGGGCGCCGGTGCGGTGCCGGCCGCGGCCTGGGTGGTCTCGGGGCTGGGCGTGGCGGTCGCGTCGGCCGCACCCGGCGCGCCGGCCGGTGCCTTGCCGCGGGTCACCGCCGACGCCTTCAGGCCGAGGGCCCGTGCGAACGCCTGGCCCGCGGCGAGGTCCGGCTGCGAGTAGCGCTCGGCGTACCCGTGGGTGATCTTGGGGTTGACCCGCGCACCGTTGGTCATCAGGGCCGTGGTCGCCGCCCCGAACCCGCCGGTCGGCACGTCCGGGTCCCAGCTCGGCTCGAACGCCGGGCCGGTGAACAGCGTCGAGTCGACGACGACCCGCGTCGGTGCGGCCCCGCCGAGGGCGGTCTTGACCTGCTTGGCGAGCTGGTCGAGCCGGCCCGCGCCGGCGTAGGTGCCAGTGGCGCCGGCCGACAGCGTCGCGTCGCCGCCGCCGATGATCACCACCTCGCCGGGCTTGGCGCCGGCGACGACCCGGGTCGGGATCCGGTAGGCCGGCCCGCGCGTGGCCAGCACGGCGGCGGCGGTGGCCAGCTTGGTGGTCGAGGCGGGTGTGGTCGGCACGTCGGGACCGCGCGAGTACAGCTGGTCGCCGGTCGCCGCGTCGACCACCGCGATATTGAGGCTGCTGCCGAGCCCGGCGGCGGCCACGACCGGGTCGAGCGCCGCCTTCACGCCCGCGGCGGTCGGCGCCGGGATGTCGGAGGCCGAGGCGACGAGCACCGGAGCGGGCGGCGGGTCGGGCGTCTCGGGGGCGGCCGCGGTCGCGGTGGGCTCGCTCGCGTCGCCGCCCAGCCACTCGTCGACCGGGCCGGGGCGGACGATCGCCGCGCCGGCCACGAGCCCGGCGAGGAGCAGCACGACCACGATGAACGTGGCCAGCAGGCCGCGCCGCCGCTTCTTTTCCGGCGGCCGCGCGCCACCCTCCCCGGGCGGGAGTGCGGGCGGCGCCGGCTGCGGCTTGTGCGGCGCGGACGGCGGGGGGAAGAAGGAGGGCAGCCGGATCGTCTGGGTCTGCTCGGGCGGGGTCACCGGCAACCGGATGGTCTCGTCTCCGGGGCCGTGCTGTGAATCTTGCCTCCCCACCGGCCCCTCCTCATTCGTGTCATCCGGTCTAGGCGACGATACTTGCGTCCGAACACTATGCGGCGTTCGCCAGCCCGATCTGATGGGGCAACATCACGACACTTGGGCGGCGAGATTGGGGAGCGTGAGATGGATTTCGACGTAACGGTTGAGATCCCCAAAGGTCACCGAAACAAGTACGAGGTGGACCACGTGACCGGCCGCATCAGGCTGGACCGCACGCTCTTCACCGCGACGCAGTATCCGGCCGACTACGGCTTCATCGAGGGCACGCTCGGCGCTGACGGCGACCCGCTGGACGCGCTGGTGCTGGTGCAGGAGCCGACCTTCCCAGGCTGCCTCATCCGGTGCCGCACCATCGGCATGTTCCGGATGAAGGACGAGAAGGGCGGCGACGACAAGGTCCTGTGCGTCCCGTTCGAAGACCCGCGGCAGGAGCACCTGCGCGACATCCACCACCTGGGCGAGTTCGACCGGCTGGAGATCCAGCACTTCTTCGAGGTCTACAAAGACCTCGAACCGGGCAAGTCGGTCGAAGGTGCCACTTGGGTCGGGCGGACGGAGGCCGAGGCGGAGATCCGCGCCTCCTACCGGCGGGCCCAAGACGCGGCGGCCGAGGGCGAAACGTCCCACTGACGGATATCCGACTGCCGTCGCCTCACAGGTCGCGGACGGCGGCGTAGAGGTCGAGCACCGCGCACGCGACCGGCACCACGCAGACCACGAGCGCCGTATCCAGCACGTCGGCCGCCCGGCCCAGGTAGGGCGAGGGCGGCCGATGCGCGTACGCGGCGGCGGCGAGCGCCGCGAGCGTGCCGCCGGCCGCGACCGCGAGGAGCATCGGCTCGTCGCCGGTGGCCAGCAGGGCGGCGCCGGCCGCGACCGCACCGCCGAGCCCGGCGGCGACAAGGGGCACGCGGTGGTGCACGGCGGCGAACAGCCGGGCGCGCAGCAGCAGGCCGGCGGCCGCGACCCCGACGAGCAGCCGGCCGGCGAGGCCGCCGGTGGTGACCAGGACCGCGGACGCCGCGACGGCGAGGACCGCGAGGCCGGCCAGCAGACCGGTGAGGATCTCCTCGGTGCGCTCCGCGGCCACCTCTACACCGGCCGGGTCCGGCGGCGAAGTGACCGGCGATGTGACCGGCGGCAGCGGCAACCGGCCGAGGCGGATCGCGAGCAGCGGCAGGGCGCCGACTCCGCAGGCGAGCACGGCCAGCAGGACGGCGGCCGCACCGTGCGGCGTGAGGCCGCCCAGCGCGGCCAGTGCGGACAGCCCGCCGAGCAGGCCGGCCGTGCCCCCGGCGACGAAGACCCGCAGGTGGGCCGCCACGCCGGCGGCGCCGAGGAGGGACGCGACGAGCAACGCGGCCGAGCCGGCCAGCGCCTGCGCCGGACGTCCCGACCCGGCCAGCAGCGCGCCGGCCGCGAACGCGTACGGCAGGGCGTAGCCGGCGAGGGCGGCGCCGGTCAATCCGTCGCGCCGCGCGCGTGCCACCACCGCGCCGGCCACGAGCAGCAGCGCGGCAACGACGGCCGGCACGAGATGCCACGGTGGCGTGGCACGCACCGCGGCGGCGAGCCCCAGCGCGAGCGGCGCGCCGGCTGCCGCCAGGCCGGCGACCCGCGTGGCGCCCGGCGACCAGGAAGCGCCCCGGCGTCGCGCGCCGTCCGCGATCGCCTCGACCACGTCGTCGTACGCCGGCTCGGCCCACCGGACCCGCGCGGGCAGCAGGAAGAGCAGCTCCCCGTCGCGTACCCCCTGGGGCAACAAAGCTTGACCAGCCGACAACGCCGCGCCGTCCGCGCGGCGCAGGATCCATCCACCGTGCCGCTCGCCGTCGTCGGCGAGCCCGTCACCGGCGTGCCGCAGCACCTCCGGCAGCAACTCGGCCACCGGCACCTGCTCGGGCAGGGCGACGTCGAGCCGCCGCCGTGGCGTACTGATCGTGACCCGGGCCAGTCCGGCAGTCATCGAGGGTCCTCCATTCCGCGCGAGTTTACCTACGATGTGCGTCTGGGAGGTGACCCATCGTGGCGACTGTCCCCTTGCGACGGTCGGCCCGCAGGCCGGCACCCGAGATCCCCTCCGGCGAGTTGCACGTGGGGCCGCCGCCGGAGATCCCGCAGGTGGCTGGTGCCCGCTGGCAGCAGCTCATGGTGGTGCTGCCGATGCTCGGCGGCGGCGTCGCGATGGCGATGCTGATGGGGCGGGGCGGCGGGCCGTACTCGTACGTCGTGGGCGCGCTCTTCGGCGTCTCCTCACTGGCGATGCTCGCCTCCTGGGGCGGCGCGGGCGGGCCGAAGAAGGCCGAGATGATGGCGGCCCGCCGCGACTACCTCCGCCATCTGGCCGGCCTCCGCCGCCGGGCCCGCGAGACCGTCGCGCGCCAGCGGGCCGGGCTCGCCTACCGCCACCCGGAGCCGGAGCGGCTGTGGTCCACTGTGGCCAGTCATCGGCTGTGGGAGCGGCGGCCTGCCGACCCGGACTTCGGGGTGGTACGCGTCGGCGCCGGCCCGCAGGCGCTGGCCACCCCCCTGGTGCCCCCGGTCACCCGCACGCCCGACGACCTCGAACCGATGACCGCCGGCGCGCTGCGGCGCTTCCTCGACGCGTACTCGGTGGTGCCCGACCTGCCAGTGGCGCTGTCGCTGCGCGGCTTCGCCCGGATCCACCTGCGCGGCGACGCGTCGGCGCTGGTTCGCGCGATGGTCATGCAGCTGTCCGTCTTCCACGCGCCCGACGACCTGCGGATCGCGGTCTGCGCCGGGCCGGAGCGGCGGGCCATATGGGAGTGGGTCAAATGGCTGCCGCACGCCCAGCACCCCACGCGCACCGACGCGCTAGGCCCGGTGCGGCTCGTCGCCGGCTCGGGCCCGGAGCTGGAGCGGCTGCTGGGCGACGTGGTGGGGAGCCGGCCGCGGTTCGCCGGCGGCGCGGCGAGCGAAGGGCCGCACGTGGTCGTCGTGCTCGACGGCGCCTCCTGGAGCCAGGATGGCGGCATCGACGGAGTGTCCTTTCTGGACCTCGACGATCCGCCGCCGCGCCTGCTCGATCCGTCGACGCTTGTGCTGTCGGTTGGCGAGGACGGGCACCTGCTCGTCGACTCCGGCGACGGCCCGGCCGGCATCGGGCACGCCGACGGGCTGACGGCGGTGGAGGCGGAGGCGGTGGCCCGGCGGCTCGCGCCGTACCGCCTCGCGGCGCCCGCCGACGCCGAGGAACCGCCGGCCGCGGCCGAGCCGGCACCGGCCGAGCTGCTCGGCCTCGGCGACCTCGACGCGCCGCCACCACCCCGGGGCTCTGCTGGCTGGCTCGCTCCGCTCGCTTCGGCCCCGGATGCCGGCTCAATCCGAGCTGGCCGCTCCGCGCCCAGGTCCGGGTTGAGCCAGCCCCGGGCCGCACGCGACCGCCTGCGCGTGCCGATCGGCGTCACCCCCGCGGGCCGGCCGGTCGAGCTCGACCTGAAGGAGTCGGCGCAGGACGGCATGGGCCCGCACGGGCTGCTCGTCGGCGCTACCGGATCGGGCAAGTCCGAGCTGCTGCGCACGCTCGTGCTCGGGCTCGCCGCGACGCACTCCTCCGAAGAGCTCAACTTCGTGCTCGTCGACTACAAGGGCGGGGCCACGTTCGCGGCGCTCGACCGGCTGCCGCACACCGCCGCCGTGATCACCAACCTCGCCGACGAGCTGCCGCTGGTCGACCGCATGACCGACGCCCTCAACGGCGAGATCGTGCGCCGGCAGGAGCTGCTGCGGCGCGCGGGCGTGTCCAACGTCCGCGAGTACGGGAAGCTGCCTTACCTGCTGCTCGTCTGCGACGAGTTCGCCGAGCTGCTCGCCGCCAAGCCCGACTTCATCGACCTGTTCCTCCAGATCGGACGGTTGGGCCGCTCGCTGGGCGTACACCTGCTGCTCGCCTCGCAGCGGCTCGAGGAAGGGCGGCTGCGCGGGCTGGACACCCACCTGTCGTACCGGATCGGGTTACGCACGTTCTCGTCCCTTGAATCGCGATCCGTGCTGGGCGTACCGGACGCGTACGAGCTGCCCCGCTCACCCGGCCACGGGTTCCTGAAGGCGGGCACCGAGCCGCTGGTGCGGTTCAAGGCGGCGTACGTCTCCGGCCCGTTCCGCCGCCCTGGCGACCGGCTGCCGGCGGCGCGAGCCGGGCGTCCCCGGGTGCTGCCGTACGGCACCCACTACGTCCCGGCACCGACGCCGGCCACGCCACCCGCCGAGGGCGGCCCGAGCCTGCTGGAGCTGCTGGTCGAGCGGCTGGCCGGGCAAGGGCCGCCGGCACACCGGGTGTGGCTGCCGCCGCTGTCCCGCCCGCCCGCACTCGACGAGCTGCTCGGCTCGGTCGGCAGCGACCCGGCCCGCGGCCTCACCGTCGCCAACCCCGACCTGCGCGGCGCGCTCCAGGTGCCGGTCGCCGTGATCGACAATCCGTTCGAGCAGCGCCGCGACGTGCTGTGGCTGGCCCTCGACGGCGCGGCCGGCCACGTCGCGGTCGTGGGCGGGCCGCAGAGCGGCAAGTCGACCGTCCTCCGCACGCTGCTCTGCGGCCTCGCGCTCACCCACTCGCCCACCGAGGTTCGGATCTACTGCCTCGACTTCGGCGGCGGCTCGCTCGCCCTGCTCCGCGACCTGCCGCACGTGGGTGGGGTGGCCGGGCGGCTGGACGCCGAGGCCGTACGGCGCACGGTCGGCGACGTCGCCGCCCTCCTCGCCCAGCGGGAGTCGGGCGCGCCGGTCGACGGCCACGTCTTCCTGGTGGTGGACGGGTGGGCCACCCTGCGTGGCGACTACGACGACCTGGAGCCGATGGTCACCGACATCGCCACCCGTGGGCTCTCCTACGGGGTACACGTCGTGGCCGCCGCCTCGCGCTGGATTGACTTCCGGCCGCCGATCCGCGACCTCTTCGGCTCCCGCGTGGAGCTGCGGCTGGGCGACCCGACCGACTCGCTCGTCTCCCGGCGGGCCGCGCTGACCGTCCCGGAGAAGGTGCCCGGACGCGGCATCACGGCCGAGGGGCGCCACCTGCTCACCGCACTGCCGGCGCTCTCCGCGCTCGACGGCGACCCGGCCGCACTGGTGCGGGCCATCGCGGCCGGCTGGCCCGGGCCGCCCGCGCCCCGGGTGCGACTGCTGCCGCCGGTCCTGCCGTACGACGACCTTGACCTGTCGAGCGGGGCCGGCCTCCGGTTGCCGATCGGCATCGCCGAAGCCGACCTGCGGCCGGTCGATGTGGACTTCGGCAGCGACCCGCACCTGCTGCTCTTCGGCGACGCGGAGTGCGGCAAGTCGTCGTTCCTGCGGGCGCTGGCCACGTCGATAACCCGCCGCTTCGCGCCGGAGCAGGCCCGACTGATCCTCGTCGACTACCGGCGCAGCCTGCTCGGCGCGATCGACTCCGATCACCTGATCGGGTACGGCACGACGGCCGCCACCACCGGCCAGCTGATCGAGTCGGTCGACGGCTACATGCGGCGGCGCCTGCCCGGGCCGGACGTCACGCCGCAGCAGCTGCGCGACCGGTCGTGGTGGACCGGGCCGGAGCTGTTCGTGCTGGTGGACGACTACGACCTCGTCGCGGCCGCACCGGTCAACCCGCTGCTGCCGCTCGTCGAGCACCTGCCCCAAGCGCGCGACGTCGGCCTGCATCTCGTCCTGACCCGCCGGTCGGGCGGCGCGTCCCGGGCGCTCTACGAGCCGGTGATCCAGCGGCTCCGCGAGCTTGCGTCACCCGGTCTGGTGATGTCCGGCGACAAAGAGGAGGGTGCGCTGGTCGGCGGCGTGCGGCCGGAGCCGCTGCCGCCGGGCCGCGGCCGCCTGGTTACCCGCCGCGAGGGGGTCCGGCTGGTGCAGCTCGCCTACCTACCGACCGTTCCGTGATCCTTTGTGTCAGCCTTAGATCTTTTCGGGGTGGACCCAGTGGACACATCGACGCGGTAACCTGCGTCGTACGACTGCGCCCGGAAGAGGGACAGCGACTCGGCGGCGGCTGGCTCGTTGTCCACAACTGGAGGCCACACTGCCATGAGCCTGTCGCGCCATCAGCGAGGCGCCGCTCCGAGGTTCGCCGGGGCGGCGTTGGCGACTGTCGCGGCACTGGCTGGCGCCCCCGCTCCGGCGGGCGCGGCGGCGGCATCCCCGGCCCCCGGGGCGGCGGTGGCGGTGGCGGAAGGCCAGGCGCCGATCCCGGCCACGGCCTCCGGTGCCGGCGGCGGCGTCCCCACGACCGTGGTGCGGCGCGACCAGGTGCGTGAAGAGCAGTGGCAGCTCGGCGAGCTGCGGGCCACCCACGCGTGGCGCCACTCGACCGGTGACGGCGTGACCGTCGCGGTGGTCGACTCCGGTGTGGACGCCGGCCACCCCGACCTCACCGGCCAGGTGCTGCCCGGCATCGACCTGGTCTCCGGCGGCGACGGGCGCAACGACCCGGTGGGCCACGGCACCACGGTCGCCGGGCTGATCGCCGGCCGCAATGACGACGATGACGGTGTGGAGGGCCTCGCCCCGCACGCCAAGATCCTGCCGGTGCGGGTGCTCGACGCGGAAAACCGGTACGACGACGCACTCATCGTGGCAAAGGGCGTGCGCTGGGCGGTCGACAACGGCGCCCAGGTCATCAACCTGTCGCTCGGCGGCAGCGGCACAAGCCCCGCCCTCGCGGCCGCGCTCGACTACGCCTTCGCCCGCGACGTCGTGGTGGTCGCCTGCACGGGCAACCACTCGGCCGACCCGGCGCCAGCGGCCGGGCAGACCCGCCCGGCCACCGAGGTGTGGTACCCGGCTCGCGAGCCCGGCGTCCTGGCCGTCACCGGCCTGGAGCGCGAGACCGAGGGCCTCTGGTCCGGCTCGATCACCGGCTCCGCCACGGTGCTCTCCGCCCCGGGGACCGGCCTGGTCGGCGCCCGCCCCGGTGGCACGTGGAAGGTGCAGGGCACAAGCTTCGCGGCCCCGCTGGTCAGCGCGACGGCGGCGCTCGTCCGGGCCAAGTGGCCTCAGATGTCCGCGGCCACCGTCGTCAACCGGCTGATCACCACCGCTAGCGACCTCGGTGCGGTGGGCCGCGACGACCGCTACGGCTACGGCCTGGTCGACCCGGTCGCGGCGCTCACCGTCGGGGTGTCCACCGTGGAGCGCAACCCGCTCGACACCAACGCCCCGCACGGCGTGGCCGGCTTCGGCGCGGCGCCCGGCGTGGCGGCGACGACGACCGGCGAGACGAGCGCCGACCAGCCGGTCGGTGGGCGCGCGCAGGGCGCACACACCGACTGGCAGGCCCAGCCCGCCAGCGAGCCCGAGCACTCCAAGCGCGGCTGGGCGATTGCCTTCGGCATCCTGGTGACGCTGGTCGCGGCCGCCGCGGCCATCACCTTCCGCCGCCGCGTCCGCTCCTGACCCTCGCTTTTGACAGATTTACCCGGGTCCGCGTCACTTACGGACCGCCGCTCCCGCCGGAGACCGCGGCGGCCGGCGGCGAGCTGGCGCTCACCGAAACCCCCGACCCCCGCTGCCACCTCCGCGCGCCCAGCCCCCAAGAGGGCAGCCCTCTTGGGCGTGGCATGGGTCTGGGCCACGACGGACGTCGCGGTAGCTCAAGTCTTCCGTCTTGTTTGGAACTGGTTTACGTGCAGTCGCCTGTCGTGGTGGCGCGGGTGCGGCTCTGGCCGGCCGTCGCTACCGGGGCGGCTTCCTGGGCGGTCACCGCGAAGCCGGTGTTTCGGTCGTCGGCCGCCGCCGCGAAGATGACGCCCAGCACCTGGCCGTTGGTCGCGACAAGCGGGCCGCCCGAGTTGCCGCTGCGGACCAGCGCCCGGATCGTGTAGATCTCCCTGGTCACGTCGCCGGCGTTGTAGATGTCCGGGCCGGTGATGTCGCCGACGTCGCGTACCCGGGCGGACTGGGCGTTGTAGGGCCCGTCCAGCGGAAAGCCCAGCACGATCGCGTCCGCGTTGGTCGGGGCCTTGCGGGGCGCGAACGGCATGACCGGCGCGTCCAGGCCGGGCACGTAGATCACCGCGAGGTCGCGGTCGGGGTCGTAGACCGTGACGCGGCCGTCCAGCCGCTCGTCGCCGAGCTCGATCGTCACCGACCTTGTGCCGGCGACCACGTGGGCGTTGGTCATGACGCGTTCGGGGGCGTACACGAAGCCGGAGCCCTCGATGCGCCGCGAGCAGCTCGGCGCCGAGCCGAGCACCTTGACCACCGACTGGCGTGAGTTGACCACCACGCGCGAGTTGGCCAGGCGGGGGTCGGGTGCGGCGACCTCGCGGGCGCGGGTGGGCGCCAGGTTGCCGAAGACCTCGGGGAAGCCACGGGTGTCCACCGTGTTTCGCAGGGCGTCGGAGAGCGCCTGGGCCTGCTGCGGCATGACCCTGTTGACGCCGTCGAGGAGGGCGCTGTTTCGCACCGAGCTGGCCAGCCAAGGCAGCGACGACGAGCCGAGCGGCACCGCCACAAGCCAGGCGACCAGCAGCACCGCGACCACCGACACGAGCGCACCGCCGGCGTCGTCGAGCTTGCGGCCGGTGGGGCTGGTGATGGCGTGGCGCAGGTGCGTGCCCAGCCAGCCGGCCAGCGCCTGTCCCAGCACCGCGAGTCCGAAGATGGCGATCAGCGACACGACGACGCGCACGGCGTCGTCCGCGAACTGCCGGGCCACCAGTGGGCCGAGCTGTAGGCCGATCAGCGCGCCGCCGAAGAAACCGGCGAAGGACAGTGCCCCAATCACGAATCCCTGTCGGTATCCGCTGATCGCGAACAACACCATAAGTAGGACAAGAGCGACATCGATGGCGGACACCCGTCAAGGGTACGGGGACCCGGCCAACGCTGAGCACGACTCGCGGCCAATGCGGCGCGAACCCGGGGGTCAGCCCCAGGGCCGGCAAGGCCCGAGTGACGAGGGCCCTCCGGGGCGCCCAGCGTGCGCAGCCAGCTCAGCCGACGTCGTCTCCGGCGGACGGCGTGGGCTGCGGCGCGGGCGCGGGCAGGTCGGCGATCCGGTCGCGCGGCCACGGGCGGGCCCAGCCGCCCATCTCCAGCAGCGCCGACAACACCCCCGCGGTGAACCCCCAGACGAGCATCCCGCCCACCTGGAACGCCGGCCCCATCCAGCCGCTGGGGTGCCGCAGCATGAGCCTGTTGTCCGGGTCGACGAGCTCGGCCACCGGCAGGCGGGCCACCCGCGCCACCTCGGCCGGCTCGCGCGGGTGTACCTCGTGCGGGGTGTGCCACCAGGCGAGCACCGGCGTCACCACGAAGTCGCTGACCGGGATCCACAGCGGCGGGAGCTGGGCGAGCACGGTGACGCTCTCCGGCCGCAGGCCCACCTCCTCGTCGGCCTCGCGCAGCGCGGTCGCGGCGGCGTCGACGTCGTCGGGATCGCTCGCCCCGCCCGGGAAGGCCGGCTGGCCGGCGTGGGTGCGCAGCGTCTCGGCCCGCTGGAGCATGAGCACGTCGGGCTCGCCATCCTGCTCACCGAGGAGCACGAGCACGGCGCTGGCCCGGCCGCCCTCCTCCGGCGTGGGCAGCCGGGTGAAGTCTTCGACCCGGGCGGTGCCGAGCCGGTCGAGCAGCGGCTCCAGCCACGCCGGCGCCCCGTTGGGCTCGGGCGGGGCCGCCGGGGAAACGTGGAGCGAAGCGGAGCGTTTTTTCGGGGTGCTACTCATGGCAGCGTCACCCCGAGGTGTTTCGCGGCCAGCGTCGCGAGGGTCGCGTCGTCGAGCGCGCTGGAGTTGTAGAGGTGGCGCAGCCGGCCGTCGCGGTCGACGAAGAGGGTGGCCGGCAGGACGGTGATCCCGAGCTCAGCGCGGAGGCGCTCGTCCTCGTCGAAGAGGTTGGGGTACTTGACCCCGAGGTCGGTGGCCAGGCTGCTCGCCGCCGAACGCCTGTCGCGGGTGTCCACCCCGACGACCGTGACCTTGCCGGCGGCCCGCTCGGCGAAGCGCTGGAACGCGGGCAGCTCCTCCCGGCACGGGCCACACCACGAACCCCAGAGGTTGACGACCGCCGGGCCGCGGATCGCGCTCACGGTCACATCCTGCCCACCGGTGAAGCAGGGCAACGCCACCTCGGGCAGCGCCTTACCCTCACCGGCGAGCGTGACCGGCACGGCGGCCGGCGGAGGCACGGTCAGCGCGGCGCAGTCGGCGAAGGGCGGCGGCTCGGGGGTCGGCGGCGCCTCGTCTGACCCACCACATCCGGCGACAGCCAGCACGAGCGCCAGGGCTGCCGCTTTTAGAGAACCCCTCACGGTGTATCCGGTGCCACCATCGCCTGGGCGGGCACCAGCTCCGGGTCGACGCCGGCCGCGACGGCGAGCTCGCGGGCGCGCGGGCCCTTGAGCAGCTTGGCCGCGGCGACCGCCTCGGTCGGACCCGTCCCATACGACGGGCAGAGCTTGGCCAGCGTGCACGCGCCGCAGGCCGGCTTGCGGGCGTGGCAGACCCGCCGGCCGTGGAAGATCACGCGGTGGGAGAGCATTGTCCAGTCGCGCTTGTCGAAGAGCGCGCCGATCGCGTGCTCGATCTTGACCGGGTCGCTCTCCGCGGTCCACTCCCAGCGCCGCACGAGCCGCTGGAAATGCGTGTCGACCGTGATGCCGGGCACGTCGAACGCATTGCCGAGGATGACGTTGGCCGTCTTGCGCCCGATGCCGGGGAGCTTGACGAGCTCGTCGAGCGTGCGGGGCACCTCGCCGCCGTGCCGCTCGACCAGCGCCTGCCCGAGCTTCATCACCGAGTCGGTCTTGTTGCGGAAGAAGCCGGTCGGCTTGAGCAGCTCCTCCAGCTCCGCCCGATTGGCCGCCGCGTAGTCGGCGGCGTTGAGGTAGCGCGCGAAGAGCTTGGGCGTGACCTCGTTGACCCGCACGTCGGTGGTCTGCGCGGAGAGGATCGTCGCCACGGCGAGCTCCAGCGGGGTCTCGTGGTCGAGCTCGCAGTGTGCGTCGGGGTGGGTCTCCTCCAGGATCCGCCCCATCTTGCGCGCGCGACGCTTGCGCGAAAGGTCACTCTCTTCACGGGCCACGCGCGAAGCCTACGCCCGCCCACCGACAGCTCAGGCCGCCCCGTGCGGGGTGATCTTTCCGGTGCCGTCCACGCTCGCGCCGGTGGCCGGGAAGTCGGCCGCGCTCAGCCGGGCCACCGCCACCGCGCCGCGGTGGTCGTTGTCGATGGCGGGCTTGCCGCCGGAGTCGAGGTAGGTCGAGATGAGCTGCCCGCCGCCCCAGCTGCCGTTGGCGGTGAGCGAGACCTTGAGCACCCCGCCCAGCCCCAGCACGCCGGTCTTGTTGAGCGTGCCCGCGCCGCCGGCGAAGTTGCCCAGGCTGTACGCGATCAGGCGCCCCTTGTAGAACTCCATCGCCCGCAGCACGTGCGGCCCGTGCCCCACGATCAGGTCGGCTCCGGCGTCGACCATGGCGCGGGCGAACTTGATCGGGTCGCCCCGGTTTTCCCCCAGGTACATCTCGGTGCCCGGCTTGACGTGGGTCATGGCCGCACCCTCGGCGCCCATGTGGACCTGCACGACCACGATGTCGGCCAGGCCCGCGGCCTTCTTCACCACCTCGGCCGCCGCCTCCACGTCGACCAGCGGGTTGGACCACGGATACGAGGAGAAGCCGGCCACGCCCACCCGCACGCCCTCGACGTCCATCACGGTGATCTCGTCGGGCGCGCCGGTGTGCTCCAGCCCGTGCTCCTCCAGCGCCCGCTGGGTGTTGCGGAAGCCGGCCGGCCCGTAGTCGTGACCGTGGTTGTTGGCCTGGTTGAGCAGCTCGAACCCGGCCTCCTTCAGGTGCCCGGCGTACGCCGGCGGCACCCGGTACTGGAAGCACTTGTTGGACGTCGGACCGCACTTGCCGGCGCCGGTGTCTTCGGTGATCGGCTCCTCGAGGTTGCCCATCACGAGGTCGGCCTTGAGCGCCCCGCGCACTGCCGCGAAGAAGCCCTTGCCGCCGTTGGGCGGGAGCCTTCCGGGCGCGTTGCCCATGATGATGTCGCCGGTCGCGGACATCGAGATGGTGCGGGGCGGACCCTCGCCGCGGGGCGCCGCCGCCCGGCCGGAAGGCTCGGCGAGCGCGCTGTCCCGCCACTGCGGGGCGGGCGTGGAGTCGCCGGTCACGACGAGCGCGAGCACCCCGCCGCCGAGCAACAGCGCCCCCATCGCGAGCACGACGACGAGCGGCCACAGTCGGCCGCTCGCGGGAGTTCGCTTTCGAGGGGGCATCGCCCCGCGACCATACCCTCCCCGCGCCAGCCGGACGACCTACCGAAGCCGGTCTGACCAGGGCATTCCGGACCCCCGGCCGGTGCCGCCGCCGGCACGTACCGCCGTGTGGACGGCTCGGGCCAGCGGCGCGCCCCACTCCGAGCGCGGGCCGCCGTAGGCCGCCTCCGGACCGTCCGGCGGGCAGAGGACCGAGACCGCGTCGGTCGAGGTGCCCGTGGCGGGCAGGCCGAGGTCCCACAGTGCCTGCGCCTTCGCCTCGGTGGCCGTGGCGACGGCGTTGACGAGTGCGGCGGGCGAGAGGCGGACGGGCAGGCACACGACGATGTTGACGGTGCCCGGCCCGGACGCCGCCGCGGCGGGCGGGGCGGCCGCCCAGATCGGGTCGCCGAGCCCGACCGTGGCCCACACCCGCACGCCACCCTCTTCGGCGGAGACGACCTCGGCCACGTCCACGCCGGTGAGCAGCCCGACGCCGGGGCCGCCGAGGCGCTCCCGCGCGGCGAGCTCGGTCAGGTGGACGTCCGGGTCGTCCCGGCGGTACGACATCGGCACCGTCGCGTTGACGATCCAGTGACGCACGCCGATCCCGCCGCCGAGCGGGGCGGACGAGATCGCGAGCAGCGGCACGGCCAGCCGCCACACCAGCAGGGGAATGTCCAGCCCGTCCTCGCGGCGGGCGGTCAGCGTCGGCTCGGCGGACATCCATCGCACTCTACGGCTCGCCGATCAAGTTTCCGGGGGTGCACGCCCGATCCCCGCCCTGGTGCGCCTAGACTTACTGCGCGCGTCGACACGCTGGCGAGGCCGCTGGCGGGTGTGAGTATGCGCAGGCGGAGGTGCGGCGATGGATGAGGTGTTGGCCCGCAGCGGGATCTTCCAGGGTGTCGACCCCGAGGCGGCGGAAGCGCTCGCCAAGGAGATGGAGACGATCGAGACCCGCAAGGGCGAGGTCGTGTTCAACGAGGGCGAGCCCGGCGACAGCCTCTACATCGTGCTGTCCGGCAAGATCAAGCTCGGTCGGCGCGCCGCCGATGGTCGGCAAAACCTCATCTCCGTCATGGGTCCGTCCGACATGCTCGGCGAGCTGTCCCTCTTCGACCCCGGCCCGCGCACGGCCACGGCGACGGCGGTGACCGACACCCGCCTGGCCCGGCTGCGCAAGCAGGCGCTGCGCCCCTGGCTCAACAACCGGCCCGAGATCGCCGAGCAGCTGCTGCGGGTGCTGGCGAGGAGGCTGCGCCGGACCAACGACGCGCTGGCCGACCTGATCTTCACGGACGTCCCCGGTCGCGTGGCGAAAAACCTGCTCCAGATGGCCGGCCGCTTCGGCACCCGCGACGGCGGCGTGCTGCGCGTGACGCACGACCTCACCCAGGAGGAGCTGGCCCAGCTCGTCGGCGCCTCTCGCGAGACGGTCAACAAGGCGCTGGCCGACTTCGCCTCCCGTGGCTGGCTGCGGCTCGACGGCAAGAGCGTGATCATCCTCGACCCGGAGCGCCTGGCCCGCCGGGCCCGCGTGTAGGTACGGCCCCCGAGCCTCCTCGCATGGGGTAAGCGGAGCCAAAACAAGCAGGCTTGACTGTTTGTTTGGTACCGGGCAGGCTGTGGGTGTGCCGGTACGCATGCCGCAGCAGGAGCGCAGTCGCGCCACCCAGGCCCGCCTTCTCGAAGCCACCGTCGACTGTCTCGTCGAGCGGGGCTGGTCCGGCACCACCACCACGGTCGTGGCCGCGATGGCGGGCGTCTCGCGGGGCGCGCAGCTGCACCACTACCCGACCAAGGCGTCGCTGGTGATGGCCGCCGTCGAACACCTTGCCGAGCGCCGCGCCGAGGAGATCCGCACCGAGGCGGCCGCCCTCCCACCTGGTCCGCAGCGGCTCGACGGGGTGGTCGACATGCTGGCCGCCGCGTTCACCGGACCGCTCTACGTGGCCGCGCTCGAGGTGTGGATCGCCGCCCGCACCGACCCCGAGCTGCGCGCGGCGCTCGTCCCACTGGAGGCGCGGGTCGGCCGGGAGATGCACCGGCTGACCGTCGAGCTGGTCGGCGCCGACGAGCGCACACCCGGCGTGCGCGAGGCCGTGCAGGCCACCCTCGACCTGCTCCGCGGCCTCGGCGTGGCAAACCTGCTCTCCGACGACACCGCGCGGCGCACCGCGCTGCTCGCCGCCTGGAAGCGGCAGCTGGCCACCCTTCTGTGACGCGGAGGCACGCATGTCCATCCTCGCCGGACTCCTCGTCGACCTCGCCGACGAGTCGGCCGATCTCGACGCCCGGGTCGGTCCGCTCCCGGAGGCGCACTGGACGCGGCTGACCCCGGCCGACGGCTGGACGATCGCCCATCAGATCGCCCACCTCGCCTGGACCGACCACATGGCGAAACTTGCCGCCGCGGATCGCGACGCGTTCTGGGCGGTGCTCAACAACACCGCGTTCCAGGATCCGGAGCACTTCGTCGACCGCGGCACTGAGAGCTTCCTCGCCCCGCCGGCCGAGCTGCTCGACCGGTGGCGGACCGGGCGCGCGGCCCTCGCCGACGCGCTCGCCGCCGCGCCGCCCACCGCCAAGCTCCCCTGGTACGGCACGTCGATGTCGCGCGCCTCCATGGCGACCGCGCGGATCATGGAGACCTGGGCGCACGGCCAGGACGTCGCGGACACGCTCGGCCACCGCCGACCGCCGACCGAGCGGCTTCGGCACATCGCGTACCTCGGCTTCCGTACCCTTGAACACAGCTTCCGGGTGCACGGCCGGGAGGCGCCGGCGGTGCCGGTCCGGGTCGAGCTGGTCGGGCCTTCGGGCGTGTGGGAGTTCGGGCCACCGGAGGCGACCGACCGGGTGGTCGGGCCGGCGCTCGACTTCTGCCTGCTCGTCACGCAGCGGCGACACCGGGCCGACCTGGCACTCGTCGCGACCGGGCCGGTGGCCGACGAGTGGCTGGACATCGCGCAGGCGTTCGCCGGCCCGCCCGGCACCGGTCGCGAGCCCACCGGCGCCCGATCATGATCCGCATCGGCAACGCCTCGGGCTTCTACGGCGACCGTTTCTCCGCCTGGCGGGAGATGCTCGAGGGCGGCCCGCTCGACGTGCTCACCGGCGACTACCTGGCCGAGCTGACCATGCTGATCCTCGGCCGCGACCGGCTCAAGGACCCCGCGCTCGGCTACGCGCGCACGTTTCTGCGTCAGATGGAGGAGTGCCTCGGCCTGGCCGCCGAACGGGGCGTGCGCATCGTGACCAACGCCGGCGGGCTCAACCCCGCGGGGCTGGCCACCGCGCTCCGGTCCCTCGCCGCCCGGCTCGGCCTCTCCACCACCATCGGGTACACCGAGGGCGACGCGCTCGACCATCCCGGTGCGCTCGCGGCAAACGCGTACCTCGGCGCGTTCGGCATCGCCTCCTGCCTCGACGCGGGCGCCGACGTCGTGGTCACCGGCCGGGTCACCGACGCCTCGCTGGTGGTGGGGCCGGCGATCGCCCACTTCGGCTGGACCCGCGACGACCTCGACGCGCTCGCCGGCGCGACGGTCGCCGGGCACGTGCTGGAGTGCGGCGCGCAGGCGACCGGTGGCAACTTCGCGTTCTTCACCGAGTTGCCCGACGGCGGGCGCCGGCCGGGCTTCCCGATCGCCGAGGTGCACGCCGACGGCTCGTCCGTGATCACCAAGCACCCCGGCACCGGCGGCGCGGTCACGGTGGAGACGGTCACCGCCCAGCTCCTGTACGAGATCGGCGCACCGGCCTACGCGGGCCCGGACGTGGTGACGCACCTCGACACCGTCCGGCTCGCACAGGAGGGCCGGGACCGGGTGCGGGTCACCGGGACCCGCGGCACGCCGCCACCGCCCACCCTCAAGGTCGGCGTGGCCAGCGTCGACGGCCACCGCAACGCGATGACGTTCGTGCTCACCGGCCTCGACCTCGACGCCAAGGCCGCCCTGGTCCGCACCCAGCTCGAAGACGCGGTCGGCAAGGAAGGTCTGACGTTCACCCGAACCGGCGACCTCCTGCACGCGGCGATCCACGACGCCGACCCGAAGCGGGCCGGCCGCGCGTTCTCCAGCGCCGCGGTAGAGCTCGCCCTGGCCTCCTACCCGGGTTGCACCCTGACGTCGCCACCGTCCGACGGCACCCCCAACACGGTCTTCTCCGCCGCGGAGACTCCGCAGGCTCCTCATTGGGCGATCCACCCCGACGGCACCCGCGTGGAGATTCCTCCGCCCGCGAACACTCGGGAGTTGATCAAGGAGACGGGGCGCGTACACGACCTCACCGATCCACCGCGCGGGCCGCTGGGCACGCGGTCGGGCGACAAGGGGGCCGACGCCAACATCGGGGTCTGGGCCCGCCACGCCGAGGACTATCCGGCGCTCATAGGGTGGCTGACCAGCGAGAAGCTCGCGGAGCTCCTGCCCGAAGCAGCGGGGCATCCCATCGAGCGATACGAAATGCGTAATTTGTGGGCAGTCAACTTTGTGATCCGCAGCCTCCTCGCGCGCCGGGATCCCCTTGATCCACAAGGGAAAGCGCTGGGAGAACGGTTGCGGGCCCGGATCCGTGTCGCAGCGGGTGAGCCACTCGTTACGACGGAAGGCAGTAACGACATCGCGAGACAGATGGGGGTCTGAGCCATGGCCGTCCTGGACACCGCCATCGACCCGCGCAACCCGTCGTACTTGGAAAATCGCAGCGCGATGCTGGAGCGGCTCGCGGAGCTCGACACCGCGCTCGACGCCGCGCGGGGTGGCGGCGGCGAAAAGTACGTGACCCGCCACCACGCGCGCGGCAAGCTGCTCCCCCGCGAGCGGATCGAGCTGCTGCTCGACCAGGACGCACCCTTCCTGGAGCTGTCACCGGTGGCCGCGTGGGGCACCGACTTCCCGGTCGGCGCGAGCGTGGTGACCGGCATCGGCGTGGTCGAAGGCGTCGAGTGCGTGATCATCGCGAACGACCCGACGGTGCGCGGCGGCGCGGTCAACCCGTACACGCTGAAGAAGACCCGCCGGGCCGGCGAGATCGCGCTGGCCAACCGCCTCCCGATGGTCAACCTCGTCGAGTCGGGCGGCGCCGACCTGCCCAGCCAGGCGGAGATCTTCATCCCGGGCGGGCAGGTGTTTCGCGACCTGACCCGCCTCTCCGCGGCGCGCATCCCGACGCTGAGCGTGGTGTTCGGCAACGCGACGGCCGGCGGCGCGTACGTGCCCGGCATGTCCGACTACACGATCATGGTGCGCAACCAGGCCAAGGTCTTCCTGGCCGGCCCGCCGCTCGTGCGCATGGCCACCGGTGAGATCACCGACGACGAGTCGCTCGGCGGCGCCGCGATGCACGCCTCCCGCTCGGGTCTGGCCGACTACATCGCCGAGGACGAGCGCGACGGCATCCGGCTGGCCCGCCAGTGCGTACGGCGGCTGAACTGGCGCAAAGCCGGCCCGGCCCCGCGGATCGCCGCGCCGCCGAAGTACGACCTCGACGACCTGCTCGCGGTGCCCAGCGCCGACCTCAAGGTGCCGTTCGACCCGCGCGAGGTGCTGGCCCGGGTGCTCGACGGCAGCGAGTTCGACGAGTTCAAGCCGGCGTACGGCACCGCGCTCGTCACCGGCTGGGGCGACCTGCACGGCTATCCCGTCGGCGTGCTCGCCAACGCGCGCGGCGTGCTCTTCTCCGACGAGGCGCAGAAGGCGGCCCAGTTCATCCAGCTCGCCAACGCCTCCGACACGCCGCTGCTCTTCCTGCAAAACACGACCGGCTACATGGTCGGCACCGAGTACGAGCAGCGGGGCATCATCAAGCACGGCGCGCTGATGATCAACGCGGTGGCCAACTCGACCGTCCCGCACGTGACCGTCAACCTCGGCGCTTCGTACGGCGCCGGAAACTACGGTATGTGCGGCCGGGCCTACGATCCGCGCTTCCTGTTCAGCTGGCCCAACGCGAAGTCCGCGGTGATGGGACCGGCCCAGCTCGCCGGGGTGCTGTCGATCGTGGCGCGGCAGGCGGCCGAGGCCAAGGGTCAGCCGTACGACGAAGACTCCGACAAGGCCATGCGCACGATGGCCGAACGCCAGATCGAGTCGGAGTCGGCCGCGCTGTTCCTCTCCGGCCGGCTGTACGACGACGGCGTGATCGACCCGCGCGACACCCGGACCGTGCTGGGGCTGTGCCTCTCCGCGATCCACAGTGGACCGATCAAGGGCGCCGAGGCCTTCGGCGTCTTCCGGATGTGAGGTGGCCGTGATTCGACGACTGTTGGTCGCCAACCGGGGCGAGATCGCGCGGCGCGTCTTCGCCACCTGCCGCCTGATCGGGATCGAGACGGTGGCCGTCTACTCCGACGGCGACGCCGACTCGCCGCACGTGGCCGAGGCGGACTACGCGGTGCACCTGCCCGGCAACGCGCCCACCGCCACGTATCTGCGGGGAGACCTGCTCGTCGCGGCGGCGCGCAAGACCGGCGCGGACGCGGTACACCCGGGTTATGGGTTTCTCGCGGAGAATGCGGAGTTCGCGGCGGCCGTGGCCGACGCGGGCCTGACCTGGGTGGGTCCGCCCTCCAAGGTCATCAAGATGATGGGCTCGAAGATCGAGGCCAAGACGCTGCTGGCCGACGCCGGCGTGCCGATGCTTCCCACCTACCTCGACCCGGACGAGGTCACCGAGTTTCCCGTGCTGGTCAAGGCCTCCGCGGGCGGTGGCGGCCGCGGCATGCGGATCGTGCGTGACGCCGAGTCGCTCGGCGAGGCGGTCGCCTCGGCGCGGCGCGAGGCGGCCAGCGCGTTCGGCGACGGCACAGTCTTCCTGGAGCGGTACGTCGACAGGTCCCGCCACGTCGAGGTGCAGATCTTCGCCGATACGCACGGCAACGTGGTGCCGTTCGGCGAGCGGGAGTGCTCGATCCAGCGGCGGCACCAGAAGATCATCGAGGAGACGCCCTCGCCGGCCGTCACGCCCGCGATGCGCGAGGAGCTGTGCGCCGCGGCGATCTCGGCGGCCCGTGCCGTCGGATACGTCGGCGCCGGCACCGTCGAGTTCCTGCTGGCGCCCACCGGCGAGTTCTACTTCCTGGAGATGAACACGCGGCTCCAGGTCGAGCACGCGGTCACCGAGTGCGTTTCCGGCTTCGACCTCGTGCAGCTCCAGCTGCTCGTCGCCGAAGGCCTGCCGCTGCCGATGGCCGGCGCCGCCCCGATCCGTGGCCACGCGATCGAGGTGCGGCTCTGCGCCGAAGACCCGGCCTACGCCTGGCTCCCCTCCACCGGTACCCTCCACCGCCTGCGCGTGCCCGAGGTGGCGGCCGAGTTCCGCCCGCTCGTGCAGCCGGGGCTGCGGCTCGACTCCGGGGTGCGGGACGGCTCGGTCATCGGCGTCCACTACGACTCGATGCTGGCCAAGCTCATCGCCTGGGCACCCACCCGCCACGAGGCCGCCCGCCTCCTCGCCTCGGCGCTCACCCGCTCCCGCATCCACGGCGTCGTGACCAACCGCGACCTGCTGGTGCGGGTGTTGCGCCACCCGACGTTCCAGTCCGGCGACATCGACACCGGCTTCCTCGACCGGCACCAGGAGGTATTCGCCCCGCTGCTGTCCTCTGTGGACGCGGTCCGGGTCTCCTGCCTGGCCGCCGCGCTCGCCGAGTCGGCCGCCCGGCGCGAGTCGGCCGCGGTGCTGCGTTCGCTCCCGTCCGGGTGGCGCAACGTGCCCTCCGGCTCGCAGACCACCGTGTACGACGGACCGGCCGGACCGGTCGAGGTCGGCTACCGGCTCGACCGCGCCGGTGAGCTGGCCAACTGGTGGGTACGCGCGGTCGACCCGGAAGAGCTCGACCTCGCCGGCCTGGGCCAGCCGCCGGTCACCGACGACCACCCGCCGGTCGCCCTGGTCTCCGCCGCGCCCGGCCGCGTCATCCTCGACGTGAACGGGATCCGCCTCTCCCTCGACGTCGACCGCGTCGGCAACGTCTCCTATGTAGACAGTGCGGAGGGCTCGGTCGCCCTCACCGAGCTGCCCCGCTTCCCCGAGCCGGAGTCGGAGCTCGCCGAGGGCTCACTGGTCGCCCCGCTGCCCGGCGCGGTCAGCCGGGTCCTGGTCACGCCCGGGCAGCGGGTGGACGCCGGCGAGCTGCTCATGACGCTCGAGGCCATGAAGCTGGAACACCCCGTACACGCCCCGGCCGCCGGCGTCGTCGCCTCGGTCCCGGTGAGCGCGGGCGCGCAAGTCGACACCGGAGCGGTGCTGGCGGTCCTCACCCCGGAGTAGGTGCCATGTTCGAACTCACCCCTCAACAGGCCGACCTTCGCGACGCGGTCTCGGCGCTAGGCCGCCGCTACGGACACGAGTACTTCGTATCCAAGGCCAAGTCCGGCGCGCACACCACCGAGCTGTGGTCGGAGGCAGGCAAGCTCGGCTACCTGGGCGTCAACGTCCCCGAGGAGTACGGCGGCGGGGGCGGCGGCATCACCGAGCTGGCCATCGTCTGCGAGGAGCTGGCCGCGGCCGGCTGTCCCCTCCTGCTGCTCGTCGTCTCACCCGCGATCGCGGCCACGGTGATCGCCAAACACGGCACGCCCGACCAGCGGTCGGCATACCTGCCCGGCTTCGCGGACGGCTCGCTCAAGGTCGCCTTCGCGATCACCGAACCGGACGCCGGCTCCAACGCCCACCGCCTGGCCACGACCGCCCGCCGCGACGGCGACGACTGGCTGATCTCCGGCCGAAAGTGCTTCATCTCGGGCGTAGACGAGGCCGCCTACGTGTTGGTGGTCGCCCGCGTATCGACCGGCGACCGCTTGGAGCCCGCACTCTTCCTCGTCCCCACTTCCTCTCCCGGTCTCCAGGCCAGCAAGCTGGAGATGGAGATCGTGTCGCCGGAAAACCAGTGGCTGCTCTACCTCGATGAGGTACGCGTGCCGGCCGACGCCCTGATCGGCGGCGTGGAGGCCGGCCTACCCGCCCTCTTCTCCGGCCTCAACCCCGAGCGCATCACGGTCGCCGCGATGGCCGCCGGCACCGCCCGCTACGCCCTGGCCCGCGCCTCCACCTACACGGCCACCCGCCAGGTGTGGGGCCGCCCGATCGGCGCGCACCAGGGCGTGTCGCACCCACTCGCCCACGCGGCGGTGCAGGTCGAACTCGCCCGCCTGATGATCGCCAAGGCGGCCGCCCTCTACGACGCCGGCCGCGACGTGGAAGCCGGCGTCGCCGCCAACATGGCCAAATACGCCGCCGCCGACGCCGCCGCGCTCGCCGTCGACACCGCCATCCAGGTACACGGCGGCAACGGCATGACAACCGACTACGGCGTGGCGACCCTGCTGGGCGCGGTCCGCGCCGGCCGGATCGCCCCGGTCAGCCGCGAGATGATCCTCAACTTCGTCGCCCAACACGTACTCGACCAGCCAAAGTCGTACTAGCCCACATTCTCAGGACGCGCCTTGGCACCGTTCGCTCCTATTCGTCTGAGTGCATGCGGGTCGCCATCTACGCAAATTGCAAAGCGAACTTGCGGTCCGGATTTGCGCCATCTGATGCACTTGCATCCTGGGACAGGTCCCTGCATCCGCGAGTGTACACTTGCAGCCAGGCGCCTCTCTCGGGCGGCGCCCGCACTCCTGCCAAGCGTTCCTAGCGAAAGCGGGGAACGCGGAGATGCTGAACAAAAGAACAGCCGTGATCGTAGTGATCATCTCGGTTGTCGTTGTTGTGGCAGCCGTGTTGATCTATCCTCCAGCCGGTAACGCCTTTATCGCTGCGGGAACCATTGGCATGTTGATCTGGGTAGTCTGGGCCAGCGATAGCCAGCGGCGGCGCCGTCCTCGCCGGCCTAAGTACCAGCGGAAACAGCGGATTCGATCACACTGACCGGCAAGTCAGGGGGGTCTCCCCATCTGGGGAGGTCCCCCATTGCTGTCCTCGGAGCTATCCATCCCGCCGTCCGACCCGCCGGTCACGGAAGCGGGCCAGACGGGGGCCGGGGGTACCGGTGCGAGGCCGCAAACCGACCGGCCGTGCCGATGCCTGCTGGGTGCCGCTCGCGTCTGGCCTGACCCGCTTGGGCTGCATGCACAAGACGTTAGAGGTCGCCTTCCAGATTCTTCCAACTGATCTGGGAGAACGAAACAAGGCTAGTCTCCGATGCTGGAGACTAGCCTTGACCTGCTGTTTCTCTGTCGGGGTGGCCGGATTTGAACCGACGACCTCTTCGTCCCGAACGAAGCGCGCTACCAAGCTGCGCCACACCCCGAGGCAGTGCCCGCGTAATAGTAGCCCACGGCCACAGCCGCTCAAACTTGGTATCGGGTCAGCGGGGGATCAAGGTCAGCAGCGACGCCTCGGGTGGGCAGGCGAAGCGGACCGGGGCCGTGGGGTGGGTGCCCAGGCCCGCGGAGACGTGGAGCCAGGCCTCGGAGCCGGGCCAGCGGAAGAGGCCCCTCGCCATCGAGCGGGGCAGGTCGCAGTTGGTGACCAGCGCGCCCACGAACGGGACGCGGACCTGGCCGCCGTGGGTGTGGCCGGCCAGTAGGAGGTCGAAGCCGTCGGCGGCCATGGCGTCCAGGATGTAGGGCTCGGGCGAGTGGGTCAGGCCCAGCCGCACGTCGACGTCGGCCGAGGCGCCGCCGGCGACAGAGGCGTAGTCGTCGCGTTCGATGTGGGGGTCGTCCACGCCGACGAGCTCGATCAGGCGGCCGCCGGCCTTGAGCGTGGTGCGGGCGTTGTTGAGGTTGGCCCAGCCGGAGCCGGCCAGGAGCTCGCGCAGCTCGGCGGCGGGGAGCTCGGCGCCGTGGCGGCGGTCGGACGTGCGTTCGTGCGTCGCGAAGTATCCGAACGGGTTTTTCAGCACGGGGCCGGTGTAGTCGTTCGAGCCGAAGACGAAGGCGCCCGGGTAGTCGAGCAGCGGCTGGAGCGCGTTGAGCACGCCCGGCACGGCGTCGGGGTGGGCCATGTTGTCGCCGGTGACGATGACCAGGTCGGGGTCGGTGCCGGCGAGGGCGGCCACCCACTCCTGCTTGCGCCGCTGGCCGGGCATCATGTGCAAGTCGGACAGGTGCAGGACGCGCAGCGGCTCGGCGTCGAGCGCGAGCACCGGCACGTCGTACCGCCGGAGGGTGAACATGTTTCGCTCAATGAGCGAGGCGTATGCCAGCGTGGCGGCGCCGGCGGCGGCCGTGCCCGCGGCGAGACCGAGCAATGTGCGCTTCCGCATGCCGCCCAGGGTAGTTTGACCCACCATGGGCACGCTCAAGGACACCCTCACGGCTGACATGCGCTCCGCGCTCAAGGCGCGTGACGAGGTCACCACGTCCACCCTCCGGATGGCGCTGGCCGCCGTCGGCAACGCCGAGGTCGCGGGCGACAGCAAGCGCGAGCTGTCCGACGAGGAGGTGCTCGCGGTGCTCGTCAAGGAGGCGAAGAAGCGCCGCGAGGCCGCCGTCGCGTTCGCCGACGCCGGGCGCGCCGAGCAGGCCGCGAAGGAGACCGCGGAGGGCGACGTGCTGGCGCGCTACCTGCCCAAGCAGCTCGGCGACGAGGAGCTGGCCGAGCTTGTCTCGGGGGCGCTCTCCGCCGGCGGGTTCAGCGGGATGGGGCAGATGGGCCCGGCCATGAAGGCGGCACAGGCCGCGGTGGCCGGTCGGGCCGAGGGCGGTCGGGTGGCCGCCGAGGTACGCCGCCAGCTGGCTGGCTGACGGTCCCCGCGGACAGAAGAGCGGGCGCCCCGCGAGGCGCCCGCTCGACAAATACTCGCGTCTAGTTTCTGGGTGGCGGGAAGATCGGCCCTCGTCCTGGGCCGCGGGTCCCCGGCGGGTTGCCGGGCTGCTGGCCGCCCTTGCCATTGCTGACCTGGATGCTCACGATGCCGCCCTTGATGGTGCGGCCGTCGGGGCTGGTGCCGGCGGCGGTGCCCGCGGGGCAGGTGGAGTTGACCTGGACGTTGTCGACGAAGACCTCGAAGCCGGCGCTGCGGAGCGTCGAGCGGGCGTCGTCGAGCGTCTTGCACTTGACGTCCGGGATCCTGCGCTGGTCGCCCTCGACGATCTTGCCGGTCGGCGGCGTGAACTGCTGCGACGGCTTGCCCTTCATCGCGTCGCGGACGGTGCTCCAGACCGCGTCGTTGACCTCGTCGTGGGTGAAGTGGGTGCTGGTCTGTGCCCAGTCGGGGTCGGCGATGATGCCGGCGACCATGAGCTGCTTGGTGCCGACGATCAGCGAGGCGGTCTTGGCGCTGTCGGTGGTGCCGCTCTTGCCCATGATGGGCTTGCCGATCTCGGTCTTCGCCTGCCGGGCCGTCGCGCCCTGGCACTTGGAGGTCGAGGACCGGTCGCCCACCGGGCACCGCGCGGCGTCGGCCGCGGCCCGTGCGGCCTCGGTCTTGATCCGCTGCTCGCAGCGCGGGTTGGCGATGTCGAGCTTGTTGCCATCCTGGTCGACGATCTCTTGCACCGGGATCGGCTCGCAGTACTTGCCGTCGGCGGCGATCGTCGCGTACGCGTTGGCCATCTCCAGCGGGGTGGCCGAGGAGACGCCGAGCGTGAAGGCGCCCCACTGGTCGGCCGCGGCCTTGTTGTTGGCGATCGCGGCGTCGCTGCTGGCCCGGAACTGGATGCCCATCTTCTTGGCCGTCTCGACCACGTTGGCCGCGCCGGCGCGCTCCTCCAGCGGCACGAAGTACGTGTTGATCGACTGCCCGAACGCGGCCCACATGTTCATCGGGCCGTAGCCCTTACGACCGGCGTTTTCCGGGCAGTACTTGTTGGAGTTGGGTGGTGGGCAAGCCGCCGGTGAGCTGGAGTCGATGATGTACTTCGACGGGTACGGCGAGACCGTGTTGATCGTCGTCTCGAGCGGGTAGCCACGCTCCAGCGCCGCCACCATCGTGAACAGCTTGAACGTCGACCCGAACTGATAGCCGCTGATGTCGCCACCACCGCTGAGCAGCGGGTTGGTGGTGTTGGGATAGGTGCCGCGGATGCCCTTCCTCTTCTTCGCCGGGTTGGAGGAGATCTTGTTTTGCGGCTTGGCGGGGTCGTCGAGCTTGAACACGCGGTTGACAGCGAGTGCGCGCACCCGCCCACTGCCTGGCTCGATGCCGGCGAGCATCAGCGCGTTCTTGTTGTTGGTCTTGAGATGCTTGTCGATATTGGCCCTGGCCACCTGCTGGGTCTTCACGTCGAGCGTGGTGACGATACGGTAGCCGCCGCTCTTGAGCCGCCGCTCCCGGTCGTACGACGTGGCGCCGAACGTCTCCTGCTCCATCCACCAGCGGTAGAAGAAATCGCAGAAGAAGCCCCAGTGGTTTTTGCTGGTGGCGACGCAGCCGTTGGGCGTGCGCTTGTCCTTGACCTTGAGCGGCACCTTCTTCGCGGTGGTGGCCTGCTCGGGCGTGATGGCCTTGGTCTCGACCATGTTGTCGATCACGTAGTTCCGCCGGTCGAGGGCCTGCGGCTTGCCGGCGGGCGTGGTGGGGTCGAACGCCGACGGCGCCTTGACCATGCCGGCGAGCAGCGCGGCCTCTTCGACCTTCAGATCCTTGGGGTACTTGCCGAAGTAGACCTGGCTGGCGGCGAAGATGCCGTAGGCGCCCCGGCCGAAGGGTGCGATGTTGAGGTAGCGCTCCAGGATCTCGTCCTTGGTCATCTCCTTGTCGAGCTGGAGCGCGTACTTCATCTCGCGCAGCTTGCGCGCGTTGGTGTCTTCGGTGGCGGCGACGACGTCCTGCGGGTGGGTCGCCGAGTAGGCGATCAGCATGCGGACCAGCTGCATCGTCAACGTGGACGCACCCTGGGTCGTCGCACCGGCCGAGTTGTTGGCCACGAAGGCGCGGGCGATGCCCTTGGCGTCGACACCGTTGTGGGTGCGGAAGGTGTGGTCCTCAGCCGCGATGATCGCTTCCTGCATGATCGGGGCCACGTCCTTGAGTGGGACGTCCCGCCGGTTCTCGTCGTACATCGTGGCGATCAGCGTCTTGTTGTCCGACGCGTAGACATATGTCATCTGCGGCGACCGCTTCACGGTCAGCTCGCTGGGCAGGCGGTCGAAGGTCTCCGCCCCAGCCTTGGCCGCCAGGCCCGACATCGCAACCGCGGGGAAGGCCGCGGCGGCCACAACCACGCCCGCCAGGAGCCCGCAGATCAGCAGCGATGCGGCGTTCGCAAAAATGTTGTGATCACGCTTCCGCATCCAGGTCACCTCGCCAGGGTACGGGACCTCGCAACGATCGGCCGTCCCGCGTGTCAGCCCCCGACCTACGCCGAAACTTGTCGGACTTTCGGGCATGTCCTGCGGGCACTGGCCTCGTTGTGCTAGACGCATGACCCCCTGCGTGCGGATGCGTTCTGCCGATGTTGAGTTTGACCCACGTGCGGGACACTTAGCTCGCGTTTTCGCAGATCGCCGCCGGGTAAGCCTGATCTCGGTCGCCTGGAAACAGACGGACCGTCGTGGTTTTGATGGATTTGCCAGACAACGTTGCGTAATCGTACGACTACAGAGCATGATGGTCCGGCGAGTACTGCACGTCACTCGCTGGAGTTCCGGGGGGAGTGCCAGCGAGTGGCCGGGGGGAATCCGGCCGGGCACGGGTCGGGGAAGCGGACTGCAAGGGGGGACGTGGACAGATGGGGATGATCACAGACTGGCCGAGCATGGCTGCGTGCCAGAGCGGCGACCCTGACGCACTCTTCGTACAGGGCGCAGAGCAGAACGTGGCGAAGCGGATTTGCCGCAGCTGTCCGGTGCGTTACGAGTGCCTAGCCGACGCGCTCGACAACCGCATCGAGTTCGGTGTGTGGGGTGGCATGACCGAGCGTGAACGCCGGGCGCTCCTGCGCCGCCATCCGCAGGTGGACAGCTGGCGGAAGATGTTCGAGGCGGCGCTGCGCGACAAGGAAAAGGTGCTGGTCACGGCCGGCTGAGAGCGTCACCAACCGTACGCAGCCCGTCGACGTCGTGCACGTCGGCGGGCTGCGCTGTCACCTCCACGGTCGGCACCGCGGGGTAGGCGTCGGTGAAGACGGCGGCCACCCGCCGCTCGCGTACCCCCTGCTCGGCGAGCGCCGCGTGGACCCGCAGCGCGTCGGCGGTGGCCTCGTGGCCGCCGGCCTGGTCGAGCTTGCCGGCCGCGGCCAGGCTCTGCTGCGCGGACAGCCCTTCGACGGCGGTGCGGTGCACCCTGTTGAGCACCAGCCCGGCGAGCGGCATGCGCTCCTCGCCGAGCCGCCCGGCGAAGTAGGCGGCCTCCCGGATCGCGTCTGGCTCTGGCGCCGCGACCAGCAGAAACGCGGTCTCGCGTGCCTGGAGGATGCGGTACGTCTCCTCGGCGCGCTGGCGGAAGCCGCCGAACATCGAGTCGAGCGCCGCGACGAAGCCGGACAGGTCGGTCAGCAGCTGCGCGCCGAGCACCTTCTGCACGACCCGGGAGAACATCCCGAACGAGGCCGTGACCAGGCTGAACATGCTCCGACCGCCGGCCCGGGCGGGTGCCAGCAGCAGGCGCAGCATGCGGCCGTCGAGAAAGCGGGAGAGCCGCGCGGGCGCGTCGAGGAAGTCGAGAGCCGAGCGGGACGGCGGGGTGTCCACCACGATCAGATCCCACTCGCCGCGGGCGTGCAGCTGGCCCAGCTTTTCCATCGCCATGTACTCCTGGGTGCCGGAGAACGTGGAGCTCATGGCCTGGTAGAAGGGGTTGGCGAAGATCTCCGTGGCGCGGGCCGGGTCGGTGTGTGCGAGCACGACCTCGTCGAAGGTCCGCTTCATGTCGAGCATCATGGCGTGCAGCTCGCCACCGCTCTCCTCGGCGTCAATGCCCTTGACCTGCCGCGGTGTGTTGTCGAGCTCGGTCAGGCCGAGCGACTGGGCGAGGCGGCGGGCCGGGTCGATCGTGAGCACGACCGTGCGCCGCCCGTGGCGCTCGGCGGCGCGCAGCCCGAGCGCGGCCGCCGTGGTGGTCTTTCCGACTCCGCCCGAGCCGCAGCAGACGATGATCCGCACGTTGCGGTCGGCCAGGATGTGGTCAACGTCCAGCCGCCGGCCCGCGTGATCGGAAGACACCGACCGAGCGTATCCGGGCTGCCTCAACGCGTGCCCAGTAACTCAGCCGCCAGGGTGTCCAGCGCGGCGCGGTCGATCCCCCCTGGGAGGAGGGGCAGCTCCACCGTCGGCTGACCCACCTCGGCCAGCTCGACGCGGAGCGACTCCTCCAACTCACGGCGGGTGAGGTGTGCCTTGGCCTCGGCGTAGAGCCCGGCGACCGTCGCCCGGTCGGCGGGCAGGCCGGCCGCGGCCAGCCCTCGGCGCAGCTCGGCCTGACTGACCTTGGTGCCGGTGAGCAGGGGCGGGCGGGTCGCGTTGACGATGACCTTGCCGATCGGGATGCCGAGGCTGTTGAGCTCGCCGATCGCGTCGACAGTCTCCTGCACCGGCATCTCCTCCAGCAGCGTCACCACGTGCACGGAGGTCATCGGCGAGCGGAGGAGCGCGGCCACGTTTTCGCTCTGCGTCTTGATCGGGCCCATCTTGGCCAGCCGCGCGGTCTCGGCCGTCACGTTGAGGAAGCGCCCGATCCGGCCTGTGGGCGGCGCGTCGAGCACGACCGCGTGGTACACCCGGCGGCGGTCGGCCGTGCGGGTCGTGGCCTCCTTGACCTTGCCGGTGAGCAGTACGTCCCGCAGGCCGGGCGCGATGGTCGTGGCGAAGTCGATCGCGCCGAGCTTGCGCAACGCCCGGCCGGCGGCGCCGAGCTTGTAGAACATGTCGAGGTACTCCAGGAGAGCCAGCTCGGCGTCGACCGCGAGCGCCCGCACCTCGCCGCCGTCCGGGGTGCCGGCGACCCGGCGCTCCTCGTACGGCAGCGGGCCGAGCCCGAACAGCTCGGCGATGCCCTGCCGCCCCTCGACCTCGACGAGCAGGGTGCGGTGTCCGCCGGCGGCCAGGCCAAGTGCGAGGGCGGCGGCGACCGTCGTCTTACCGGTGCCACCCTTGCCGGTCACGACATGGAGACGCGCCGGCCAGGCCGGATTGACCTGGCCGGGGACATGTTCGCTCGCCCGCACGCTCCGAGCGTAGTCCGATCACCTAACGGGTGATCAGCTGCCGATCTCGCAGACGAACCAGCCGGTCTTCTGTACCACCGTGAACTTGAACTGCTGCTCGGCGACCTTCTCGTCGCTGGTGGTCATCGTGACCTTGACCGAGACGGTGGCGCTTTCGGTGTCCTGGTTGTCCACCTTCGGCTCGTCCCACTTGTAGCGGGGGCTCTTGTACTTGGTGGAGTTGGCCTTGACCTCGTCGACCTTGGCGGTCAGCGCCGGCTCGTCGCGGGACTCGGCGCACACCGAGTCGTTGGCCTTGGTGGCGTCCTGGTCCTCGTAGACGGCCTTGAGGAAGTTTTGCACCGCGGCCACCGGCTCGGCCGCGCCGTCGTTGGGCTCGGTGTTTCGCATGAGCAGCACCGCGGCCGTCACGCCGCCGCCGCAGAGCACCACGGCGATCGCCGCCACTACCAACAGGATCATCGGCGTGCGGGACTTCTTCCGCGGCGGTGCCGGCATGCCCGGGTAACCCGGCTGGGCGTACGCCGGGTCGGTCGGGTAGCCAGGAGGAGCCTGTGGGAACCCGGCGTTCGGCGCGTACGGCTGGCCGGAGGTCGGTGGCGCGTACGGCCCGCCGGACACCGGTGCGGGGTAGGGCTGGCCGGGCACCTGCCCGGGGTAGCCGGGCTGCTCCGGCGGCGGCGCGTACGCCGGCTGACCGGGCGGGGGATAGCCGGGCTGGCCGGAGACCGGCTGCCCCGAGACCGGCTGGCCGGAGACCGGCTGACCAGGCACGTAACCCGGCTGGCCGGACACGGGCTGACCGGGCACATAACCCGGCTGCGGCGCCGGGGCCCCGTAGCCGGGCTGGGCGGGCGGGTAACCGGGCTGCGGATAGCCGGGGTCGGGTGCGGGGTAACCCGGCTGCGCCGCCTGCGGGTATCCGGGCGTCGGCGGGTAGCCCGGCGTCGCGGCGGGCGTCGTGTATCCGGGCGGCGGGTAACCGGGCTGCTGCTGCGGCACCACCGGCTGCGCGGGAGGCGGCGGCACGATCGGGTGCGCCGGTGGCGGCGGCACGGCCGGCTGCTCCGGCGGATCGGTGGGTGCGGCGGCGAACGGGTCGACGGGTGCCGGATATCCGGGCGCCGAACCTTCCTGATGCTCTCCGGCGCCACCGTTCGGCGGTTGCGTCATTGGTATCCCCCAGGCCCACGGTCGCAGTGTGCCCGTCAGGGTAGCGCCCGCTGGCGAACCGCCGAAGACCCACCGGGAGTGCCCAGCGGAGAGCGCCGCCAGTCCGCCGGTTAGGGTGCCGGCATGCAGAAGTGGGAGTACGCCACCGTGCCGCTGCTGGTCCACGCCACCAAGCAGATCCTCGACAACTGGGGTGAGGACGGCTGGGAGTTGGTGGCCGTCGTGCCGGGCCCCAATCCGGAGCAGCTCGTGGCTTACCTCAAGCGCCCGAAGGCAGCCTGACGTGAACGACCCGTACGCGAAGCTGGCCGAGCTGGGCCTGACGCTGCCCGAGGTCGTGCCCCCGGTGGCCGCCTACGTGCCCGCGGTGCAGTCGGGCAAGCACGTGTACGTCTCCGGTCAGGTGCCGATCGCGGACGGCAAGATGCTCGCCACCGGCAAGGTCGGCGGCGGTGTCTCGCCCGAGCAGGCCAAAGACCTGGCCGAGCGGTGCGCGCTCAACGCGATCGCCGCGATCGACGCGCTCGTCGGCCTGGAAAACGTGGCCAAGGTCGTCAAGGTGACCGGCTTCGTGGCGTCGGCGGAGGGCTTCACCGGCCAGCCCGGCGTGGTAAACGGCGCCTCCGAGCTCTTCGGCGCCGTCTTCGGCGAGGCCGGCCAGCACGCCCGCAGCGCGGTCGGTGTCGCCGAGCTGCCGCTGGGCGCGCCCGTCGAGGTCGAGGTCATCGTCGAGGTCGCCTGAGCAAGGGCACAGGTGTAAGCGCCCGAGGCTGAGCGTTACCTGAGTGAAAGCCCTCCCTGTCACACTCGCGCCGTACGATCGCTGGCATGGTGGGGCATGTCACCGCGCCCGCGGCGGCGCTGGCCGACCGGTTGCCGGAGTGGGTCACGCTGGTGCGCGCCCCCAACCCGGGGCCGATGACCCTCGACGGCACCAACACCTGGGTGCTGCGGGCGCCCGGCGCCGAGCGTTCCGTGGTGATCGATCCGGGCCCGCTCGACGAGGGGCACCTGCGCGCGGTCGCCGATACGGGGCCGGTCGGCGGGGTGCTGGTCACCCACGGCCACCCCGACCACGTCGAGGGGCTCGCCCGGTTCGTGGAGATCACCGGCGCGGGTGACGACCCCGGAGATCTTCGCATCACCCACTTGCCTACGCCCGGTCACACCGCCGACTCGGTCTGCTACCTCGCGGAGGCTGAGGGTGAGCGGGTGATCTTCACGGGCGACACGATCCTTGGGCGCGGCACCACGGTGGTGGCATGGCCCGACGGCGATCTCGGCGACTATCTGGCAAGTCTGGAGAAGCTGTCCGGGTACGACGGCGTCGCGGCCCTGCCCGGTCACGGCCCGGCGCTGGCCGACTGCGGCGTGGCCGCCCGGTTCTACCTGGCACACCGCCGCGCCCGCCTTGACCAGGTCAGACAGGCGGTATCAGAGGGCGCGCGGAGCGCGCAAGAGGTCGTGGCGAAGGTCTACGCGGATGTGGACCCGTCGCTGTGGCCCGCCGCCGAATGGTCCGTGCGCGCCCAACTCGCGTACCTCGGACACGGCGACGGGGAATCGACTTCGGGCTCGGTGTGGTTGGACTCACCGTGACTTGCCCGGTGTGCGGCACCGTTGCGGTGCCTGGCGCGCGTTTCTGCCACAACTGTGGCGCGGCGTTGCCGGCCGCTGCCTCGCTTCCGGCCGCCGAGCGGCGCGTGGTCACGGTCCTTTTCGGCGACTTGTCCGACTTTACCTCCTGGTCCGAAGACCTCGACCCGGAGCGAGTCGGCGCGGTAACCGACCGTGTGCTCGCCGCGCTGGCCGGCGCGGTGAAGACGTTCGGCGGGCACGTCGACAAGCTCACCGGCGATGGGATCATGGCGGTCTTCGGCGCGCCGGTGGCTCACGAAGACGACGCCGAGCGGGCGGTCCGGGCCGCGCTGAGCATGCAGCGGGCGGTCCGCCGGGTGCTCGACGACGAGCGGGGCGGCGGCGCGCCGCTGGGCCTGCGCGTCGGGCTCAACACCGGCGAGGTCGTCGCCGGCATCCAGGCCGCGATCGAGTACACGGTCATCGGCGACACCGTCAACACCGCCGCCCGCCTGGCCGACGCCGCCGCGGTGGGCGCGGTCTACGCCGGCGCCCGCACCTCCGCGGCCACCCGCCACGTCGCGTCGTGGCGCGAGCTGCGGCCGCTGCGGCTCAAGGGCAAGCGCGAGCCGGTCGCGGCGTACGAGCTGCTGGGTCTCCACGACGCCCCGGGCACCCGCTCCGGCGTCGGCGACGAGGCGCCGTTCGTGGGGCGCGAGGCGGAGCTGGGCCGGGTGGCCGGTCGCCTCGCCGAGGTGATCGAGAGTGCCGAGCCGCGCGTGCTCGTGCTGACCGCCGAGGCCGGCATCGGCAAGAGCCGCTTCGCGTCCGAGGCCGAGCGGTTCGCCGCGGGATACGACGTGAGCGCCGGGCGATACACGACCACGACCGGCGCCCGGGTGCTCTCGGTGCGCTGCGCCGCGTTCGGCGAGCGCCGCCGCCTGGCACCCCTCGCCGATCTTGTGCGCGCCGCGATCGGCCTGCCGCGCGACTCGGCCACCGCGGTCACCCGCCCGGTCGTCGAGGAGCGGCTCAAGAGACTTGGCCAGCGCCTCGGCCGGTTCCGGTCCGATCCGCCGCCGGTCGCCGTCGAGCTCCTGCTCGCATTGATGGGGTACGGCGAGACGCCCACCGCACACGGTGTGCCGGCCGGGGTCGCGGAGTGGACGCCGGACACCGCCGCCCCCGACGTCGAGGCCACGCCGATCGCGGTCGCCCAGCTGCTCAGCGGGTTGGCCGGCGAGGTGCCGCTGCTGGTGATCGTCGACGACCTGCACGACGCCACGCCGGAGACGATCGAGGCGCTGGGCGTGACGCTGTCCCACCTCACCGGCCCGGTGCTGGTGCTGGTGCTGGGGCGGCCCGAGCTGGTGCGCACGGCCGGCGCGCTGACCCGGCTCGCCGACGCCGAGGTGCACCCGCTGCCCCCGCTGCGCGGCGCCGACGCGGCCCGGCTGCTCACCTCGTACCTGCGCGGCGGGCGGCTGCCGCAGGCCGACACCGACCGGCTGCTCTCCACCGCGCAAGGCAACCCGTTCTACCTGGCCGAGCTGGTCACGCTGCTCATGGAGCGCGGGGCGCTCACACCGGTGGCCGGGGCCAGCGGCACCTGGCGGCTGGCGCCTGGCTCGCTCGGCAGCCGGCTGCTCTCCCGCGACCTCGCGGCCGTGCTGGCCGCCCGCATCGACGCGCTGCCGGCCGACGCGCGGGCCGTGCTCCGCGACGCCGCGGTGATCGGCGACAACGTGCCGGAGGGCACCCTCGAGGCGCTGCGCGAGCGGCGGGCCGGCCGCGACGGGCGCCCGACCGCGGTGGCCGCCGTCGAGCTGGAGCGGGCCGTCGACGAGCTGCTTCAGCGGCGCATGCTGCGGCGCACGCGCGACGGGTTCGCCTTCCCCACCCCGCTGATGCGCGAGGCGGCGTACGCGGGTATCGGCAAGGCCGACCTCGCCGAGCGGCACGCCACGTTGGCGCAGTGGGCCGCACCGGCACCCTCCGCGCTCCCGGCCGGGCGGGTCGCCCGGGTGGGTGGCTTCGGCGGGATGACCCCGGCTGACCGCGACGCGTTCGTCGCCGCGCATGTCGAGCGGGCCACGGCCCTGGCCGACGCGGTAAGCCTCCGGCCCGACGCGGTGGCCCGCATGGTGATGCCGCTCGGCGTCGCCGCGCTGGGCCGGGCGGCGCGCCGCTCACTTGCTATGGGCGAGCCGACGCTGGCCGTCGAGTACGCCGAGCGGGCGGTCAAGCTGGCCGGTGACGGGCTGCCGGCCGCCGACCGCCTCGTGCTGGCCCGGGCCCTGCTCCAGACCGGGCGGGCCGGCGACGCGCTGGCCTACGCGGAGAAGCTCTCCGCCAACTCCAGCGACGACGCGGCCGTCCGGGCCGGCGCGCTGCTGGTCATCGGGCGGGCCCAGCGCGTGCTCGGCGAGCCCGACCGCGCGCTGCAGGCCTGGCAGGAGGCCATGCAGGTGGCCACCGAGGCCGGCCTGCCGGGCCCGCGCGCCGAGGCGATGCGGCGGCTGGGCATGGCCGACTACCTGCGCGGGCGGCTGGGGCAGGCGAGCAGCCGCTTCGCCGGGGCGTACCAGGTGGATCTCGCCTCGGGTGACCGCCTCGGCCAGGCCTGGTCGCTCCAGGATCTGGCCTGGGTGACCACGACGCGGGGCGACTTCGCCGGCACCGACGCGGTGCTCGGGCGGGCGGCGCGGCTCTTCGCGGAGCTGGGCGACCCCACCGGGCGGGCGTGGCTGCGCGGCACGACGGCCTTCGCCCGGCTGCTGGCCGGGCGGCTGGGCGAGGCGCGGCGGCTGGCCCGGGTCTTCCTGCCGTTCGGCGAGCGGGTCGGCGAGGCGTGGGCGGTGGGCACGCTACGGGCGGTCGAGGCGTTCGCCGCGGCCGAGCTGGGCGACCTCACCGAGGCCGACCGCGGCGCCCGCCGGGCCTACCGCGACTTCGACGCGGTCGCCGACGACTGGGGGCGCGGCTTCGCGCTGGTGGTGCGCGGGGCGATCGCCCGCGGGCTGGGCGAGTTCGAGCACGCGATCGACCTGCTGACCGACGCCCTGTCGTATGCGGACCGCATCGGGCACCCGCTGCTGACCGGCATGGCCGGCACCACGCGCGGGTTCGTGGCGCTCGACAGCGGCGACGTCGAGGCCGCCGCCCGTGACGCCCAGGCCGTGATGACGAAGGTCGAGCCCAACAACCCGCTCGCGCCGGCACAGGTCGGCCCGCGCGTGCTGCTGGCCCGCGCCCGGCTCGCCGAGGGCGACGCGGCCACCGCGATCGGGCTGCTCGCGCCGATCGCCACCGCGGCCACGCGCCCGGGAGTGGCGGGATCCGACGCGACTGGCGCCGGCCGCTCGGGGCGCCCAGCGAGCGCGACCAGCACGGCGCCGGGGCTCCTTTTCTCCCGGCGGCAGGCCCTCGCGGCGTACGCGGCGGCGCTGCTCGCCGAGGGCCAGCAGCCCCAGGCGCTCGACTGGGCCCGGCGGGCGGTGGCCGCGCCGGCCGAAGACGTGCGCAGCTGCGTGGTCGCCGCCGAGGTGCTCGCGGAGTCGCTCGCCGCCAGTGGCCAGCGCGAAGAGGCACTCGCGGCGGCCGACGAGGCGGTGCGGCACGCGTACGGGACGCAGCGGGTGGCCGAGCGAGCGGGAGCGGACGCGGTGCGGGAGCGGCTCGGCCGAGTGTCTTCGGTACCTTCTAACCCGTGACCGAGAGGGCTCCGAGTGCGCTGCCGCTGCCGGTGGTGCCGGGCCTGTCCGGATTGTCAGTGCTTGCCCGCGGTGGGTACGCCACCGTGTACCGCGCGATCCAGGAGTCGGTCGCCCGCGAGGTCGCCGTCAAGGTGGAAAACCGCACGCTCGACAACGAGCGTGACCAGCGGCGCTTCCTGCGCGAGGCGCGGGCGGCGGGTCGCATGTCGTCGCACCCGCACGTGGTCGACCTCTTCGACGCCGGCGTGACCGCCGACCAGCACCCATACCTGATCATGGAACTGTGCGACGGCTCGTACGCCGACCGCATGCGCGACGCCCCGCTCGAGCCGTCCGAGGCCCGCGAGGTGGGCATCAAGATCGCCGACGCGCTGGCTGACGCGCACCAGCTCGGCGTGCTCCACCGCGACGTCAAGCCGGCCAACATCCTCCGCTCCCGCTTCGGCGAGCCGGCGCTCGCCGACTTCGGCCTCGCGATCCTGGCCGAGACCCGCGACTCGTCGGTCACGCTAGAGGTGCTCACGCCGGCGTACGCGCCGCCGGAGATGTTTCGCCACAGCGCGCCGTCGCCCTCCGTCGACGTGTACGCGCTCTGCGCCACCCTGTACGCGGTCATGCGCGGCAAGCCACCACGCTGGCGCGAAGACCGCAACCCGAGCCTGATCACGCTGATGGAGCTGTTCAACCAGCCCATCCCGGACCTTCCCGGCGTGCCGCGCGGGCTGATGGAGGTGCTGCGGCACGGCATGGCCAACGAGCCGGAGTCGCGCCCGTCGGCCGAGCAGCTGCGCGACATGCTGAGCGGGGTGTCGCTGACCGAGCCGCCACGCGGTGTGTACGTCTCGCGCTCGTACACCCCGCCGGTGGCGCCCGCCTCGCCCGCCGTCCCCGCCTCGCCCGAGCTCGCCTCGCCGAGCCCGGCGTATCCGGTTTCGCCCGGTGTCGGGACCGGGCACGCCGGCCACTCCGGGCCACCGCCGAGCCATATGCGCGCGCCGGCATTCGTCCCGCCGCACGACAACACCCCGACGGTCGGCACCAGCCGGCGCCGCGGCCTTCAGTGGATCATCGGTGGGGTCGCGGCGTTCGCCCTGCTCGCGGCGGTCAGCGCGACCGCCTGGTACGTCGCCGGCCGCCCCGACCCGAACCCCAGCCCCACGGCCCAGTTGCCGACAAGTGGCGCCCCGCTCCCGTCGCTGGCCGGCGGTGCGCTGCCGGGCTGCCTGCTACCCCTCGCCGGCGGCCGCTGCCCCGAAGAGCTGGAGTGCTACGGCCCGGCCGACTCCGACGGTCCAGGCATCCGGGCGCAGCGCGTCGACTGCAACAGCCGGCACACCTGGGAGGCGTACGCGGTGGGTGACCTGCCCGCCGGCGCCGACCCGGGCGAAGTCGCGGACCAGCCGGCGGTCAAGGCGCTGTGCACGGACAGCACGTTCCTGCGCACGACGCTGCTCATCTCCGCACAGGGCTGGGAGTTCGAGGTGCTGCGACCGGACGGTGACCGTACGTTCCGCTGCCTGGCGGGCAAGGGCCGAAACGCCCTCCAAGGCCCGACGCTGGCGCGGTAGCCGAGGACGGTTGATGGGTCGACTGTCGCGCCCGCGCGCGTTCGAGCTGCTGCCCTGGCTGCCGACGGTCGTCGGCGTGGTCGTGTTGGTCGGCCTGCTCGTGTTCGCGCTCGTGAGCCTGCGCCCGGACGACCGGGAGCCCGCACGACCGCCGGCACAGGCCGACACGCCCCCGTTCCTGGCCGGGCCGAGCGTGCCGGACACGCCGACGAGCACCCCCGCCGTCGCGACCCCGGAGGCGACGCTCAACTCGCCGCGACGCCCGACCCCGTCCCCCTCGCTCTCCCGGGCGATCGAGACTCCGGCGCGGCGCCCGCCCGCCCCAGCCCCCGACCTCACCGGTCGCTACCGGACGGTGCAGACCTTCGACGGCGGCTTCATCGGCGAGGTGCTGGTGACCAACTCGTCCAACGCCGGTCGCAAGTGGACGGTACGGCTGCGCTTCCCGCCGACGATCGGTCCGATGCGCACCTTCTGGGTGGAGAGCGCACCGCAGGCGACGCTCAAGCAGGAGGGCGAGGTGTTCGCCTTCACGGGCAGCGTGCCGGTGGGCGCGCGGGGCTCGGTCGCGCTCCGCTTCCAGTTCGACCGCAGGAACGCCGTGACCACCCCGCTGACCTGCGACGTGAACGGGACGGCCTGCACGGCACTTCCGGCCGAGTGACAGTGACCCGGATCACTGTAGACTCGCGCCATCGTCATACCTCGATCGCGAGGGCAGACCCATGCGCCTGTTGCCAGCCGCCATGGCGGCCACTCTCGTCGCACTGACTCTCACCGCCGGGCCGGCAGCCAGCGCCGACCGCTCCGGAGTCCGGGTGACCGACGCCGGACCGGCCCGCTTCTGGACCGGCAGCGTGCGGGCCGACGGCCCCACCAACCCCAAGGTCCCGGAATGCGCCGCGGTCCACTGTGACCGGCTGCGGCTCACCGTGGCCCTGCCGCCGGGCACCTGGCGCCGCCCCGGCGGCCTCCAGGTCGCCATCCGGTGGGCCGGCGTCACGGAGGGCGCGCTCGGCCTCTTCGTCTACCGGGGCAACCGGCTCGTCGCCAAGTCCAACGCGGGTGTGGGCATCGCCCAGTCGCTGCTGATCCCGTCCGCGGCCAACGGCACATATCACGTGTACGTGGCGTACGGCGTCACCTTCGGCGCGGTCGACCCAGACCCCGTCATCTCGTACGAGGGCCTGGCCGAGGTGGAGTACCCACCGTCCGCCCGGCCGCCGCGTGACCTGCTGCCCGACCTTCAGGCGCTGCCCCAGGAGAACGTCACCTACGACAACCCGGGGAGCATCTTCGGCGACACCTCCGAGCCCGGACAGTCCTGTTTCGACAGTGAGCGGGCAGAGCAGGGCGCGGTGCAGTGCCTGCGCTTCGACCAGGTGCTGGAAAACGTCGGCGAGGGCCCGGTGGAGCTGAGGTTCACCCGCGAGACCGGCGTCTTCCAGGACGAGCCGGTCGCCCAGCGGATCCACCACTCGAGCGGCACCTACACCGACCGCCCGGCCGGTCTCGTCGAGTTTCACCCGGTGCACGGCCACTACCACTTCAAGGCCTTCGCCCAGTCGGAGCTCTGGCGCGCGGACGCCAACGGCGCACCGGTGGGCACCGCACCCGCGGCGGTTGGCGACAAGGTCAGCTTCTGCGTCGCCGACACCGACCTCGTTTCGTTCGGCCGCAAGGGCGACGCGCCACTGTCCTACCCGGCACCCGACTGCCTCGACCCGAAGCAGGTCGTCGGCACGACCGAGTACTTCTGGTACGGCATCTCGCGGGGCTGGGCCGACCGCTACAACTGGTACCTACCCGACCAGTACATCGACACGGCGGGCTTGACCGACGGGACGTACGTGCTGTTTACCCGCGTCGACCCGGAAGACAAGCTGCTCGAAGCCGACGACGCCAACAACTGCGGCACCGTGATCGTCCAGCTGACCGGCCTGGCGACGTCCACCCCACGCGCCGACCTCCGCGGCACCGGCCCGGCCTGCACATAGGAGACCGCAGGGCGGCGCGTAGCCGGTAACGCGGCGTAGACAGACAGGTGAGAGGGCCCCGTCGTCGCGAGGGTCAGCCTTCGGGGCGGTTGAGCAGAGCTACCGCGATCGTGTGCACCGCGGCCAGGTCGGCTGGGTTGCTCAGGGTGGCCCGGCCGCCGGTCACGGTGTACCACTCGTCGGCGTCTTTGTACTGCACGCGGAGGGTGACGATGCTGCCGGAGACTTCGCTGCGTAGCGTCAGGTCGCCGGTGACGACGCCGACCTCGTCGGTCATTACGCCGCCGGGACCAGCGGTGATGTCAGTGGTCTGATCGGCCATCACCGCAGTCTAGGGACGCTACTCGCGGGCGGCCGGGCAGGTGTCCAGCATGTCCGACAAAGCGGCTTTCTCCGCCGTGGTGATCCGCAGCCGCCAGAAGTGCTTCACCGCGATCCAGTCGGCCGCGTACTCGCACCAGAAGTCGCGGTTTGCGGGCTTCCACTGTGACGGGTCCTGGTCGCCCTTGGCGCGGTTGGACGTGGCGGACACCGCGCGCAGTTGAGGGCGGCTGAGGTCGTTCGCGAAGTCGCCGCGGCGGTCGTCGTTCCACTTGTCGGCGCCGGAGCGCCAGGCGTTTGCCAGCGGCACCATGTGGTCGATGTCCACGTCGGACGGATCGCTGAAGGTGCGCCCGTCGTACGCGCTGACCCATCGACCGCCGACCACGTTGCAGCCGCTCAGCTTGATGTTCTTGCCGTCGCGCTTGAGGACCGTGTCGCGCACGTCGCAGTTGCGGCCGGCGTCGCGCCAGTGTGGAAAGCGGTCGCGGCTGTATCCACGCATCGAGCTCGACTTGGTGACCGTGAGCTGGCCGAGCAGGCGGGCCGAGTCGGCGGCGGCGGGTGGCGTGCCGGTCGCGCCCGTGGTGTCCTCGACCGGCACGCAGCCGGCCAGGGCCAGGACGGCGACGCAGAGCGTGGAGATCAGGCGCACCTCTTCAGCTTGCGGGTTGCGCGGCGATCCGCACGGCAACCCGGTGTGGTTTCGGCGTTTCGTGGCTTAGGCCGCATCTCGCTGGGAAGCTGTAGCGGTGAGTGGCAGCCTCCGGCTCGGCACCGGGGCGGACGTACATGCTCACGCTCGCCGCGTTCGTACTGCTCGGCGGCTCGCGCTGGGTGACCGGTACGGGCGGCGGCGGATCTTCATGGTCGGCGTGCTGTGGTTCACGGCCGCGTCTGTCCTGTGTGGTCTGGCCGTTGGCGTGGGATGGCTGGTGGCGGCCCGCGCGCTACAGGGTCTCGGCGCCGCGCTGCTCGTGCCGGGCTCGCTCGCGCTGCTCCAGGCGAGCTTTCACCCGGACGAGCGGGGCAAGGCGATCGGCGCCTGGACCGGGCTGTCCGGCGTGGCCACCGCGGCCGGCCCGTTCGTCGGCGGGTGGCTGATCGACGCGCTGTCCTGGCGTGCCATCTTCTTCCTCAACGTGCCGCTGGCGCTGGTCGCGTTGTTCGCCGCGATCCGCTGGGTGCCGGAGAGTCGCACGCCGCGGGTGGAACGGTTCGACGTGGTGGGCGCGCTGCTCGCCGCGGCCGGGCTGGCCGGCGTCACGTACGCCCTGATCGAGAGCGCCGACCGCGGCTTCGGCTCGTGGTCGGTGCTGCTCTCCGTCGCCGCCGGTGTGCTCGCGTCGACCGCCTTCGTGCTGGTCGAGCGGCGGCGCGGGCCGGCGGCGATGCTGCCGCTGTCGCTCTTCGGGTCGAGGCTGTTCAGCGCCCTGAACGTGTACACGGTCGCCGTCTACGCCGCCCTCGGCGGGCTGTCCTTCTTCCTCGTCGTCTACCTACAGAACGTGGCCGGCTTCTCGGCCTTGGCCGCCGGCGCGTCGATCCTGCCGGCCACGCTGCTGTTGCTGATCGGCTCGTCGTGGTCGGGCGCGCTCGCGACGCGGCTTGGCCCGCGCCCGCAGCTCACGGCCGGGCCGCTGGTCGCCGCTGCCGGGCTCCTGCTGTTGCGCGGCGCGGAGCGAGACGCCAACTTCTGGACCGACGTGCTGCCGGGCACCGTCGTCTTCGGCGCCGGCCTCACGCTGCTTGTCGCGCCGCTGACCGCGACCGTGTTGGGCGCCGTCAGCGACGAGCACGCCGGCGTCGCGAGTGGCGTGAACAACGCCGCCGCGCGCGCTGGCGGGCTGCTCGCCGCCGCGGCCCTTCCGCTCCTCGTGGGACTTTCGGGCACGGCGTACGAGCAACCCGACGAACTGGCCGCCGGTTTCCTGGGCGCGATGTTGTGGTGCGCCGGGCTCCTAGCGGCCGGGGCGGTGCTCGGTCTTGTGTTGGTGCACCGCCCCGAAAACCAGCGCGTCGCTCCTAGCGGGCGCGGTTGACTGCGCTTGTCACGGCCTTCATCGAGGCGGTGACGATGTTGGCGTCGAGGCCGACGCCCCACACCGTGCGGCCGTCCACTTCGCACTCCACGTACGCGGCGGCCTGGGCGTCGCCACCCGCGGACATCGCGTGCTCGGCGTAGTCGAGCACGCGTACCTGGATGTCGACGGTCTGAAGCGCGTTGACGTACGCGTTGATCGGGCCGTTGCCGACCGCCACGAGCGCGCGCCGCTCGCCGCGGAAGGTCACGTCGGCCTCGATCTCGACCTTGCCCTCCACAGTGGACGTGGCGTACGTGTGCATGCCCAGCGCCGGCTCCTCCTGGTGGTCGACCAGGTACTCCGTCGCGAAGATGTCCCACATGCGGCCGGGCTCGACCTCGCCGCCCTCGGCGTCGGTGAACTGCTGCACCACGCCGGAGAACTCGATCTGGAGCCGCCGGGGCATGTCGAGGTGGTGCTCTTCCTTCATGATGTACGCCACGCCGCCCTTGCCGGACTGCGAGTTGACCCGGATCACGGCCTCGTAGCTGCGGCCCAGGTCCTTGGGGTCGATCGGCAGGTAGGGCACCGCCCACTCGTGCTTGTCGATCGTCACGCCGGCGGCCGCCGCGTCGAGGGCCAGCGCGTCGAAGCCCTTCTTGATCGCATCCTGGTGTGAACCGGAGAACGCCGTGTACACAAGGTCGCCCGCGTACGGGTGGCGCTCGTGCACCGGCAGCTGGTTGCAGTACTCCACCGTCCGCTTGATCTCGTCGATCTCGGTGAAGTCGATCTGCGGGTCGATGCCCTGGGAGAAGAGGTTGAGGCCCAGCGTCACCAGGTCGACGTTGCCGGTGCGCTCACCGTTGCCGAAAAGACACCCCTCGATGCGATCCGCGCCGGCCAGCAGGCCCAGCTCGGCGGCGGCCACGCCGGTGCCGCGGTCGTTGTGCGGGTGCAGGCTCAGCACGACGCTGCTGCGCCGGGGCAGGTGGCGGTGCATCCACTCGATCGAGTCGGCGTACACGTTGGGGGTGGCCATCTCGACGGTGGCCGGCAGGTTGACGATCAGCGGGCGGTCGGGCGTCGGGTCGACGACGTCGATGACCGCGCCGCAAATCTCCAGCGCGTAGTCGAGCTCGGTGCCCGTGTACGACTCCGGCGAGTACTCGTAGAAGATCTCGGTGTCCGGGGTGTGGATCTCGGCGTACTTCTGGCACATCCGCGCGCCGTCGGTGGCGATCGCGGTGATGCCCGGCCGGTCGAGGCCGAAGACCACGCGGCGCTGGAGCGTGGAGGTCGAGTTGTAGAAGTGGACGATCGCCCGCTTTGCCCCGCGCAGTGACTCGAAGGTGCGGTCGATCAGGTGCTCGCGGCACTGGGTCAGCACCTGGATCGTGACGTCGTCGGGGATCAGATCCTGCTCGACGAGCTGGCGTACGAACTCGAAGTCGGTCTGGCTGGCCGCCGGAAACCCGACTTCGATCTCCTTGTACCCCATCTGCACCAGCAGCTGGAACATCCGCCGCTTGCGCTCGGGGGACATCGGGTCGATCAGTGCCTGGTTGCCGTCGCGGAGGTCGACCGCGCACCAGCGGGGCGCTACTTCGACGCGGCGGGTGGGCCACTGGCGGTCGGGCAGCTCGATGGAGAACTGCTGGTGGTACGGCTGATAACGCTGGTATGGCATGCGGCTGGGCCGCTGCCGAGCGATGGGATTTTGATCTTGAACGCTGCCGGCAGACATTGCGAAACGCTCCTGGGAGTCATGGGCGGTGGAGGATCCGGACAAGAAAGCCGGCGCACACGCCAAACTCCGCGACGAGGTGCCGGCCTAGAGGGCCTCGTCGCGGCGGCGAAGAAGGAGCGCCTGCCACATGACAAACGACACTCTAGGTGATGGGAACCTGGTTTACCAAGAGCTCGGCGACGGGGACGCGGGTGCGCAGGGCCGTCTCCCAGACTCGAAGCTCGGGCGGGAGCATGGCCGGGTCACCCACCCGCCCCACCGCTACGACGACCGAAGGGCGCAGGTCATCGGCGAGTTCGAGGTCGGCGCGGAGGCCGGCGGCATCGAAGTCGGTGATCTGGTGGACGTGCAGCCGCAGCGCCGTCGCCTGCACCGTGAGATGCGCCACGGCCTGCCCCAGGTCGTACACCGCGTGGGGCAGCGTCGCGTGATCGAGGTGAGCCGCGACGAGGAGCGCCGAGGCGTTACCGGCCCAGTGCTGGCACTGGGTGGAGAGGTTTTCCAGGATCCGCTTGTACGTCTCCTCGTTACGCCGGCCGACGGCGAACCGCCACGGCTGGCTGTTGGCGACCGATGGCGCCCACCGGGCCGCCTCGAGCAAAGAGCTGACATCGTCGTCGGACAGCACGGCGACCGGGTCGAAGGCGAGCGGGCTCCACCGGGTCGCGAGCAAGGGGTGTAGCTCGGACATGGCGCCGAGTGTGCCGTATCGGACGCTCCGTCACCACTTGGGGGGTCACCCGGCGTGTCCGGTGATCCACTCAGAGTTCACGCGGACGGAGTCACCGATGGGGTGACGGTTGGCGACGGTGGGGCCGCCATCCCCAGCGGCTCCTGAGCCACCACCGGGCCGGGCAAGGCGATCGCCGGCGGCGCGGCGGATGGCGCGCCGGCGAGCAGGAGCGTGCCGAAGCTCACCTTCGCCCCGGTGAGCGTGCCGTCCGGGGCGTAGCAGTAGATGCCGGCGTCGATGGGCGCGTCGACCGACGCGGTGGTGGTCTCGACGGAGAAGCACGCGCCGCTGGCACCCGGCAAAAGCTGCGCGGTCGAGACGGACAGCGGCGCGGTGCGGTCGGTCAGCACCTTTCGCCAGTCGGTGAACGGGTGCTGCACCCGCGGGTCGATGCCCCGGTCGAGCGCGCCGTCCGGGTCGGCGACCCGCACGCAGGCCGGCTGCACGGGCCGCTCGGCCGAAGGGAGCGCGCACTGGAAGAGGCCTTCGGCGTTTTGCGCGATCGAGACGTCGGCCGTGCCGCCGAGCGCGCCGGACGGCACGTCTACCCGCCAGCTGCCGTCGGCGGCGGAGGTCAGCACGACCGTGCGGTCTGAGCGGCCCGGCGCCGACCAGGTGTAGAGCGCGGTGATCTTGCGGTCCTGTGCGGCCGCCGCGAGCCCGGCGAGCTGCACCCGGGCGTCCGGTGCGCCGGTGGGCGGCGTGGTGATCGGCGCCTCCTGCTCGGGCGCCGGCTCGTCGGAGCCGCACGCGGTCAGTGCGACGAGCCCGAGGAGGGCCGCGGTGCCGGCGATTCCGCGCGTATACACGTTCACATTCTCGTGTCCGGGCCGGGGCGGAGCGGGTGACACGCCGGGCGCGCGCGTGTCCTGCCGGCCGGATGCTGGGATCGCGTGTTCGTACCGTCACAGGGCGCCGGTAACCTGGTGTCGTCTTACGCGGCGCCGCCGGCCTCGGACCGGCGGCGTTGGCACGTAGATGACGATGTGGAAAGGAGCGCGGCTGCCGTGGCACTCGTCGTGCAGAAGTACGGCGGTTCGTCGGTCTCGGACGCGGAGCGGATCAAGCGGGTCGCTGAGCGGATCGTGGCCAGCCGCAAGGCGGGCGACGACGTCGTCGTGGTCGTTTCGGCGATGGGTGACACCACCGACGAGCTGCTCGACCTCGCTCACCAGGTGAGCCCGGTGCCGGCCGGCCGCGAGCTCGACATGCTGCTGACCTCGGGCGAGCGCATCTCGATGGCGCTGCTCGCCATGGCGATCCACAATCTCGGCTTCGAGGCTCGGTCCTACACCGGCTCGCAGGCTGGCGTGATCACCACATCGGTGCACGGCAAGGCGCGGATCATCGACGTGACGCCGGGCCGCCTGCGCGGCGCGCTCGACGAGGGCGCGATCGCGATCGTCGCCGGCTTCCAGGGCGTCTCGCAGGACACCAAAGACATCACCACGCTGGGGCGGGGCGGCTCCGACACCACCGCGGTCGCGCTGGCCGCCGCCCTGCGGGCAGACGTCTGCGAGATCTACACCGACGTCGACGGCGTGTTCACGGCAGACCCGCGGATCGTTGCCAACGCTCGTCACATCAAGCAGATCACGTACGAAGAGATGCTGGAACTGGCCGCATGCGGTGCGAAGGTGCTGCACTTGCGCAGCGTGGAATACGCACGGCGGGCCGGATTGCCCATACATGTCCGCTCGTCGTACTCGCACAACACCGGCACCATGGTCACCGGATCGATGGAGGACCTTCCCGTGGAGCAAGCACTGATCACCGGGGTCGCTCACGACCGTAGCGAGGCGAAGATCACGATCGTCGCCGTTCCGGACGAGCCTGGCGCCGCCGCCCACATCTTCCAGACGGTGGCCGACGCCGAGACCAACATCGACATGATCGTGCAAAACGTCTCTACCGAAGGGACCGGCCGCACCGACATCTCGTTCACCCTGCCGAAGACGGACGGGCCGACCGCGATGGCCGCGCTGAGCAAGGTGCAGGAGAAGGTCAAGTTCAAGGGCCTGCTGTACGACGACCACGTCGGCAAGGTGTCGCTGGTCGGCGCCGGGATGCGCTCGCACCCGGGCGTGGCCGCCAAGTTCTTCGCGTCGCTCGGCGAGGCCGGCGTCAACATCGAGATGATCTCCACATCGGAGATCCGGGTTTCCGTGGTCTGTCGCGACACCGACCTGGACGCCGCCGTGCGCGCTGTGCACGCCGCGTTCGACCTGGGTGGTGCGGAAGAAGCGGTCGTGTACGCCGGGACGGGGAGGTAGGCATGCCGATGCCAACGCTCGCCGTTGTCGGCGCCACCGGTGCGGTCGGCACCGTGATGTGCGATCTGCTCTCCTCCCGCCGCAACGTGTGGGGCGAGATCCGCGTCATCGCCTCCGCCAGGTCGGCCGGCCGCAAGCTCCAGTGTCGTGGCGAGGAGCTGACCGTCCAGGCCCTCACACCCGAGGTGTTCGACGGTGTCGACGTCGCGATGTTCGACGTGCCCGACGAGATCTCCGCCGAGTGGGCGCCGATCGCGGTGTCCCGCGGTGCGGTCGCGGTGGACAATTCCGGCGCGTTCCGGATGGACAAGGACGTGCCGCTGGTCGTCCCGGAGATCAACCCGGAGCAGCTGCGTAACCGGCCCAAGGGCATCATCGCCAACGCCAACTGCACCACGCTCAACATGATCGTGGCGGTCGCTCCGCTCCACCGCGAATATGGCTTGCGCGAGCTGGTGCTCGCCTCGTATCAAGCCGTCTCCGGTGCCGGCCAGGCCGGTGTGGACACGCTGCACGACCAGCTTGCGAAGGTCGCGGGAGATCGGGTGTTGGGAGGGCGTCCGGGCAATGTGCGGCAGGCGGTCGGCGACGACCTCGGCCCGTTCCCGGCGCCGCTCGCGCTCAATGTGGTGCCGTGGGCCGGTTCGCTCAAGGAGGCCGGCTGGTCCTCCGAAGAGCTGAAGATCCGCAACGAGTCGCGCAAGATCCTCGGCCTGCCCGACCTCAAGGTCTCGGCCACCTGCGTGCGGGTGCCGGTGGTGACCGGCCACTCGGTGGCCGTGCACGCGGTCTTCGGCACCGAGGTCGACGCCGAGGGTGCCCGCGAGGCGCTGCGCAACGCGCCCGGCGTGATCCTTGTCGACGACCCGGCGGCGGGCGAGTTTCCGATGCCGATCGACGCGGTCGGCACCGACCCGTCGTGGGTGGGGCGGCTGCGCCGCTCGATGGACGACCCGCGCGCGCTCGACCTCTTCGTCACCGGTGACAACCTGCGCAAGGGCGCCGCGCTTAATACCGCCCAGATCGCCGAGCTGCTCGCCGCCGAGCTGGCGAGCCGCTGAGCAGGGTGCGCGTCACCGGTCGAAGGTAAACAGTCGCTCGCCGGCCGGCAGCTCCGCGGGCGGGCCGTTGTAGACGTGCGCACCGGCGCCGAAGCCCGCTTCGCGGTCGGAAACCCAGAGCGCGCTGAAGCCGGCGGCCTCGAACCAGTCGCAGATCGTCGGCACGAGGTCGGGTGGCTCGCGGTGGCGGGTCCAGACGACGGTGGCGCCCGCCGCGCAGAAGCCGGGCAGGTGGTCGATCGTGCGGTGTATGTCGCCGTCGCTGATGTTGCCGAAGACGCCGCAGACCAGCACGATGTCGGCGGGGACCGCGCCCGCGTAGTTGGCGGTGTCCGCCGCGTCGCCGACGAGCACCTCGATGCCGGCGGGTGCCGGGCGCCGGGCGGCTTCCGCGTTTTGCGGATCGAGCTCGACGAGGCGTCCGGTGACGTCCGTGCGGCGCGGATGGTCGGCGAGCACGCCGAGGATGTCGCGCCCTTGACCGGCGCACATGCTAACCACGCGGATCGGCCCGGGTGGGCGCCGATCGAGGGCAGACCGGATCTGCTGCTGGACGGCATCGAGGCGTCTGGACAGCGACGACGCCGGATCCTCGTACGCCTCGTGCCACCGGACCCAGTCCCTCCCCGCCATAACCCACGACACTAGTGAGCTTTCGCGGTCGGGGGTTGGCGAGCCTGGCCACAATGCACGGTCAAATCCGAGACAGAATTTTTCCCAGGTCCCCGTCAGCTGCGGACCGCATGCTCCCGCGGGCACCGTTCCCGGCCGGCGGCTCGCCAGGGCGAGCCGAAATCCCCGGCCGTCCACTGCCAGGTCCGCGCGACAAGTCCCCCAGGTGAGTTCCACGCCCCTACCTGCAACATCCTGACGCAGCGTTACCAACGTCGGGGGCCGGACTTCGAGATCCACGCCGTGTCACCAAGCGGCGCACCGACCCCGCGGCAGCCATCCGGGAAGGTCCGACCCCCGGTGGGCTTGCGACGCGGACCTGGCAGCGGCCCGCAGCTGACCCGGGCCCGGGGCAAACTCCATCTCGAGGCACACCACGACTGCGTCACCCTCGCAGATCTTGCCCACCGCCAGCTCCCGCAGACACCGCTCCCGGCTCGCGGGGGGAGCCGAAATCCCCGGGCTGAGACCAGCGTCAATAGCGGGATGCGCAATTGGACTATCGTTTGCGGTGACATCGTCGATCATGATCGCGGCCTCGCGGAGAGGAGCAGTGGTTGCCCGCCGACCCGCCTCCTCCGCTGAAAAAGGCCCTCTATTTGCTCGCCGGGGTCTTGGCGACGGTCGCGGTCACGATTTCCACGGGCACGCCCTCCAACCCGTTTCGGTGGGTCGCGCTGGTCATTGGCGCGTTGATTCTGGTCCTTTCCACGACCGGCTTTGTCAGCGCCGGCAAGCCGCCTTCCGAGGGTCCGCCGCGACGGCGGATCGTGACCCGGCGGAGGATCGTGCTGGCCGGGCTGGCCGTGCTGATCACCGGCACCCTTGTCTGGACGGTGGTGCCGCGCGCGCCGGGCTGGGCCGATGCGGCCGGCGTGTGGTGGTCGGGCTGCGACCACCCCACGATGGTGCGGGTGCTCGCGACCCCGGAGGGCCTCGAGTCGACCAGGCGCCTCGCCGACGAGTACCAGCGGCACACGGCGCACGAACACCACGGCTGCCCGGCGGTGCGGATGCACGTCTACGCCGAGCCGCCTGACGAGGCACGCGAGCTGCTCCACAACGGTTGGCCCACTGTGGACGGTGGCGCGTATCCCCGGCCGGACCTCTGGCTGCCCGGCTCCGCTCTGCACGTGAGCGAGGCTCTCGCCGGTTCCACGGATCGTCTCGTGGCAGTGACCACGACGGTGGTGGCCTCGACCCCGATCGTCTTGGCCGTGCCCGCCGGGGAGGCGGCACGCGAGGTCGACGGTGCGCGCCACGGCCGCACATGGTCCGAGCTGATCGAGATGGCGGGCGATCGGGATTGGGGGCTGGCGCGGCCCGACCCGGGCGTCTCGACGGTCGGCCGGCTCGCCACCGTCGCCCTGTACACGAAGGAGGGTCAGCCCGATCGCCTGGCACCCCTCGGCCGGCTGCGGACGGTGGAGCAGCAGCTGGCCCGCGGTCTCGACGAGGGCCACTACACGCTCGGCACCGAGGCGAGCCTGCTGTGCCAGCACCGCAGGGAAGGGGTGTCGCCCACCGCGGTGATCGTGACCGAGCAGGCGATGGTGCGGTTCAACCAGGGCGCCGCACTCGGCGCGCGATGCACCTCTGCCGGCGCCCCGCTGCCCGAGGAGCGGATCCTGACGGCTTTCTACCCGGCCGACACGTTCACTCTCGACCATCCGGTGGTGGCGATCCGCTGGGCCGACACCTCATCCGCCCAGCGGGCGGCGGCGGACGCGTTCACGGCGTGGCTGAAGTCGCCCGGCGGCCGATCCGTCCTCCTCGCGCTGGGCCTGCGCCCGCAGCGCACCACGATCAGCGACCCGGTGAGCCGGCGGTTCGGAGCCGTGCCCGCTCTCGGCTCGGCGCCTAAGGCCCGGGCGCTGCCGGCGGAGCCGACCGTCGAGGCGGTGCTGGAAACCCAGCGGCGCGCCGCCCGCCACAGCCGCGTGCTGCTGGTGCTCGACGCCTCCGGCTCGATGGGCCTCGCGGTGCCCGGCGCCAGAGCGACGCGTTTCGGGGTCGCCGCCGAGGGCGCCAACACCGCGCTGTCCTATCTGGGCGAACGCGACGAGTTCGGCCTGTGGGTCTACCCGGGCACCCCGGGCACCGCGCGCACTCTCGTGCCGATCGGCCCGGCCGGCGCGCCCGCTCGTCGCGACGCCGCCGCCCGCGCGCTCCGCACCGTGCGCCCGGGCGGTCCCACCCCGCTCTACGAGGTGATGCGGCAGGCGGTACGGTCCGTTGGCGCGAGCGACGACAACCGCGCCGCCGCGGTGGTCGTCCTGACCGACGGCCAGGACCAGAACGCGACACTCACCGAGGGCAAGCTCCGTGACGACGCCCGCGCCCGGCAGGTACGCGTCTTCGTGGTGGCCGTCGGCGCGGCGAGCTGTTCGCGTCAGGGCCTGGCCGACCTCGCGGACGGCACCGGCGGCGCCTGCTTCGACTCCGAGCTGAGGAGCATGGACACGGTGCTCGAAGACCTCTTCAGGTCGCTGTGGGGAGGGTCCTGACATGTCGCCCTTTGGCTGGCTGCGGCCCGCCGTACGCAGCGGCCGGCTCTGGTCCGGCTTCGCCGCCGGCGTGGCCGCGGGCACGGCCCTCACGCTGGTCGGCGCCAACTACCTGGCCGATCGCGGCGGCGGCAAGCCGATGGAAGACGGCACGATCGTCATCCTCAGCAGCTTCGACGAGAGCATCGGCAAGCAGCAGCTCGCGCTCGTGGAGCAGTGGAACGCGACGCATCCGAAGCACAAGGCGGAGTTTCGGGAGCTGCGCGGAGTCGCCGACGACCACTACAGCCAAATTGTGGGCCAGGCCGAGGCGAGCAAGAGCGACGTGGACATATTCAGCCTCGACGTGCCCTGGGTGGCCGAATTCGCCGACCGCGGTTTCATCCACGAGATGCCGGTATCCGATGATGAGCTGGACGGCTTTCTCACGCAGCCGTTGGAAACGTGCCGCTGGGCCGGAAAGCTGTGGGCACTGCCCTTCTACACGAATGCCGGCCTGCTCTATTACCGCTCCGACCTCGTCGACGACCTCGAACCGCCTACGGGCTGGTCACAGCTCACCAACTACATCACCGAGGCGTTCGACGCACTCCCGGACGACAAGCAGCCCGCCGCCGGATATGGCGGCCAGCTAGCCGACTACGAAGGCCTCACGGTCAACGCGCTCGAAGCGATCTGGGCGGCCGGCGGAGACGTCGTCGACCGCGGCGGAAACGTGGTCGTCGACTCACCCGAGGCCCGCGAGGGACTGCGCGGTCTCGCCACCGGACTGGCACGCACGAATCCGCAACTCATCGACCGCGAGGCCCGCTCCTACGACGAGGCCGAAACCACCCGGACGTTCCGCGAAGGCCGCCTCCTCTTCATGCGCAACTGGCCGCTCGCCCTCCGCGACCTGGAGACGAGCGAGACCTCGTCCATCAAGTACGACGTGGTGCCACTGCCCGGCCCGAGCGTGCTCGGCGGCCAAAACCTCGCGATCGCCAACAGCACCGACCAGCCGGTGGCCGCCAAGGCGCTGATCCGGTTTCTGACCAGCCCTCGCAGCCAACAGATCCTCTTCGAACGCGGAGGCTTCGCCGCGACCCGCGAGCTCGTCTATCACGACGGCAGCGTCAAGGAGCGGTACCCGTACGCGCAGACGCTGCTGTCCGCCCTGCGCATCGCCCGCCCCCGCCCGGTGACACCGCATTACGCGCAATTCAGCAGGACGTTCCGGGCCGGCGTAAACGAGGCGCTGGACAACGACGGCGAGCTGCCCGACGACTTCACGTCGCGTCTGGACGCCGCGCTCGACGGCCGCAGTTAGGCCTCCAGGGCGGCGAGGTCGCGCTCGGCGTAGCGGCGGTGCTCCCACTCCTCGTTGAGCACCACCAGCAGGCATTCGCGGACCGGGTAGCTGCGCGGCTCCGGCCAACCCGGCCCCTCGACCGGCTTGGTGTGGCCATCCAGCGTCTCGGCGGTAAGCCCGTCGACGAACCGGCGGACCGACGACATCCGATCGCGACGCAGCTCCAGGACCGTGTCGAGTGAGGGCCGGACGGTACGGTCACGCGGCACGCCAGGTGTGTCAGGCATCTCGTCCCACGGCAGATCGAGCGGATGCCAGGGCGACGGATCGCCGAGGATCGCCCGCCGGACCCAGGAGTCGGTGGCAAAGGCAAGGTGGCGCAGCGTCTCGATGAACGACCACTCGCCGCCGACCGACTCGTGCAGCAACGCCGGATCGAGCTTGCGCGCCCGCTCCACGGTGCCTTGCCACAGCCGCTCGACGATGTCCCACGCCTCCCGGAAGCCGGCCGGATCGGTGGGCCGCATCTTGGCGCGTTCCGGGTCGCGGCGGTCCAACTCCGCGTCCACCAACGGGGCGATGTCGACACCGTTGATCGTCAGGCCCTGGATGTCGCCGTAGATGTCCGCGTCGACAAGGTCGACATTCTTCATCTCGACCCTGCTGAGATCGACGGCGCGGAACCGGGCGCCGCTCAGGTCGACGGTGCGGAAGTCAGAGCCGCTGAGGTCGACCCGCCCGAAGCGCGAGTCACGCATGTCGGCGCGCTGGAAGTCAGCCATGGAGGCACGCTAGCCCTGGTTTAGGACGAACGACTGCCGGAAAGGTCCAGAACAGGGCTTCATTGCCCGCGTCCGCGTCAGCTGAAGACCGTTCGCTCCCGCGGGCACCGCTCCGGCCGGCGGCTCGCAGGGCTCGCCGAGATCCCCGGCCTCCGCTGCCGGGTCCGCCGTTCAAGCCCGTCCGGGCAGAGCCAGGATCGTGACCACGGGTCGCGGTCCCGTCACGTCTGGCCATGAAGGCTTTGGTTCGATAAGAAATTGGCTACCGCGATGTTCGTCGTGGTCCAGGCCTCTGGTCCGCTGCTCCCGCGGCTCACCCTCGCGTTTGGACGCGGTCACCCCTCTGCCTCGGCGGATGCGCGGGCCCGTCGCGACGCGGTGCAGCGGTGTTTGTCCACAATGCCTGTTGCTGAACAGGCGACGAGAGATCGAGAACAGGGCTTCGTCCCCCTGGGTAACCGCCGCCGCCGTGCGCGCCGCTCAAGATTCGAGAATTTCTCACCTGAGCCTGCTGACGCTGCGTCACAGACAGCGGCCGGCGAGGCCGGCCCACCCTGTGCGGGCGGGCATGGTCTTGCACCGCGGGCCCGGCAGTGGACGGCCGGGGGTTTCGGCTCGGTCTACGAGCCGCCGGTCGGGAGCGGTGCCCGCGGGAGCAAACGGCCTACAGCTGACGCGGACGTGGGCAAATCTGTCTCCGGGTGTTTCACGAAGGGCGAGACACACTGACCAACCGCTCCCCCGGGGCCGGCAAAGCCCGCCAACGTTTGTAGACGCCCGGCTAGACGTACGACCCGGGTTCGCTTGGTGCGGAGACCACGCTTGGGGCCTCGCCCTCGTCGCCGGGGCGGACCAGCTGCACCTTCACCTCGTGCGCCCGCAGTGCGCCCGAGGCGATCTGCTCCGCCCAGTGGCAGGCCACCTTCGTGCCGCCGATGTCGCGCAGCACTGGCCGCTCGTCGGCGCAGCGGGTGGGCTGGGCCCATGGGCAGCGGGTGTGAAAGCGGCAGCCGTGCGGTGGGTTGGCCGGGGAGGGGAGATCGCCGGCGAGCAGGATCCGTTCGCGGCGGTCTTCGATCTCCGGGTCGGGCACCGGCACGGCGGACATCAGCGCGCGCGTGTACGGGTGCAGCGGCTCGCGGTACAGCCGGTCACTCGGCGCCTCCTCGACCAGCGCGCCAAGGTACATCACGCCGACCACGTCGGAGATGTGGCGCACCACGGCGAGGTCGTGCGCGATCACCAGGTAGGTCAGGCCCAGCTCCTCCTGGAGCTCGTCGAGGAGGTTGATGACCTGGGCCTGGATCGAGACGTCGAGCGCGGAGACCGGCTCGTCGGCCACGATCAGCTCCGGTCCGAGCACCAGCGCGCGGGCGATGCCGATCCGCTGCCGCTGGCCGCCGGAGAACTCGTGCGGGTAGCGGGACAGCGCCCAGTGTGGCAGGCCGACCGCGTCCAGGGTCTTGTTGATGATCTCGCGTCGCTCGGTGCGGCCGGCGCCGATGCCGTGTGCGCCAAGGCCTTCGGTGAGGATCGACTCGACGTTTTGCCGGGGGTCCAGGCTCGACATCGGGTCTTGGAAGATCATCTGCATGCGCCGCCGCATGCCGCGCATCTTGGCGGCCGGCAGCTTGGTCAGCTCCACGCCGTCAAACCGCACCTCGCCCGCGGTCGGCGGGGTGAGCTGGAGGATCGCCCGGCCGAGCGTGGACTTGCCGCAGCCCGACTCGCCGACGAGGCCGTACGTCTGGCCGCGCGGGACGGTCAGGTCGACGCCGTCGACGGCCTTCACGTGGCCGACCACCCGGTCGAAGAACACACCCGTGGTGATCGGGAAGTGCACCTTGAGGCCGCGCACCTCCACCAGCGTTTCGGTCATGACTGTGCCTTCTCTGGCGACGGCGGAGGGACCGGGTTGACGCACCGGTACTCGTGCCCGGTGTGCGTGGGGATCATCGGGGGCGGCTCGCCGACGCAGGCGTCGACCCTGCGGTCGCAGCGGGGCGCGAAGGCACAGCCGTCCGGCCACGGCAGCACGTCGCGCACGGAGCCGCGGATCGGCGTGAGTTTTTCGCCGCGGCCCGCGTCGAGACGCGGGATCGACCCCAAGAGGCCCACCGTGTACGGGTGCCGCCGCTCGGCGAACAGCTCCTTGCGGCGCGCGGTCTCGACCACCCGGCCGGCGTAGAGCACATTGATCGTGTCGCACATGCCGGCGACCACGCCCAGGTCGTGCGTGATCATCATGAGCGCGGTGCCCGAGTCGCGTACCAACTCCTTGAGCAGCTCCAGGATCTGGGCCTGGATGGTGACGTCGAGCGCGGTGGTGGGCTCGTCCGCGATGAGCAGCCGGGGCTGGCAGGCCACCGCCATCGCGATCAGCGCGCGCTGCCGCATACCGCCGGAGAGCTGGTGCGGGTACTCCTTCAGGCGCCGCTTCGGGTCGGGGATGCCGACCCGGTCGAGCAGCTCCGCGGCCTCCTTGCGGGCGGCGTCGCCACTCATGTCGCGGTGGCGGACCAGCACCTCGGTGACCTGGATGCCGATCGGGAGGACCGGGTTGAGCGAGGAGAGCGGGTCCTGGAAGACCATCGCGATGTCGCGGCCGCGCACGTCGCGCATCGACCTCTGGTCGAGCGCGAGCAGGTCGGTGCCGTCGAAGTCGGCTGATCCACGGACCTCGACGCCGCGCTGCCGGGGCAGCAGCCCCATCAGGGCCAGCGACGTCACGCTCTTACCGCAGCCGGACTCGCCGACCAGGCCGACCACCTCGCCAGCGTCCACATTGAACGAGACGCCGTCGACCGCGTGCACGGTGCGCTGGCCCCGCCGGGCGAAGGTGACCGACAGGTCCTTTACATCGAGAAGCGCCATCGGTCACCTCACCTCCGCAGCTTGGGGTCGAGGGCTTCGCGCATCGCCTCGCCGAGGAGCGTGAAGCCCAGCGCCGTGATGATGATGCCGAGTGCGGGGTAGATCGCCAGCCCGGGGCGCACGTCGAGATAGACCTGCGCGTCGGCGAGCATCAGGCCCCACTCCGGCTGGGTCGAGTCGGGGTTGCCGAGGCCGAGGAACGACAGCGCCGCGACCTCGATGATGGCCGTGGCGAGCGTGAGGGTCGCCTGGACGATCACCGGCGCCAGGGAGTTCGGCACGATGTGGCTGATCGCGATCTTCGAGTTGCGCACACCGAGCGAGCTGGCCGCCAGCACGTAGTCGCGGTTGGCCTGCGCGATCATCGACCCGCGCAGGAGGCGGGCGAAGATCGGCACCGACACCATGCCGACCGCGATCATCACGGTGACGAGACTCGGCCCGAGCAACGCCGCCACGCTCACCGCGAGCAGCAGGCCCGGCAGCGAGAGGAGCATGTCGATGAACCGCATCAGGACGCTGTCGACAAGCCGGCCCCACCGGCCGCCGAGGCCGGCCGCGGCGCCGGCGACGCCGCCGATCAGCACGCCGATCGTCAGGCCGATGAGCGTGGAGATGATGCCCACGATCAACGTCTGCCGGGCGCCCACGATCAGCCGGCTGAACTCGTCGCGTCCCTGGTGGTCGTACCCGAGCCAGTGCTCCGCCGACGAACCCGGGATCGAACCAGGCTTGATCACGCCTTCGCGGATGCCCGACTGGTCGACCGGGTCGTACGGAACCAGGAACGGTCCTACGACGGCGACCAGCACGAAGATCGCCAGAATCGCGGCGCCCACGATGGCCGCGGGGTTACGCCGCAGCCGCCGCATCGCCTCCCGCCAGAGGCTGACGCCCTGCTCGTCGTCACGTACGGCGGACAGCTCGGAGAGCCGGTCCAGCTTTTCTTTCTTCTTGCCGGGAGCAAGTGTCATCGGACCCTCACCCTCGGGTCGATCAGGCTGTACGAGATGTCGACCAACAGGTTCACCAGCGCGAAGATCACCGCGATGATCATGATGAAGCCCATCAGCACCGGGTAGTCCAGGTTGCTGATCGCGTCCTTGATGAACGAGCCGATCCCGCTGAACGCGAAGACCGTCTCGGTCAGCACCGCGCCGGAGAGGAGGAGGCCGGTCAGGAGGCCGATCGAGGTGGCCACCGGCAGCATCGCGTTGCGCAGCACGTGGCGGCGGCGCACGGTGCGCTCGGTCAGGCCCTTTGCCTCAGCGGTGCGCACGAAGTCTTCGCCGAGCACCTCGAGCACGCTCGCCCGGGTGATCCGCACGATGATCGCGAGCGGGATGCTCGCCAGCGCGATGCCGGGCAGGACCAGATGCCAGATCGCGTCGCCGGCCGCATCCCACTCCCGGGTGAGGAGGCCGTCGAGCACGAAGAAGTTTGTGATGTGGGTGGCCTCGATCGTCGGGTCCTGCCGGCCGATCGTGGGGAACCAGCCGAGGTTTTCCGCGAAGATCGCCTTCAGCACGTACGCCAGGAAGAAGATCGGTATGCAGGTGCCGAGCAGCGAACCGCCCACCGAGGCCTGGTCGAGAAACGAGCCGCGGCGGCGGGCGGCGAGGTAGCCGAGCGGGATGCCCAGGCCGATCGCGATGACCATGGCCGTGACGGTCAGCTCGACGGTGCCGGGGAAGCGCTGTAGGAATTCGGTGGTCACCGCGCGCTTCGTGGAAATCGACGTGCCCAGGTCGAGCTGGACGAGCCGTTTCACGAAGCGGCCGTACTGGATGAATATCGGCTCGTTCAGACCCAGGCTTTCCCGGATCGCGGCGCGCGACTCGGGTGTGCCGCGCTCACCGAGGAGCGCGGTCTCCGGACCGCCCGGCAGGCGGTGCAGCCAGATGAAGAGCAGGATCGAGAGGCCGAACAGCGTGGGTACCAGCTGCAACAGCCGTCTGACGATGAATCGGAACACGGGCGCCTCGGCGGTTGAAGAGGGCCGCGCGGGCGGGCACCTGGTGAGTGCCCGCCCACGCGTTCCTATCTATATGTTTCAGGACTTGAACTCGGCGGTGGCGTACCGCTCATCCGTGAGCGGGCTGGCCTTGACGCCGGTCACGTCCTTACCGAGGACAAGGGCGGGAGGCGAGTGGGAGATCGGCACGCCGGGCAGGAAGTTCATGATGTCGGCGTTGAGCTCCTTGTAGAGCGCGTACCGCGCGGTCGCGTCCGCGGTGCTGTCAGCCTGCGCGAACTTGTCGAACAGGGCCTTGTTGTTGAAGCCCCACTCGTCCTTCGGGCGGCCGAAGAAGGTGCCGATGAAGTTGTAGCCGTCGCCGTAGTCACCGGTCCAGCCCAGCAGGTGCAGGTCGTGCTTGCTGCCCGAGGTGGTGGTGTTGAGGTAGTCCGGCGTCCACTTCAGCGGGATGCCCTCCACCTTGATGCCGGCGGCCGTCAGGTCGGCCGAGAGGAGCTCGAAGATGTCCTTCGGGTTCGGCATGTACGGCCGGGTGACCTCGGTCGGGTAGTGGAAACGCAGCGTCAGGTTGGACGCGCCGGCCTCGGCCAGCAGCTGCTTGGCCTTGTCCAGGTTGTAGTCGTACTTGGTGACCTGGTCGTTGTAGCCCTCCACCGTGGGCGGCATGAAGTTTGCCGCCACCTCGGCGCCCGGCGGCATCTTCGAGTCGACGAGGGCCTTGCGGTTCAACGCGTACGCGATCGCCTGGCGCACCCGGAGGTCAGCGAGCTTCGGGTTGCCCTTCTGGTTGATGGCCAGATAGAGGATGTTGAACGCCGGCCGGGTCAGCACGTTGAAGCCCTCACCCTTGAGCGGCTCGACGTCGGCGGGACCGACCAGGTCGTAGCCCTGGATGTCGCCGGAACGCAGCGCCTGCTTGCGCGCGTTTTCGTCGGAGATCGTGCGGAAGACCAGCGTCTTGAGCTTCGCCTTGGTGCCCCAGTAGTCGTCGTTGCGCTCGATCGTCAGCGTCTTGTCCGCGACGTTCCACGACTTGAACTTGAACGGCCCGGTGCCGGTCGGGTGCTCGGTCGCGTACGACGGGTACTTGATGTCGTCGGCGGTGCCGCTGATGTTGCTGGCGTCGAACTCCTGGAGCGCCTTCGGGCTGCTGATCGAGAACGAGGGCAGCATCAGGGCGGCCGGGATCTTGCTGGACACCGCCGTGAACGCGAGGTCGACGGTCGTCGCGTCCTTGGCCGTGCACGACTTGAAGAGGCTCGGCGGAAGGTCGGGGTTTTCGTTCTTGGCGAAGCCGCCCATGACGTCCTGCCAGTAGGCGGTGACGTCCGCGCTCTGCATCAGGCCCGTGGAGTTGTACCACCGGTTGAAGTTGACGCAGACGGCCTCGGCATTGAAGTCCGTACCATCGTGGAACTTCACCCCGGACCGGAGCTTGAAGGTCCAGACGGTGCCGGTGGAGTCCGGCGTCCAACTCTCGGCCAGACCGGGGGTGACCTTCGTGCCGCCCTCCTCGGGCTTGACCAGGGTCTCGTACATCTGGCGGGCGACACGCAGCGACTCACCGTCGCTGGCGAGGGCCGGGTCGAGCACCTTGGGATCTCCGGCGGTGCCGAAGACCAGGGTGTCTTTGGTGCTCTGGCCAGAGCCCTCATCGCCGCGATCGCTCTCGGCACAGCCGGCTACCGCGAGGGCCGCGACCGCAACGACCGCGATAGCGGCCTTGGGCCTTGCTGCACGCATGGTGCTTCACCTCGTCCTTGGGGTACGGACATACGCGGTGACGGGGGTCACCGATGGCGCGACACTAGCGGGCTGTCTCACTAGCCGGAAACCAGCCGATAAGGGGTTGGTACCGGATCGTGTCCTTGCGGCCACGCTCGACGCACAGAAGATCGACATCGTGTAAGCAAACGGGCCGTTTGTCCTGGTTTACTCGATGCCAAGTTGTTACATGCCGAAAGCGTTTCGGCGGCGCGGTGTCAGATGGCGCGGCACGGTGCGAGATGGCGCAGCGGGGGTGTCAGATGGCGCGGCGCCCTTCGAATGCTCGGCCCAGAGTGATCTCGTCTGCGTACTCGAGGTCGCCACCGACCGGGAGGCCGCTCGCGAGCCGGGTGACCGAGATGCCCATCGGCTTGACCATCAGCGCGAGGTAGGTGGCCGTCGCCTCGCCCTCGGTGTTGGGGTCGGTGGCGAGGATCAGCTCCTTGACCTCGCCACTGCTCAGCCGCGCCATCAGCTCGCGGATGCGCAGGTTGTCCGGACCGATGCCCTCCAGCGGATTGATCGCCCCGCCGAGCACGTGGTAGCGCCCGCGGAACTCACCGGTCCGCTCGATCGCCACCACGTCTTTGGGCTCCTCGACCACGCACAGCACCTCGTCGGTGCGGCGCGGGTCGCGGCAGATCCGGCACTGCTCGGACTCGGCCACGTTGTAACAGGTCGTGCAGAAGCGCACGAGCTCCTTGACCTTCCGCAGCGCGGTGGCCAGGCGGGTGACGTCCGCCGGATCGGCGGAGAGGATGTGAAACGCGATCCGCTGGGCACTCTTCGGACCCACGCCGGGGAGCCGACCCAACTCGTCGATCAGGTCCTGGATAGCGCCTTCGTACATGCTGCCCTGGTCTTAAAAGCCCGGCAGGCCGAGGCCGCCCATGCCGCCCGCGACCGGTCCCATCTTCTGCTCGGTCAGCTTGCGCACCGCGTCATTGGCGCTGTGCAGAGCCGCCAGCACGAGATCTTCGAGCGTCTCGACGTCGTCGGGGTCGACCGCCTTGGGGTCGATCTTCACCGACTTGACCTCACCGGAACCGGCGATCGTGACGGTCACCAGGCCACCGCCGGCGGTGCCCGTCACCTCGGCCTCGGCCAGCTCCGCCTGTGCCTCGGCGAGCTGCTGCTGCATCTTCTGCGCCTGCTGCATTAGCTGTTGCAGGTTGGGCTGTCCACCGGGACGCATCGCCGTCTCCTCGTGTGTTCGACTGCGTGTCAGCCTAATGCGGCCCGCGGCCGCCTCGTGGCGGCGGGCTCTAGACCTCGCCGATCTTTTCGGCGCCGAAGGTCTGCTGTAACAACTGCATGGCCTGCTGCTCACTGCTCTGGCGGGCGGTGCGCTCGTCGACGACCTCGTCGGTCGGCTCGTCGCCGGGGTCGAAACCCTCGTACGCGGCCGCCGCCGGGGGCGCGCTCACTGCCGCGGCGCCCGGCCGTGGGCTGTCGTAATCCGGGTCGTAGGGAGGCTCACCCGCCCAGGTGGTGTCGGCCGTCGGAGCCGCAGGGGTACGCGCGCCACGTCCCGCCGCCGCGGCGCGTGCCGCGGCGAGCCCGTTGGACTCCGCCCGTGCCGCGGGCGACGGCGCCTCCGGCGCGTTGTCGGCTTTGGCGGCTCCGCCCCCGGGGCGCGCCGGCTCGGGCCACTCTTCGGTCTGGGCGGGCTTTGGGGCTGGGGCTGGTTTTTGGTCCACGGGTGCGGCGGGTCGAGTGGGCTGCGGCGCGGCGGCGGGGCGCGAATCGCCGGCGACCTCGCAGCGCAGCTCCCAGCGGACGCCGAGCACCTCGTAGATGGCATCGCTGAGCACGCTGGTTTCCTTGGCCATCATCGACGCGAGCGCCGACGACTGGAACGTCAACACCAGCACGTCACCGTCGAGGTCGCGCACCGTCGCATTGCGGGCGAGCGCGGCGATCCGCTTCTTACGGCTATTGACCATGCCGAGGATCTCGTCCCACGCCCGGCGCACGCCGGCGACGTCGAGCTGGGCGGGCGGGCTGCTGCCCGGACGCTCCGGCTCGGGCGTGGCCGGGTCGTCCATGACCGCCAGAGGCCTTTCCACCTCTCGCGCTGGTGGGGTGGCTTCTGACCGGGGTGGTGTGGCGGCGGGCCCGGTTGGGGTTGCGGCTGGCACGGGTGCCGTCGCGGTCGGCGCGGCGGCTGGCCGGGGTGGCGTCGCGCTCGGCGTGGCGGCCGGCGCGGGTGGCGTCGCGGTCGGCGCGGGTGGCGTGGCGGCCGGCGCGGGTGGCGCTGAGGCCGGCGCGGGTGGCGCTGAGGCCGGCGCGGGTGGCGTCGCGGCCGGCGCGGGTGGCGCGGCGGCCGGCGCGGGTGGCGTCGCGGCCGGCGCGGGTGGCGCTGAGGCTCGCGCTTGGGGCTGCGGCCGCGCCGCTTCCACTGGGACAGTGACCCCGCGCTCCACCCGCTCCAGGCGCTGGAGCAGGTCTTCGGTCTTGTCGGCCCCCGGCAGCAGCATGCGCGCGGTGATCAGCTCAAGCAGAAGCCGCGGCGCGGTGGTGCCGCGCATCTCCACAAGTCCGTTGTGGACAATGTCGGCGCATCGCGAGAGCGTCGCCGGACCGAGCCGCGCCGACTGCGCCACCATCCGCTCGATCTGGTCGCTGGGCCCGTCGATCAGCCCCTTGGTCGCGGCATCGGGCACCTGCTGAAGCACGATCAGGTCGCGCAGCCGCTCCAGCAGATCGGACGCGAACCGCCGCGGGTCGTGCCCCGCCTCCGCCACCCGGTCGATCGTGCCGTAGGCAGCGGCGCCATCCCCGGCCGCCAGCGCGTCGCACATCTCGTCGATCAGGGCCACGTCGGTCACACCTAGCAGCGCGACCGCCCGCGCGTAGGTCACACCCTCCGGACCGGCGCCGGCGATCAGCTGGTCGAGCACCGAGAGCGTGTCACGTGCGCTGCCCCCACCGGCCCGCACCACCAGCGGGAACACCGCCGACTCGACCTTGGCGCTCTCGGCCGCGCACAGCTGCTCGAGATAAGGACGCAACACCCCGGGCGGGATCAGCCGGAAGGGGTAATGATGCGTACGCGACTTGATCGTCCCGAGCACCTTCTCCGGCTCGGTGGTCGCGAAGATGAACTTGACGTAGTCGGGCGGCTCCTCGACCAGCTTGAGCAGCGCGTTGAAGCCCGCCGACGAGACCATGTGCGCCTCGTCGATCACGTAGATCTTGTATCGGCTGGTCGCCGGCGCGAAGAACGCCCGCTCCCGCAGCTCACGCGCGTCGTCGACACCACCGTGGCTGGCCGCGTCGATCTCGATGACGTCGATCGACCCGGACCCGTCGTTGGCCAGCGACTTGCACGAGTCGCACTGGCCGCACGGCTCCGGCGTGGGCCCGCGCTCGCAGTTGAGCGAGCGGGCCAGGATGCGGGCACTCGAGGTCTTGCCACACCCGCGCGGCCCCGAGAACAGGTAGGCGTGGTGCAGCCGCCCGCTCCGCAACGCCTGCGACAGCGGCTCGGTGACGTGCTCCTGCCCGATGACCTCTGCGAACGTGCGGGGCCGGTACTTGCGGTAGAGCGCCAGTGCCACTCTCGCCGCCTCCTCTCGACCGCGCCATTCTCCCCGCCTGCCGGGGAGCTTGCCAGCGGGGTACGACACTCGGCCGGGTGCTTCTGGCGGCCACTTCGACCTCATGGGGGTCGCTTTGACCTCTTGGGCCGCTTCGACCTCTCGGGGGCCGCTTTGACCTCTTGGGCCGCTCTGACCATGAAGAGGCCCCCCGTGCACCCGTCAGAGCCCGCTTATCCTTGCTGCCTTCCGGCCCTGGGGAGGTTCACAGGATGACGCCGCACGAGGGGCGCCGCCAAGTCTACCGGGCCGCGCCCGGAAGGCCGGGACCCGGGGCGGGCGGTGCGCCGTGCGCCTGCTTCGTCCCCCGGCGGGGTATGCCTGTACTCTGTCCGGCGGAGGATTCGCCTAGAGGCCTAGGGCGCACGCTTGGAAAGCGTGTTGGGGGCAACCCCTCACGAGTTCGAATCTCGTATCCTCCGCCACCCTCGAAGGCCCGGTCGCTGTCATGGCTGCCGGGCCTTTCGCTTGGCCCACCCACTCGTACACACGTGCTATCCACAGCCTGTGGACAACCTGGGGACACCGTCGGGTTGGGGGCGGTCCGCCAAGACTGGTCATACGGCCGTCGTACCGTCTCACCGTGAACCTCGACGCCGTGACGCAAGCCAACGTCTTGGCCGCGATCGCACAATGCGATGACCTCGGCCGCCGCGCCTTTCTTAAGGCCGCCCACTTCGGCACAAGCTATGCCTACTTCTTGGATCACGAAGACAAGTTGTACGACGTGGGGGCGATCATGAGCGTGGCTCACGAACGGAGCGAGGGTCAGCCTCTGACCCGCGCGGATCTCAAGGGCGCGGAAGCAGCCGTTGCTCGGCTGCTTCAGAAACTCGGATTTCGCGTCGTGAGTCTGCCCAGACCTGATTGGACCCGCGAAGAGATCCTCCTCGCTTGCGAGCTCGTCGTCCAAAACGGAGGGCGACAGCTTGGGGCAGACGAGGCACGAGTCAAAGAGCTGTCGGCGCTGCTACAAAGCTCCGCGATCCACCCAGGTCGTAAGCACCCCGACTTCCGAAATCCTGCAGGAGTTGCCCGCAAAACGCTGAACATCGTCGATCCACGCAGCAATGGCAACCGGCTGGACCACGAGGTGTTCGAGGACTTCCAGGCCCGTCCAGTAGAGATGCATGCCGAGGCCGCCCAGATCCGTTTGCGGCTGTTGGGCGAAGCATCGCGTGACGACCGGAAGGCAGAGGGGACGGCCGGTCCCGGCTTCGATCGCTCCTATCGCGGCAAGCCCGCCGAAGGCCTTTACCCATCCATGCAAGCAACGAGCCCAGAGGCGAAGGAAGCCGCTCTGATGGAGCACGACGCCCTCTGCCGGCGGCTCATCGACTATCTAAACGGCCGTGGGATCCTCGCGGGCGAGCTGGTCGACCCACCTGTAGACATCGCCTGGCAAAGTCCGGCGGGCTTCCAGATGATCGCCGAAGTCAAAAGCTGTAGCGGCGGTAACGACATCAATCAGCTGAGGCTCGGACTCGGCCAAGTGATCGAGTATCGGCACCGTGTCACTGCCCAACGTTGCCCTGCCACGGCGGTGCTGGTCGTTAGCCGAGTCACAGACCCGACCTGGTTCCAAGTCTGCCGCAGTGTCGACGTGCACCTGCTCGCAGGTGACGATGAGGCCGGTTGGTCCCGCCTGGTGACCATGGGATAAGCGAAGGCCCAGCGGCTCATTGGAGTCGCCAGACGCACACCGCGACCGGCGCCGTGCGTACCAGGCAACAGACAATCTTGGGTAGGCCGCCACACAACCTGGTTCCCCCTCGAATGAGACGACAACTGAGACTGTCCAGGAGCAGGCGCCGGCTGGTCCGGTTCGGCGCGGCCGCTCCCGTTGCCGCGTTGCCCGAGCCAAGAGCTTGAAGCGGAGCTGACGTCTCTGCGGTGCTGCCACTGACGTGCTTCCACCAGGGACGCATCTCCTTCGGCGGCGCCCGCGGGGAGGCCGCTGAAGCATTGCGGCACCGCGTGCGCGCGTACTGGTTCTCCCGCAGTTCCAGTTCAGGTAACTGCGGGGGTTGCGGTGATGAACCACTCCAACGTAATGTCCGCGCTACAGACCACACGGTGAGGAGCAAAGGGTGACGTTTGGTGTACTGGAGGGCGTGCCGATCCGGCTGATGCCGTTCCGTCAATACGCTGCGGTGGGGGTGATGACCTGGGGCACGCTCCTTACGCTCGTCCCGGACCCTGTCAGGGAGGAGAACGCGACGGCCCTCCGGAGCGACCGCAAGCTACGGGAGCATGCGGAGCTGCGATCCGAAGTCCAGCGCCTGCTGAAGGGCACCGCAAAAGGCAAGAACGTGAAGCCGTACGCCGCCTACATTGCCGCGGGGCTGCGGGGTGAACTCGACAAAGCATGGTCCTCGCCTCCAATCTGCCTCTGGTCTTCGCGACCGCTAGAACCCGGGCCGGACGGCGTCGCATCGTTGCCACTGGGGGTCCCTATCGTAGCCATCGATGGCGAAACCCAGGTTGCCGCAATGCACGCGATCATGAACGACCCAGCAGCATTCGATCTGGACGAGGCGACCATTGGCCGGACCCCTGTTGCCTTCGAGATCTACTGGGACATAACAACCAGCGATGCTCGACAGATCTTCCATGACCGGAACTTGTTCGGCGTGTCAGTCGCCAAGACCCTAGCTCTCTCGATGGACCAGCGCGATTTCGGCACGACGATTGCTCAACGCGTTCTGTCGATTACGGAGGTATCGGTTGGCGGCAAGAGTGAGAGCTTCAGCCATTTCGTGAACTCACGCAAACGCCAACTAGGGCAGAGTGATCCAGAGTGGATGACGCTTTCTGGGCTTCGATCCCTCTGCGTAACGGTACTCTTCGGCAAACCGGGCATAGAGGCAACCTCGGGAACGATCGAAAAGTCTGATCTCGCTGATATTGAGCCTCAGATTGCGCTCAACGAAGTCTCATCCACCGTCTCCAGTCTCGTCCGAGCCTTTTCCGATGACCTGGCAACGCGCTCCGCCTTGACCGCCCCCGCGATCCTCGCTGGTGTGGGAGCAGCCGCACATCGGACGACCAGCTGGACGAGAGAACAGCCGCGACTTACGAGCGACCAACTTCACTCGCTCCTCCGGCAGGTTCGATGGGAGCGTGAAGAGAAGTATTGGGAGGGCGTCGCAGCTAAGCGAACCGCAAGCGGCGGGCTTTCGTTCGCGGGCGGCGCAAAAGACTCCGGACACCGCGTTTGCGACGCTGTCCTTAACCCGGACTCCGACCTTGGAAAACGTATTCGCGGGCGCTAGGTGATGCTGTAGGCCCGCCTGTCTTCAAATCTAAAGCGGCCTGCCGCTTATCCACCACTACGAACGTCGCGTGTCGCGTTTCGGTACGGCTTTCCATATACGTTGCCGATACTGCCGTCATTTCGATACACGGGTGGGGCGGCCCCCGTAACGCTGCGGGCTGTACGGTGCCAACGTCCGGAGGCATGTACGGCAGAAGGTCGCCAACCGAGTCGGCGGCTTGCTCTGGCGCTCGAACGCCGACCTAACGGACGGCGACGAAGTGCCGCCAGGGGCCTCACCAGGCCTCGCGCGGGCACAACTGAACCCACATGGCACAAACGCCTGGCTGGTTTGCGAGCGCCAGCCAGGCACTCTGCCTGCTTGGGAGCGGTGGCGGCGGGATTTGAACCCGCGGAGGGCTTGCACCCTCACACGCTTTCGAGGCGTGCTCCTTAGGCCACTCGGACACACCACCGCCGAGAAGGGTACCCGACCGGTGGGGGTCGCTCCTCGGGGGCATGCCGCCTGGCAGGATCGCGGTCATGAGTACGCACATCGGCGCCAAGCCGGGCGAGATCGCGGAGCGGGTCCTGATGCCGGGGGATCCGCTGCGGGCCAAGTGGATCGCGGAGCACTACCTCGAGGACGCCAAGTGCTACTCGACGGTCCGCAACATGTTCGGCTTCACCGGGACCTACCAAGGGGTCCGCGTGTCGGTGCAGGGGTCGGGCATGGGCATGCCGTCCGCGTCGATCTACGCCCACGAGCTGATCAACGAGTACGGCGTCAAGACCCTCATCCGGGTCGGGTCGTGCGGCGCGCTCACCGAGTCGCTGAAGCTGCGGGACGTGGTCGCGGCGATCGGGTCCTCGACCGACTCGAACATGAACCGGATGCGCTTCGACGGCCTGATCGACTACGCCCCGGTGGCGGACTTCGGCCTGCTCCGCACCGCTGTGGACGTGGCCGAGCGGCGGGGCGTCCAGATGCACGTGGGGCCGATTCTCGCCGCCGACGCCTTCTACACCGACCGCCCCGACCTCTACGACACCCTCGCCGACTACGGCGTGCTGGCCGTGGAGATGGAGTCCGCCGCGCTGTACACGATCGCGGCGAGGTTCAAGGCCCGGGCGCTGACGGTGCTGACGGTGAGCGACCACATCAAGACCGGCGAACGCACGACCGCCGAGGAGCGCGAGCGTACGTTCGCCGAGATGGTCGAGATCGCCCTGGACACCGCGATCGCCTAAGGGGTCGCGAGGGCCTCCGTGGGGGCCAGGCGGGAGGCGCGGACAGCCGGGTAGAGGCCGGCCACGGCGCCGATCAGCAGGGTGGCGACCAGGCCGCCTCCCATCGCCCAGGCGGGGACCACCGTGGGCCACTCCTGGGTCCAGGAGTACACGCCGGTCACGCCGATGCCGACCAGTACGCCCGCGAGGCCGCCGAGCGCCGACAGCAGCAGCGACTCGGCCAGAAACTGGAGGCGGATCTGGCCCCGGGTGGCGCCCAGCGAGCGGCGCAGACCGATCTCGGCGCGCCGTTCGAGCACCGAGATGACCATGGTGTTGGCCACGCCGACGCCGCCGACCAGCAAGGCGACCGCGCCGAGGCCGAGTAGCAGGCCGTTCAGGGCTTCGTCGGTCGCCTGCTTGGCGGCCAGCGCGTCGGACGGGCGGGACACCTCGACCTCGTTGGGGTTTTCCGGGTTGGCGGTGGCCGCGAGCACGCCCTGGACAGCCTCCACCGAGGACTCGGTCGTGCGGGTGTAGACGGTGGTGGCGTACCCGTCGAAGCCGAGCTCCGACGTGGCCACCGACCAGCCGACCAGCGCGGCCGTGTCGAGCTCGGCGGCCAGCGGCACCGGGGCGAGCACACCGACCACCGTGAACCACCGCTCGCCGAGCCACACCTGCACCGACGGTCCGGCCAGGGCGACACCGAGCCGGTCGGCCGCGGTCGAGCCGAGTACGACGGCGGGGTACTCGGCGGTGCGGTCGTTCAGCCACGTGCCGCTCGCCATCGTGGCGCCCACCGTGCCGGGCAGGTCGGTACGAGCGGCGCGTACCCCGATCCCGCCGGACTCGGCGGTGGGGATCTGGTCGGTGCGGTAGACCTTGGCGTCGACGTTGCCGGTGGCGCTGACGGACTCGACCGGGCCGATCCGGTCGATCATGCCGATCGCCTCCTCCGGCAGGTGCGACTCCTCGCCGAAGAAGGTCTGTCCGGGGCCGACGGTGAGCAGGTTGGTGCCGAGCTTGTCCAGGGTGCGGTCGAGCTCGGCGCGGGACGACGTGGAGATGCCCACGACGGCAAGCATCGCGGCAATCCCGATCGCGATGCCCAGCGCGGACAGAAACACCCGCAGCGGCCGGGACCGGAGTCCGGACGCGCCCACCCGCACGACGTCCATAGGGGACAGTCGCGCCGGCTTCACGACAGCACCTGCCCGTCGCGCATGCGCACCTGCCGGGGCAGCGAGGCGGCGATGTCCAGGTCGTGGGTGATCACGACGACGGTCGTACCGCTGGCGTGCAGGTCGTGCAGCAATGCCATCACCGCCGCGCCGGACGCCGAGTCGAGGTTGCCGGTCGGCTCGTCGGCCAGCAGGATCGGCGGCTCCCCCACCACCGCCCGCGCGACCGCCACCCGTTGCCGTTCCCCGCCGGACAGCTCGTGAGGCCGGTGGTCCAGGCGGTGCCCGAGCCCGACCCGCTCCAGCGCGGCGCGGGCGCGCCGCCGCCGCTCCCGCAGCGGCACGCCGGCGTAGAGCAGGCCGTCGGCCACGTTGTCCACCACCGGCACACCGGCGGCCAGATGGAACTGCTGGAAGACAAACCCGATCCGGGTCGAACGCAACGCGGAAAGCGACCGGTCGGACAGCACGGACACGTCGTACCCGTCGATGGTGACCTGGCCGGACGACGGGCGGTCGAGGGTGCCGATCAGGTGGAGCATCGTAGATTTTCCCGACCCTGACGGCCCGACGATCGCGACGAGCTCGCCCGCGGCGATCGAGAGGGAGGCGTCGCGGAGCGCGGTCACGCCGCCCGGGTAGGTCTTGGAGACCCGCTCCAAAAAGATCACTTGGGAACCCCCACGACCAGCCCTTCGGTCAGACCGGCGCCGGTGACCTCCACCTTGCCGCCGGCGAACATGCCGGTGTCGACGGCCACGTACCGCGTCGTGGCGCCCTCCACCACCTGCACGCCGTACCCGCCTTCGGCGAGGGCGACCAGGGCGTTGAGCGGCACGGTGAGGACGTCCTTGCGCTGCTCGGCCTGGAGGATCACGTCGACCGGCGCCTCGTCGAGCGTGCCTAGTGCCTTCTGGTCGGCGACGGTGACGGTCACGTCGAGGGTGGTGGTCTCGTCGTCGCCGACCTTCGTCGTGGCCGCCACGGTGCCGACCTCGGAAACCTTGCCCTGCACGCGCTTGCCGTCCGGCAGCTCGACGGTGGCCGCGGTGCCCTTCTTCACCAGCTGCTGTTTGTCCACCTCCAGGTCCACGGTGACCACCCGCGTGGTGCCGGTATAGGTGAACACGGGTCCGTTCGCCGGATCGCCGGTGCTGAGCTGGAGGTCAGCGACACGGAGCTGGCCGGGTGCGACCGCGACCTGTCCGACTCCGACGGCGCCCGTGGACGAGATGCCCAGGTCTTCCTGCCACTCCTCGACCGCGTCCGCTGTGGACGACGTGTACTCGTCGTCCACGGTGAACCCGTCGTAGCCGAGCGCAGAAAGGTTCTGCTCGAAGAGCTTGACGTCCGCGCCCTCGACGCCGGCCGAGAGCGTGCGGTAGAGCGGCGACGCTCCATAGAGGAGTACCACGGGGTCGCCGTCCACTTCGTACAGTGGTTTGCCCCGGCTCACCACCGCGCCCTCGGCCGGCAGCCAGGTGAGCGTCCCGCCCGACCCGCGCGCCTTGAGCGCCGTCGCGTCGCCGTACCCGAGGGTGCCGTCCACCGTCTCGGTCTGGGTGAGGGTGGCGCGGGTGACCTTCGCGGTGGCGGGTGGTTGGGCGCTGCGCTCGGGTGTCGACGCGTCGGCGCCACCGAAACCGACCGTGGCGGCGGCGCCGGCCGCGACCACGAGCACCAGGCCCCCGGCTCCCAGCACGGCACCGCGCCTCATGAGCCCTGCCCTTGCCGGAATGTGAACTTGTCCTGGCAGGCCTCCATGGCCTTCTGGAACTTGGGGTCGTCCATGTCGAACGGGAGCTCCCCGCCGCCGCCGAAGAGCGAGCCGCTGTTGGGGTCCGGATCCGGTACGTCGACGCCGTTGTCACGCATGCACTGCGCCCACTGCCGCAGCTGCTCCTGCTGCGCGGGGTCCAGATCCCGCCGTTCACCCCCGTTGGGCGCCAGGTCGCGGCACTTGTCGAGCGCCGCCCGCCCCTTGTCCGAGTCGAGTACCGCACGCATCGCCTGGGGGTTTCCGCCGCCGAAGGTGCCGTCCGGGCCCGGATCGGGGAAGTCGGGTACGCCGTTGTCCCGCATGCATTGGGCGAACTTGCGGTTCTGGTCGGCGCTGTCCGCGCTCGCGCTGGCGCTCGCCGTGGGGCTGGCCCCACCGTTGGACGCGGTCGCTATGCCGTCGTCGCTGTCCGTCCCGCCGCATCCGGCCACCAGCACCGCCGCGAACGCGACTACCACGAGTCTTCTCATGTCCCGGAAGTGAAGCGACTCGCCCATAACCACGCCGTAACGCCGCGAGTTAACGCCGGCGTTATCCGCCGCCGAGTGACCATGGTGGGGTGCGGATCCTGGTGGTCGAAGACGAGAAGGTGTTGGCCGACGCGGTCGCCGAGTGGCTGCGGCGGGAGGCGTTCGCGGTCGACGTCGTCTACGACGGCGAAGCCGCCCTGGAGCGGTTCGGCGTCAACGAGTACGACGTGGTCGTACTCGATCGGGACCTGCCCGTGGTGCACGGAGACGAGGTGTGCCGCGCGATCGTCGAGTCCGGCGCGGCGGCCCGGGTGCTCATGCTGACCGCCGCCGCCGGCATCCGCGACCGGGTCGCCGGCCTGGGCATCGGCGCCGACGACTACCTGACCAAGCCGTTCGCGTTCGCCGAGCTGTCGGCACGCGTGCACGCGCTCGGCCGGCGGGCCCGCCCGGCCGTGCCACCGGTGCTGGAACGCGCCGGCATCCGGCTCGACCCGGCCCGGCGCGAGGTCTTCCGGGACGGGCGCTTCGTGCCGCTGGCCAACAAGGAGTTCGCGGTGCTGAGCGAGCTGATGCGGGCCGGCGGCGCGGTCGTCTCCGCCGAGCAGCTGCTGGAGAAGGCCTGGGACGAGCACATCGACCCGTTCACCAACGTCGTGCGGGTCACGGTGATGAAGCTGCGCCGCAAGCTGGGCGAACCGCAGGTGGTGGAGACCGTACCGGGAGTGGGGTACCGAGTGCCATGAACCGATGGACGATCCGGGTACGGCTGACGGTGCTCTACGGCGGGCTCTTCTTCCTCGCCGGCGCGGTGCTGCTCGGCGTGACGTACCTGCTGATGGCGCAGCGCCTCGACCGCAACCTCACCGACCCCGGCGACCTCGCGCTGCGCAACGAGCAGGTGTTCGAGAGGTTCGGCAACCCTGAGGTGATCAAGCAGGCGATCCTCAACGCACAGGCCGAGCGGGAGCAGCTCCGCGCGGACGCGCTCAACTCGCTGCTCACCCAGGGCGGCATAGCCCTGCTGGGCGTGGGTGTCGTCGCCGGCGCGTTCGGCTGGCTGGTGGCCGGGCGGGCGCTCCAGCCGCTGCACCGGATCACCGACACGGCCCGCCGCATCGCCGGCGCCGACGGCGCCCGTGCGGCACTGCACGAGCGGATCGCGCTCGCCGGGCCGCGCGACGAGGTCAAGGAGCTTGCCGAGACCTTCAACGTGATGCTCGAGCGGCTGGACCGCTCCTTCGACGGACAGCGGCGCTTCGTGGCCAACGCGTCGCACGAGCTGCGCACGCCGCTCGCGCTCAACCGGGCGCTCGTGGAGCTGGCGGTCACCCGACCCGGCGCGGCGGCCGAGACCAAGCAGCTCGGCGAGTCGCTGCTGACCGTCAACGAGCGCCACGAGCGGCTGATCGACGGCCTGCTCACGCTCGCCGACGCGGAAAACGAGGTGGCCGAGCACTCGCCCGTCGACCTGTGCGAGGTGGCGGACTTCGTGCTCGACCAGGCCAAGGCACCCGAGCTGGAGGTGGTGCGCCAGCTCGCCCCGGCGCCCACGCGCGGCGACCCGATCCTGCTGGAGCGGCTGGTGCAAAACCTCGTCGAGAACGCCGTGCGCCACAACGCCCCGGGCGGCTGGCTGGCAATCACCACCCAGGCGGCGAACGGGTGGGCCGTGCTCACCGTCACCAATACCGGCCCGGTCGTGCCAGCGTACGAGGTCGAGACCCTCTTCCAGCCGTTCCGGCGGCTCCACCGCGAGCGGGTGGACGGCGGCCGTGGCTTCGGCCTGGGCCTGTCGATCGTCCGCGCGGTGGCGATGGCCCACGGCGGCACGGTACGCGCCGAGCCGCGGGAGGGCGGCGGCCTGGAAATCACCGTCGCCCTCCCCCAGCACGCCTGATCACGGCGCGGCCAGCGCCTCGGTGAGTGAGAGGCAGGCCGCACGCGCCGCATCACGGCGCGGCCAGCGCCTCGGTGGGTGAGAGGCGGGCGGCGCGCACCGCCGGGTACAGGCCGGCGATCGCGCCGATGAACAGCGTCGCCAGCACCCCACCGGCGGTGGCCAGCGGCGGCACCACGGTGGGCCAGCCCTGTGTCGCCGCATAGATCGCGGTGACTGCGACGCCGAGCGTCACGCCGCCGAGGCCGCCGAGCGCGGACAGCAGCAGCGACTCGGCCAGGAACTGGAGGCGGACCTGCCCCCGCGTCGCGCCGAGCGACCGCCGCAGCCCGATCTCGGCCCGCCGCTCCAGCACGGAGATCACCATCGTGTTGGCCACGCCCACGCCGCCGACCAGCAGCGCCACCGCGCCGAGGCCGAGCAGCAGCGCGTTGAGCGTGGCGTCGGTGGCCCGCTGGGCCTCCAGCGCGTCGGACGGGCGGGATACCTTGACCTCGTTGGGCTGCTCGGGATTGGCCGTCGCGGCGAGCACCGCCCGCACGTCCTCGACCGCCGACTCCCGCGACCGCGTGTAGATCATCGTCGGATGGCCGTCGAAGGCCAGGTGCTCCTCCGCGGCCGGCCAACCGACCATCGCCGACTGGTCCAGCTCGGGCGCGAGCTGCCCGGGCCGCAGGATGCCGACCACGCTGAACCACGTGCCGCCCAACCACACCCGTACGCCGGCCGCGCGGATGTCCAGCCGGCGGGCGGCCACCGCGCCGAGCACCACGCCCGGGTATTCGGAGGTCGCCGAGGTCAGCCAGGTGCCGGTCGCCACCTCGGCGGCGACCGTGTCGAGCAGGTCGAGCCGCGCGGCCACCACCGCGATGCTGCCGGTCTGGCCGCGCGGGATGTGGTCGTTGCGGTACACGGCCACGTCCGGTACCCGCCCCACCGCGCTCACCGACTCCACCGGCCCGATCCGGTCGACCATGGCCAGCGACTCCTTGGGCAGGCGGGAGGCGTCACCGAAGAGCGTCTCGCCCGGGCCGACCGTCAGCAGGTTGGTGCCGAGCCGATCGAGCGTGCGGTCCAGCTCGGCCCGGGACGACGCCGAGACGCCGACCACGGAGATCATCGCGGCGATGCCGATCGCGATGCCCAGCGCGGAGAGGAACACCCGCAGCGGCCGGGCGCGCAGCCCCGCCGCGCCGACGCGGACCACGTCGGCCGGGCTCAGCCTCGCCGGCCTCACGGCACGACCTTCCCGTCGCGCATGTGCACCTGGCGGGGCAGCGCGCCCGCGATGTCCCGGTCGTGGGTGATCACCACGACCGTCGTACCCGTGTCGTGGAGATCGCGGAGCACCGACATCACCGCGGCGCCCGAGGCCGAGTCGAGGTTGCCGGTCGGCTCGTCGGCAAGCAGCAGCGCCGGCTCCCCCACCACCGCACGGGCGATCGCGACCCGCTGCTTCTCACCGCCGGAGAGCTGGTGCGGGCGGTGGTCGAGCCGGTGCGCGAGACCCACCCGCTCCAGCGCCGTCCGGGCGTGCCGCCGCCGCTTGCGCAGCGGCACGCCGGCATAGAGCAGGCCGTCGGCCACGTTGTCCACCGCGGGCACGCCGGCCGCGAGGTGGAACTGCTGGAAGACGAACCCGATCCGGTACGTGCGCAGCGCGGACACCTGCCGGTCGGACAACCCGGCCAGGTCGTGCCCGTCGATGTGTACCCGCCCGGAAGTGGGCCGGTCGAGCGTGCCGATCACGTGCAGCATGGTCGACTTGCCCGAGCCGGACGGCCCGACGATCGCCACCATCTCGCCGGTCGCGATGCCGAGAGAGACGCTGTCGAGCGCGGTCACGCCACCCGGATAGACCTTGGAAACCCCGTCCAGCTCGATCATTTCGGTAGACCCACTGTCATGCCCTCGGCCAGCCCGCCGCCGCTGACCTCGACCCGGCCGTCGGCGAAGAGTCCCGTGTCCACGGCGACGTACCGGCTGGCGCCGTTCTCGACGACCTCCAGGCCGTACCCGCCCTCGGCGAGCGCGAGCAGCGCGGCGACCGGGACGGTCAGCACGTCCTCGCGCTCGTCGGCCACGTACGCGACGTCGACCGGCGTCTGCTCCAGCGAGCCGAGCGCTCGCTGGTCGGCGACCGTCACCGTCACCTGGATCTGGGCGTCATCCGTACCGGTGGAGTTGGGCCCCTGGTCCTCGCTGTCGTCGCCGGTAGCCACCGTGCCGACCGAGGCGACCTTGCCGGCGACCTCCTTGCCGTCCGGGAGGGTGACGGTGACCGGGGCGTTCTTGACCGCCCACCCCGCCTCACCCGCGTCCACCGGCACGGTGATGATGCGGGTGGTGCCGGTGAACGTGTACATCTCGCCGCCCGCCGGCGAACCGACCCGCGCGGTCAGTTCGGCCACCCGTACCGCCCCCGAGGCGACCACGACAAGCGACGCGTCGACCGTGCCGGTCTCGGTGACGCCGAGGTCGTCCTGCCAGCGCTTGACCGCGCTGGCCGTCGAGCTCGTGTACTCGTCGTCGACCGTGAACCCGGTGTAGCCCAGCTCGCGCAGGTTGCGCTCGAACTGCGTGACGTCCGCGCCCTCCACGCCCGCCGCGAGCGGGCGGTAGATCGGCAGCGCGCCGTAGAGCAGCACCACCGGCCGCTCGTCCGCGCGCAGCAGCGCCTGGCCGCGCGAGATGGTCGCGCCGACCCCGGGGAGCCAGGTCACCGTTCCTTGCGCTTGTGATGCGAGAGGCACCGGGTCACCGTGGCTCAGCTCGCCCTCGACCGTGGTCGCCTTCACGAGCGTCTGTCTGGTCACCTGGGTGGTGGTGGCCGGCTGGGCGCTCGGCTCCTCCGTGCCGTCGGCTCGGCCGCCCCCGAATCCGGCGGCCGCGACGCCCGCCGCCGCGACCGCCACCAACGCCACGCCGGAGAAGATCACCCCGCGCTTCACTTACCGCCGCCCTTCCTGCCACCGGTCGGCAGTTTGTCCCGGCACTTCTCGTCGGCTGCCTCGATGTCCTTCTTGGTGATGCCGCTGTCCAGCTCGTTCTTGAAACTCCCGCTTTCCGGGTCGGGATCGGGGAAGGCGGGGACGCCGTTCTCGCGCATGCACTTGGCGTACTCGCGCAGCTTCTCGAGGTCCGCCGCCGACGGCTTCTCCGGCTCGCCCCCGTTCGGGAGGTACTTGCGGCACTTCTCCATCGCCCGCTGCATCTTCTGCTTCTCGGCCTGGACCCGGACGCCCCGTCCCGGCCCCTCCGCGTCATCGATGTCGATGCCTTCGTCGCGCATGCACTGCGTGAACTGGCGCTTGCGCTCCTCGTCATCCGCGGCCGGCGCGCTCGGATCGGGGCTGGCCGACGCCGTGGCGACGTTGCCGACGGTCGCCACGCCCGGCCCCTCCTCCCCACCCCCGCTACACGCGGTGATGGCGGCGAGCAGCAGCAGGGGTACGGCGGTGAGCATCCTTCTCATCTCGGCACACTCCTCTCTGTCGTTCCGGATCCCACCGCGTCGGGCGTAAGACGGTCATCAGCGCGAATGCTTATGGCGTCCTTATCCGGGCGTTGGGCACCATTGGCGCGTGCGGGTACTCGTCGCGGAAGACGAGGAGCTCCTGGCCGACGCGATCGCCGAAGGGCTCCGGCGCGAAACACTGGCCGTCGACGTGGTGTACGACGGCGACGCCGCCCTGGAAAGGCTTGGCGTCAACGACTACGACGTGGTGGTGCTCGACCGCGACCTGCCGCTCGTACACGGCGACGAGGTGTGCCGGGCCGTGGTCGCGGCCGGCGGCGAGACGCGGGTGCTGATGCTCACCGCGGCCGCCGAGGTGCCCGACCGGGTGGCCGGCCTGGCGCTCGGCGCCGACGACTACCTACCCAAGCCGTTCGCCTTCGTCGAGCTGGTGGCCCGGGTGCGGGCCCTGGGGCGGCGGGCTCGCCCGGCGATACCACCACGGCTGGAGCGCGCCGGCATCGCGCTCGACCCGGCCCGCCGCGAGGTCTTCCGCGACGGTCGCTTCGTGCCGCTGTCCCGCAAGGAGTTCGCGGTGCTGGAGGAGCTGCTGCGGGCCGAGGGAACCGTGGTCAGCACCGAGCAGCTCCTGGAGCGGGCCTGGGACGAAAACATCGACCCGTTCACGAACGTCGTGCGGGTAACGGTCATGACGCTGCGTCGCAAGCTCGGCTCGCCGCCGGTGGTCGCGACCGTTCCAGGAGTGGGGTACCAGATTCCATGAACATCCGCGGGAGTTGGACGGTCCGGATGCGCCTGACCGCCCTCTACGGTGGCCTCTTCCTGCTCGCCGGCACGGCCCTGCTCGCCGTGACCTATCTGCTGCTGGCCGCCGCGCTGGAAAAGCAGGAGCCCAAGCCCGGCGTGGTGTACACCGAGTTCACCGGGTTCCAAAAGCCGATCGACGACAAGGCCGCCGCGGCGATCAAGAAGTCGCTGCCGCCCGCCGACCAGGCGGCCATCGAACGCAAGGAAGCGCTCGCCAAGCAGATCCAGCTCGACCTGCGCGAACAGACACTCGGTTCGCTGCTGCGCCGCGGCTCGCTCGCGCTGGGCGGGTTCGCGGTCCTCGGCGTGTGGCTCGGCTGGCTGGCCGCCGGGCGTACCCTCCGGCCGATCACACGGATCACCGAGACCGCCCGCCGGGTGGCCGACCGCAACCTCCACGAACGGATCGCGCTCGGCGGCCCGCGAGACGAGCTGCGCGAGCTGGCCGACACGTTCGACGACATGCTCGAACGGCTGGACAGGTCGTTCGACGGGCAGCGGCGCTTCGTGGCGAACGCCTCGCACGAACTGCGCACCCCGCTGGCGATCAACCGCACGCTGCTCGAGGTGGCGATGGGCCAGCCGGACGCGCCGCCGCGGCTGCACCAGCTCGGCACGACGCTCCTGGAGGTGAACGCCCGCCACGAGCGGCTGATCGACGGCCTGCTGACGATGGCCCGCTCGGAGCAGGCGGTGGTCGACCCGGTGCCGGTCGACCTGGCCGACGTGGCCGGCAACGTGCTGGACCAGACCCGCGCGCCCGGCGTCGAGGTACGGCACGAGCTGCTGCCGGCGCCGACCTCCGGCGACCCGGTGCTGCTGGAACGCCTGACCCAGAATCTCGTCGACAACGCCGTGCGCTACAACGCGACCGGCGGCTGGGTGCAGGTGTCGTGTACCCAGGAGGGCACGCGCACGCGCCTGAGCGTGACCAATACCGGCCCGGTCGTGCGCGCGTACGAGGTCCCGGGGCTCTTCGAGCCGTTCCGGCGGCTGACCGACCGGGTGGGGTCGGCCCGCGGCACGGGGCTGGGCCTGTCGATCGTGCGTTCGGTGGCGCGGGCTCACGGCGGTGAGGTGCACGCCAGCCCGCGGGACGGCGGCGGCCTGGTGGTGCAGGTCACTCTTCCGGCAAATTAGATTTACGACCGGTCGGTCTTATTCATATGCTGGCCGGGTGATGGTCGACGGCCGGGTGGCCCGGGGCGAGCGGACGCGCACGGCGGTGCTGGACACCGCGGTCGCGCTCGTCACCCAAGACGGCCTCGACGGGCTCTCCCTCGGCCAGCTCGCCGAGGCGCTCGGCGTCAGCAAGTCTGGCCTCTTCGCCCACTGGCGCTCCAAGCAGGACCTCCAGCTCGCCACCGTCGAGCGGGCCCGCGAGCAGTGGGAGGAGCAGGTGATCGGGCCGGCCCGGTCGGTGCCGCGGGGCGTGGGCCGGCTGTGGACGCTGCACGTGGCGCGGCTCGACTTCTACGCGTCCAGCACGCTGCCCGGCGGCTGCTTCTTCGCCACCGTCAAGTTCGAGTACAACGCCCGCTCCGGCCCCGTCTACGAGCGGATCGCCCAGACCCACGCCGAGTGGATGCAGTACATGGAGAAGCTCGCCCGCCAGGCCATCGAGCTCGGCGAGCTGCGGGCGGACACCGACGTGGCCATGCTGGCATACGAGATAGAGGCGGCCGGCGTCGCCGCCGTCATGCAGTTTCGCCTGCTCTCGCCGCAAGTCGTCTACCCGCTGGCCCGCCGGGCCGTGCTGGAGCGGCTGCGCGGGCTGTGCACCGACCCGACCCTGCTGCCGGAGGAATGATGACGCACGCCGCACTCGCGGATCGCACCGTGGACTACGGCCACGTCGAGCCGATCGCGATCTACTTCGACGACCTCGACGCGATGGGCATCGTGCACAACGCGCGATACGCGGTGCTCCTGGAGCGGGCGATCACCCCGTACTGGACCGCGCGGGGCCACTACTACGACCACAACGGACCGTCCATGCCGGACCTCTTCCACGCGGTGCGCGAGTTCGCGATCACGTACCACCGGCCGATCCGGGGTGGGGGCGAGGTGCTCGTCCACTTCTGGCTCGACAAGCTCGGCGAGACGAGCGCGCTGTACGGCTTCCGTTTCCTCTCCCGCGACGGCCGCACCTGCTACGCCGAGGGCAAGCGGGCGATCGTGCGGCTCGACCAGGCGACGCTGCGCCCGACCGCGTGGACCGAGTCGGCCCGCGAGGTGGCCACGTCGCTACTCAAGCCGGAAGAAGCCGCGTAGCAGCTCCGCGCACTCCGCTGCGAGCACGCCCGGGTACACCTCGGGGCGGTGGTTGAGGCGGCGGTCGCGCACGACGTCCCAGAGCGACCCGACGGCGCCGGTCTTGGGCTCCCACGCGCCGAAGACCAACGTGGACACCCGGGCCAGCACGAGCGCGCCGGCGCACATCGTGCACGGTTCGAGCGTGACGACGAGCGAGCACCCGTCGAGCCGCCACGAGCCCGCGGCCGCGGCGGCCCGGCGCAGCGCCACCACCTCGGCGTGCGCGGTCGGGTCGCCGGTCAGCTCCCGCTCGTTGCGGCCGGCGCCCAGTTCGGCGCCGTCCGGCCCGTACACGACCGCACCGACCGGAATGTCCGCACCGGACGCACCGGCGACGGCCAACGCCCGCCGCATCCACTCCTCGTGGCGGGCGAGCCGATCACTGCTCACGCAGGTCTTCGACCTCGTCGGCGCAGCCGAGGACCTGGCAGATCTCCGCGGTGACGTCGGCCGGCAGCAGGCCCTCGTGCGCGCAGAGACTGAGCAGCTGGTGTGCGGAGACGCCCAGGTCGGCGAGGAGCTCAGGGTCGCCGACCGGGTCGACGTCGGGCTCGGCGGCCGGCGGCGCCGCCTCGTCGTCGGTGTCCGCCGGCGGGTTGGTCACCTCGTCGATCTCCAGCGCCGGCGCCTTCACGTCGCCGAGCAGCAGCGCGCCGAGCCGGGACTCCTCGGCGAACACCGAGTCGGAACCGAAGACGCGCAGATCCTCGCCCTGGTCGAGGCGGAGGATGGCCAGGTATGAGTCGTCGGACTCGACGAACAGCAACGCCACGTCGGCGTCCGCGTCGGCGTCACGTAGCCGGTCGACGACCTCGTCGATGTCGGCCGCACCGGTCAGATCGAGCTCGGACGCGGCCCAACCGGACGAGCCGCGCGCGACGGCAGCAGCGAAGTACGACACGGTCCCCCCAAGTGAGCGAGCTTGCGAGCGAACCATCAAGCTCAGTGTTAACCAACCGCGTGGGCCGGCGGCATCCCACGGCCGTTGTTTCCGCTACGCGTGACGGTAGCCGCTCCGATCGGCGACTGGCCGCACAACGCCCCGATGAATTGCCTCGAGGGCTCCGCTCAGCTCGCCAGGCGCCGGCGCGTGGCGATCAGCTCCCGCAGCCGATCTCCGCGCAGTCGCCGAGGGCGCTCGCGATCCCGCACCGACTTCGCGCTGGCGAGCTCCGCGAGGAGCTGGAGCCGGCGGCGGCTTCGGTCGGGGTCGAGCCGCTCCACTGTCCAGGCCATGCCGCGAGGATGCCGAGCGGTGGCGCCCTTCGTCAAGCCCGGGTGCGCCACGCAACGACGAGTTAACAGAACGCCTACCCAACGCCTACCAAAGTGGCCAGTCGCCGGTCATCCCCCACCGCACGGCGACCGCGATGGCGGCCGCGGACCAGGCCACTCCGACGCTGATCGCGACGCCCGCGGCCACGCCCCGGTCACCCTGCCGGCTGAGGATCAAGGCCACCGACCAGGCCACGGCGCCCGCGAGCACCGACCACCAGACGTAGCTGCGCAGATCGCTGCCGAGCAGCCCGAGGAAGAGCATCCAGGCGGCGCCCGCGCCCAGCCCGGCGCTCAGCGCACCACCCCGCACGCGGTGCGGCTCGCGGTAGGTGGGGCGCGGCGGCCGGGACGGAAACAACCCCGACGGGGTACGCGGAAAGTGGTCCGCCATAGAGGCAGCCTACCCGCCGGGTCGGCGGGACCCAGGCTCGTCTGCCAGTATGGCCGGGTGCTTTCGGGACGACGGATACGAGCGTCGATGATCGTGGTGCTGGCCGGCGCCTTGGCGGCCGGCTGCGCGCAGGATGCGCCCGAGGCCGGCGAGCCGGTCGCCTGGGAGCAGCCACCGGCCACCACGGCCGCGGCCGACCCGACGACCGCCGCGCCGGAGCCGACGCCCACGCCGAGCGCGACGCCCACACCATCGCCAAAGCCGACCCCGTCCAAGAGCAGCCCCGCCAAGGCCACCGCCGGCAAGTGGAAGTACGTGTTTCCGGTGCAGGCCAGCAACGTGTCCTATCACCCGACCCACTCCGGCTACCCGGCGACCGACATCTTCGCCGACTGCGGCGAGCCGGTCGTGGCGGTCACCGACGGCAAGGTGCTCGAGGTGAGCCGCGTCGACAAGTACTCGAAGACCGGCGTGCAGGGCCCCTACAACGGCGGCCTGTCCGTGTCGCTGCTCGGCGACGACGGCGTGCGCTACTACGGCTCACACCTGACCGTGGTGCAGTCCGGCATCGAGGCGGGTGTCCGGGTCCGCGCCGGTCAGCGGCTCGGCACGGTCGGCAAGACCGGTAACGCCAACAACGTCTGCCACCTGCACTTCGGCGTCTCACCGGTGTGCAAGCGCACGGGCGACTGGTGGATCCGCCGAGGCGTGGTCTGGCCGGCCCCGTTCCTCAACGACTGGCGCAAGAAGAAGAGCACCTCGCCGGTGAGCAAGGTCGCGTCGTACAAGGCGAGCAACGGCTGCCCCAGCGAGCCCTAGGCACTACCAGACCGCGCCCCGGCGGAGATCTCAGTAACCACCCCACAGCGGGGTGTGCTTAAGTCTCCCGCGTGGACATCGCGGTGATCGGGCTGGGACTCATCGGGGGATCGACGCTGCGGGCGCTCGCCCGAGCCGGGCACCGGGTGCTCGGCTACGACGCCGACCCGGCCACCCGGGCCACCGCGCGTACCGCCGCGGCCAAGGCACCGGCCAGCGCGCGGTGGCAGGTCGCGCCGACCGTGCGCGACGCGGTCGCCAGCGCCGAGCTTGTGGTGATCGCGGTGCCGCTGCCCGCCTTCGACACCGTGCTCGACGAGTTGGGCAAGGCCGGCTACTCGGGACTCGTCACCGACGTCACATCGGTCAAGGGGCCGGTCCGCGACCTGGTCGGGCGCCGGCTACACCGGCTGGCCGGGTTCGTCGGCGGGCACCCGATGGCCGGGCGGGAGACCTCCGGCTTCACCTCCGCCGACCCCGACCTCTTCACCGGCTGCGCGTGGGTGCTCTGCCTGGAGCCGCGCGAGACCTCGCTGCCCGACTGGCTCGAGCTGGCCACGCTGCTCACCGGGCTTGGTGCCCGCGTGGTGCCGGCGACGGCCGACGAACACGACCGGGCGGTGGCGATCGTCAGCCATGTGCCGCACCTGCTGGCCGCCGCGCTCGCGGCCAGCGCGACCGACCCGCTCGCCGCGGCGCTGGCCGCCGGGTCGTTTCGCGACGGCACCCGGGTCGCGGCCGCGCGGCCGGAGCTCGTCGCCGCGATGTGCGGTGGCAACGCCGACGCGGTGGGGCCGGCCCTCGACGCGGTGCTCGAAGCCCTGACCCAGGCCCGCGCCGCCCTCGGTGGCGCCGACCCGATCGGCGAGCTGACGGCCTGGCTCAAGCCCGGTGCGGCCGCCCGCGCCGCCTGGCCGCCCAAGCCGGGCACCACGCTCGACCTCCCGGCCCGCTCCGACGCCCTGATCCGGCTCGGCCGCGCCGGCGGCTGGATCACCGCGGTCGCGCAAGACCGCCGCTCGGTGACCGCCGTCCGCCCCACTCCCCCCGACGACTAGGAGATTGTTTCGGGATCAAGGTGATGCCGTCTGGTGTGCCTCAAGCTTGAGTGTGCCCGGGTCCGTGTCAGCTGCGGACCGCCGCTCCCGCCGGAGACCGCGCGGGTCGGCGGCGAGCTGGCGCTCGCCGAGATCCCCGACCCACGCTGCCTGGTCCGCGCCGCAAGCCCACCGGGTGGAGCTTTGTCGGGCGGATGCCCGCGGCCCGCTCCCGGCCGGCGGCTCGCGGAGCCAGCCGAAACCCCCGACGGACATCGCGGTAGCTCAGATCTGCTAGTCGGAGACCCGCTTCAGCACGTCGACGAGGACGTCGCGGCTGTTTTTGGTGATCAGCTCGCTGCTCCACGCCTCCTGCACCGAGATCGTCTGTCCACTGTGCAGTGTGATGTCGGCGCGCAGCGGGACGCTCTTGGTGACGGCGAACGAGGTGACCTCCTCGTACGGCAGGAAGCGGTGGCGCTTGGCGATCTCGTCCGCCGGCGCCGACCCGACCAGCTCCTCCAGCCGGGCCTTCCCCTTGTCGGACTTGCCCGGGTCGCCGACGAACACCAGCCCCTTGTCCAGCACCAGCAGGTCGTGCTCAACGCCGTCGACCTTCACGTTGGCGATCGCGGCGATCACGCCCGCGCCGGTCGCGCTGGCCCGTTGCTCGACCACCACCGCGCTGCCGGGGTCGATGCCGAGGTGGGCAAGCCAGGCGCGGGCCTCACCCACGGTCTGCGGCGACACGGCCCGCGCGGCGATCTCCGCGGTCGGCAGTGGCTGGCCGTCGCGGCCGACGAGGCGGGCCGGCCCGGTCCACGAGTGCTGCCAATAGGCCACATTGGACCGGACCGCGGCGAGCGCGATCAGCATGGCCATCGTGTCGGTGAACCGCTTTGGCACCTCGCGCCGGGTGGCGTCCGGGAAGAGGCTCTCCGCCGCGGCACCGAGCCGGTTGGCGGCGACGATGTCGAGCAGCGCGGACAGGCCGAGCTGGTGGGCGCCGACCGCGCGGCCGATCGCCCGGAAGACCGCGTCCGCCTCGCGCTGCATCGTCGTGGTGGCGGTGGCCGCGGTGAAGTACGCCCACGGCAGCACCTGCCGGTCGCCGACGTTGAGCATCCTGGTCTGCATCGCCCGCCCCGCGCCACGCAGGTCGGGCAGCAGCACGCCGGCCCGGCGGCCGTCCGCCGGACGCGCGACCTCGGGTGTGGCGGCGATCGCGCCGATCCGCTCGCCGATCGGCGGGTGCGTGTCCCACACCGATCCCTCGCTCGGCGGCTCCTGCCCGCGCAGCTCTTCGAGCTCGTCCTTGCGCGCGGCGATCAGCTCGGCGAACCCGCCGAAGAGGTCGTCCGGCGCGTACCCCGATTCCCAGCCCGGCTCGACGTACCGCCGGAAGTAGAAGCCCCAAACCGCGTCGACGACCGGGATCTCGCGCAGCGCGCTGGCCGCGGCGGCCCGGCCGGCGGCGCGGACCGCCGCCTGGTCGGCCTCCAGCTCCTGCCGGCGGGAGGAGGCGTTGTCGACCAGCAGGTACAGCCGGGCGTATCCCTTGAAAACCCAGCCCGCCACGTTGTACTGCCCGATCCGGCTGATCGTGCCGCCGATCGCGAGCCGTCCCCGGTACGCGATCGCGCCGAGCCGGGTGTGCGAGTGCGAGTAGTGGCCGAGCTCGTGCGCGAGCACCGCCCGGAGCTGGTCGACGGTGAACGCGAGGAGCAAGGGCAGTCCGATGTAGAGGGTGCGCCGCCCGCCGATCAGGCCGAGCAGGTGTGCCTCCTCGTACACGGCGGCGTTGACGTCCGGCACGAGCCGGATCTCGTTGGGCACCCGGGTGCCGACGACGTGTGCGAGCTCGTGCACGGTGCGCCACAGCTCGGGCGCCTGATCCGGGCCGACGCTAAGCCCTTCCGGCGGCTTCGGCTTCGCGCGCGCCGCCTTCCACAGCCCGATGGCCACGGATCCGATCGCGGCGATCAGCACCGGCCCGATGAGCTTGACGGCGAGACCGCCGGGCATCAGGGTGCTCAGCCAGACGCCGAACGCGATGGCGGCGACGACCTGTATGAGCGCGACGAGATAGAAGCCGGCGAGCATGAGCACTGACGCACCGGCGCGTACTGCGGCGACCATGCGCTTTCCTCCCCGTGGAAACGTGCGGACAGTACCGAGTTGATCTTTTCTCGGCAACCCCGTCCAGCCCGGTAGAGTCCCCAGGGTCGTCGATACGGGGAGGAAACGATCATGGGGCTGTTCTCCAGGAAACGGCCGGATCAGAGCCAGCAGGCGAGCGACGCGTCGCGGCCGACCATCGACAAAGCCCAGCGCGACCCGGCCGCGCGGCAGCTGATCACCGCGATGGAGCGGCGCGACTGGGCGTCCGCGCGCGGCTTCCTCCAGTCCGTGCGCGACCCCGACGACCACGCCTTCTACATCTCCGTCTGCGCCGACGTCGACGGCGTGCAGGACTGGATCGGCGAGTGGGTGGCGGCCGAGCCGCAGTCCACGCTCCCGCTGCTCGTGCAGGGCGCGCACGGTGTCTTCTGGGCCTGGGAGGCGCGCGGTTCGGCCCGCGCCGAGGCCACCCAGCGGGAGCAGTTCGACCTGTTCTTCAAGCGACTGCGGTTCGCCGAAAACTGCCTCGACGAGGTGGCCGACCGCGACCAGTACGACACCACCGCCCGCGCGTTCTTGCTCACCTCCGGTGTCGGCCGGCAGGTGGACCTCGAGGAGCAGCAGCGCCGCTTCCAGGACGTGGTCAAGCGCCACCCGACGCACAAGTGGGCACACGGCGCGATGCAGCAGTACCTGTGCCGCAAGTGGTTCGGCAGCCACGAGCAGATGTTCGCCTTCGCGCGGCAGACCTCCGGGTACGCCCCGCCCGGCTCGCAGCTGCACGGCGGCCTTGTCGAGGCGCACATCGAGATGTGGCTCGACCTGCCCAGCGGCGAAGACGTCGAGTACATGAAGCGCCCCGAGGTGGGCGCCGAGATCCGGGCCGCCGCGCAGCGGTCGATCTGGCACCCGTCGTACCAGCCGCGCCCGGGCTGGCCGAAGCTGCACAACTCGTTCGCCTTCGCGTTCTGGCAGTGCGGCGACATGCAGGCGGCGATCGACCAGTTCAAGCTGATCGGCTACACGTACATCACCGACCACCCGTGGCACTACATGGGCGGCGGCGACCCGGTCGACTACTACCTGAACGCGTACGGCGGGGGACGGTAGGTTCGGGGCGTGACCACCCGAGACCCCGTCGCCGACCTGCGGCGCATCGCCTTTCTGCTGGAGCGCGCCAACGAGGCGACCTACCGGGTGCGCGCGTTTCGCTCGGCCGCCAAGGCCCTCGCCGCGCTCCCCGCCGAGGAGCTGGCGAGCCGCGCCGCGGAAGGCACGCTCACCAAGCTCTCCGGCGTGGGCGACGTGACCGCGCGCTGCGTGAGCGAGTCGCTCGCCGGCGAGGAGCCGGTGTACCTCCGGCGCCTGCTGGCCACCGAGGGCGTCGACCTCGACGACGCGGCGTCACAGCTGCGCCAGTCGCTCAAGGGCGACTGCCATACCCACTCCGAGTGGTCCGACGGCGGCTCGCCGATCGAGGAGATGGCGCTCGCGGCGGTCGAGCTCGGCCACGAGTACATGGTGCTGACCGACCACTCGCCAAGCCTGACCGTCGCGCGCGGCCTGACCGCCGACCGGCTGCGCAAGCAGCTCGACTACGTGGCGGCGGTCAACGAGGCGCTGCCCGCCGGCTTTCGCATCCTCACCGGCATCGAGGTCGACATCCTGGCCGACGGCTCGCTCGACCAGGACGAGGAGCTGCTGGCCCGGCTCGATGTCGTGGTCGGCTCGGTGCACAGTGGCCTGCGTGACGAGAGCGCCAAGATGACCAGGCGGATGCTGACCGCGATCGCCAACCCCCACCTGGACATCCTCGGTCACTGCACGGGGCGCATGGTCACCAAGCGGCCGAAGGGCGCCGAGGGCGAGGGTGACCGGGGCCACCGCCGGGCGAGCAAGTCCGGCCGGCCGGAGAGCCAGTTTGACGCCGACGCGGTCTTCGCCGCCTGCGCCGAGCACGGCAAGGCGGTCGAGATCAACTCACGGCCGGAGCGGCAAGACCCGCCAAAGCGCCTGATCCGCAAGGCCCTGGAGGCCGGCTGCTCGTTCGTCATCGACACCGACGCGCACGCGCCGGGTCAGCTCGACTGGCAGCGCTTTGGCTGCGAGCGGGCGGCGCTCTGCGGCGTGCTCCCCGAGCACGTCGTCAATAGCTGGCCTGCTGAGCGGCTTGTCGAATGGGCTCGCTCGCACGGCTGACCGGCGGCTTGCGGCGGCGCACCAGGCCCTGCGACACCGCCACGCCGGCGAGGACGACGACCGCGCCCACCGGCTGATACCACGACAGCCGCTCGTCGAGCGCGAGCACGCCGATGACCGTGGCCGCGATTGGGATCACGTAGGTGACGGTCGACGCGGTGCTGGCCCCGGCGAGCCGGATGTTGCGCATGTTGATCACGAACGCGAGGCCGGTGCCGAGCGCGCCTAGCGCGAGCACGCTGCCGATCACGTCGAACGAGAGGCTCGCCGGTGCCGGCGGCGCGCCGACCAGCAGCGGCGTCACGATGGCCAGCAGCACCGTCGCGGCGACAAGCTGGGCCGCCGACAGCGCCACGCCCGACTCGGACCGCCCGGCGACGAACCGCTTCATGTACGGAATGACGAAGCCGTAGCAGGCCGCCGCCCCGAAGCACATGAGCTGCCCGGTGAGGTGGGAGCCGCCGACGCCCTCCCACACGCCGAGGATCGTCAGCACTCCCGCGAAGCCGAGCCCGACGCCCACCGCTCCCCGGCTCGTCAGCCGCTCGGTGCGGAACGCGAACACCGCCATCGGCAGCGCGATGAGCGGGGTCGTCGCATTCCAGATGCCGGCGAGCACCGAGGAGACCCGCTCCTCGCCGTAGCCGAAGAGGGTGAACGGCAGCGCCACACCGATCGCGCCGGCGACGGTCAGGTGGGCCCAGAGCTTAGGGTCGCGGGGCAGCTGGACACGCGTGACCGCGAGCACGACGAGCAGCGTCAGCGCGCCCGTGCCGACCCGGAAGAGCGTGAGGTAGAGCGGGTGTAGCTCGCGCACACCGATTTTGATGAACAGGAAGCTGGCACCCCAGATCACCGCCAGGGCCAGGTAACCCGGCAGGAAGGCCCGAAGACTGAGCCTGTCAGGAGCGGTAGCGGTGGACACTCCTGACACTCTGCCGCAGGGGTACGACGAAAGTCCCGCGCTTTTCGGACCTGGTGATGGCTGTCACTCGGAGCGTTTCGGGGTGACAGGCAATGGCAAGGCGCACGACAGGGGCGTCGCGTAGGGTCGCACCGTGGGACGAATCGATGACCTCGCGGACCGCTACGTCGACGAGTGGGCCGCGCTCAACCCGACCGGCGCCACCTATGCCGGCATCAAGGGCTACGACGACAAGCTGGACGACCTTTCGCCGAGCGGATTCGCGGCCCAGGCCGACCTGACCCGCCGCACGCTGGCCGCGATCGACGCGACCGAGCCGGTCACCGAGCCCGAGCGCGTCGCGAAGGAGGCGATGGCCGAGCGGCTCGGCCTGGAGCTGGAGCGGTACGACGCGGGAGAGGCCGCCAGCGAGCTCAACGTGATCGCGAGCGCGCTGCACGGCCTGCGCATGGTCTTCGATCTGATGCCGAGCGAGGGCGAAGAGGCGGTCGCCAACATCGCTGCCCGCCTGAGCCAGTTCCCGGCCGCCCTGGAGCAGTACAAGGTGACGCTGCGGGAGGCGGCCGAGGCCGGCCACGTGAGCCCGCGCGCCCAGATGATCGAGGTCGCCAAGCAGTGCGACAGCTGGACCGACCCGGACGCCGACAACTTCTTCCACGGGTTCGTCGACGGGCTCGACGCCGGCGACACTCTCACCGCCGAGCTCAAGCGGGGCGCCTCCGCGGCCACCGCCGCGACCGCCGCGTTCGGCGAGTTCCTGCGCAAGACCATGGCGCCGCTCGGGCGGGAAAAGCAGGCCGCCGGGCGCGAGCGCTACCAGCTCGCCTCCCGTTACTTCCTGGGCGCGCGCGTCGACCTCGACGAGACGTACGCGTGGGGGTTCGAGGAGCTGGCCCGCCTGGAGTCGGACATGCGCGCGGTCTCCGCCCGCATCGCCGGCTCGGGCGCCTCGATCGACGACGCCGTCGCCGCGCTCGACGCCGACCCGGCCCGCCGGATCGAGGGCAAGGAGGCGTTCCGCGACTGGATGCAGGCCCTCGCCGACAAGGCGCTCGTCGACCTGCACGGCACCCACTTCGACATCCCCGAGCCGGTCCGCCGCATCGAGTGCTGCCTGGCGCCGACCAGCGACGGCGGCATCTACTACACCGCGCCGAGCGAAGACTTCGCCCGTCCCGGCCGCATGTGGTGGGCGGTGCCGCAGGGCATCACCGCGTTCTCCACCTGGCGCGAGGTCACGACCGTCTACCACGAGGGCGTGCCGGGCCACCACCTCCAGATCGCTCAGACGCTGGTCCGGGCCGAGCTGCTCAACCGCTGGCAGCGCCTGCTCAGCTGGTGTTCCGGGCATGGCGAGGGCTGGGCGCTCTACTCCGAGCGGCTGATGGACGACCTCGGCTACCTCGAGGACCCGGGTGACAAGCTCGGCATGCTCGACGGCCAGGCGTTCCGGGCCGCCCGCGTCATCGTCGACATCGGCATGCACCTGGAGCTGGAGATCCCGCGCGACAACCCGTTCGGCTTCCACCCGGGTGAGCGGTGGACGCCGGAGCTGGGCTGGGAGTTCCTGCGCGCCCACTGCCGGGTGCCGGACGAAAACCTCCGCTTCGAGCTCAACCGCTACCTCGGCTGGCCCGGCCAGGCCCCGGCGTACAAGGTGGGCGAGCGCATCTGGCTACAGGCCCGAGACGACGCCAAGGCGCGCAAGGGTGCCGACTTCGACCTCAAGGAGTTTCACCGCGAAGCGCTCAACCTCGGCTCGCTCGGCCTCGACCCCTTCAAGGCCGCGATGTCCCGCCTCTAGGGACCCTTTCGGAGTCCGGCTTCGGCGCCCGTCGCTTCGAGAAGGTCAAATCCAAAATCGACATTCGAGCTGCCGCGACGTCCGCTCACGCAACGTCACCTCCCGCGCTCGCGGCAAGGTGCGCGCATCCTCGCCCGCGCCGGCCGGCGGCCTACGTGACGAAGCACGCGAGATCTAAGGCGTGTTGACGAGGTCCTTGGCGGTGAGCGTCTTGCAGTCGACGTAGGCGAGCTGGATCTCGACATCGGTGAAGACGATCGGGAGCACCGGCACCGGGACGCCCGGGATCAGCGGCGGCGGCGCGGTCGGCGTGTAGACCTGGGGCAGGCCGAGCAGCTTGCCGGCGAAGCGCGGCGTGAAAAACCGCACGGTGCCCTCGACGGTCAGCGGTTTCGCCTTGATCGACATGCGGCGATTGTTGGGGACGGTCGGCTTCAGCTCGAAGTCGTCCGTCACCGCCTTCGTCATGTTGAACCAGAGCACCTTCATCGTGCCGCCGCCACGCAGCGGGAGGTCGGTCACGCCGTGGTACTCCAGGTTGTAGTTGGTCAGCTTGGAGCCGGTCATGATCGACGGGACGCGGTTGATCGCCTCGATGTCCGCCGGCGGTTCGACCACCCGGGTGAGGATCGGCTTCTCGTCGTCGCCAGGCTCTTCGGCACCAGGTGCGCCGCTTGGCGGGCAGGTGGGTGTGGGCGTGGGGTCGGCCGGCTTGCCGGGCGCCTGCGTGCCGCTCGGGGTGGGAGTCGGGGAGGCCTCGGCGGCCGGCGCCTTCTCGTTTCCACCACCGATCCCGATCAGGTCGCCGATACCTTCGATGATGTCGCCGATGATGTTGCCGCCGCCTTCCTCGGTGCCGCCTTCCGGCGCCGGGGTGGGCGTGGGCGTGGCGGACGGGGTCGGTGTGGGCGTGGCGGGCGGCGCCTCGGGCTTGCAGGGCGCCGCGTGCGCCGGCGTGCCGCCGCGCAGGATCACCGCCCCGGTCAACGCCAGGCTCATCAGCACGACGGCGATCGTGTAGAGCTGAGACCGGCCCGGACCGGGCCGCTGCGTTGGGATCTCGCCGGTCGTGTCTACATCGGACCCTTGCCAGTGGTCGCGCCGCTGCGGCGTCTCGGGCCCGTCCAGCAGGTTGTCCACTGTGGCCTCGTTGGCCGGCTCCGGCTCCTCCGCGGCATCCGGCTCGCTCCCGGCCGGCGCCGGCTCGGGTGGCGCGACCGGCGTCCAGGCGAAGCCCAGCGCGCTGCCCACCATGCCGAGCAGCAGACCGATGAAGAAGCCGCCGAGGTTGACCCCGATGAGGGAGAAGACGGCGGTCATCGCGGCGACGATCGCGTAGAAGAGGCGCTGGCCCGGCGACACCCACATCAGCACGCCGCAGGCGACCAGGATCGTGGGGATCAGCCAGGACAGGAATCCGGTCGGACCCATCTGAAACGTCAGGCCACCCAGGCTCCCCTGCGTGGTCGCGAAGATCTCCAGGCCGGCGAGGATCGTGAACAGGCCGCCCCAGAAGGGTCGGGTCCGCCGCCACACGCGAAAACCCCGCCAGCCGCGGGCAAGGGGGCTGCTCTTCGCGTGCTGCGGCGTCGGGGAAGTCACCAGCTCCTCCAAAGGAGAGATTCGACGGCCGGGCCGGGACAGGGCCCGCGAAGGCGATCGCTCCGCGGGCCCGTGCCGACTACTGCCAGTAGAAGCATTCCTTCGCATCGGCGCCCACGTTGACCTTCAACCTCAGGCCCTTCAGCGTGAACGTGCCGGCGGTGGTCGACCACGCCTCCTGCTGGAGGTCGGTGATGACGACCTTCTGGGCACGCTGTCCGAAGGCACCCGACTGGCCGCCGACGTCGGAGGCGTCCACACCGATGTCGATGTTGGTGAACGTCGCGTCGCCACGCAGCTCTGTCACGTCGAGCAGAAGGTCGGTGGCGGTAGCCGGGTCGCCGTCGCCGCCCGCGTTGATGGTCAGCACGACCGGGAGGTTGGGCACCTTCACCGACTGGCACAGGTCGTACAGCTTCGCGCTCTTGATCCCGGAGATGGCGACCGGGTGCTGGGTGCCGTCCTTCTCCTTGGCGACACCGCCGTACTGCGTGAAGCCGTCACCTTCCAGCTTGCTGGCGGAGACCTTGAAGGTCTGGCCCGAGACGCTGAACGACGCGGCGATCGCGCCGTTGGCCATGCCGAAGATGATGGCGCCGGCGAGAGCTGCCGCCGGGACCATCAGCGCGGCGAAGCGCCGCCATCTGGTGCGCCCCTGCACCAGATTGCCTTGCGGATCCTTCACAAGGTCCTCCTCGATGGGTGCCACCAGCGCGACGGAAGCGCCGGCGGCGGATGGGAGCGTGGGGGAACGCGTATCAGGGCCGCTCCTGCCATTACCAGCCGGTAGCAAGCGCGGTGCCGATGTTCTCGCGAAGCGACCCGGGTCACAAGACCCTTGCTACTGGTTGGTAACACTTTCGTGGAAGACTGATTCGGGACCTGTCACCTGCTGTTATGCCCTAATGACCAGATCAGGGGTGACAAATCCACCTTAAGCGACCATCGGGTACGACAGCGCTCACCCGCCGTAGTGGATTTGTCGAGTAGTTACGATTCCGTAACGACAGCGACCCCGCCCCGCGGCCGGAACCGCGGAGCGGGGTCTGCGAAAGGGATTCGTCAGGCGGCGACGAGAGCCGGAGCCCGCTCCTCCGCCGGCCGCAGGGCCAGTTCGAGTACGTCGGCGACGTCACCGAACGTGTGGATCGTGAGCGCCTCGCGCACCGCCTCCGGCACGTCGTCCAGGTCGGGCTCGTTGCGCGCCGGGATGATCACCTCGGTCAGCCCGGCCCGGTGGGCGGCGAGCAGCTTCTGCTTCACCCCGCCGATCGGGAGCACCCGCCCAGCCAGCGTGACCTCACCGGTCATGCCGACCTCCGGACGCACCGGGCGTCCCGAAGCGAGCGACGCCAGCGCCGTCACCATCGTGATGCCCGCGCTCGGGCCGTCCTTCGGCACCGCGCCGGCCGGGAAGTGCACGTGGATCCGGCGCTTGGCCAGCGAAGCCGCGTCGATGCCCAGCTCCGCGCCGTGCGAGCGCAGGTAGGACAGCGCGATCTGCGCCGACTCCTTCATCACGTCACCGAGCTGGCCGGTCAGGGTCAGCCCCGGCTCGCCCTCCATGGCGGTGGCCTCGATGAAGAGCACCTCGCCGCCCGCACCGGTCACCGCGAGACCGGTGGCCACGCCAGGCACCGCCGTGCGCTCCGCCGTCTCCGGGGTGAACCGCGGCCGGCCCAGGTAGGTGGCCAGGTTGCCGGCGTCGACCCGGATGGGCTCGCCGCCGTCCGCCAGCGCGACCGCGACCTTGCGCAGCACCTTCGCGAGCGCGCGCTCCAGCTGCCGCACCCCCGCCTCGCGTGTGTGCTCGGCGGCGATCTCGCGCAGCGCCTCGTCGGCGATCGTGACCTCGTCGGCCGTCAGGCCGGCCCGCTCCAGCTGCCGCGGCAGCAGGTGGTCGCGCGCGATGGCGACCTTTTCCTCCTCTGTGTAACCGTCGAGCGTGACGAGCTCCATGCGGTCCAGCAGCGGGCCGGGGATGGTCTCGATCACATTGGCCGTGGCGAGGAAGAGCACGTCGGACAGGTCCAGGTCGACCTCGAGGTAGTGGTCGCGGAACGTGTGGTTCTGCGCCGGGTCGAGCACCTCGAGCAGGGCCGCGGCCGGGTCGCCGGCGAAGCCGACGCTCAGCTTGTCGACCTCGTCGAGCAGCACGACCGGGTTCATCGAGCCGGCCTCGCGCAGCGCGCGGACGATGCGGCCGGGTAGCGCGCCGACGTAGGTACGCCGGTGGCCACGGATCTCCGCCTCGTCCCGGATTCCGCCGAGCGAGACCCGGACGAACTTGCGGCCCAGGGCCCGCGCGACCGACTCACCGAGGCTTGTCTTACCGACGCCGGGCGGGCCGGCGAGGGCCAGCACGGCGCCAGAGCCACGGCCGCCCACCACGTGCAGGCCGCGGGAGGCACGGCGGTTGCGCACCGCCAGGTACTCCAGGATGCGGTCCTTCACGTCGGCGAGGCCGGCGTGGTCCGCGTCGAGCACCTCGCGTGCCGCGCCGAGGTCGGTCTTGTCCTCGGTACGGGTGTTCCACGGCATCTCGAGGACGGTGTCCAGCCAGGTGCGGATCCAGCCCGCCTCCGGCGACTGGTCGCTTGCCCGTTCGAGCTTGCTGACCTCGGCGAGCGCGGCCTTGTGCACGTTTTCCGGGAGGTTGGCCGCCTCGACCCGGGAGCGGTAGTCGGCGGAGCCGTCCGGCTCCTCCTCGCCGAGCTCCTTGCGGATGGCGGCGAGCTGCTGGCGCAACAGGAACTCCCGCTGCGACTTCTCCAGCCCTTCGCGGACGTCCTCGTTGATCCGCTCGGTGACCTCCTGCTCGGCGATCGTCTCGCGGACCCAGCCGACCAGCAGCTCCAGCCGGGCGGTCACGTCGGTGGCCGCCAGCAGCTCGACCTTCTGCTCGTTGGAGAGCCAGGGGGCGTAGCCGGCCGAGTCGGCCAGCTCGGAGAGGTCGGTCATCCGCTCTACCGCGTCGATGACCTGCCACGCACCGCGGCGTTGCAGCAGGGCGGAAACCAGCGCCTTGTACTCGCGGGCCAGCTCCTTCGCCTTAGCGGAGGGCGGCGCCTCGGTCAGCTCGGCCGCCTCCACCCAGAGGGCCGCACCCGGACCCGGCACGCCGGAGCCGATACGCGCCCGCGCGAGACCACGGATCACCGCCGCGGGCTCGCCGGTAGGGAGCCGTCCAACTTTCTCTATCGTCGCGATCGTGCCCACCGAGCCGTACTCGCCGTCGAGCCGCGGCACGGCCAGCAGCTTCTTGCCGGCCGACGTACGGGCGGCGTCGATCGCGGCCTGTGTCGTCGTGTCGAGGGTGACCGGGATGACCATGCCGGGCAGCAGCACCGCGTCGGTCAATGGCAGAACCGGAAGTGTCGTCATGAGGTTCGCCCCGTCCTTGAGTTGAGCTTGTACGGCTCAAGTTACGAACGGTGCGCTCTGTTCCATCCAGTACCTCATTTGTGATCGCTGCCACAGCCGGCTCCGCAATGGCCAGCCTGCGGCGGGCGCCGAAGAGGGCGACCCAGCCGAAGCCGAGGCCGACGGCGATCGTGGCGACCATCGTGGTGGTGGTGCCGCCGAGCACGCCGCCCACCGCCTGCCCGAGCATGCCGAGGCCGACGTAGAGGACGCCCCACAGCGCCGCGCCGAGCGTGGCCGAGCGGAGGAAGCTGCGGTACGACATCCGGAGCCCGCCGGCGGCCAGCGGCACCAAGGTGTTCAGGACCGGCAGGAACGGCGCCACCATGACCATCCGGGCACCTTCGAGGCGGAGCGCCCGCTCGGCGGCGGCCCACCGGGCCTCGCCGATCCAACCCCCGATACGCCCGCCTCGAACCCGGTCGCCGAGCTGCCGCCCGACGAGGAAGACCAGCGACCAGCCGGCCAGGCAGCCGACCACGATGGCCAGGAAGACGCTGCCCCCGCCGAGCGGCCCGCGGGCGCCGAGCGCGGTCAGCACCACGACGTCGCTGGGCACCAGGATGCCCACCAGGGGAATCGCGTCGAGCACCATGATCACGCTCAGCGCCACGGTGAAGACCACCGTCGGCAGCTCCCCGACCCACCCCAGCCACTCCGTCATGCCAATGACGCTATGGGCGTATCTATATCCGCACATCAGGGCCGCGGCCCGGAGCGGCCCCGGTAACCGACCCTGAGATCGTCTCGGGGTGGGCCCCCGAGATGTCGCACGGGCGCACTACATTTCTGCGGTGCCGATCGAACGGTGGAGCACCGCGCAGGTGCTCGCGCTCGCTCCGGATACCAGCTCCGCGCGCGCCGCACAGGGGGTCAGCGCCGCCACGAAGTGGGAGGTCACGGGGCGCGACGACGACGTGCTCTGGGGGCTGTGCCGGGGCAGCGGCAAGCATCCCTACCAGGCCTGCGTCGACCTGACCGAGCCGGCATACCGGTGCTCCTGCCCGAGCCGCAAGTTTCCCTGCAAGCACGCGCTCGGCCTGATGCTGCTGTGGTCGGCCGGCGGCGCACCCGACGCGGCGGCACCCGACTGGGTCGCCGAGTGGCGGGCGTCCCGAGCCGCCCGCGCGGCGCGTACCCCGGCCACCGCCCCGGCACCCCGTGGCTCGGCTGACCCGGAGGCCGCGCGTAAGCGGGCCGAGCAGCGCGCCGACCGGATCACGGCCGGCCTCGACGAGCTCGACCGGTGGCTCACCGACCAGGTCGCCCATGGGCTGGCCGGGTCCGAGCGGTCCGGCTACGGGCCGTATGAGGCGATGGCCGCGCGCCTTGTCGACGCACAGGCACCCGGTGCGGCCAACGCGGTGCGCCGCCTGGGACGGATCGCCGGCGTCGGTCAGCACTGGGCCGACCGGCTGCTCGGCGAGCTGGCCCTCCTGCGCCTGCTCGTCGCGTCGCATGCCCGGCTCGACGAGCTGCCCGCGCCGCTGGCCGCCACCGTGCGGTCCCGGGTCGGCATCCCGGTGCCCACCGACGAGGTGCTGGCCGGCCCCCGGGTTCGCGACCGCTGGCACGTGCTCGGCCAGGTCGACCTCGCCGACGAGCGGCTGGCGACCCGGCGCACCTGGCTGCACGGCGAGGAGTCGGGGCGGTTCGCGTTGCTGCTCGCGTTCACGCCGATCGGGCAGGCGTTTCCGGCCGACGTGGTGCCCGGCACGATCCTCGACGCCGACCTGTGCTGGCACCCGGGCAACCTGCCGATGCGCGCGCTCGTCGCGGAGCGGCACGCCACGCTCCAGCCGGAGGGGCCGCCAGCAGGGGCGGTCGGCGTCGCGGCGGCGCTCGCCGGCTGGTCCGCGGCGGTGGCGGCGGAGCCGTGGTGTGAAAACGTGCCGATGCTGCTCGGCGGCGTGACGCTCACCGACGACGGGCACCTCGTCGACGCGGCCGGTGACGCGCTGCCGCTCAGCGCCGGATACGACCAGCCATGGTGGCTGCTCGCCGGGAGCGGTGGCCGCCCAGTGACGCTGGCCGGGGAGTACGGTCCGGGCGGGTTCCGGCCGCTCGCCGCCTGGCCCGACGGGCGATACGTGCCGGCCCCGATCGGCCCCACCGGCGACCGGCGCGGTCCCCAGCTGCCGCCCGACCTGCTCTCCGCCGCGCTCGTCGGCACCGAGCGCCGGCCGTACGAGGGAGGGGCGGTCGGCGGGGTGCTGCTCGGCGGGCGCGGGCCGTCCGGGCTGCTGGAGGGCGCCGCGGTCGCACTGGCCTACGCGCGGGCCGGTGTCACGCCCGTGCCCGGCCGGCTGCCGATCGAGCCGGCGCCCGACGAGATCGCCCCGCAGGTGCCGGCCGCCGCCGGACGCCGGCTCGCCCTGCTGCTCAGCGACGGCGGCGTGCCCGGCGGCACCGAGGTGGCGCTCGGCCTGCTCGGCGACTGGCTCGGCCACGCGGCCGACCTGGGCTATCGGGTGCCGCCCGAGCTGCTGCCGCCGCTGCTCGACGCGGGCCGGCGGCGCACCGCCCTGCGCCCTGCGCTCGGCGCCGTCGCCGGTCGCCGCGGCGGCTGGCTCGCCGCCCGGCGGGCCGACTGGCGCTACCTGCTGACCGAGGCGACCGCCGATCCCGATCCGCAAGACTGGGCGACCGGCACACCGGGCCAGCGCCTGGCCTACCTGGCCGCCGTGCGGGCCACCGACCCGGCCGCCGGCCTCGCGCTGCTGAGCGAGACCTTCGACATCGAAGACCCCGACGACCGTGCCCGGCTGCTCGGCGCCCTGGCCACCGGGCTGTCCCTAGCCGACGAGCCGCTGCTGGAGCGGGCGCTCGACGACCGGCGCAAGGAGGTGCGCGCGGTCGCCGCCGACCTGCTCTCCATGCTCCCCGGCTCGGCGCTGAGCCAGCGGATGGCCGAGCGCGCGCTTGCCTGCGTGCGGATCGAGCGCCGCGCGCTGGGTCGCGACCGGCTCGTGGTCACCCCGCCCGGCGAGTGCGACGCCGCGATGCGGCGCGACGGCGTGCAGCCCAAGCCGCCGCGGGGCATCGGTCCGCAGGCCTGGCTGCTGGAGGAGATCCTGGCGCGCACCCCGCTGGATACCTGGACCACCGCCTTCGCGCGCACCGCCGACCAGGTGCTCGCCCTGCCGGTCGCCGACCACTGGGGCCCGACCCTCCACAAGGGACTCGCTCGGGCCGCGGTCGTGCAGCGCGACCCGGCCTGGGTCACCGTGCTGGCCGACGAGATGTCCCGCCCGGTCAACAAGGACCAGGACCCCTACGACGAGGCGCTGACCGCACAGCTCTACGAGGCGCTGCCGCCGGAGGCGCTGGCCCGGTACGCCGCGCAGGCGCTGGGCCGCGATCCGATCCGCGCGCACCGGCTGCTCGCCATGCAGACCGGGCCCTGGCCGGACGACCTGGCCGTGGCCGTGCTCGACGCGATCAAGGTGCTGGCCGCCGGCGAGCGCCACGCGTGGCACATCGGCGAGCTGTGCCGCACCGCCGCTCCTTCGATGCCGGTGAGCTTCGCCGGCCGGGCCGCCGCGCTCGCCGAGGCCCTGCACGCCGCCGACCCGCCGACCCGCCAGGCCATCGCCGTCGCGCAGTTGGCCGCCGCTCTGACCTTCCGCCGCGAGATGTACGAGGAGCTTCGATGACGGTAATGCGACCGCACGCCGAGCAGCTGTTCGCCGACGAGCTGGCCGCGCTCGCCGCCGAGGACGACCGGCCGCGCCCGCCCGGCTGGCGGCTGTCGCCGCAGGCCGTGGTGACCTACCTGCTCGGCGACGGCGGCAAGATCACGCCTAAGTACATCGGGCCACGCCGGCTCATGGAGGTCGCGGTCGCCACGCTCGCCACCGACCGGGCGCTGCTGTTGCTCGGCGTGCCGGGCACGGCCAAGACCTGGGTCTCCGAGCACCTCGCCGCGGCGATCTCCGGCGACTCGACGCTGCTCGTGCAGGGCACGGCCGGCACGCCCGAGGAGGCGATCCGCTACGGGTGGAACTATGCCCGCCTGCTCGCCGAGGGCCCGACGGCCGCGGCGCTCGTGGCGAGCCCGGTGATGCGCGCGATGGAGCACGGCGGCATCGCGCGGGTCGAGGAGCTGACCCGGGTCCCCTCCGACGTGCAGGACACGCTGATCACGATCCTGTCGGAGAAGACGCTGCCGATCCCCGAGCTGGGCAGCGAGATGCAGGCGGTCAAGGGCTTCAACATCATCGCCACGGCCAACGACCGCGACCGGGGCGTCAACGAGCTCTCCAGCGCGCTGCGCCGGCGGTTCAACACGGTGGTGCTGCCGGTGCCGGCCTCCGCCGACGAAGAGGTCGACATCGTGGCCCGCCGGGTGGCACAGCTCGGCCGCTCGCTGGAGCTGCCCGAGGTGCCGCCGGCGCTGGAGGAGATCCGCCGCGTGGTCACCGTCTTCCGTGAGCTGCGCACCGGTCTCACCGAGGATGGGCGCACCAAGCTCAAGTCGCCCACCGGCACGCTCTCCACCGCCGAGGCGATCTCGGTCATCACCAACGGCTGGGCGCTGGCCGCGCATTTCGGCGACGGCACGCTCCGCCCGCGCGACGTGGCGTCCGGCATCGTCGGCGCGGTGGTGAAGGACCCGACGACCGACACGGTGGTGTGGCGGGAGTACCTGGAGACGGTCGTGCGCGAGCGCGACGGCTGGTCCGCTTTCTACCGCGCCGCGCGCGATGCCTGAGCAGTTCTACGGCGTACGCCATCACGGCCCCGGATCGGCGCGGGCGGTGTTGCGCGCGCTCGACGAGCAGCGTCCCGACGTGCTGCTCATCGAGGGGCCGCCGGAGGCCGACGAGCTGGTGCGCTGGGTCGCCGACGAGCGGCTGGAGCCGCCGGTGGCGCTGCTCGGCTACGCCGCCGACGATCCGCGCCAGGCGGCGTACTGGCCGTTCGCCGTCTTCTCGCCGGAGTGGCAGGCGATGCGGTGGGCGGGCGCCCACGGCGTACCAGTGCGGTTTTTCGATCTTCCTTACGCCTATCGCCTGTCGCGTCGCGAGGAGGCCGAGCGGCCCGAACGCCCGGCCGACCCGATCGGCGACCTCGCCCGCGCCGCCGGCTACGACGACCCCGAGCGCTGGTGGGAAGACGTCGTCGAGCACCGGGGCGCGCCGGCCTTCGAGGCGATCGGCGAGGCCATGGCGGCGATCCGCGCCGAGTCCGAAGAGGACCCCGAAGACTTGGTACGCGAGGCGTACATGCGCGGTGTGCTCCGCGAGGTGCGCAAGTCGCACGACAACGTGGCGGTGGTCTGCGGCGCGTGGCACGTGCCGGCGCTGACCGCCAAGGTCACCGCCGCACACGACACCGCGCTGCTCAAGGGGCGCAAGAAGACCAAGGTCACGTTTACCTGGGTGCCGTGGACGTACGGGCGGCTGGCGTCGTGGCAGGGCTACGGCGCGGGCGTGCGCTCGCCCGGCTGGTACCACCATCTCTTCACCACGCCCGACGAAGTGGTGACGCGGTGGCTGGTGGCGGCCGCCGGCATCCTGCGCGAAGAGGGTGTGCCGACGTCGTCCGCGCACGTCATCGAGGCGGTCCGGCTCACCGAGGCGCTCGCCACGCTCCGCGGCCGCCCGCTGGCCGGGCTCGCCGAGCTGACCGAGGCGACCCGCGCCGTGCTCTGCGACGGCGACGAGCTGCGGGTCGAGCTGATCGGCCGGCGGCTGGTCGTGAGCGAGCGCCTCGGCGAGGTGCCGGATGACATGCCCGCGGTGCCGCTGGCCCGCGACCTGGCCGCGCAGCAGCGCAGCCTCCGCCTCAAGGCCGAGGCCCTCGAACGCGCCCTCGACCTCGACCTACGCCGCGAGATCGACCTGGCCCGCAGCCGGCTGCTGCACCGGCTGCGGCTGCTCGGCATCCCGTGGGGCGAGCCGCTGGGCGGCACCCGGGGCAAGGGGACGTTCCGCGAGGAGTGGCGGCTGCGGTGGCTGCCGGAGTTCGCGGTCGCGGTGGTCGAGGCGGGCGGATACGGCACGACCGTGCCCAGCGCCGCCACCGCCAAGGTCACCGAGGCCGCCCGCGCCGCCGAGACGCTCGCCGAGGTGACGCCGCTCGTCGAGGTGTGCCTGCTCGCCGACCTGCCCGAGGCGACCCCGGCGGTGCTCCACGCGCTCGACACCCGCGCCGCGCTCGACACCGACGTGGCACACCTGATGGGCGCGGTGCCGCCGCTGGCCCGCACGCTGCGCTACGGCGACGTGCGCGGCACCGACGTGAGCGCGCTGCGTACGGTCGCCGAGGGTTTGCTGGTGCGCATCTGCGTCGGGCTGCCCGGCGCGGTCGCGTCCCTCTCCGACGAGGCGGCCGCTTCGCTGCGCACGCAGATCGACGCGGTACACGGCGCGTTGGGGCTGCTCGACCAGCCGGAGATGCGCGAGCGGTGGCTCGACACGCTCGCTGGGCTCGCCGCCTCCGACCAGGTCCACGGCTTGATCACGGGCCGGCTGACCCGCCTGCTGTACGACGCCGACCGCCTCGGCGCCGGCGAGACCCGGCGCCGCATGGGCCTGGTGCTGACCGCGGGTACGCCACCGGCGCACGCGGCGCACTGGGTGGAGGGCTTCCTGGCGGGCGGCGGCCTGCTGCTCGTACACGACGCGGCCCTGCTGTCCCTTGTGGACGAGTGGCTTTCCGAAGTGGCGGCCGACTCGTTCACCGACGTGCTGCCGTTGCTGCGCCGCACGTTCGGCACGTTCGCCCCGCCCGAGCGGCGCTCGATCGGCGAGCGGGTACGCGGCGGGGTCACCGCCGAGGCGGTCGCCGCCGAGATCGACCACGAGCGGGCCGCCCTCGTCCTGCCCACACTCTCCACATTGCTCGGACGGGAGATTCGCCATGGATGAGCGCTCGCGCAGGTGGCGGCTGGTGCTCGGCGGCGCGGCCGAAGAGTCGCTGGGTGAGCTTGGCGGCAACGAGGCGGCCATGGACGCGGCGCTGGCCGCGCTCTACGACTCGGGCTCGGGCGACGCCGAAGGCTCCCGGCGCCAGCGCTCGGCCGGTCTCGGCGCGTCCGCACCCCAGGTGGCGCGGTGGCTGGGCGACATCCGCGAGTACTTTCCCAGCACCGTCGTGCAGATCATGCAGTCCGACGCGATCGAGCGGCTCAACCTCACCAGCCTGCTGCTGGAGCCGGAGATGCTCGACGCCGTCGAGCCCGACGTGCACCTCGTGGGCACGCTGCTCTCGCTCAACAGGGTCATGCCCGACCAGACCAAAGACGTCGCCCGCCAGGTGGTGCGCAAGGTCGTCGACGAGCTGGAGCGGCGCATCGCCAACAAGACCAAGGCCGCGGTCACCGGCGCGCTCAACCGCGCAACGCGCGTCAACCGCCCGCGCCACGCCGACATCGACTGGGACCGTACGATCCGGGCCAACCTCAAGCACTACCAGCCGGAGTACCGCACGATCGTGCCGGAGCGCCTGGTCGGATACGGGCGGCGCACCACGGCTGTGCAGCGCGACGTCGTCCTCTGCGTCGACCAGTCCGGGTCGATGGCCGCCTCGGTCGTCTACTCAGGAGTGTTCGCGGCGGTGCTCGCGTCGATGCGCTCGCTCCGCACGTCGCTCGTCGTCTTCGACACCGCGGTCGTCGACCTGACCGACCAGCTGCACGACCCGGTCGAGGTGCTCTTCGGCACCCAGCTCGGCGGCGGCACCGACATCAACCGGGCGATCGCCTACTGCCAGGAGCTCGTCACCCGCCCGCGCGACAGCATCTTCGTGCTGATCAGCGACCTGTACGAGGGCGGCATCCGGGCCGAGATGCTGCGGCGAATCGCCGCGCTGGTGGAGGCGGGCGTCCAGGTGGTGGTGCTGCTCGCGCTCTCCGACGAGGGCGCCCCGGCGTATGACCACGACAACGCGGCCGCACTGGCGTCGCTGGGCGTGCCCGCGTTCGCGTGCACGCCGGATGCCTTCCCCGACCTGATGGCGGCGGCGATCGAGCGCCGCGACCTGCGTGCGTTCGCCGAGCGCTTCGCGTCCGGGGCTTGATCTTGCACCGCGCAGGGTGAGGCCGCGGGAGCAACGGTCTGGACCACCGCGGACGTCGCGGTAGCTCAAATCTCTGTCTTGAGGTTTCGCTCGTAGCAGACGGAGACCGCGGAGCCGATGTAGACGCCGAAAAGGGGGATCGACGTGTAGCCCTCGCGCTCGTAGAAACGCTGAGCGTCGGGCTGGAAGGTCCCGGTCTCCAGGCGCATCGTCGTCCAGCCGCGCTCGACCGCGGCCGCTTCGAGTGCGCGGAGGACGGCGGTGGCCAGGCCGGTGCCGCGGGCCTGGGGCACCACGTACATCCGCTTGATCTCGGCGCTCGTGGCGTCGAGGCGCCGCAGGCCGCCGCACGCGAGCGCGGCCCCGCTGACGGGATCGACCGCGACGAGGAAGTGGTCGATGTCGGCGGCCGACGGCAGCGGCCCGGGCTCGTGGTCGTCGCCCCCGTAGCGGGCGTCGAGCTCCGCCCGCTGCTCCTTTCGCAAGGCCGCGCCCGCCGGGTCGTCCCACGGCCGCGCCTCGAGTACCCATCGCGTGTCGTTATCCGTCACAAGCGTTACGGTAACATGCGTTACGGTTAGCGCCATGGCACGAACGGCCGACCGCCCCGCGCAGGAGGCGCTGCTCTCCCGCGCGGTCTGGGACGTGCTCGCCCACCAGGGGCTCGAGCGCCTGACGATCCGCGCGGTCGCCGCCGCGGCCGGATGCACGACCGGCCTCGTCATGCACCGCTTTCCGCACCGCCGCGCGTTGCTCCTGCATGCCCGGCGCCTGCTGCACGAGCGCACCCGGGCCCGCGTCGAGGCGCTGGAGGCTTCGGCGAACTCTCCGCGGGAGGCGCTGCGCGCGGTGCTCCGGCAGGGCCTCGCGCTGGACGACGAGCTGCGCACCGAGAGCACGGTCTGGGTCGGCTTTCTCGCCGCGGCGGTCGCCGACGAGGAGCTGATCGCCCAGCACCGTGCCAACAACCAGGCATGGCGGCACCGCATCACCCGCCTGGTCGGCGCCGCCGCCCCCGACTGGCCGGCGGACCGCGCGGAGTCCGTCGCCGCCACCCTGATCGCGCTGGTCGAAGGCGCCGGCGCGCTGGGCTCGGGCGATCCCGCGGGATATCCGCCGGCCGCCCAGGAGCGGATGCTCGACGACACGCTCGCGGCATACGGATTAGCACTGGTGTGCTAGCCGGCGTAGGGTGCCTCCTATGGAAGTCGCGCACCAGCCCTCGATGCTCGACATCGCCGAGCAGGCCGGCCTCGGCCCGCTCGCCGGCCGGGTCCGGCGCCACCAGCTGAGCCGGGGCGCCTGGGTCGACCACCTGCCGGGCTGGGTGCACGGCTCCGACCTCCTGCTCGACACCCTCCTGCACGAGGTGCCGTGGCGCGCCGAGCGCCGGGAGATGTACGAGCGGGAGGTCGACGTGCCCCGCCTCCTGTGCTGGTATGGCGGCGGCGACCCGCTGCCCCACCCGCTGCTGGAGCAGGCGCGCGACGCCCTCACCGCCCACTACGCCCCCGAGCTCGGCGAGCCGTTCGTCACGGCCGGGATGTGCCTCTACCGCACCGGGCGCGACAGCGTCGCCTGGCACGGCGACACCAACGGCCGCTCGTCCCGCATCGACACGATGGTCGCGATCGTCTCGTTCGGCTCACCCCGGCCGCTGCTCCTCCGCCCCCGTGGCGGCGGTGCAAGCCTCCGGTTCCCCCTTGGCCACGGCGACCTGATCGTGATGGGCGGCTCGTGCCAGCGCACGTGGGAGCATGCCGTGCCCAAGACGGCAAAGCCGGTCGGCCCGCGGGTCAGCGTGCAGTTTCGCCCGGTCGGCGTCTCGTAGGGCTACTTGGGCAGCTGGCGGATCCGGATCGCGTTGCCAAACGGGTCACGCAGGCCGAAGTCGATGCCGTAGGGCTGCTCGGTCGGCTCGTCCGTAAACTCCACGCCCTTCGCCTTCAGCTCCTCGTACGTCCGGTAGGCGTCGTCGGTGTTGAAGCCGAGCCACCCGCCGGCCGCGCCCTTGGTCAGCAGCTCGCGCACCCGCTCGGCCGTCGCCTCGTCCATCGACGGCGGCCCCGGCTTCTCCAGCAGGATCGCGCGCCCCGGGTCGCCGGGCACGTTGACGGTCAGCCAGCGCATGAAGCCGAGATCCTGGTCGGTATTGACCTCCAGGCCCAGCGTGCCTACGTAGAAGTCGAGGGCCTGGTCCTGGTCGAGTACGAAGATGGAGGACATCGCGGTCGCGTTCAACATGGTGGCGACGCTAGTCGCCCCCCGCCGACCCCTGCTTATCCAAAACTGACGGGCCGCATCCACGAGCGGGTGAAGCACGTCGGCACCGGCACGCTCGCCGCGGTACGCCGGTACACCGACGGCGACTGCCCGACGATGTCCCGAAATGTACGGCTGAAGGTGCCCAGGCTCGTGAAGCCCACCGCGAAGCAGATGTCGGTGACCGGGCGGTCGGTCTCGCGGAGCAGAAACATGGAACGTTCCACTCGCCGCCGCTGTAGGTAGCGGTGCGGAGTCTCCCCGAAGGTCGCCCGAAACGTGCGGATGAAGTGCCCTTCGGAGACGTGCGCGATACGGGCGAGCGCAGGGATGTCGAGTGGCTGCGCGTAGGCCCGGTCCATGGCGTCGCGGGCCCGCAACATCCGCCTGTTGGTCTCCTCGACAGCGCGACTCACGCCGCCTATCACACCATGTCCCGGTTTGTCGTCCAAGAAATTGCTCGGCCGGAGAGCCCGGAAGAAAGCAATTGCTCCCTGCTACTGGCGCCGCAGATGAATGAGTCAGGCATGAGCAGATCAAAAACGAGCGCTGTTTGCGGGCACCTGCAAAATGAGGTTAGCGATATGCGGACCCGGTCAGGGGGCCACCAGATGAAGACTCCGAGATTCGACCTGTTTCCTGGTTTCCGTGAGAGCCTCGGCAAGATCGGAGTCATGCTCGCCGTCGCCGCCGCGTCAATTGCGATCTTCGTGGGCGCCGCCCTCACGCCGTCGGTGATCGCCAGCCTGGACAGCGGTGACCGGGAATGGGTTGCGGCCCTGGTCGCGACCCTGCTGGTGGTGGCCGCCTCCACGATGCTTCAACGCAAGCAGGTGCGCCACGAGCGACTGTGGTTGCAGCGGGGATATACATTCGACCTCCTAAGAATGGCAATGGATGACCCCATATACGCCCAGTGCTGGGGGCCGCGCGTAAGTCCGCCCGATATGGATGAGCGGCTCTTCTACTATGCGAATCTGGTGATTATGGGCTGGTCGTACGCATGGGAACACGGCCAGATCGACGCTCAGCAGGTGCGCGCCTACGCCCAAGCATTCTTCGAGAGCGAGGTGTCGCGCGAGTACTGGACGAGGTACGGATCCTGGCGGTCGCGCTCACGTGGCCGCGAGCGCGCGTTCTACCGGATCATCGACAACGAGTACCGGGACGCGATCGCCGGCGGACCACCCACCCGCCCCTACGAACCCAGCACCATCAGGCCCGAGTCCGCCGCCCGCGCGGCGATCTCCTACCGCCGGCGGCGGCACCGGCGCAGCTCCGCAAGGCGCGTTGAGCGCATCACCGCGGTAGGTCGAAGGCTCCGGTCTTGAAGTGAGCGACGAAGTGGGCCCACTGGTCTCGGCTCAGCTCCAGAGCGACGGACGGTCGCAGCGAGCTACGTAACACCACCGCGTCCGATCGCACCTGGACCTCCACGCAATGCGCCTCGCCGACGCACCGGCTGCTCCGACGCCACGACGGTCCGGCCGGGTCGCTTCCCTCCATACGCACCGGGTGGTTCTATCTGTCGAATGTGGACGGCGGGGAACAACACGCCGGCCGTGACGTGATCTTTACCTGGCTCGGCCGGCCGCTGGACACGACAAGGGCCGGCTCCAACGACTGGAACCGGCCCTTGACCTGCTGCGCGCCCGAAGGGACTCGAACCCCTAACCTTCTGATCCGTAGTCAGATGCTCTATCCATTGAGCTACGGGCGCAGGTGCTCGACCAGCATACACACCGGTCTTCGCGCGGAGACTCCGGGATTCGAACCCGGGAGGGGCGTTAAGACCCCAACCGCATTAGCAGTGCGGCGCCATAGACCAGACTAGGCGAAGTCTCCCAGGTGGCCGTCGCAGACCACCGCCCGCCGAGGATACCGTGCGGGCCTCGGTGGCGGCAAAGCGGCGCGGGCTCTCGGCCGCCGGGTTTCCGGGAGGTGAAGCGGGCTCATCAGGACTAGGCTCCGTCGACATGGAGGAGGAGCGTCGCCCGGGCGGCCGGCGGGAGCGGTCCCGCCCGTCCAAGGCTGCCTTCACCCCGCCTGAGGAAGATCCGGCACCGGCGCCGCCGCCGCGCCGGCCACCGGCCAGCGGGCCTGCGCCTTCGGTGCTCTTCCAGCCGCCTGCCGTGCCGGACGAGCCGCCCGACGAGCCGCCCCGAAAGGCTCGGCCGGCCAAGCGGACGGCGGCCCCAGACCCAGCCACCACTACACCACCGGCTGACGCGCGGCCGGCCAAACGGAGCAGCCCCGGCGACGCACCAGCAACCGAGACGCCAGCCCGCGACCGGCCGGCCAAGCGGGTGGCCCGCGACGTGGCGGCGGCCGACGCCCCGCCCGCCGAGCGGGCGACACCGGAGACGGCGCCCGCCCCACCACCACCGTCGCGGGAGCCGGACAAGCGGGCCACCCGGGAGGCGCCCGCGGCCGAAGCGCCGGCCCGTGGTCGGCCGGCCAAGCGCACCAGCACCGGCAAACCCGCCACCACGCGCACCAGCACCGGCAAACCCCCCACCAAGCGCACGAGCTCTGAGAAACCCGCCACCACGCGCACCGGCTCTGAGAAACCCGAAACCACACCGACCAGCGCGGACGCGCCGGCAGAGGCGCGGCCGCCAGCCAAGGCTGTGAGCGCGGAGGAGCCGAGGAAAGCCGCCGCCTCGACGGCAGAAGAGGCCCCTGCGTCGAAGAGCCCCCGGAAGGCCGCCGCGAAGAAGGCGACCAAGAAGGCCGCCAAGGCACCAGCACGCAAGACGGCCGCGACCACAGCCGACCGGGCGGCGGTCACGACAAGCACGTCGCCCCGAGCGGCGGTGGCGTTGGTCAGTGGGTCGGTCGTCGCCCGTACCAAGGCAGGAGATGGACCGGCGACCACGCCGCGGCTGCTCGACCGGCCTGGACACGCCCCGGAGCTGTTGGCTCTGGCGGCCGTGCGGGCGATCGGGCCGCGGGCGCGCGATTGGGCCGCGCAGACGCGGGCGACCTACCCGGCGGCGACGGACGACGGCCTCGCGCGGCTCGCGACGCAGCGCTTCGTGCGGATGGCGGGGGCAGGTGGGGCGGTGTCGACGGCGTTGGGGCTGTTGACGCCGGTGGCCGAGCTCACCGCGACCGCTTGGGCGCAGGCCGCGCTGGTGTTGCACCTCGCGGCGGCCTACGGGCGGGATCCGCTCGACGCCGAGCGGGCGGTCGACCTGCTGGTGCTGGTCGGGGTGCATTCGTCGCCGGAGGTGGCCAGGGCCGCGCTGGCCGAGGCCACCGAGGCTGATGTGGTGGTCGAGGGGGCGCCGGCCCTGCGGGCTGCGGAGGCGGCTTGGCGGCTCGCGATGCCCCTGTCGGCCCAGTCGCGGGGATGGCTGGCCGTGCGGATGGTCGCGCGGCGGCTGCTGCCTGGCGTGGTGCCGGTGACGGCCGCGGTGGGCGCGGCCGCGGCGGTGGAGCGGCTCGCTTACCGGGCTCGGGCTCACTACCGCGAGGGCTACGGCAGCCAGTCGTAGCGGCCCTTTATCAGGGTATATCCGATAAATGCGACCACATCGAGCAGCGTGTGCGCGATCACCAACGGGAGAACGCGCCTGGTGCGCAGGTAGAAGTAGCTGAAGACAACTCCCATCAGCGCGTTGCCGATGAAGCCGCCAAAGCCTTGGTAGAGGTGGTATGAGCCACGCAGGAGGGCACTCGTGGCGATGATGGTGCGTACCCGCCATCCCATCTCCTCGAGGCGGGTCATCAGATATCCGACAACGACCACTTCTTCGAGGATCGCGTTCTGCGCGGCGGCCAAGATCAGCACGGGCACCGCCCACCACAGGTCGGGGAGGTCGGCCGCCACTACCGTGGCGTTGATGCCGAGCCGGTGCGCACCGAGATAGACGAGGATCCCGGGACCGCCGATCACGACCGCCAACAGCGCGCCCCACACCAGGTCGAAGGCCGGACGCCGGCGGTCCAGGCCGAGGCTGGCGCGTGCGTCGCGGTCGCGGTTGAGCAGGTGTATCGCCAACAGCACCGGGACCAGCGCAAAGAAGATCCCGAGCAGCTGGTATGTGAGGTCGAGGTAGGGCCGCGGCGACTGGGACGCGTTGAGCGTCGCGGTCTGCTGGGAGAGCGGACGGTCGGCCGTCAGCCGCGCGGTGATGGAGACCATCGCATAGATGGCTGACTGTCCAAGTGAGACGCCGAGGACGAGGAGCGCCTCGTTGCGGCGCATGGTGTTGTCGCGGCCGGTGGTCGGCGGGGCTAGCTCAACCGTCACCCGATAACTGTGCCCGACACGCCGTCGGCGGCGCCGCCTACCACCCCAAGATCAACCGAATCGCACAAGATGTGCGACCTTTTGCGACGCTCGGTGCGCAGGCTGAAACTCTCGCGCAACTTCCACGGCATCCCACAGACGCGTGACCGTTACCCGCGTCGCACAACGGAAAGAGCGTCCATGGGAAATCTTTCGCGGCTGCTTAAGGAGAGCTGGACCATCGTCGAGGAGCACCAGGACAAGGTCGCCGGCTACTTCTACGCGCGCATGTTTATCTCGAACCCCGAGCTGCGGTCCCTCTTTCCGGTTCATATGGACGTACAGCGAGCCAGACTACTCGGCGCGATCGTGACGGCAGTGCAGACACTCGACGATCCGGAACGATTCGACGAATACCTACGGGCGCTGGGGCGCGACCACCGCAAGTTCCACGTGAGCCCCGAGCACTACCAGGTGGTGGGCGGCGCGCTGCTGGAGGCGCTGCGCACGTTCGCCGGTGAGCAGTGGAGCGTCGAGTACGACCAGGCGTGGAGCGACGCGTACGCGGTGATCTCCAAGAAGATGATGGCCGGCGCCGACGCGGATACGAACCCACCGTTCTGGCACGCCGAGGTAACCGCACACGAACGGCGTTCGCGCGATATCGCGGTATTCACGCTCCGACCGCTACAGCACCCCGTTGACTATCGCGCCGGCCAGTACGTGAGCGTGGAGGCGCCCCGCTACCGGCCGCGACTGTGGCGCACCTATTCGATCGCGAACGCGCCGCGCAAGGACGGCACGCTCGACTTCCACGTGCGGGCGCTGGGCGCGGGCTGGGTCTCCAGCGCGCTGGTCCGCCGGGTGCGGCCGGGCGACCTGCTGCGCATCGCCGCGCCGATGGGCACGATGACGCTCGACCGCAAGTCCAACCGCGACATCGTGTGTGTGGCCGGCGGTACCGGGCTCGCGCCGATCAAGGCGCTCGTCGAGGAGCTGGCCCGCTTCAACCGCAACCGCTGGGTACACGTCTTCTACGGCGCGAAGGACCGCGAGGACCTGTACGACCTTGCCGACCTGGAGAAGCTCGCCGCCCGCCACCCGTGGCTCTCGGTGGTGCCCGCGTGCAGTGAGGACGCGAGCTACGCGGGCGAGCAGGGCAACGTGAGCGAGGTGGTCGCCCGCTATGGCCCGTGGATCGACCACGACTTCTACGTCTCGGGCTCGCCCACCATGGTGAAGTCGACCTTGCGCACGCTGGCCGAGCTACAGGTCCCACCGTTGCGGATCAGGTACGACGCGCTCTCCGAGCTTTAGTAACGCCACGGGTTTCCGGCCTCGCGGTACTCCTCGACCGGCACCAGCGGGACGCCGGGCACCATGCGGTCGACGTAGAGCCGCCCCTCCAGGTGGTCGATCTCGTGCGCCACGAGCCGGGCCATGCCCTGCTCGAACGCCGTGATCACCCGACCGCCGTCCCACTTCGCGTGCTCGACCTGGAGCGTGAGCGGCCGGGACACGAGCCCGCGCACGTCGAAGAAGGACATGCAGCCTTCGTACTGCTCGTCGGTCTCCGGCGACGCCTCGACCACCCGCGGGTTGAGCAGCACGACCGGCTCGGCCGTACGGTCGGCGGGCCGCACCACCGCGGCCGCCCAGGGCAGCCCGATCTGCGGGGCGGCAAGACCAACACCCTTCGTGAACGTGTGCAGCTCTTCCACCCGGTCGAGCGCACCCACCAGCCGGTCGACGATGTCGCGGGCGTCCGCCTCGTCGCGCGGCAGGTCGAACTGGCGGGCCGCCTGGCGGAGCGTGTCGGCGCCGCGCTGCACGATGCCGACCGCGCGCATGCGGTCGCTGGCCCGCACGGCGATCGCGAGGCCGGACGGTGGCGGGCCGTTGTGGCCGCGGAAGCGCCACTCCAGCCGGAAGCGGGCGTTGAGCGGCGGCGACTCCGTCGTCCACTCGAAGATCGTCCGCTCGCCCTCGGCCCGCCTGATCACGGGGGTACGCAGCGGCGCCTCCTCGGCCGACAGCGAGGTCTCCACTCCCCACACCTGTGCGTCGAGCCAGTTGGGAAAGTCGAGCCGCACGGTAAGGCGGCGGGTGGGCAGGCGCACCGCGCGCTGAAACCACTGGCCCCACTTTTCGTGACTGACCGTGTACGCGTACTCGATGACCGTGCGCTGCCCCGGATAGAGCGGGAAGCGGCCCTCGGAGTTTTCGAAGAGGAGCCAGACCTCCTTGAACGCGTCGCGATCGTGCTTCTTGCGGTATTCCATCGCCTCTCGAGCCGGCTCCTCGCCGCACCAGGCCTGGAGGTCGAGCTCGGCGAAGCTGAGCGGGTGCTCGCGGTGGTGGCGGTTGGACTTTTCCGGATCATGGGGGTAGCGGTCGACCGCCACCCGGATCAGGTAGCGGGTGACCGGCTCGGTGCCCGCGTTGTAGAGAGCGCGGCGGATGACGCAGCGGTAGGACCCCTCGCGGTAGGCGAGCGTGGCGACCTCCTGCTCCACGATCAGGCCGGTGCCGGGTGGCAGCCACTGCTCGGGCACGGGTGGGTCGCGGTGGCTCGCCGAGGACCGCGCGTGGCGCAGCTCGTCGTACTCCTGGTAGCGCTGCCAGATGGCGCCGCCCGCCCCGAGGACCGCCTCGGCACGGCGGGCGAAGTCTTCGGTGGGACGGTGGCGGCGTCCTTCGACATGGCTGACGTAGGACGGGTCGAAGCCCATGCGGGCCGCGAGCTGCTTTTTACTCATGCTGCGCTCGACCCGCCATCGGGCCAGCTCAGCCGCGAACGTGTCCGCAGCCCGCTCGATGGGCGATGTCGTCATCTCTTGAGTACCTCGGGCCGGGACTTTCAGTCTGCTTTCCTAGCCGCTCGGCCCAACATGAACTGGCGCGTTACCGACAAAAGCCTTGACAAACGGGCGGTTTGGCTACTCAGGCGTATTGGACAACTACGTTGCGTAACCTGACACGCAGTGTGACTGAAGACAACTTCTGAGCACAAAAGGAGACGCGGGGCAGGACCTCTGGTTAGCCTAGCCTTAGTACGCTAGGGTGATCCGTCAGCTTGAGATCAAAGGGAAGTGGCGAGGTGAGCACGTTTACGCGGGGCGGCACGGGGCATTTCCCCGACCTGACCGTGTACGTCGCACTCCGTGAGGAAGGCGGCGCTAAGTGACCACCGTCGTTCCTCACCGCATCGCCGGCGCCGACCTCCTCGCGCCGATCACGTCCACGCTCCGGGCGATGTTCGGCACCGACGACCTGCCCGGCCTCACACCCGGCCTCCTGGTGCCCGAGCTCTCCGACGCCGAGTGGATCTCCACGTCCCGCCTCATCGACGGCGACCGCCTGCCCGACCTGCTCGGCTCGGCCAAGCGCCGCTGGCAGGCGTCCCCGCACGCCGCCGCGGCGCTCGCCTGGAAGGCGTACACCTACTGGCTCGCGCTGCCCGTCGTGCTCGGCTGGGCTTCGGCGCGGCGCGTCCCGCTGCTCTACCCCGACGACGTGCTGATGCACTTCGAAGACCAGCGGCCGCTGCTCACGCTCGGCTTCCGCCGCTCGGTGGCCGTCGCCGTGCTCCCCTCCGACCCGCTGGCGCTCTCCGGCCTGCCCCAGGTGCGGGTGATGCGCGACGAGGCGGCCCTGCTCGGCGCGCTGCGGGCCTCGCTCCTCGACGCCCACCTCGCCCCGATGCTCGACGCGATACACGCCGAGGTGCGGGTCGGCGCCCGTACGCTGCTCGGATCGGTCAGCTCCGGTATCGCGCACGGCATCCTGCGCGCGGCCGATGTACTCCCCGGGTCGACCGTGGAGCACATCGGCACGCTGCTCACGACGCTGGGCGTGGAAGACCTGATCGAGCTTGTGCCCGGGCCGAGCGGCGAGCTGACCGTGCAGCGCAAGACCTGCTGCCTCGCGTTTACGCTCCCTCAGCCCAAGATCTGCACAGGCTGCTGCATCAAGCCTTGACCTGGTAGGTCGCCACCAGGATCGCGCGGGCCAACGTGTGGAAGGCAAGGTTGAAGCCGACCACCGCGTTCGAGACCTCCGGCGTCACGTCGAGCGCGTCGACGTCGACCGCATGGACGGCGAAGTAGTAGCGGTGCGGCCGATCACCCCCGGGCGGCGCGGCGCCGCCGTACGCCCGCTGCCCGTAGTCGTTGCGCACGTGGAAGCCACCGTGTACATCGCCGGCGCCGGCGCCGCGGGCCAGCTCGGTGACCGAGGCGGGCAGGTTGACGAGGTTCCAGTGCCAGAAGCCGCTCGGCGTAGGCGCGTCCGGGTCGAAGCAGTTGACCACGAACGAGCGGGTCTCGGTCGGAAAGCCGGACCAGGCCAGCTGCGGTGAGAGATTCTGTCCACCCACGCTGTCGTGAGCGAAGGTCGCGTCGAACGGCTGGCCGTCGTCGAGGTCACTGCTGGTCAGCGTGAACGAGGGCACGGCTGGGAGCAGCTCGTACGGGTCCGGTGCGATTGGACGGTCAAGACTCATGCCGTCATCCTCGCACTCGCTGGATCTGTACCAGCCGTTGTCCAAGCGTCCGTGAGTATCTGGTCCAGGCTGGACTGGCGCGGCTCCCAGCCGAGTCCCGTTTTCGCGCGCGTGATGTCGGCGATGAGGTGGCGCGGCTCCGGCTTGGGTGAGTTGTGCTTCACCGGCACCCGCTTGCCGGTGATCCGCTCGGCCGCCTGGATGATCGCGGCCATGCTCGTGCCGACGCCGCTGCCGATGTTGTACGTCCCGGCCCCGTTGAGCGCTTCGACCACGGCCCACGCCGCGTCCGCCACGTGTACGAAGTCTCGGGTCGCCGAGCCGTCCCCGTTGAGCGTCACATGGGGCAGCTCGCCGGTGATCGCCCGGAGGACGTTCGGGATGATCCGCGTGGTGTCCGTGTCGCCTGGGCCCGCGACGTTGAAGCAACGGAGCACGACTCCCCCGGCGGCGAGGACCACCTGCTCGGCCGCGACCTTGGAAGCGGCGTATGGGCTCTCAGGGTGCGGGTCAAGGTCTTCGGTGAGTGCGCCGGTGCGCTGCCCGCCGTAGACGATGCTGCTGGACGCGAGGACGAACGGAATGGGCCGGTCCAGTGCGAGGAGCAGGTTGAGCGTGCCGCCGGCGTTCACGTCGAAGTAGGTGAGCGGATCGGCGAACGAGTCGCGGGCGCGGGTGAGCGCGGCGAGGTGGCAGACGGCCTCTGGCCGGGTGGCTTTGACGAAGGCGGCCACATTTTCCCGGTCGCGGATGTCGACACCAGCACGGCGCCCCAGCACGGTGACATCGTGGCCGGCGGCATCGAGAGCACGGCAGACCGCCTGACCGAGGAACCCCTGCCCGCCGGTAACGAGAACGCGCATGGCTAGCGCCCGGTCTTGACGGCACGGGGCCGGAAGGGGATCACGTTCGCCTCCGGCTTTTCGGGCGTGGGCGTGGGCGTGGGCTCGTGGGGAAGCTCTTCGGCGGTGGCGTGCTGGGCCAGGACGTTGAGGGCGAGCTCCTCGGACCAGGCGGCCAACGCGGCGAACCGCTCCGTACGCACTCCCCGGCCGTGCACGATCTCCGCCATCTTGCGAAGGGCACGCGGCTTTTCCGGCGGCACGTAACCGGGCTCGCGCCTATTCCAACCGCGGGAGCTCATCTGCTTGTACAGGCTCAGCGCCCGATCGCCGTCCACCGCGCCCAACTCCTTGGCCCGGCGGACGAGGCTCTTCACCGACACGCCCCAGATCGTTTTGAGCATCACCAGCGCGCTCAAGGTGGGATTGTGCGGCATGACGCCACGCAAGGCCGCGAGGGGCGTGAGCAACTCCGCGGCGAACCTGTCGGCCTCGGCTTCGACCTCGGGCCCCGTCTGGCCGGGCTGGTGCAGCAGCAGGTGGCCGATCTCGTGCGCGACGCTAAACCGGACCCGGTCGGCCGGCACGCCGCCGAGCAGCGCGATGACCGGCTCGCCCCGACGCCACGCGCAGAAGGCGTCGAGCGTCTCGATCGCGTAGGGCAGCCCGAGGACGGTCACCCCCGCCCGCTCCGCCGCCAAGATGAGGTAGGGAAGCGGCTGGTGGGCGGAGAACCCAAGTGTCTTTCTCGCCGCCGCCGCCGCCGCCTCCGGAGTCGCGCCCGGCGTCGGCCGCAGCCGCACCGGCAGGGCCCGCGCGCCACTGCGGAGGTTTTGGTACTCCTCGTCGACAAGGCGCGCCCACTGCAAGGCGGCCGCCTTTTCACCCTGCGTCAGCCGACTCCGCGACCTGAGCTGGGGAGACAGGACCGAAAAACCGGGTGTCGGCGGCCGCGAGAAAAAAGCCGTGGCGACACCGGTAACCGCGGCGACGAGCGCAAGAGACTCCTCGTCGATCGGCGCGAGGTCCTTTTCGATCCGCGACAGCCGCGACTGCGTAAGCGACGGCACCTCTTTGACGAGGTCGGCTTGCGTCAGCCGGTGCATCTCCCGCACCTGCCGGATGCGCTCGCCGTAGATCATCTCGTCTCCTCGCCCGCCAGCATCTTGTGGATCTAGCCGACGCGCTAGGCCAGCCGCTCCGCCTGCCAATCGGGCTCAAGGTCAACCAGGTCTTCCGCCCGCAGCTTAGCCATCTCCCGGAAGATCTTTCCGCGCCACTCCAACTGGAGATTGGCCCGCGAGCTGTCCCCGCCGAGCGGACGAATCAGGATCATCGGATCCGCGAGCAGGCCACCGTCGTCGAGCCAGAGCAGCAGGAGGTTGTCGGTATCCAGCCCGGGGATGGCGGACGCCTGTCGCCAGAAGTCCTGCCGTGGCTTGGAGAGGCCGGGCACGGGCACCTCCACGTCGCCCGCACCGCCGCGCTGCGTGTGGAGGACCCGGACCGCGAACCCTTGGTGGTGGATCTGGATCCCGGACATGTTGAGGGCGGCGCTGTCGTCGACCAGCCTGGCGGAGAGGCCAGCCTCCTCCAGGACCGCGCACGCCCGCCGGCGGGCCAGGTGGAGGAAGAGGTGCGGGTCGTCGGAGCGCTTGTACATCCGCTCGGTGTGGTATCGCTGCGCCTCTTCGAGACCCTCTTCCAAGCTCCGGAAGATCGTCGCGAAGGTGGGGTGGAGCGCGCTCAGCGCCCGGCCGTACGAAGCCATGGGCATAAAATGACACACAACTTCACACGTGTCACGGCACTGACATGGCATGTCGGCACATTTTTCAAATCTTTGGTGCAGCCGCGAAATCACATTGGGTGCCCCCGCAATTATCCATGGCAACCTACTTCCAAGCGCCCGCCCGTTTTATCGTCCAAGGCGTCACTATCGCGCGTGGCTAGCCTCAAATTTCGGAGTTTAGCCGTGTCGCCTCTCCGTACGGGAGGCGAACGCCCTCCCGGGAGGAGGTAGGCACCCGTGGTGGTGCAACGCCGCGAGCCGAAGGGCTCGGCCACTGCCCGAACGTCCGACACCAACAGGTGGCGGAAGGTGGGCGAGGCGAGTCTCCTGATCCTCAGGATCCTCGCAGCGGCAATAGCCGTGATTGGGGCACTGTGCTCCTTGACCGGCTGCGGGCCCGCCTGATCGGCGGGCCCGAGCGGAGGACCTCCGCCCGGTGAGCTTGGTGTGCACAGGGCGGGGGTCTTTCTTTATGTCCTGTCGGGACACAAATTCAGGCCCGACCCGACATCAAGAAGTGTCTCACGTAAAGCAGCCTTGGGACATGTGCACCAATACAGCAATCGTTGGAATACCTCAGTTAGCGGCAAACACGGTGGTGTGGTGGTAGTTGCCTGGGCCGACGGCGCGGTCCAGGGTCCGCAGGATGCGGGTGGGGTTGTCGTAGGGGCCTTGCTGAAAATTGGGCTCGCCGTGATAGCCGAAGGTGATCCGGCCGGGTGGTTGCCAGGTGCCGAGGTGCGCGGCGGCTTGCCGGAAGTCGGGGTGTGGTTCGAAGCCGAGACCGCGGGCACTCGGCGGCGCCGAAAACGAGGTCCTGGCGTCCACGCCGGCGATCCTGACGCCGGCCATAGATCAAGTTAAAACGGAACGCCGGGCGGAAGGGGGGTGAAAGCGGAGGGTGTGGGATTCGAACCCACGATGAGTGTCACCACCCATAGCGGTTTTCAAGACCGCCGCCATCGGCCACTAGGCGAACCCTCCTGGACCGCGACGTGCGGCAGTCGACTGCCGCAGCCGTGCCTAGTGTGCCATGGGGCCCAACCTCCGTGGGTGGGACACTGTCGCCGTGCGCGCGATCACCATCACCGAGCCCGGTGGGCCGGATGTGCTTGCCTGGAACGAGGTGCCGGACCCCGTGCCGGGGGCTGGCGAGGTCCTGATCCGCACCGCGGCGTCGGCGGTCAATCGGGCGGATCTGCTCCAGCGCCAAGGGCTTTACAGCCCGCCGGCCGGGGCGTCGCCCTACCCGGGGCTGGAGGCCAGCGGCGTCGACGCGGCCACCGGCGAGCCCGTATGCGCGCTCCTCGGTGGTGGGGGCTACGCCGAGCTCGTCGCGGTGCCGGCAGCGCACACGTTGCCGGTACCAAAAGGGTTGTCGGTCGAAGAGGCGGCCGCGCTGCCTGAGGTGGCCTGCACCGTTTGGTCCAACCTCGGCCACGACCTGCGGGGTAAGACGCTCCTGATCCATGGTGGTGGGAGTGGCATCGGCACGTTCGCGATCCAGTACGGTGTGGCGCTTGGTGCGACGGTGGTCACGACGGCGCGGAAGAGCAAGCATGACCGGCTCACGGAGCTTGGCGCGCACCGCACGATCGACTACACCGACGAGGACTGGGCCGCCGACGTAAGGGCCGACATCATCCTCGACATCATCGGGGCGCGTTACCTCGCGCGAAACGTCGAGGCGCTCGCCACCGGCGGGCGGCTGGCGATCATCGGGATGCAGGGCGGGGCCAAGGCGGAGTTGGACCTGCGGGCGTTGGGCACGAAGCAAGGGTCGATTTCGATGACCTTGCTGCGGGCCCGTGGCCACGACGAAAAGGCCGCCATCGTGCGTGGGGTGCGGGAGCACGTCTGGCCGCTTGTCGAGTCGGGGGCGATCAAGCCGGTGATCTACCGCCGGGTGCCGATGTCGCAGGCCGCGGAGGCGCACCGGATCGTGGAGGCCAGCGACCACCTCGGCAAAGTCCTGCTCACGGTCAGCTAGGCGGCAGCAGCAGGCGTGGGCCTGCGCCTTCCGCCGACAGCTGGTCGTCGGGGTTGTAGAGGCGGCACCGTTGCAGTGACAGGCAGCCGCAGCCGATGCAGCCGGTCAGGTCGTCGCGGAGGCGTTCCAGGAAGGCGATCCGCTCGTTGAGCCGGCCCCGCCAGCTCGCGGACAGCGCGGCCCAGTCGGCCGTCGTGGGGGTACGCGACTCGGGCAAAGAGGCCAGCGCCTCGCGGATTTCCTCCAGCGACACACCGACCTGCTGGGAGATCCGGATGAAGGCCACGCGGCGGAGCTCGGCGCGTTCGTACCGGCGCTGGTTGCCGCCCGTACGCACCGCGCGGATCAGGCCCAGCCGCTCGTAGTACCGCAGCGCGGAGGCTGCCACGCCGGAGCGTCGCGAGAGTTCTCCGATGGTCAACGAGGCGTCGGTCATAGGTCCCTTGAGTTGAAGTGCGCTTTAACTTGCACCCTAGCCATATGACCGCACCGACGACCACGGCCAAGCTGGACGAGCTGCTCAGCAGGCTCACCGGCGACGAGAAACACGGACCCAGCGCGCACTCCACCCTCGACGTGCTGTGGGTCCTCTACGACCGGGTGCTGCGCGTCTCACCCGACCGGCCGGACGACCCGGACCGCGACCGCTTCCTGCTCTCCAAGGGGCATGGGCCGGCTGCCTACTACGCCGTGCTCGCGGCCAAGGGCTTCATCCCCGAGGAGTGGCTCGACGACCTCGCCGGACCGGACAGCCGGCTCGGGCACCACCCGGATCGCCTGCTCGTGCCCGGCGTCGAGATCGGCTCGGGCTCGCTGGGCCACGGCCTCGGTCTGGGCGTGGGCACCGCGTTGGGGCTGCGGGCCCAGGGCCTCACCGAGCCCCGCGTGTACGTGATGACCGGCGACGCCGAGCTCGACGAAGGTTCCAACCACGAGGCGATCGCGTACGCGGGCGCGACCGGCCTCGCCAACCTCACCGCGGTCGTCGTCGACAACCAGTCGTCCACGCACGGGTGGCCGGGTGGGCTGGCGAGCCGCTTCCACGGCTGGAGCTCGTCCACTGTCGACGGTGGCGACCACGACGCGATCGAGGCGGGGTTGCGGGCGCACACCGGCACCGCGCCGCACGTGGTCGTGGCCGTTGTCGAGCAGAAGGGTTAGACCGATGCGAGAGACCTTTGTGGACGCCGCCACCGCGCTGCTGGACGACAACCCGCGTACCGCCGTGGTGCTCGCCGACATCTCGGCCGCCGCGTTCGAGCCGGCCGCCCGCCAGCACCCGGACCGGGTCATCAACGTGGGCATCCGCGAGCAGCTCATGCTCGGCGTCGCCGGCGGCCTGGCGCTGACCGGGCTGCGGCCGATCGTGCACTCGTACGCGCCGTTCGTGGTGGACCGGGCGTACGAGCAGATCAAGCTGGACCTGAACCACCAGGGCGTGGGCGCGGTGCTGGTGAGCATCGGCGCTTCCTACGACGCCTCGGCCGAAGGGCGCACCCACCAGTCCCCCGGCGACGTGGCGCTCTTCGACACGCTGGGCGGCTGGACCGTGCATGTACCCGGTCACGCGGACGAAATCGGACCGCTGCTGACCGCGGCGGCCGCGCACGACGAGCCGGTCTATGTGCGACTGTCCACTCAGCACAATGCGGAGGCACGGCCGGCGACCGGGCTCCAGACACTCCGCCGGGGTGGGCAAGCGGCGGTGGTGGCGGTCGGGCCGATGCTCGACACCGTGCTCGCGGCGGTGGACGGGCTGGACGTGACCGTGGCGTACACGAACACGCCCCGCCCGTTCGACGTCAAGGGCCTGCGGGCGCTGGGGCACAGCGACGTCGTCCTGGTGGAGCCGTACCTGGCCGGTACGTCGAGCGCCGTGGTCTCGGACGCGCTGCGCGACGTGCCGCACCGCCTGCTCAGCCTTGGCGTGGTGCGCACCGACCTGCACCGCTACGGCAGCCCGAAGGACCACGCGCGGTGGCACGGGCTCGACCCGGCCGGTGTGCGGCAGTCGATCAGCGCTTTCGTGGGCTAGTGCGCCGGGCCCGCTCGCGGCCGAGGATGAACAGCGCCTCGACGCCGTCCTTCCAGGTGATCTTCTTGCCTTCCTCACGGCCGCGGGCCCGGTAGCTGATCGGCACCTCGTAGGGCCGGATGCGGCGGCGCAGCAGCTTGCCGGTGACCTCGGCCTCCATCCCGAACCCGCGGGAGTGGACGTCCAAGGACCGGTAGAGCGCGACCGGCATCAGCTTGAAGCAGGTCTCGAGGTCGCCGATGTAGGAGTTGAACAGCACGTTGGCGGCGGTGGTGACGGCCTTGTTGCCCATCACGTACCAGAAGCTGTATGCGCTGTGACTGCCGAATGTGCGGTTGCCGTAGACCACGGTGGCCCGGCCGTCGAGCACGGGGGCGAGAAGCTTGGGGATGTCCTGCGGGTCGTACTCGAGGTCGGCGTCGAGGATCACCATGTACTCGCCCTCGGCATGCTGCACCGCGGTCTTGATCGCGGCACCCTTGCCGGCGTTGCGCTGGTGGGTGATCACCCGCAGCCGGGCGTCGTCGGCCCGCCCGAGCACCTCGGCCGTGCCGTCGCGGCTGCCGTCGTCGACGACCACGAGCTCGATCTCGCACGGGTAGTCGACCGCGAGCGCCTGCTTGAGCGCGTCCGCGACGCGTTCTTCCTCGTTGTAGACCGGCATGAGGATCGAGAGCTTCACGGGGTCTCCACGGGCCGCTGGCTAGAACCCGACCAGCCTAGCTTGACCCGCTTCGCCGCGTGTGGATGGGTACGAAACGGACTCCCCCGCCCGCCCGCGGGGGAGTCCGTCCGGAGCGCTCGCGGCGCAGGTCACGAGCGTGGCACCACGATCAGCCGGGCGACGAACTTTTCTCCGTCCTTGGCCCCGGCGACACCGACCTGTGTCCCGGTCGCGATCTCCTCGGGCTTGACGGTCGACGAGTGCCGCACCACGTGCAGGTCGGCGGCGAAGCTCCAACTCGCCGTGTACCCGTCGGTGGACTTCACGGTGATCGAGGAGTCGCCGATCTCGGTCACCTCGCCGCGCTGCACGGCGACCGTCTTGGTCCCGTCCTTGGTCTGCACGACCACCTCGCCGTGCAGGACGTTCTTCCGGAGCAGGACCCGCGCCTTGCGACGCTCCTTTCGATCCGGCGCGGCGGACGGAGACGCGGAAGGCGACGGGTCGAGCCCCATCGCCGCCAGCGCCTGGCCCTCCGCGCCCATCGCCGCGGCGACCTCGACCGCGGCTCCGCCGGCCGGCCCCACCGGGCCGCCACCGCATCCCACCAGCCCCATCGCCAGCACTCCGCTGGCCACCACAAGTCCGAGACGTTTCATGTGGAACAGCGTCCGCCGGGCTGGCGAGGGCACCGTCAAGGCTGTGTTCGGGGTTCGTAAGGAGGCAGCAGCACGGTGAAGCGGGCACCGCCCTCGGGTGCGTGACCGGCCTCGATCGTGCCGCCCAGCCGACGTACGAGACCGGCGGCGAGCGCCAGGCCGAGGCCGCTGCCGACCTTGCGCACGCCCTCGTAACGCTGCCGCAGCGCGCCGCGCTCGAAGGCCACGGCGAGGTCGTCGTCGGTGAGCCCCGGGCCGCCGTCGCGCACCTCCAGCACCACGCCGCGCGGGGTGGGCCCGGCCGCGAGCACGAGTGGCGCGCCCGCGGGCAGGACGCGCAGCGCGTTTTCCAGCAGTCCGTCGACCACCTGCCGGATCCGCCCCGGATCGGTGAAGACGGGCACCTCGGGCGCGGGCAGCTCCACCCACAGCACCACGCCGGCGGCGGCGCAGCGACCGCCCCAGGCCTCGGCGGCGTCCCGGACCAGCGCCGCCAGGTCGATCCGCATCGGCGCGAGGGGAAAGTCGGCCGCCTCCAGCCGGGCCAGCGCGAGCAGGTCGCTGACCAGCCGGTCGAGGTGCTCGGCCTCGGCGAGCATGGTCTGGCCGGCCCGCTGGGCGCCCTCTTCGGCGACGACACCGTCGGCGAGCGCCTCGGCGTACCCGCGGATCGCGGTCAGCGGTGTGCGCAGCTCGTGCGAGACGGACAGCAGGAACTCGCGCTGCCGCCCCTCGCTCGTTGCGAGGGCGGCGGCCAGGTCGTTGAGGGCGTACGCCAGGTCGGCGGCCTCCTGCGGCGGCTCCACCGGCACCCGCACCCGCCGGTCGCCGGCACGCAGGCGGGCGGCGGCCGTGGCCGCGTTGCGGATCGGGCGCACCATGCGGCGGGCGATCAGCACACCGGCGCCGACGCCGGCGGCAAGGCCCGCGAGCAGGGGCAGCCAGATGACGCCCAGCACCTGCCGCCACAGCCCTCTGGGCCGGGGCGAGGTCAGCACGACGCCGTTGCCACCGGGCAGTGCTCGGCCGACCACAATGGACGGACGGAGGCGGCTGACGTCCTGTCCGGCGGCGATCTGCGCCACCACCTGCGGCGGCAGCCCCGGCCGGTCCGGCTGGCCGGCCCGGATCAGGTAGGCGTCGATCTCCTCGGTGCGCAGCTGCCGGATCAGCCGTTCCTCGTCGCCGGTGCGGCCGCTGTTGAGGCGTGGACGCAGGAGCTTGGCAGCGACCTGCGCCTGCTGGTCGAGCGAGTCGCGCGCCTGCCGCTCGACGCCCCGTACCGCGATGGGCACCGCGATCAGGGCGGTAACCAGCACCGACACCACGGCCACCGCGCACGCGGCCAGCACCGCGCGGGCGGTGAGGGTACGCCCGAGGGGGCGGCGCCGCACGATCGGCAACAGCTGAGTCAGCTCGGGGCGGTCAGGCATCGACCGCGTACCCGACGCCGCGGTGGGTGCGCAGCACGGCCGCGCCGGCGCCGAGCTTGGCCCGTACCTGCGCCACGTGCACGTCGACCGTGCGGGTGCCCGTGTGCGCCGCGTATCCCCAGACGCTGGCCAGCAACTCCTCGCGGGTGAACACCCGGCCGGGCCGGCCCATCAGGTGTGCCAGCAGGTCGAACTCGGTGGAGGTCAGCTGCACCGGCGCGCCGTCCACGCTGACCGACCGGCGGCCCGGGTCGAGCGTGACCGGTCCCACGGTGTGTGGCCGTCCCTCCGGCGCGCCGGCCGTGCGGCGCAGCACCGCCCGCACCCGGGCGACGAGCTCGCGCGGGCTGAACGGCTTGGTCACGTAGTCGTCGGCGCCGAGCTCCAGCCCCACGATCCGGTCGACCTCGTCGTCGCGGGCGGTGAGGAAGATGACCGGCGTCCAGTCGCCGCCCGCACGCAGCTGGCGGCACACCTCGGTGCCGGAGAGGCCGGGCAGCGCGATGTCGAGCACGCAGACCACCGGCCGCATCCGCCGCGCGGCCGCGAGCCCGGCCGTGCCCTCGTGCTCGACGTGCACACCGAAGCCGTCCCGGGCCAGGTACATCCTGACCAGGTCCGCGATGGCCCGCTCGTCTTCCACGACGAGCACCAGGCCCTTCGACTCCACGGCACTCATCATGTCCGAACGCCGCGCGCCTGGGCAGCACGGGATTGTTCGAGGAACGTTTGGGTTTGGGGCGCCCCGCACGGGGAGCGGGACGCCCCAACCAGCGAACCTTTTTCAACCTCCCCTTGCGGTAAGACCGGAGCGCGAGCGCCGCGCGGTCCAGGTTGAAAAGGTTCGTCAGGCGGCAGCCGGCACGTGCAGCGCTTCTGGCGCTGTTACACGAGGTGCCTGCTGGGCGCGCTCGGCCACCAGACGGGGACGGAAGGCGTGGCTGAGTAGCGCGTCCAGGTGCCAGACCTGCTTTGGATGACCGGTCTTGATCCAGAACCGCTCGCGGATGCCGTCCACGGCCGTCGCGGCGAGCTCGACCGCGGCGAGGCGCGGGTCCGGGTTCCAGGTGACGTTGCTGAGGTGCCGAAGCTCGGTGTTGAGGTGCAGGCGGAGGCGGTGCAGCACGCGGGTCTCCTGGGTCACCACCAGGCGGCGGTACGTCAGCAGGAGCAGGAACTCGCCTTGCATCGGCCGATCCGGGCGGAGGCAGCGGGTGACCAGGACCGTCGCGTCGTCGGCTTCCACGCACCGCCGAAAGACGGGCATGTGGCGGCTCACGGTGGAGATGGCCACGCCGGCCTCGGCGGCGGCGGGCAAGAACGTTCGGGAGAACACGTCCATGCCGCGTTTAACGAGGTGCTAACGGGATGTGTCGCGGGTCAGACGCTATAGAAGTTCCAGGATCGTGGCGTTGGCCATGCCGCCGCCCTCGCACATCGTCTGTAGCCCGTACCGGATGCCGTTGTGCCGCATGTGCTGGAGCATCGTGGTCATGATGCGGGCGCCGGACCCGCCGAGCGGGTGGCCGAGCGCGATCGCGCCGCCGCGCGGGTTGAGCCGCTCGGGGTCCGCCTCCGTCTCCGCCAGCCAGGCCAGCGGCACCGGGGCGAACGCCTCGTTCACCTCGTACACGCCGATCTCCTCGATGCCCAGCCCCGCGCGGCGCAGCGCCTTCGCGGTGGCCGGGATCGGCGCGGTGAGCATGATGACCGGATCGTCGGCGGCGACCACGGCGGTGTGGATGCGTGCGAGCGCCCGCAGGCCGTGCTCGCGCGCCCAGTCGCTGCTCGTGACGGCGAGCGCGGCGGCGCCGTCGGAGATCTGTGACGCGGAGCCGGCGGTGACCACGCCGTCCGGCTTGAACGGGGTGGCCAGCTCGCCCAGCTTCGCCAGGGAGGTGTCGCGGCGGATGCCTTCGTCGGCGTCGATCGGCCCGACCGGCGCGATCTCCTCCTTGAACGCGCCCGCGTCCTGAGCCGCGGCCGCCTTCTGGTGGCTGGCCAGCGAGTACTCGTCGAGCCGCGCCCGCGTGAAGCCCCACCGCTCGGCCATCATCTCGGCGCCGACGCCCTGGCTGAAGCCCGCGTCGCCGTACCGCTCGCGCACGCCGTCGCCGAACGGCCACTGCCCGGCCGCGCTGGAGCCCATCGGCACCCGCGTCATCGACTCGACACCACCGGCCACGACGAGGTCGGCCTGCCCGGAGAGCACCGTCGCGGCCGCGAAGTGCACGGCCTGCTGGCTGGAGCCGCACTGGCGGTCGAGCGTGGTGCCGGGCACCGACTCAGGCCAGCCGGCGCCGAGGACCGCGTTGCGGCCGGTGTTCCACGACTGCTCGCCGACCTGCGAGACACAGCCCCAGACCACGTCGTCGACGTACGCCGGGTCGAGGCCGGTGCGCTCGGCCAGGGCGCGCAGCACGTGCGCTGACAGGTCGACCGGATGGACCTCGGAAAGGCCGCCCTTGCGCCGCCCGACCGGTGTGCGTACCGCGCCGACGATGACCGCGTCCCTCATGCTCACCGAGATTACCCTTCAGTAGCCCCGGCTCCGAGTGGCCCCGGGCGGCACGGACCAGAATTGGCGCATGGACGCCCTTACCTGGCGGGTGCCCCGCAAGGTGCCCGCCGTGAAATTCACCGCCGTCGCCGCGCTCGTGGCGCTCGGCCTGCTCTTCGCGGACGGCGACGAGGTCCGCCTCGTGCTCGCCGCCATCGTGGCCGCCGGGCTCGCCCTGTGGGCGGCGCGCGACCTGCTCGCGCCGGTGCGGCTCGCCGCCGATCCCTCGGGAATCACGCTGGTCGCGGGCTACGCCGGCCGCCGCCACCTGGCCTGGTCGCAGATCGAGCGGGTACGGGTGGACACCCGACCCCGGCTCGGCATCCGCACGGAGACGCTGGAGATCGACGCGGGCGACTCGCTGCACCTGTTCAGCGAGTACGACCTGGGTGCGGCGCCGTCGGAGGTCGCCGCGGCACTCGCGCCGCTTGCGAGCGGGTCGCCGCCCGCAGACCCCACAAAGCGGCGGGAGCGAAGCGACCAAAGCGACTGGGGTCTACAGGGCGGCACAAAAGACGCGTGAGCCGCCCGCGCGGAGCGCGGACCGGAATTTACGTGAGGGCGACCGTCTGTAGCAGCGTCAGGGCGACGAGCACAACGAGCACCGCCGCGCTGCCACCTGCCTGCACGAGGGTGCGGTGGGCCCGCGGCGCGTACGCCAGGATGGCGCCGACGATGGCTCCGACGATCATGCCGCCCAAGTGACCGGCGATCGAGATGCCGGACACGCTGAAGGTCAGCACGAGGTTGACCACCAGGATGCCGATGATCGCGGAGGTGTCACGGCCGAGCTTGCGCAGGATGATGAAGAACGCGGCGAAGAGCCCGAAGATCGCGGTAGACGCGCCGGCGGCGAGGCTGTTCGGGCTGATCAGGTAGCTGGCGACGTTGCCGCCCAGCCCCGCGAGCAGGTAGAGCCCGAGGAAGCGGAGCGGCCCGAGCACCGCCTCGAGGTTTCGGCCCAGCACCCACAGCGCCCACATGTTCAGCCCCAGGTGCAGCAGGCCGTAGTGGATGAACATGGCGGTGATCAGCCGGTAGTAGGCGCCGTCCGCGACACCCGGGTACACGTCGCCGAAGTTGGGGAAGTCGCCCGGAACCACCCGGCCCTGCTCGGTGACGGTCACCGCGTGCGCGATCACGCCACCGATGCCCTGGATCGGCCCGGCGTTGGAGAAGAGGCCGCCCTCGAAGAGCGAGCTCAGGCCACCCAGCGCGACCCCGAGCAGGGTCGCGAGGATGTTGAGGCCAAGCAGCACCTTGGTGACGTAACCCTCGCGGCCGGCGGCACTGCCACCGAAGGCGGTGCGCGCCGGCCGCTGGGTGCGTCGACCCTCGGCCACACACTCCGGGCACTGGTGCCCGACGGAGGCCGCTCGCATGCAGTCCGGACAGATCGGCCGATCACACCGGACACACCGGACATAAGTCTCTCGTGACGGGTGGCGGTAACAGACCGGCACGGTCACGGGCGACTCACTCATGCACGCTAAGGTACCTGTCAGCCCTCGATCTCGACGCGCTCGATCACCACGTCGCTGATCGGGCGGTCGCCGGGCGCGGTCGGGGTGGTCGCGATCGAGTCGACGACCTTGGCCGAAGCCTCGTCGGCGACCTGGCCGAAGATCGTGTGCTTGCGGTTGAGGTGCGGGGTCGCGCTCACCGTGATGAAGAACTGCGAGCCGTTCGTGCCCTGGTTGTTGTAGCCCGGCCCGGCGTTCGCCATGGCCAGCAGGTACGGGCGGTCGAAGCTGAGCTCGGGGTGGATCTCGTCCGCGAACGTGTAGCCCGGACCGCCGCGGCCGGTGGCGGTCGGGTCGCCCAGCTGGATCATGAAGCCGCTGATCACGCGGTGCGAGAGCGTGCCGTCGTAGTACGGCCCGGAGCCCGGCTGTCCCGTCCGCGGGTCGGTGTAGGCCTTGGTGCCCTTGGCAAGCCCCACGAAGTTCTCGACCGTCTTCGGCGCGTGGTTGGGGAAAAGCTCCAACCGGATAGGGCCGTGGTTGGTGTGCAGGGTGGCGTAGAGAGCGTCAGCCACGGGTACTCCTCAGTTGTTGGTCAGTTCCATGCGGATCCTCCCATGTGCCCGTTCCGGCACTGCGAAGGCATCCGAAGAGGCAGGATGACGGAGTAGCGGGTCTCCCCGTCGTGCTGTTACACGTGTCGCGCGCCGCGATACGGGGAACAGGACGTAAACGGAGCGAGGAGGTGGGTATCGGTGCTCGGAATGGCGCGGCGCAAGACGCGAAGCCAGCTGGTAAAGGCTGAGCTGGGCGAGAGTTTCGATCACTTCATGCAAGCCGCCACACATGCCGCTGGCGGAGTTGGAGCGACGATGGGTCCGAAGGCTGCTGACGGCGTACATCGGGTCAAGGAAGGCGCGTCCCACGGGTGGGAGTCCACCATGGCGGCGTTCGCGCCGCTGGCCGCCGCGGCCGCGGAGGGCGCCCGTGAGGCCGGCCGCACTACCAAGCGGGCCGGGCGCAAGGCGCGCCGGGCCGGCGCTACGAAGATGCGGGCGGTCTCGCCCAAGAAGGAGTCGCGGATGTCCCGCAACCGCTGGCCGATGCTGGCCGGGCTGCTGGCCGCCGGCGCCGCAGTCGGCGCCGCGGGTGCCCTGGTCATGCGCCGTCGCAAGCAGCAGCAGTGGCAGGAGTACGACCCCAGCCACGCGATGGAGCCGGTCGCGGCGAACGCCGACGAGAAGATGGACGGCACCACCGACCCCACGATGAACGGGTCGGTCGACTCCGCCACGCTGGACGGCGTGGTCGACTCGACCAAGGGCCGTCACTGACGACTGTGGGCCCGCCGGTTCGCCGGCGGGCCTACAGCCAGCCGTTCTTGCGGAAGAAGCGGTAGAGCCCGAGCGAGATGGTCAGCATCACGGCGAGCACCACCGGATAGCCGTACGTCCAGCCGAGTTCCGGCATGTGCGTGAAGTTCATGCCGTAGATGCCGGCGAACGCGGTCCACACCGCGGCGATGGCGGCCCATGCGGCGATCTTGCGCATGTCGTTGTTTTGATCCACCGTCACCTGCGCCAACCGCGCCTGGAGCACCGAGTTGAGCAGGTCGTCGTAGGAGTTGATCTGCTCGACGGTGCGGGTGAGGTGGTCCTGCACGTCCCGGAAGTAGCGCCGGATCTCCTTCGGTACTTCCCGGTTGACCTGCGCGGTCAGCGTGATCAAGGGGCGCTGTAGCGGCACCACCGCGCGCTTGAACTCCACCAGCTCCCGCTTCATCTGGTAAATGCTCTGGATCCGGCCGTGCGAGTTGCGGTCGAAGACCTGCGCCTCCAGCGCGTCGAGCTCGACCTCGACCTGGTCGGCCACCTCCACGTACAGGTCGACCACCCGGTCGGTCACCGCGTACGCCACCGACCACGGCCCTTGCAGCAGCAGGTCCTGCTTGCCCTCCAGGTCGACGCGGACGGGCGAGAGCCGGCAGGCGTCGCCGTGGCGCACCGTGATCACGAAGGCCGGCCCGATGAACAGCATCACCTGGCCGGTCTCCACGACCTCGGCCGTCTCGGTGACCTCGCCCTTGCCGACGTAGCGGGCGGTGCGCAGCACCAGCGAGCTCACCTCGCCGAACTGCTCCAGTTTGGGCCGCTGCTCCGCCTTGACCGCGTCTTCGACGGCGAGCTCGTGCAGCCCGTACGTCTCGGCGATGTCGGCCATCTCGGCGGCGCCCGGCTCGTGCAGGCCGAGCCAGACGAAGGCGTGCCGCTGCCGCTCCCGGCGGGCCGCGGCCAGCGCCTCGGCGTAGTGCCACTCGCCAGGCTGGCGCTCGCCATCGACGTAGAGCGCGCAGTCGACGACCGCGCTGCGCGTGGAGGGGGGCGAGTGGTCCCGACGGGCGGCGCCGTCGGTGGGGCTCAGCATCCGGGTCATCGCCCGCCGGACGGGTGCGGCCCAGGTGCGGGCCAGCGGCCGCCCCAACCCGTCCGCACGCTGGGCACCCTCATCCGCCATGGACCCATCTTCCTATGCATCACGAATCCCGCCCGTCTCAGATCAGGGCGTTCCTGATCACGGGAAGAGCGCGTGCGGCTCTGTGGCTGAGGCGCCGGGCGGACCGGCCGCGTCGGGGGGTGGGGGTGGCGAGCGGCCCACCCGGCGCCGATGGGGGGCGGGGGGTTTTGCTTATGGGGTCAACCGCATAACAGCTTTCCCTGGGCGCCGTTGGCCGCGTCGCGGGGTCGTGACGCGACCAACAGCGCTGGAAGACCCAGCTTGCTCGCAGCATTGTGATCCGTTAGCCGGCCCGAGGGGAACCCTGAGCTGGCAGCGATGACACATTGTCGGAAATCCGACAGAAGATCGCGGGGCCCCCGTAGAAACGCCCCGCTTCGCCTCGCGTTTTCGTGGGGTGCGTCTATCGACGGACGGTTTGGACGGCGGCGGCCAGGCGGCGCACGCCTTCCTCGATCTGGTCGACGGTCACCGCGGAGAACGCGAGGCGCAGCGCGTGCTCCCCGCCCTCCAGCAGGAAGTCGCTGCCCTTGACCACAGCGACGCCCCGCTCGGCGGCCGCCGTGAAGACGTCGTCGGCGAGCACGTCGTCGGGAAGCTCGATCCAGAGGAAGTAGCCGCCGTCCGGCTCGGTGAAGCGCACGCCCGGGATGTGCTCGCGCAGCGCGGCCGCCAGGACCGTGGCCCGCTCGCCCAGCGCGGCCTTGACCGTCTCGATCGAGCGGTCGATGTCGCCGGACGCGCAGAACTGGTGGACGATCGCCTGCGCCACCATGCCGGGCGAGATGTAGAGGTTGGTGGCCCGCTTGGCGATGTCGCCGATCAGCGGCGCCGGCCCTACGAGGTAGCCGACCCGCACGCCCGGGCAGACGGTCTTGGTGAAGCTGGAGGCGTGCACGACGACGCCGGTCTCGTCGAGCGAGAGCATCGAGGGCTGCGCCTCGCCGCGGAAGCGGATGTCGACGTACGGGTCGTCCTCGAAGATCGTGAAGCCGTACTCGGCGGCGAGGTCGAGCAGCGCCTCGCGCTTGGCCATCGAGAGCGTGACGCCAGCCGGGTTCTGGTAGTTCGGGATGATGTGCGCCAGCTTGGGGCGTACCCCGGACTCCAGCAGCTTGCGCAGCTCGTCGGTGTCGATGCCGTCGGGCTGGAGGGTGACCGCGTGGATCTCGCCGCCCCTGTTGCGCAGGTTGAGCAGCGTGCGGTCGTAGGTCGGGCGCTCCACCACCACGGCGTCGCCGGGACCGACGAGGTAGTCGAACAGGAACGCGTCGGCCTGGAGCGAGCCGTTGGTGACCAGCACCTGGTTGACGGAGACGCCGTGCTTGTCGGCGATCCACTTGCGAAGGGGCGGGTAGCCGACGGACGTGCCGTACGCCGTGATCCCGCCGGGATCGGCGTCGAACGCGCGGACGGCGGCGGCCTTGAGGCCCTCGACATCGACGATGTCCAGCGATGGCGCGCCACGGGCGAAGGAGATCAGCTGCTCGGCGGTCATGGTTGCACAGCGTACGTACCGAAGTTGATCATCACGACCCAGATACACGGAAGTGTGCGGGGTCAGACCTTGGCGCTCGTATGCTGCTGGGCCCAGACCCGCATGATGTCGCGCACCGAAATGATGCCCAGCACGTCACTCTCTTCCATGACGACGAGGTGGCGGAAGCCGCCGCGGGCCATCGCCACGGCCGCGTCCTCGAGGGTCCAGTCAGGGCTGGCGTAGACCACGTCCCAGGTGAGGTGGGCGGACGTGTGCTCCACGTCCGGGTCGAGGCCCCGGCCGATGGCGTTGAGAACGTCACGCTCGGTCATGATGCCGACCCCTTCGGAGTCGGGGTCGATCACGATGGCCGAGCCGATACGGCGGGTGGCCATCATCTGGGCGGCCTGTCGCAGCGTGTGCTCGGGGCCGACGACGAGAACCTGGCTGGACATGGCATCGCGAACGCGCATCGCACATCACCCCTCAAGGCACCGTACGGACATGGTCGCCCGAACGGAGACAGAACTACAAGACTTGCGTTCTATCGGGACGGGAGTCAGGTGGATAGATTCAGATTGTGTCCACAGAGCCCCTACGCTGCGCCGGCGCCTTGATCGTCGACGACGACGGGCGCATTTTCATCCAGCGCCGGTCACCCGATCGGCGCCTGTTTCCCAATACCTGGGACATCGTCGGCGGCCATCTGGAGCAGGGCGAGAGCCTGGAGGACGCGCTGCGGCGAGAGGTCGAGGAGGAGACCGGCTGGACCGTCTCGGTCGTCCTCGGCACCGTCGGTGAATACGCGTACACGGGCGATGACGGCATCAACCGAGTGGAGACCGACTTCCTCGTGCGGGTCGACGGCGACCTGCGCCGCCCGCGGTTGGAGGAAGGCAAGCACACGGAGTGGCGATGGATCACGGAGAGTGAGGTGACGGTGCTCGACGAGCACCGCGACGTCAACGACGGGCTCATCCGGCGTATCGCCGACGACGGTTTCGCCGCACTGCACCTGCTCGGCCTCTGATCGACCGACGATTCCGGCTACCGTTTGTCGCATGCCTGAGCTGCCCGAGGTGGAGGCGCTCGCCGCGTACCTTCGCGAGCGGGCCGCCGGACGGCGTGTAGACCGGCTCGAGGTCGCCGCGTTGAGCGCCCTGAAGACGTACGACCCGCCGCCGTCCGCCGCCGCCGGCCAAGAGATCACCGGCGCCGGCCGGCACGGCAAGTTCCTCGACGTACACATCGGCGGCGACCTGCACCTCGTCGTGCACCTGGCGCGGGCCGGCTGGTTGCACTATCGCGAGTCGTTCAACAGCCCCGCGCCACTCAAGCCCGGCAAGGGGCCGATCGCGCTCCGGATGCGGCTCGACGACGGCTCCGGGTTCGACCTCACCGAGGCGGGCACCAAGAAGAGCCTCGCCGCGTACCTGGTGAAAGACCTGGCGCTGGTGCCCGGCGTGGCGCGCCTCGGGCCGGACGCGCTCGCCGCCGACCTGGAGACGTTCGCCGCGCGCATCCGCAGCCGCAAGGGGCAGATCAAGGGCGTGCTGACCTCGCAGGAGGTGCTCGCCGGCGTGGGCAACGCGTACTCCGACGAGATCCTGCACGCCGCCAAGCTCTCCCCGTTCGCGATCACCACCCGGCTCACCGACGAGCAGATGGCCCAGCTGCACGCGGCGGTACACGAGATCCTGACCGACGCGGTGACCCGCTCGGTCGGGCAGCGCGCCGCCGAGCTCAAGGGCGAAAAGCGCTCGGGGCTCCGGGTGCACGCCCGCACGGGGCTGCCCTGCCCGGTGTGCGGCGACACGGTCCGGGAGGTGTCGTTCGCCGACTCCAGCCTCCAGTACTGCCCGACGTGCCAGACCGGCGGAAAGCCACTCGCCGATCGCAGACTGTCACGGCTCGTGCGCTAGGCGATATGGCCGTGACCTACCGTTTTGCAAACCGGAGCCAACGGGCACATGCCCGGTGGGCAACGCTCGGTATAGTGGCCCGGTCCATGGTCCCATTCGATCACGGTGGGGCGTATTGTCTCTGCGGTCACCGATCCGCCGCGGTGACCATGGGAGACTGATGCGGTGGTCAGTCCCGAGCCTGACGGCACATGGGCGGCACGTGCAAAGCGGGAGGACGTAGGTGAGGTGACGACAAGCCTCCAACGCCCGGTAGCCAACACAGGCCGGAGCAGGACTGTGCGCCACGTCGACAGCTTCGAGATTCAGGCGCCGACGCCGCCATCGCACAACGGTGTGCCGCGCTCGGCGTGGGCCCGCGCCCGCAGGCGCGCGTCCCGCTGGCACCGCCCGTACACGGCGGTGCTGCTTTTGCTCGACTATGGGGCGGCCGCACTGGCCAGCCTTATCTCCATCAGCGCGTACGACCAGGCCGTCTCCGGCTTCCAGGATGCCGACGAGGCGTGGTTCAAGACCGTGGCGTACGTGCTGCTGCCACTCGGTTGGCTCATCATGCTCTGGGCCAACGGCGCCTACGACCGCCGCTACCTCGGCCTCGGCACCGATGAGTTCAAACGAGTGGTGCGCGCGTCGGTGACGGTCATGGCGAGCGTGTCCTTCCTCGCGTTCGCCACCAAGACCGACCTCTCCCGACTCACCGTGGCCACCGCGCTCGTCGGCGCGACGCTGCTCATCCTGATCGCTCGTTACTTCGCCCGGTTCGTCCTCCACCAGGTGCGCAAGCGCGCCGGCCAGGCCGGCCACCGCATGCTGCTCATCGGCACACTGCCGGAGACGCTGGAGGTCTACACCGCGGTCACCCGCAGCCCGTCCGCCGGCCTGGTGCCGGTCGCCATCCACATCACCGACGGATACGCGGCCGCGCGCGGCATCGAGACGCCGGTGCCGGTGCACTCCGGGCGCGACGTGCTGACGCTGGTCCGCGAGGTCGGCGCCGACACGATCGCCGTGTGCGGCTCGGCCAGCGCCGAGCCGGGCGAGCTGCGCCGCCTGGCCTGGCAGCTCGAGGGCACCGGCATCGACCTCGTTGTGGCGCCACAGCTCACCGACATCGCCGGCCCGCGGGTACACATCCGGCCGATCGAGGGCCTGCCGCTGCTGCACGTGGAAGAGCCCACGCTCTCCGGCATCGGCTGGCTGGCCAAAAACCTGCTCGACCGCGTCGCGGCCGGCCTGGGGTTGCTGGTGCTGATCCCGGTGTTCCTGGCGATCGCGCTCGCCATCAAGCTGTCCGACCGCGGCCCGGTGTTCTTCCGGCAGCCGCGCGTGGGTCACGAGGGCCGGACGTTCCGGGTCTGGAAGTTCCGGACCATGTACGTCGACGCCGAAGATCGCCTCGCCTCGCTGGTCGACCAGAACGAGACCGACGGCATGCTCTTCAAGATCAAGGATGACCCGCGCGTCTTCCCGGTCGGGCGCTTCCTGCGGGCCAGCTCTCTCGACGAGCTGCCCCAGCTGATCAACGTGCTCTGGGGCGAGATGTCCCTCGTCGGTCCCCGACCGCTCCCCGCCGACGACGGCGACTTCCTCGGCGACGTGCGGCGGCGGCTGCTGGTCCGCCCCGGCATCACCGGCCTGTGGCAGGTGTCCGGCCGCTCCGACCTGTCGTGGGACGAGGCCGTGCGCCTCGACCTCTACTACGTGGACAACTGGTCGCTCGCATATGACCTGAGCATCCTCTGGCGCACCGTAGGGGTCGTCCTCGCCCGAAAGGGCGCTTACTAAAGGCAGATTTCCCGGGTCCGCGTCAGTCGCGGACCGCTGCTCCCGCCGGAGACCGCGGAGGCCGGCGGCTCGCGGAGCGAGCCGAGATCCCCGGCCTCCGCTGCCATGTCCGCGGTGCAAGCCCATACCGCGTGACCAACAGCGGACGGGGGGAGGCCCGCGGGAAGCACCCCGTGCCACGGTCTCGACCACGACGGCCATCGCGGTAGCTCGAATCTTCTTGGGTTACCGCGAGGTGCCATGATCTGCCCATGGGTGCGAACGTCTCCGCGGCGCTCGCCGTTCTCGCGCTGGTCAGCGCGCTGGTGGCGGCGGTCTGGGCCGTTGCCCGGCTGCGCGCCCGCCGCGGCATCGCGACCGCGACGCAGCGAGCCACGTACGACGTGCTGCACACCGCCGGCCTGGCCGCCGATCCGCTGCGCACCGGGCTCAGCCAGGCGAGCGCGGCGAAGGCGATCCGGCACCTGCGCGCGCTGGTCGGCGCGCCCGGGCTCGCGATCGTCGACGACGAGGCCGTTTTGGCGCTCGACGGCCGCGGCACCCACCACTCCGCTCAGCTCGTCGCCGCGTCCCGGAAGGCACTCGCCGCCGGCCGCTCCACCGTGCTCGGGCTCGGCGAGCTGCCCTGTGACCGGGTCGACTGCCCGGTGCGCGGCGCGGTGGTGGCGCCGATGTCCGGCCCCGACGGCTCGGCACCGGGCGCGCTCGTGGCGGTCGCCGACGACCAGCCGGCGCCCGGGCTCGTGCAGGCGACGCTCGAGACCGCCCGCTGGGCCGGTGCTCAGCTCGCGCTCGCCGAGCTGGATTCCTCGCGGGAAATGCTCGCCCGCGCCGAGGTACGCGCCCTCCGCGCCCAGATCAGCCCGCACTTCGTCTACAACGCGCTGTCCGCCATCGCCTCCTTTGTCCGTACCGACCCGGAGCGGGCGCGCGAGCTGATCCTGGAGTTCGCCGAGTTCACCCGGTACTCCTTCCGCTCGCACGGCGACTTCACCACGCTCGCCGAGGAGCTGCGCTCCATCGACCGGTACCTCACGATCGAGCGGGCCCGCTTTGGCGACCGCCTCCAGGTGCGGTTGCAGATCGCGCCCGAGGTGCTGCCGGTCGGCCTGCCGTTCCTCTGCCTACAGCCGCTGGTGGAGAACGCCGTGCGGCACGGCCTGTCCCGTAAGCCGGGCGTGGGTATGGTGAGCATCGAGGCCCGCGACGCCGGGGCCGAGTGCCACATCACCGTCGAAGACGACGGCGTGGGCATGGACCCGGCAGTGCTGGTCGCCGGCGTCGCCGAGGCCGCCGACAGTCACGAATCGGGCCACGTTGGACTGTCCAACGTGGACGAGCGACTCCGCTCCGTCTTCGGCGACCAGTTCGGTCTGGTGGTGGAAACCGGGCTCGGGGCGGGTACGAAAGTGAGCATGCGAGTGCCGAAGTTTCATCCCGCGGTCCGGACGAGCCCGTGAACGCCTTCCTGCGCGTGCTGGCCGTCGACGACGAGCCGCCGGCCCTCGACGAGCTGGCCTACCTGCTGCGCACCGACCCGCGCGTCGGCCGCCTCCACACCGCCTCCGACGCGACCGAGGCGCTGCGCGTCCTGCGCGACACCGACGTCGACGTCGTCTTCCTCGACATCCGCATGCCCGGCCTCGACGGCATGGAGCTGGCCCGCGTGCTGCGCCGCTTTGCCCGGCCGCCGGCGATCGTGTTCGTGACCGCCTACGACGACGCGGCCGTCGACGCCTTCGACCTGGGCGTAACCGACTACGTACGCAAGCCGGTGCAGCCGGAACGGATCGGCGAGTCGCTGCGCCGGGTGGTCAGCTCACGCGTGGTGCCGGCCGGCCCGACCGCCGCGCCACGCGCCGATGAAGACCCGACGATCCCGGTCGAGCTCGCCGGCACCACCCGCATGCTGCCCCGCTCGGCGGTGCGGTGGGTCGAGGCACAGGGCGACTACGCCCGCCTGCACACGGCCGACGGATCACACCTCGTGCGCGTGCCGCTGGCCACGCTGGCCGAGCGCTGGGCAGACGCCGGGTTTGTCCGGATCCACCGCTCGTATCTGGTGCAGCTACGGCTCATCGCCGAGCTCCGGCTGACCGGCTCCGGCTACGTCGTGGTCGTCGACGAGACCGAGCTGCCGGTCTCTCGCCGCCACACCCGCGAGCTGAAGGACAAGCTGGTACGCGCCGCCAAGCAGGACTGGAACCGCTAGAAGATCTCCGCCAGGTCGAAGGCGAGCGGAAACGGCGTGTCGGTGCGCCACACCTGCCCCGGCTCGACGACAGCGGCATCCCGGTAGGTGCCGTCGTCGGCCAGCTCGAGCACGGTCAGGGTCTGCTTCTTCGGATCGACGATCCAGTAGAGGGGAATGCCGGCGATCGCGTACTCGTCGCGCTTTACCACCAGGTCATAGCGAGCGTTGCTAGGTGATAGCACCTCCACCACAACAAGCACCTCGGCGGGATGCAAGGCGTCGCCGTCTTCCGCCAGTGCCGTCTCCGGGACCACCAGCAGGGCAGGGATGAAGTAGGACGCGACATTGTCACTGACGCCCAACCCGGCACCGACCATGAGGCCGCCGGGCGCCTGCCGAAGCAGAAGCCGATGAAGGCGGCTGACGACAAGGCCATGAGGCATGTATCCGCGCGGCGTTACCAAAAGGCTGCCGCAATAGATCTCGTACCGGTTGGTGTCGTCGTCGGGTAACGCCTTGAGATCGACGATGGACCACGGCGTTCCGGGTTCGTGCCTCATCAAAGGGCTGGTGGTCATTCTGTCCCCAAGCGTCATCCACAGGCCAAACAGCATTATCCACAGGTCAGGTTTTCCACAGGTCCCGTGCAACAGTGGTTCGTCCTGCCACGTCCCTGGTGGCGAGGGAGGTGGGCATGAAGGACGCCGACAAGGCTTTCGAAGACTTCGTCCGAGCGCGGTCGGCCGCACTCGTCCGCTACGGGTACGTGCTGACCGGCAACCCGCACGACGCGGCCGACCTGGCCCAGGAGGCGCTCGCGCGCCTCGGCTCGGCCTGGTCGCGGGTGCTGCGCAAGGACGACCCCGAGGGGTACGCCCGCACGACGATGGCCCGGCTGCACATCAGTCGCTGGCGCCGCCTGCGCCGGGAGCGGCTGGTCGGTGAGCCACCGGATCGTGGGTACGCCGACCCGGGCCTGGACCGCGCGGAGGGTGACGCTGGGCTGTGGCGGGCGCTCGACGCGCTGCCCCGCCGGCAGCGGGCCGTGCTGGTGCTCCGCTACTACGAGCACCGCACCGACGAGGAGATCGCCGCGCTTCTGGGGATAGCGCGCGGCACAGTACGCAGCCAGGCCGCCCGTGCGCTGGACAAGCTCCGCGCCAGCTGGGCACCGGCGCACACGAAGGCAGGAAGTGGACGATGACGCACCAACTGGAAGAGGACCTGACTTACACGTTGTCGGACGCGGCCAACCACGCGCCTGAGCCGGACGAGGGCTTCCTCGACGGTGTACGCCGCCGGCAGCGGGCCCGCAGGCACCGCCGGACCGCCGGGATGGCCGGCTGCGCCGCGGTACTCGTGGTGGTGGGCGGGGTCGCCGTCGCCAACCTGAGCGCGGGATCCACCGACGAGCCGCCCCCGTTCGCCAGCTCGAACTGGTCGGGGACAGTGCCGGACTTCGCAGCGGCTGAGGCGCCCGACAAGGTCTGGTCGGAGGCGGTGCACCGGCTGCCGGCCACGCTGCCGAACGGGTCCGACTACCAGGTGTTCGCCGTCCTCGGTGGCGACCGCTACCTGGTGCGGACGGGGAAGCCCAACGCGAGCGCACCATCCGTCTTCAACGCCGAGACCGGCGAAGTCATCTTTCTCGGCACCGAGCAGATGCGGACCCGTCCGGACTCGTCGTCGACCGACTGGACCGCGGCCGTCGGCGACTACGCCGTGTGGTTCGGGACGGCCGGGGTCGACAACGGCAAGCGATGGCACGCGGAGATCTGGACCGCGCGGCTGGATGGCACAGGCGACCCCAAGAAGATCGCGACGGTACCCGACCACGGCTCCAGTCCTCCACTCATCGGCGTCCTCGGCGACTCGCTCTACTGGGACGAGGCCGGCCTCGTCGGCGAGGAAAGTGCCGCGATCTACCGCCTGCCGGTCACCGGCGGCACGCCGCAGCGCGTGCCGGACAGCGACGGATACCGGCTGTTCGGCCTGTCGCCGTGGGCGGACACGACCAGGCACTTCGTCGCCGAGGACGAGTCCACGCCGAGCAGGGGCGTGCTGTGGGACGTGGAGACCGGCGAGCGGCGGCCGTGGGTCGCGCACGAGAACGCCCGGAAGGTCATCTGCGCCCCGGAGATCTGCACCGGCACCACCCAGGGTGGCAAGTACTTCGTGCAGCGCCTGGACGGGACCGGCCTCCGCGAGCTGCCCTACCCGAAAGACGGCTTCAACGCCAGCCCCGCGATGGCCGGCAGATTCAGCGTCGGCACGGTACAAACCGCCCGCGGGATCCTCTGGTACGTCTGGGACCTTGTCGACGGCAAGGCGGCCGGCGTCACCGCCCCATCGGGGTCGGAGGGGATCTCCTACGGATACGAAGACTCGATCTTCCAGTGGCGGGCGGCCGACGGGTCTGTCCGCGTACTCGATCTGGCGGCGATCGGGTAGCCGGAGCTTGACATCGGCCGGTGGTGGGTGAGACTGCCGGACATGGAGGAGCCCACCACCGGCGCCGGCGCGCCACAGCGGACCAGGATCGTGCTGGCCGACGTGGTGCGCCGCCACGCCCACGACCGCGCCCGGGCCGAGCTCACCGAGCAGACCCAGGTCGGCGACGCCCTGGTGCGTGGGCTCGTGCGGGCCCAGCTCGCCCTCGCGCTGCGGCTGTCGGTGGTGGTGGCGATCGGGCTCGGCGCGCTGCCGCTGCTCTTCGCGGTCGCGCCGACCATCAGCACCGTGAAGGTCCTCGGCATCAGCCTGCCGTGGCTGCTGCTCGGCGTCGGCGCGTTTCCGTTCCTCGTCGCGGTGGGCTGGACGTACGTCTACCTCGCCGAGCGCAACGAGCAGGACTTCACCGCCGTGGTCCGCCGGCCGGAACGCTGATGGGCAACCCCTACACCGTTCCCGCGATCGTCGCGGTCACGCTCGTCACGCTGGCGATCGGCTTCTACGGCCTCAAGCTGGCCCGCACCACGTCCGATTTCCTGGTCGCCTCGCGCGTGGTCAGCCCCACCTGGAACGCGGCGGCGATCGGCGGCGAGTACCTGTCGGCCGCGTCGTTTCTGGGCGTGGCGGGCCTGATCCTCAAGTACGGCGTCGACGTCCTCTGGTATCCCGTTGGCTTCGCCGCCGGCTATCTCGCGCTGCTGCTCTTCGTCGCCGCGCCGCTGCGCCGGTCGGGCGCGTTCACGCTGCCGGACTTCTGCGAGCTGCGGCTGCACTCGCGCGGCCTGCGCAAGCTCGCCACCGCGTTCGTGGTCTTCATCGGGTGGCTCTACCTCGTGCCGCAGCTCCAGGGCGCCGGGCTGACGCTCACCACCGTCACCGGTGGCCCCTACGAGCTCGGCGCGCTCCTCGTCGGCGCCGTCGTCACCGCCAACGTGGCGCTCGGCGGCATGCGCGCGATCACGTTCGTGCAGGCGTTCCAGTATTGGCTGAAGCTCACCGCGCTGGCTGTACCCGCGATGTTCCTGGTTTTGCACTGGCAGGCGGACGGCCGTCCGCCGGTGACGCCGCCGGACGGCCTCACCTTCCCCACCGCGACCACCGTCGTGGTCGACCACCCCGCGACCCTCAGCCTTCCCGACGGCTCCACAAGGGAGGTACAGCCCGGTGAGGAGCTGACATTTCAGGCCGGTGAACGGGTGCCGCATGTGTCCGGTGTGGACATAGCCCGGGACATGGACTGGCTGCTGCCCGGAAACGACGCGGGCGGGCTCTTCGGCACCTACAGCCTGATCCTCGCGACGTTTCTCGGCACGATGGGGCTGCCGCACGTGCTCGTGCGCTTCTACACCAACCCCAACGGCGCCGCCGCACGGCGCACGACGCTTGTGGTGCTCGCGCTGGTCGGGCTCTTCTATTTCTTACCCACGCTGTACGGCGTACTCGGCCGCGTCTATACCCCGCAGCTGATGATGACCGGTGACACCGACGCGGTCGTGCTGCTGCTTCCGTCCGCGGTCGTCGGCGACGGCGTACTCGGACAGATGCTTGCCGCGCTCGTGGCGGCGGGCGCGTTCGCCGCGTTTCTGTCGTCGAGCTCGGGCCTGCTGACCAGCGTCGCCGGTGTCATCTCGACCGACGTGCTGGCGCACGCCAGCGACCGCGGTCCCGGCCAGCGCGGCTCCGTGCGCGACTTCCGGGTGGCGGCCCTGGTGGCCGGCCTGGTCCCGGTGGTGCTTGCGCTCAACGTCGCCAGCCTCGACGTCTCGCAGGTGGTGGGCCTGGCCTTCGCGGTGGCCGCGTCAAGCTTCTGCCCGCTGCTCGTGCTCGGCATCTGGTGGCGGCGCCTCACCGACCTGGGCGCGGCCGCCGGCATCCTGGTCGGCGGCGGGGCGGCGGTGGGCGCGGTGCTGGTCACCATCCTCGGTCCGCCGCTCCACGGGTGGGCGGCCGCGCTGATCGCCCAGCCGGCGGCGTGGACGGTGCCGTTGGCGTTCGCGGTGATGGTGGCGGTTTCCCTGGCCACCCGCCGCCGCACGCCACCCGACGTGGGCACGACGATGCTCCGCCTGCACGCGCCCGAATCGCTACGCCTCTGACGGGGTTCTCCACAGGTTGTTCACAACTCGCGCGGGAGGTCTCCATCGTCGGTGCATAGAGTGCCGGACATGAGCGAGCGTCGGGTCTTGGTGGTGGAGGACGAGCGGACGATCGCCGACTCCGTCGCCGCACGGCTGCGGGCCGAAGGTTTCACCGTGCGGATCGCGGGCGACGGGCCCGGTGCTGTGGAGGCGGCCGCTCAGATGCGGCCCGACCTCGTCGTGCTCGACGTGATGCTGCCCGGCTTCGACGGGCTGGAGGTGTGCCGGCGGATCCAGGCGGAGCGGCCGGTGCCCGTGCTGATGCTCACCGCGCGCGACGACGAGACCGACCTGCTCGTCGGGCTCGCGGTGGGTGCCGACGACTACCTGACCAAGCCGTTCTCCATGCGCGAGCTGTCCGCGCGCGTGCACGCCCTGCTGCGGCGCTTCGAGCGGGCGGCCACCGCGGCACGGGAGGACGCACCGATGATCCGGCTGGGTGACCTGGAGATCAACCAGGCGGAGCGGCGGGTGCGGCGGGGTGGGGTCGAGGCGCATTTGACGCCGACCGAGTTCGACCTGCTGGTGCACCTGGCCGGGCGGCCGCGCACGGTGCTCCCCCGCGCGCAGCTGCTCGCCGACGTGTGGGGGTGGGCGGCGGCGGGCGGCACCCGTACCGTCGACAGCCACGTCAAAGCGTTGCGCCGCAAGCTGGGCGGCGACCTCATCCGCACGGTGCACGGGGTCGGATACGCGCTGGAGGTTGCACCATGACCACATTGCTGGACCTGCTCCCCCGGCCGCTCGACCCGGTGCGGTCGATCAAGCTCAAGCTGGGCATCCTGCTGGTGGCCTCGGGGTTTGCCGGGCTTGTGGTGTTTCGGCTGGGCATCGGGTGGATCGCGTACCGGACGTCCATCACCGCCATCGTCGTCGCGCTGGTGACCTCGCAGATCCTTGCCCACGGCATGACCTCGCCGCTGCGCGAGATGACCGCCGCGGCGCGGTCGATGGCGCGCGGTGACTACACGCGGCGGGTGCGCGCCACCTCGCGCGACGAGGTGGGCGAGCTGGCGCGGGCGTTCAACCAGATGGCCGCCGACCTCGCCGCCGCCGACCGGCAGCGCCGCGAGCTCATCGCGAACGTCTCGCACGAGCTGCGCACACCCATCACCGCCCTCCAGAGCCTGCTGGAAAACCTCGTCGACGGCGTCGCGCAGCCCAACCCGGCCGCGCTGCGCACCGCGCTGGCCCAGTCCGAGCGGCTCGGCCGGTTGGTCACCGAGCTGCTCGACCTCTCCCGGCTGGACGCCGGCGTGGTGCCGCTCGACCGGGTCGACCTCGACATCGCCGACTTCCTGGACGAGGTGGTGCGCGAGGCCGCGGTGACCGCCGCCGGCGCGGGGCGCCAGGTCGACTTCCGGGTGCTCGTACCCGAAGCGGCCGGCAGCGTCCGGGCGGATCCCGACCGGCTACGGCAGGTCTTCGCCAACCTGCTCGACAACGCGGCCCGCCACAGCCCGCCCGGCGGCACCGTGCTCGTGACCGCCCGCCCCTCTGCCGACCACTGCCGCTTCGACGTGCTCGACGAGGGCGACGGCATCCCACGCGACCAGCGGGCCCGGGTGTTCGAGCGGTTCACCCGCGGCGAGCGGGCGGGCACCGACGGGGGCACCGGCCTCGGGCTTGCCATCGCCCGATGGGTGGTCGAGCTGCACGGTGGCACTATCGCGGCGCTCGACCCGCCCGTGGAGGCGAAGAGCGGCTGCCGCATCCGGGTCACGATCCCGACGCCCGCCTGATTTTTCCGGCACGCACAAGCCCTTGCGCACCGCGCCGGGCGGATGGACCCTGCCCGAAAACGAGGAGGAACGATGGCGATACAGAGCCCACCCGCGGCGCGCCCATTTGTGCCGGTGTATGGCCCGCGCCCGCCCACATCACTCGAACGCCGCTGGCCGGGTCCGTCCAGACCGGCCGACGCGATCGCACTTGGCGCCACGGGGATGGCCGGTCTGGTGGCAGCCGCGAGCGTGCCACTGGACCGGCCGGGCGTCGGGTGGGCGGTCGCCGGGATGGCCGGCGCGGCGGCGCTGACCACGCTGTCGATGCGCGGCTGGGCGGATGGCGGCCCGGTCGGCCGGGGTCCGGCGGTGCGGCCGGCGACCGTCCCCGGCACCATCCGGCCACTGTGGACGGTCGCGACGCTCGCACTGCTCAGCGTCGGCACGGTTCGCGCGGCCGGCTGGCTATTCGTCCTCTGCCTGCTCACCGCCGCCGTGACCGCCTCGCTCGCGGTCACCGCCGGCCGTAGCCTGCCCGCGCTGGTCGTCACCTCGGTGGCCGTGCCGGTCGCGGCACTGCGCAGCATGCCCTGGATCACCCACGGCGCCAAGGTGGTCGCCAGCCGGCACCGCGGCGGCCCGTCCGCCCGGACCGCCGCGACCATCGGCGTATCACTGCTGCTCCTGCTCGTCTTCGGCGGGCTCTTCGCCTCCGCGGACGCGGCCTTCGCCGAGCTGGCCGGCCGCGTGACGCCGGAGCTCAGCGTGGACACGGTGGTCCGCTGGGTGTTCGTGTTCGTCTTCGCCACCCTGGCGCTGCTCGGCGGGGCCTACCTGCTCGCCGCCCCGCCGCGCCTCGACGGGTTGGAGCGCCCGGCCAAGGCGCGCCTGCGCCGTCTGGAGTGGACAGTCCCGCTGATCGCGCTCAACGCGGTGTTCATCGCGTTCGTGGCGGTGCAGCTCACCGTGCTCTTCGGTGGCGCGGAGCACGTGTTGAGCACCGCCGGCCTGACCTACGCCGAGTACGCGCGGCGCGGCTTCTGGCAGCTCCTCGTGGTGACCGCGCTGACGCTCGGCATACTCGCGCTGGCCGCCCGGTGGGCACCGCGCGACAACCCCCGCGACCGGCTGATGATCCGCGTCCTGCTCGGCGGGCTGGCCGCGCTGTGCCTGGTGATCGTCGCGTCCGCGCTCTTCCGGATGCACACGTACGAGGAGGCGTACGGCTTCACCCGCCTGCGCGTGCTGGTCAGCGCCTGCGAGCTGTGGCTCGGCTCGGTGCTGGTGATGGTGCTGGCGGCGGGTGTGCGGCTGCGCGCGGGCTGGCTCCCGCAGGCCGCGATCGGCAGTGGCGTGGCGGCGTTGATCGGCCTGGCGATGCTCAACCCGGACCACTTCATCGCCGACCGCAACGTCACCCGCTACGAGGACACCGGCAAGATCGACGTGGCGTACCTGTCCGGGCTCTCCGCCGACGCGGTGCCGGCGCTGGACCGGCTACCCGCCACCCTGCGCTCCTGCGCGCTCGGCGACGTGGCCCGCGACCTGGCGGCAAAGCACGACTGGCGCGGCTGGAACATCGGCGCCGACCGGGCCCGCCACGCCCTCGGCGACGAGCCCACCACGTCGTACCAGTGGACTGAGTCTTGCGGCCCGATCCGCGTTTACTGGTAGGACTACCGTCGGGTAAGTGACGACTGTTGAGCATGCCGCGCTGGCGGTCCGGGGGCTGGTCAAGCGGTTCGACGCGAAGGTGGCCGTGGCCGGCGTCGACCTCGACGTGCCGGCCGGCTCCTTCTACGGGCTGCTCGGCCCCAACGGCGCCGGCAAGACCACCACGCTCTCCATGGCGGTTGGCCTGCTGCGGCCGGACGCCGGTACGGCCTGGGTGCAGGGGCACGACGTGTGGTCCGATCCGGTGCGGGCCAAGGCGCTGCTCGGTGTGCTGCCCGACGGGGTGCGGCTCTTCGACCGGCTGAGCGGCGCCGAGCTGCTCGCCTACCACGGGCTGCTCCGCGGGATGGACCCCGCGGTGGTCGACCAGCGGGCGCGGGAGCTGCTCGACGTGCTCGCGCTGGCGGACGCCGGCCGCACGCTGGTGGTCGACTACTCGGCCGGCATGAAGAAGAAGATCGGCCTCGCCTGCGCGCTGCTGCACGCGCCCAGGCTGCTCGTGCTCGACGAGCCGTTCGAGGCGGTCGACCCGGTGTCGGCGGCGCTGATCCGCGACATCCTCCAGCGGTACGTGGCGGGTGGCGGCACGGTCATCTTCTCCAGCCACGTGATGGAGGTCGTCGAGCGCCTCTGCACGCACGTCGCGATCATGGCCGAGGGCGCGATCAAGCGGGTCGGCACGCTCAGCGAGGTACGCGGCGACAGGTCGCTGGAGGACGTGTTCGTCGAGGTGGTCGGCGGACGTACGTCGACGGGTGAGGAGCTGGCGTGGCTCTAGACCAGCACCAGCCGCCGGTGACCCTCTTCATCCGGCTCAAGCTGCGCGTGATGGCCAACAACATGCGCGGCAAGGGGTGGCGCATCGCGCTCTTCATGATCGGCCTGGTCGTCGGGCTGTGGTGGTCGGTGACCGCCCTGCTCCTGCTCGCCGCGCCCGGCCTCGCCGGCGACCTCGACGCGGCGGTGCTTGCCTCGGCACTGGGCGGCGCGGTGCTCGTGGTCAGCTGGGTGCTCCTGCCGCTGATCCTCTTCGGCGTCGACGAGACGCTCGACCCGGCGCGGTTCGCGCTGCTGCCGGTGCGCCGCCGCACGCTCGTCACCGGCTTGCTCGCCGCGGCGCTGGTCGGCATCCCCGCGTTCGCCGCGGCCGTGGCGACGACCGGGCTCGTCATCACGGCCGCCCTGCTCGGCGGGTGGAGCGCGGCCCTGGTGCAGGCCTTGGGCGTCGCCGCCGGCCTGCTCCTCTGCGTCGCGGCAAGCCGGGCGGTGACCAGCGCGTTCGCCACGATGCTGCGCTCCCGCAAGGTACGCGACCTCGCCGCGATCCTGCTCGCCTGCCTGGCCGCACTGCTCGGCCCGGTGCAGATCGGCGCGATGGCCCTGGCCGAAAACGCGGACTGGGAGCGGCTGCGCGGCCCGGCCCGCGTGCTGGGCTGGACCCCGCTCGCTGCGCCGTACACGGTAGGCGTCGACATCGCGGAGGGGCGCGCGTGGGCCGCCCCACTGAAGCTCCTCATCACGGCCGCGACCATCGCCCTGCTGCTGTGGTGGTGGTCGCGGACGCTGGAGTCGGCGATGGTCGGCGCCGAAAACGCCGGCCCGGCCCGCACCGCCGTCCCCGCGGGAGCCTCCGCGGTGGCGCAGCTCTTCCCGCGGAGCATGCCGTGGCTGCCGCGCACCCGATACGGCGCGCTGGTCGCCCGCGAGGCCCGCTACTGGTGGCGAGACGCGCGCCGGCGGGCCGGCCTCATCACGTTCGCGGTGATCGGCGTGATCATGCCCGTGATGGTCAACATCGGCTCCGGCGGCCTGAGCTCCGGCAGCGCCCACCCGGTCGTCATCAGCTTGATCATGGTCTTCGTCGGCGTTCTGGGCGCCGCCACGCTGGCCAACCAGTTCGGCTACGACGGCAGCGCCTACGCGGCGAACGTGGTGGCCGGCGTACCAGGCGCGGTCGAGCTGCGCGCACGGCTGACCGCGTTCACCACGTACCTCGGGCCGCTGCTGCTCGTGATCGCCGCGATCGTGGCCGTGTTCCTGCGCGAGCCGTCCTGGATCGGCGTGATGATCGGCTCGCTCGCCGCCGCGTACGGCTCGGGGCTGGCGGTCAACCTCTTCGTGTCACTGCACGGCGCGTACGCACTACCCGAGACGTCCAACCCGTTCGCGATCAACACCGGCTCCGGCGTGGCGAAGAGCCTGCTCAGCATCCTCGGGCTGATCGGCGCCGCGGCCGTGTCGATCCCGATCGTGGTGGTCACCGCCCTCGCCGGCGACGCGCCGGCCTGGCTGTGGCTGGCCGCACCGATCGGCCTCGCGTACGGCGCGGGCGCGGCCTGGCTGGGCACCTACATGGTCGGCGACATGCTCGACCGCCAGATGCCCGAACTCCTCCAGACGATCACCCCAAACCGCTGAGACAGATCCGAGCTACCGCGACGTCCGCGCTGGTCCGGACCGCTGCTCCCGCGGCCTAACCCTCCGCGTCACACAACCAACCCCAAGGACCGCGAAGGTCAAAGGGGCAGAATGCCGCTGCCACCGTGGGCCCGTAAACGTAGCCGGACCGCCGCAGCCGCGGCTTCACCCCATCCGCCGCTGGGCCGCGGTCGTCCCTGTCCACAATGTCTGCTCTCGGATCGACGATCCCGCCAACAACCGGGGCTTCGTCGCCGCGAGTAACCGCCGCAACGGCGCGAGCGGCACAAGATTCGAGATCTTTGGAGAGTTAGGGCGCCATTTCAACCCTAACTGTCCTAGATCTCAAAGCCCCCGATCCCGGCCGGTGACGCCGTGTAACTGATAGCCCGATGGCCAGACCGGACCCTTGCCCGCCGGGAACTTACGGTTCACCGCTGACGCGGACCTGGAGAGATCTGCCTGCAAGTAGTCGGCTGAAACCGGTCATGGCCCCTTCGGCCGGCCCCGCCTCTTGCCGCAGCCAGCGGGCGAAGCCCGAGCCGTGCCACCCAGCAAGAAGGGTGAACAAGCCGGGACGGCCCGGCCGGAGCCCGAGGCCCCGCACTAACCGCAACCACAAGCGAAGCCGAACCCGCAGAGCAAGCGGACAAGCTATCTCGACCCGAGGGCGGCTCACACCGCCGCACCGGTTACTCGGCGCAACGAAAGCTCAAGCGACCGACCAGCACCACTCGCCTGCCATCCTGATGGTCGGAGCGCTCCTGCCAGAGGCGGTCAAAGGGGTAAGCGCAACACACAGCGAACGGGTGAGGCCGCGGGAGCAACGGACCGCGACCACGACGGACGCCGCGGTAGCTCAAATCAATCGCGGTAAGCCGCGGTAGCTCAAATCAATCGCGGTAAACAGCCCGCGGCGGAGTCGGCACGTCGCCGAGTGAGGTGAGCCACCTCTGGTAGATCGCGGTCAGCCTGCCGTCGGAGCGCATGCGGTCGAGCACCCCGTTGACGAAGCGGATGAGATCCACTGTGGACTGGGACATCATGATGCCGTACGGCTCGACCCGGATCGCCGGACCGACCACGCGGGTCGTGGGGTCCTGCGCGACGAAGCCGGCCAGCTGGGCGTCGTCGTTGGAGATGGCGTCGACCTGGCCCTGCTGGAGCAGCACCAGGCAGTCGAGCACCTCGACGGCGGCGACCGGGATCGGCTTGGATGGCGCGCCGGCGATGTTGGCAATGTCGGAGCTGCCGGCCGCGGCGCAGACCTTCTTGCCGCCCAGGTCCTGGATGCCGCGTACCTTCGAGTCGCCGCGCACGAGCACCCGCTGCTGTGCCTCGTAGTAAGAGGTGGAGAAGGCGACCTCGCGCCACCGCTCGCAGTTCATCGACGTGGTCCGGATGATCATGTCGACCTCGCCGGCCTTGATCGCCGGGATGCGCTCGGCGGCGGCCATCGAGCGGAAGCGGATCTTGTTGGGGTCGCCGAAGAGCGCCTTGGAGATCTCCCTGGCGATGTCGATGTCGACGCCCACGAGCTGCCCCGAGTCGGGATCGCGGTAGCCGAAGAGGTAGGTGGTCTGGCTGACGCCGATGACGAGGTGGCCGCGCTCGGCGATCTTCGCCATCGCGGAGCCGGCGGGCATGGCGCCCGGGGCGGGTAGGCCGCCGCGCGGCCGGTAGCTGGCTCGTGGGTCACACCCGCCCTCTTCCGGCGAGCCGCTCGTCTCCGGCGCGGGATCCTGGACGCCGACCGGGCGCGGCGGGGGCAGTCGCTCCTCGACCGGCACGGCCGCCGGCCCCGATCCACAACCCGCGAGGAACGCCACCACCAGCGCTGACGCCCCGATCCTTGCCTTCATGGCCGGCAAGGTAGGAGGACGGGGTTAACGAGAGGCGTAACGGCGAATGAACGAAGATGAGCAGGTGAGGGAGCGAGTTGGCGCGGCGGCGTCTGGACGGAGCCGCCCCGCCGACGAAGTCGGGGTTTCGGGGCGGCGGAGGAAGACGTCGCCTTCAGCGCCGCACGAGCGAGCGAACCAGGAGGCACAGTGAGCCTTCCCGAGCCCGGCGCGCGGATCCACGGCACCGACCCCTTCGCGACGCCCGGCGAGGCCCGCTCACCCGTGCGGCGGCTGCGTGGGCGCATCGCCTCGACGGTGACGCTCTGGACCGCGCCCGGCCCCGCGGGCCTCACCGTCTCGTCCACGCTGGTGGCCGGCGGCGAGCCGGGCCGCCTGCTCGGCGTCGTCGACGACGAGTCGGACCTCTGGGCCGCGGCCAGCGCGGCCGGGCGGTTCGCGGTCGCACCGCTGGCCGCGGGGCACAAGCAGCTCGCCGACCGCTTCGCCGGCATCCTGCCCGCACCCGGTGGCCTCTTCCGGGATGACGGCTGGATCGAAACGCCGTACGGGCCGGTGCCCGCCGACGTGGGCACCTGGGTGGGCTGCCGGCTGGACAGCGCGCGCGAGTTCGGCTGGGGGCTGCTGGTGGAGGCGACGATCGAGGCGATCGAGGTCGGGCCGGACGACTCCCCCTTGATCCACTTCCGCGGGCGCTACCGGGAGCTGGGCTAACCGGTTACCGGCGTGATCCACGTCACTCGGCGCAGGCAGACAACCGTTCGGCGCAATCGACGACCGTGATCGCGATCACGACTTCCTTCGTCGTACCGCCGTTCTTACGGTCCTGCCGACACCCGCCTACGCCTGTGAAGGTGGTGAACTTCGCATGACGACGGATATCCCCGCTCCCGCCACCTCGGACGCCGAGCGGTACGTCGAGGTCCAGCGGTCGGAGGACTTCACGAGGTTGCGCAAGACTCTGCGCGGCTTCATCTTCCCGATGACCGTGGCCTTCTTTCTCTGGTACGCGCTTTACGTGATCCTGTCCGCCTACGCACGCGGCTTCATGGACACCAAGGTCGTCGGCCACATCAACGTGGCGCTCGTCTTCGGCCTCCTCCAGTTCGTGTCCACGTTCGTGATCGCCTGGCTGTACTCGCGCTTCGCGAGCCGCCAGGTCGACCCGATCGCCGACAAGATCGCCCACGAGCTCAGGGAGAAGGGAGACGCCGCATGAGTCCCTCCGCCTTCCTCGCGGCCGAGGCCGGTGACAACACCGCCCGCACGCTGACGATCACGCTGTTCCTGGTCTTCGTGGCCATCACCCTCGCGATCACCGTGTGGGCGAGCCGCCAGACCAAGACGGCGACCGACTTCTACGCCGGCGGCCGGTCCTTCTCCGGCTTCCAGAACGGCATGGCGATCGGCGGCGACTACATGTCGGCCGCGTCGTTCCTCGGCATCGCCGGCCTCATCGCGCTGTACGGGTACGACGGCTTCCTGTACTCGATCGGCTTCCTCGTGGCGTGGCTGGTCGCGCTGCTGCTGGTCGCCGAGCTCCTGCGCAACTCGGGCAAGTACACGATGGCCGACGTGCTCGCGTTCCGGATGCGCCAGCGCCCGGTGCGCACGGCGGCCGCGGTCTCCACGATCACGGTGTCGATCTTCTACCTGATCGCCCAGATGGTCGGCGCGGGCGCGCTCGTCGCGCTGCTGCTCGGCATCCGCCCCGGCACGACCTTCCTCGGCATGGACGCCGACGCCGCCAAGATCGCCACGATCATCCTGGTCGGCGCCCTCATGATCGTCTACGTCACGGTCGGCGGGATGAAGGGCACCACGTACGTCCAGATCGTCAAGGCGTTCCTGCTGATGAGCGGCGCGGCGCTGATGACGGTCCTGGTGATGGCGAAGTTCAACTTCAACCTCTCCTCGCTGCTCGGCGCCGCCGCGGACCAGTCCGGCAAGGGCGAGGCCTTCCTCGAGCCGGGCCTGCGGTACGGCGTGGAGGTCGCCGACAACGCGAAGCAGACCTTCTACAACAAGGTCGACCTCTTCTCGCTGGGCATCGCGCTGGTGCTCGGCACAGCCGGCCTGCCGCACATCCTGATCCGCTTCTACACCGTGCCGACGGCGCGCGCGGCCCGTAAGAGCGTGCTGTGGGCGATCGGCATCATCGGCACCTTCTACCTCTTCACCCTCGCGCTCGGCTTCGGCGCGGCGGCCCTGGTCGGTGGCGCGGCGATCCGTGAGCAGGACGCGGCCGGCAACACGGCCGCACCCCAGCTCGCCGAGGCCCTGGGCGTCGACTTCTTCGGTGGCGACACGGGTGGTGCGGTGCTCCTCGCGGTCATCGCCGCGGTCGCCTTCGCCACGATCCTGGCGGTGGTGGCCGGCCTGACGCTGGCGTCGTCGTCGAGCCTCGCGCACGACTTCTACGCCAACGTGATCAAGAGGGGCCAGACCTCGGAAAAGCAGGAAGTGAACGTGGCCCGGATCTCCGCGTTCGGCATCGGCGCGATCTCGATCGTGCTGGCCCTCTTCGCACAGAGCCTGAACGTGGCCTTCCTGGTCGCGCTCGCGTTCGCGGTGGCGGCCTCCGGCAACCTGCCGGCCATCCTGTACAGCCTCTTCTGGAAGCGGTTCAACACCTCCGGGGCGACGTGGGCGATCTACGGCGGTTTGATCGCCGCCGTGGTGCTCGTGTTCTTCTCGCCGGTCGTGTCGGGGGCTCCGACCTCGATGTTCAAGAACTCCGACTGGCAGTGGTTCCCGTTGAACAACCCCGGCATCATCTCGATCCCGGTCGGCTTCCTCTGCGGCTGGATCGGCACGCTCATCTCGAAGGAGACCGACGAGCAGAAATACGCCGAGCTGGAGGTGCGCTCCCTCACCGGTGCGGGCGCGCACTGATCCACCGGCGTTCCTGACGGACCCGCGCGGCCTGCCCACAGCCGCGCGGGTCCGTCCCGTCCGAGGTTCCCGCTGCCATCGTGGGGTACGTAGGGACAAGGCGGTGGGTATCAATCGGTAGGCTTGCGCTCATGGTCGTAGTCCCGCGATTCGGAGCAGGTCACCGCGTCCTCGTCACCGGGGGTGCGGGGTTTGTCCCGTCGCACCTGGTCGACGCGCTGCTGGCGCGCGGCTGCGCGGTGGTGGCGGTCGACAACTTCGTGACCGGGACCAAGGACAACGTGGCCCACCTGGCCGAGCATCCAGACTTCACGCTCGTCGAGGCAGACGTGGCCGACGGGCTCCCCGACCACCATCCGGCGATCGCCCAGCGCTTCGACGCGATCCTGCACATGGCCTCGCCGGCTAGCCCGACCGACTTCACCACGCTGCCGATCGAGATCCTCCGGGTCGGCTCCCAGGCCACGCTCCTGCTGCTCGACCGCGCGTTCAAGGACGGCGCCCGCTTCATCCTGGCCTCCACGTCCGAGGCGTATGGCGACCCGAAGGTGCACCCCCAGCCCGAGTCGTACTGGGGCAACGTCAACCCAGTCGGTGTGCGCAGCGTGTACGACGAGTCCAAGCGCTTCGCCGAGGCCGCGACGATGGCCTACCAGCGCCACCACGGGCTCGACGTGGGCATCGTGCGGATCTTCAATACGTACGGGCCACGGATGCGGCCGGACGACGGGCGGGCGGTGCCGACGTTCATCACCCAGGCGCTGCGCGGCGAGCCGATCACGCTGCACGGCACCGGCACGCAGACCCGCTCGATCTGCTACGTCGACGACCTGGTCCGCGGCATCCTGCTGCTCCTCGACTCGACCGAGACCGGGCCGATCAACTGCGGCACCGAAGACGAGTTCTCGATGCGCGAGCTCGCCGAGCTGATCATCCGGCTCACCGGCAGCGAGTCCGTGATCTCGTACGTGCCGCGCACCGCCGACGACCCGGAGATGCGCCGGCCCGACCTGACCCTCGCCCGCACCCGGCTCGGCTTCACCCCGCGTGTGGGGGTCGAGGAGGGGCTGCGCCGCACGATCGAGCACTTCGCGCAGCGAGTCGGCAAGCTCAGTGCGCAGCGGGTGGGCTAGCCCAGCGCGAAGCGGGTGGGCTGACTCCCGTCTTTGTGCCGCCGTCGGCGTTGGCTGAAAGGCAGACTCGCCTTCCCGACCTACCCTGGCTTACATGACAGCGACCAGGTCTTCCTACGGCGGCAGCTCCGGCCGGGCGTCCGTACCGGGCATGAACCAGCCCGATTCGGGACGAATCTCCGGCCGGGCCCACGTGCCTGGCTCGGCTGCCCCGGGGCAGCCACCGGCGCGCTCGTCGGGATACGGCGGCCGGGGGCCTGGCGGCCCGGGCGGTCCCGGTGGGCCGGGCGGCCCGGTCTACCCGGGCGGCCGGCGGCCCCGCCTGCGTCCCCGCTGGGGCCGCATCGCGCTCCTGGCCGGCATCGCGGTCCTGGTGCTCGGTCTGCTGGGCGGGCTCGGCCTCTGGGCGTACGTCAACAACCTCGATGACGACCTGGCCCGCACCGACCCGTTTTCGGAGATCACCGGCGGCCGGCCGGCCAAGACGGTCGACGGCACGCTCAACATCCTGATGGTGGGCAGCGACTCCCGCGACCCCGACGCCAAGGTCGACCAGAGCAGCGAGTGGCGCGCCGACACGATCATCCTCATGCACATCCCGGCCAGCCACAAAGAGGCCTACCTGGTCTCCATCCCCCGCGACCTCTACGTGCCCATCCCGGAGAGCGCGGGCGCCGACTGCGGCAGCGGCCAGCGCGCGAAGATCAACGCAGCCTTCGCGTTCGGCGGCCTCCCGTTGGCGGTACGCACGGTCGAGTGCTTCAGCGATGTCCACATCGACCACGTGATGGCGATCGACTTCGGCGGCTTCAAGGAGGTCACCGACGCGCTCGGCGGGGTCGACCTCAAGGTGGAGCGCACGATCACCTCGATCCACAAGCCGTACCGCACGTTCCACAAGGGCGTGCAGCACATGAACGGCGACCAGGCGCTCGACTGGGTTCGCCAGCGCAAGCAGTTCCCGGACGGCGACTTCGCCAGGGTGCGTCACCAGCAGGAGTTCCTGAAGGCGCTGATGGACAAGGCGGCGAGCACGGGCACGCTGACCAACCCGAAGAAGCTCAACTCGTTCCTCAAGGCGACGACCGACGCGGTGACGGTCGACGAGGGTTTCTCGCTTGTGGACATGGCGCTTCAGTTCCGCAGCCTCCGGGGTGACAACCTCAAGTTCTTCACCAGCCCGCACAAGGGCAGCGACACGATCAACGGCGAGTCGGTAGTGGTCTCCGACAAGGAAAAGGCCCTGGCCATGTACCAGGCGATGGCCAACGACAAGATGGAGGAGTGGGCCGCGGCCAACGCCTCACCAGCCCCCAAGCAGGGTAGTTGATCGACAACCGTTGGTGGCGTAGCCGGATGTTTCCGGCTACGCCATCTGCTGTTAACCTTCCATATCTCCAGTGGCTGTATCTTGCCCGCTGGACCTGACCCCCGGCGATCGGACCCAAGGATGCAGGTGGAGCGCGGCCAGAGGCGCCCCGTAACGGACGTCACCACCCCGCGCAAACGCCGGCGGGATCCACTGTGGGCACGCCTGACCGTCATCTTCGGCGCGGTGCTCATGATGGTGAGCGGCACCGCTATCGTCGGCGCCCGCGTCGTCATCGGCAACGCCACCTCCAACATCGAGACCACCAACCTCCTCGGCGGCGCCGCCGCGGCCGCCGGCCCCGGTGGCAACAACATCAAGGGCGCGGTCAACCTCCTGCTGGTGGGCATCGACGCCCGCGCGAGGGGCAGCTCCGAGACCAGCGTGCTGGCCGACACCATCGTCGTGCTGCACATCCCGGAATCGCACGACCAGGCTTACCTGGTCTCCATCCCGCGTGACTGGCGCGTACAGATCCCCGCGTACCCGAAGACCGGCTTCGGCGGCTCGACCGAAAAGATCAACTCCGCCTTCTCGTACGGCTACCAGGGCCCCGGCACCGAGCTGGAAAAGCGCGCCCGCGGCGTCGACTCGCTGGCACAGACCGTCCACTCGCTCACCGGCATCAAGTTCAACGGCGCGGCGATCATCGACTTCGCCGGCTTCGAGTCGGTGGTCAAGACGCTGGGCGGCGTCAACATGTGCGTCGACGAGCGCGCCGAGTCGATCCACCTGGGCATCGACAAGAAGGGCAAGATCTACAAGCTCTGGTACAAGGAGGGCGTCGGCATCCAGGACCTGCCGCCAGGCGCCAAGCCGGTCGTACACGAGAAGGGCTGCCGCCGGATGTCCGCCGAGCTGGCCCTCGACTACGCCCGCATCCGCAAGAGCCTCTCCGACGGCGACTACGGGCGGCAGCGCCACCAGCAGCAGCTCATCAAGGCCATCGCCAAGGAGGCGACGAGCAAGGGCGTGATCACCAACCCGCTCAAGCTCAACAACGTCATCAAGGCCGCGGGCAAGGCCTTCGTGCTGGACACCCAGGGCATCCCGGTCGAAGACTTCATCTTCACCCTGCGCGGCGTGGCCGCCAACGACCTGGTGCTGATCAAGACCAACGCCGGCAAGTTCAACACGCAGAAGGTCAACGGCCAGGACTTCGAGCAGCTCAGCGAGCAGTCGATGCAGATGCTCGCCGCCGTCCGCGACGGCCGCCTGGCCGACTTCGTGATCAGCAACCCCCAGTTCATCGCCAAGACCTAGGCAGGCGAGCGATCGTGGTATGTAACTGCCCCCAGAGGGGCAGCGAGGGCCCGCGATCTATTGGCGTGTGGCCGACCTGTGCGCCGATCAATGAAGTCGAGGCAGGCGACAGCGCGCCTGACCGTCGGTCCTGATCCGGAAGACGGTCGCGGGCGGCACTAGATCGGGGTAATTGGGGCCCTCCTGGCAAATCCGACCTTAGGCTGAGTCAAGAGACCACCGCCGGGTCTGGGAGGAGCCACGTCCACCATCGAGCGGGAAGCTACGGCCCCGGAGTCGCCCGGTCGGCCGCCCGCTCCGCGCTGGGCGAAGGTGGTCCTCGGCATCGGGCTGGCCCTGCTGCTGGTGTCCGCGGTGGGCATCGTGGGGCTGCGGGTGCTCGTGTCGCGGTACGAGCGTTCGATCGCACAGGAGCGGCTGCTCGACGAGGCGGCGCGGCAGCGGCGGACGGCCGTGCAGGGGCCGCTCAACTACCTGCTCGTCGGCTCCGACCTCCGGGCGAACAATCCGTCCGAGGGCCAGCGGGCAGACACGATCGTGATCGCGCACATCCCGGCCGGGCTGGATCAGGCCTACCTGATCTCGATCCCGCGTGACCTGCGCGTGCCGATCGCCGGCCATGGGACTGACAAGATCAATGCGGCCTTCTCGTACGGGCGGGTGCCGCTGCTCTCCGCCACGGTGACCCAGCTGACCGGCGTCAACTTCGACGGAGCCGCGATCATCGACTTCTCCGGCTTTCGGCGGGTGGTCGACCTGCTCGGCGGGGTGACGATGTGCGTCGACACGCGCACCCGCTCGATACACACCGGCCGCCTCTTCACCGTTGGCTGCCAGCAGATGAGCGGCGCGGTGGCGCTCGACTACGCCCGCCAACGGTACGACCTGCCGGCCGGTGACTTCGACCGGCAGCGGCACCACCAGCAGCTGCTCAAGGCGATCATGGTGAAGGTGTCCGACCGTGGCCTTGTCACCAACCCGCTCAAGATCGACCAGCTGGTGCGGGCGGTCGGTGCCTCGCTGACCGTGGACACCAACGGTGTACCCGTGGAGGATCTTGTCTTCGCGCTGCGCGGGTTGGGAGCGGGTGACCTGGTGGGACTCCAGGTGCCGGCCCACCCGGAGATGATCGGCGGCGTCTCCTACGCGCTGCTGGACGACCCCGCGCCGGGCCTCTTCGCGGCGTTGTCACGCGCGGAAGTCGCCGGATGGGCCACTGCCAACCCGAAGTGGATCAACAAACTCTAGATAGAGTGGCGACGTGTTCGGACCTCACATTCCCACGGTTTCCACGGCGGAGATCCCCGCCGGTGCGTATCTGCTCGACGTGCGTGAGCCTGACGAGTGGGAGGCCGGCCACGCGCCCGGCGCCCACCACATGCCGATGATGGACATCCCTGCCCGCCTCTCCGAGCTGCCCACCGAGGGCGACATCGTCGTGGTGTGCCGCTCCGGTGGGCGTTCCGGGCAGGTGGTGGCCTACCTACTGGGCAACGGCTGGGAAAACGTGAGCAACCTCGACGGCGGCATGCAGGACTGGGCCGCCAGCGGGCGTGAGCTCGTGAGCGAGGTCGGGCAGCCGGCCCGCGTGCTCTGAGCACCCACCGTGTCGAGACCGGGACGGACACGGTGTGGGATCCAGAAAGCGCGGTGATAGCGAAATGGGAGTCCCACAGGGCAGACTCGGGGCATGCCGGAGCGCCCTGACTACGCCGCTCTGATCGCCGGCCAGGCCGACGTCATCGAGACGGCCAATTCCGGCGTGTCCGGGCTGCCGGTGGTCGGCCACCTGCTGGGCCTCGGCCAGCGGGCACTGCACGCCGACGGCATGACCTTCGTGGAGTACGGCCCTTCCGGCGGGCGGGTCATCGCCGCCAGCGGTGCCACCGGCTGGACGCTGGGCCGCCCGGTCGACCCCACCGCCCCGGCAAACGCGCGGCTGCTGGCCGGGCCGCAGACCAGCGAGCTGCCGGCCGACGCGTTCGAGGCCGGCTTCACCCTCCAGCTGCGCTCCCGCGGGCTCCACCGCGTCATCCACGCGCGCACCGACATCAGCGGCACGACGATCGGCAGCCTGCACGCCTTCTTCGCCGATCCCGACGGCACCGCGACGGCCGACGACCACTCGCTGATGGTCTACCTGGCGAGCTGCATCGCCCACCTCTACGGCGACCAGGCCGGCCTTCCCGTGCACGGCAACGGGCCGGTGGTGGCCGCGCTCGCCGACGGCCTCGCGGTGGTCGACCGCGACCTGCGCATCCGCCTGTGGAACCCGTCGGCCGAGCAGGTCACCGGCTTTCCCGCGGAGAAGATGCTCGGCGAGCGGCTGCCGTTTCCGCTGCCCGCGCCCGGCCAGGTGATCGACCACCGGCTCGACGACGGCCGCCGACTCAAGGTGGCCGCGGGCGAGCTGCCGGGGGCGCCCGAGTCGCGTGTGGTCACCTTCCGTGACACCACGGACCAATATCAGCGTGATCACGACCGCGACCTCTTCGTGGCGGTGACCAGTCACGAGCTGCGCACACCGGTCACCGTCATCAAGGGATACGCCGACACGCTCAGTAATCACTGGGAGTCGCTTTCGGAGCTCGACCGGCTGGAGGCGGCCCGCGTGATCGGGCTGCGGGCGGGCGAGCTGGCCCGCCTCGTCGACCGGCTGCTCTCCGCCGCCAACGACGGTGGTCAGGTGGGCGCGGCGCCGCCCACGCCGTTCGACCTCGTCGATGCCCTGCGCACGGCGGCGAGCGCCCTCCCCGCCGACCTGCGTCGGCGCCTCACCCTCGCGCTTCCCGACGACCTGCCCAAGGCGTTCGGCGACCGGGCCAGCATGACGACGGTCCTCACCGAGCTGGCCACCAACGCGGAGAAGTACTCGAATCCCGGCACCCTCGTGGAGGTCACCGCCCAGGCGGAGGAACGCACCGTGGTATTCCGGGTTAGCGACCGCGGCATCGGGGTACGACCGGAGCACGTCGAGCGGGCGTTCGATCGCTTCTGGCAGGGAGAGCAGGGAGACCGGAGGAGGTATCCAGGCACCGGTTTGGGCCTCTATCTCGTTAGAAGAATTGTCGAGCGGCAAAACGGGTGGGTATCCCTCCGACCCCGTCAGGGGGGCGGTACCGTCGCAGAGGTGCGACTCCCGCGCGGATAGGTGAGGGCAGGAGGCACGATGGTGTCGATGGCACTGGCCGAGCGAGCCTGGTGCGTAGTCATCCCACATCACCCCCGCGGCGCGCGCATAGCCCGGCAACGCCTCACCAACGAGCTTCGTGACGCGGTGCATCCCGCTCTCCTCGCCGACGCCGTCGCCGTGCTGGCCGAGCTCGTCGGCAATGCGGTGCGCCACGCCAACCCGCTGCCCGGCGGGGTGGTGCGGGTGGCCTGGCGGCTGCGGCCGGCCGGCTCCGAGGCCGAGGTCGACCACGACACCGTCGAGGTGCGGGTTACCGACGGCGGCGCGGCCGAGCCGCCACGCATCCGGGCGATCGCCACCGACGCCGTCGACGGGCGCGGGTTGAGCATCGTGGCCGCCCTCTCCGACTGCTGGGGCGTCGACCGAGACGGCCTCGGGCAGAGCGTCTGGGCGGAGCTGTCGGGCACTTTCGACCACCAACGGCGGGAAAGTCCGTGATCGGCCGCGCCTTTGGCCCCGCGCCGCGCGCGTAGAGCCTAGGCTGAACGGCTGTGAGAGAGCGAGCTGGCGCGGTGGCGTCTGGACGGAGCTGCCCCGCCGACGAAGTCGGGGTTTCGGGGCAGCGGAGGAAGACGTCGCCTTCAGCGCCGCGTGAGCGAACGAACCCGGAGACAGAGTGAGCAAGCGTCGAAAGAACTCCCGGTCCGCTGAGGCGGCTCCCAAGCGTCAAAAGCTGCGCGACGTATTCGTCCCCCGCCCGTTCGAGGGTCTGGCGGACGAGGCGGAGTGGATCGCGCTGCGCGAGCTGGTGCCGGCCGCGTCGGCGCCGCTGCGCCTCGCCCCCGACCTCGTCGCCAAGTACGGCGAGCGGTCCGTCACGCTGGCCACCGTGCTGCCGATGGCGTGGCCGGCGATGACCAAGCCGGACGGCCGGGTCTTCGTCGGTCTCCAGCGCCACGTGCAATCCGGCGACATCTCGCGCGACCTCGCCGTCGCCCTGCTCTCCGCACTGGAGACCGAGCCGGGCGGCACCGTGGCCGTGCCGGCCCTGCCCGGCGAAGGTCCCCGCCTCCAAGATGTCCTCGTCGACGGGGCGCTCGACGTGACGATGCACGACACGTTCGAGTTCTGGCTGGATGCCGACGCGGCCGACGACCCCAACGTGAAGGCGTCGCTGGAGCGGGCCAACGCGTCGATCTACCCGACCGTGCGGCTCGCGGCGGCCAAGGCGGCGTACTGGTGCCGGGTCCCCGAGAAGGGGCACGTGCGCTGGGTGCTGCCAGACGACGAAGACGCCGCCCTCAACGCCCTGGCGAGGCTCGCCGGTGCGGGCGAGCTGCTGCTGGGCGACGGCACCAAGTTCGCCGGCATGTTCCGCGCGCACGGCCGCCTGGTGCCGGTGTGGGACATCCCGCGTGAGCCGGAGGCGGCCGACTGGGAGGCGCCCGTGGCCGACTTCGCCAAGCGCTACACCGACGCGCTCGGCGACGAGAGCCCGCTCGACGCGACCGCCCGCCGTGCCAAGCAAGGGCTGCTGGGCCGCCAGCTCACGCTGCGCTGAGAGGCTTCAGCGGGTCGCGGACCATCGGGCAGGACATGCACCGCGGGCCGCCACGACCGGAGCCCAGCTCGGACCCGGGGATCGGGATCACCTCGATGCCGGCGCGTTCGAGCTGGGCGTTGGTTTCGACGTTGCGCTCGTACGCCACGCACAGCCGCGGCTCGATGGCGAGCGTGTTGTTGCCGTCGTCCCATTGCTCCCGCTCGGCGGTCACCGGGTCGAGCCCGGTGTCGATGACCCGGAGCGCGTCGAGGTCCATCGCGTCGGCGGCGGCCCGCAGAAACGGCGCCGGACCGTCCACCTGCGGCTCGCCGTCCTCGCCGGCCACCACCGTGTACGCCACGAGGGCGTCGGCGACGTTCGGGTACATCAGCACGGCGTCGACGTCGACCATGGTCACGATCGTGTCGAGGTGCATGGTGGCGCGCTCCTGCGCGATCGGCACCACAAGGATCGTGTGCGCCAGCCCGGCCATGAACACCCGGCGGGCCAGCCGCTCGGCGCCGGCCGGGGTGGTCCGCTCCCCCACTCCCACGGCGAGGACGCCGGGCGCGAGGAGCAGGACATCGCCGCCCTCCACGGGCTCGAGCGCGGGCTGGTAGGCCAGCTCTGTGCCGGCGAAGCGTGGATGGTGCCGATAGATCGTGTGCAGCAGCGTGGTCTCCCGCCGCCGGGCCGGCATCGCGAGGCTGCTGACCGCCGCCTGGTCGCGCACCCAGACCGACGAGTCGCGGGTGAAGAGCAGGTTGGGCAGCGGGTCGATGATGAAGTCGTGCTGGTCCATGAGGGCGTAGACGAGGCCGCCCGGTCGGCCGCGCAGCTCCTCGTGTGCCAGCCCGGCGATGAGCACATCGGACAGTCCGGCCGGGTCGAGGTAGGCCAGGTGGTCGGCCACCCGCCGGCGCAGCGTCTCGCCCAGCCGCGGGTCGGCGAGCACCTGGCCGGTCAGCTCGGCCCGCGCCTCGTCGGTCGCGAGGGTCTCGGCGAGCAGCGCGCTCAGGTAGAGGACCTCCACGCCACGGTCGCGCAGGGCGCCCGCGAAGGCGTCGTGTTCTTCCTGCGCCCGGCCCACCCAAGGGATCGCGTCGAAGAGCAGCGAGTCGCTGTTTCGCGGGGTCAGACGCGCCAGCTCAGGACCCGGGCGGTGGAGGAGCACTGTGACGAGTCTTCCAACCTCGCTGTCCACGTAATGGGCCACAATGGTCAGCGTAGCCACTCGGGTAGCACCATCTGACAAAAGAGGCGGGTCGTGAATGCGGCATTCATCCCCAGTCACTCCGCCGTCACTCCTTCTTGAGTACCCGCTCAACCACGTACCGTAGTGAAACCACAACTAGAGAGACCTTTTGCCGGAGGTCCGCGATGACCGTCTTCCCTGCGCGTCGTGCTGTCCCCCCGCAGCGGGCGCTACCCCCCGCTGGCCAGTCCCCGACGGGCGACGGTCAGCCAGCGATCCTCGAAGCGGTTCGACCCACCCCACTCGAGTGGGCCCGTAGGCGGCGTGCCGAGCGCGATGCGCGGCGCGTAGAGGCCGCTGGCGCCCGCGCACTCACCCGCCTAGACCACCTCGGCCCCGCGTGGCACGTGGTCGACTGGCCGCGCACCGACGTGCCCGCCGCCCTGATCGACATCGAGGGCCGCGCGCGCGACGAGCGGGCCGGGTTCCTGGCGATCGGGCCGAGCGGCATCTTCGCCGTCACGGTCGCCGACCACGGCCGCGCTCGCGTGATGATCGCCGGCGACGTCGTGCAGATCAACGGCAAGCGCCCGGCCTACTTCGCCGAGGCGCGCCGCGACGCCAAGCGCGCCGCCAAGGCGCTCTCCGCCGCGGTCGGGCTCAACGTGCCGGTCACCCCCGTGCTGACCTTCGTCGGATCGGGCCAGATCAGCGTGTACGGGCTGCCGAAGGACTGCCTCGTGGCGACCCACCGCGAGCTCGACCGGCTGCTCGTGGCCGGTGGTCAGAAGATCACCCCCGCGACGGCGGAAAAGCTCTCCCAGGTTGCACGCCACCCGTCCACTTGGCTCAACGCTCCGTACCGGTCGGCGGCCAACTACCGGTGGTACGAGGACGGCCGAACGGCCGCTGACAAGAGGGGTGCCCGCCGGTAGCGTCCCAGCCAGCCGTACCGGACAAACCCGCCGGAAGGATCGGGGTCGGCGTTCCGCGTCGAAACCGGTTAGCGTAGCGGTTTACCGGCGGAGTGTATTGGAGGCGCGGGGTGGCGCACGTCGAACTCTCCATTTCGGAAGCGTTCGTGCCGGAAGCTCGCGCGACCTTACAGCCGGAGCGGCTCGGCAGCCTCGAGCTGTGGGAGCCCACCGTCGCCGCCGCCGGCGAGCCGTGCATGCTGATCAACTCCGAGATGGTGATCGTGGCCATCTCCGAGTCGGCGTGCCAGCTGCTGGGGCTGGGCAGCCCCGCCGACGCCACCGGCGAAAGCCTCGTCGAGGGCGTGCTGCGCCTCGTCGACTTCACGCAGGCGCGCACCGAGCTGCCCGACACCGAGATCGACAAGATCCCGCCCGTGCTCGCCATCTCGTCCGGCCGGCTGGCGCGTGGGCTCCTGCGGGTCCAGTCCGGCACCGAGGGCGGCGCGGCCACGGTCGACGCCATCGCGACGCCGCTGCACGACGACGGCGAGGTTACCGGCTCGCTCACATTCTTCTGTGAGGTGTGAGGCACTCCTCGTATCCGCCTAATATGGACCTCGGCCATGTCCGGCCGTCCAGCGACGCCCGTTGATGTTCGAGGAGCCCGTGCCTGCCCACGCCCGCGCCGCCCGTCGTGGTGCCGCCGTGACCGCCATCGCCACACGTGCCGGTGCCGCGGCGATCGCCATCGCCGCGCTGGTCACCGGCTGCGGCGTGCCGCCGGAGCTGCGCGATCCGCCGGGCAGCGTGGTCCCCTCGCCCAAGACGGCTCCGCCGACGGCCTCCCCTCCGCCGGTCGCCTCCGACCTGCCACCGACCGCCGTGCCCAGCGCTACGCCCACGTTCGGCGAGGCCACCGCTGTGCCGTGCCAGGGGCAGCCCAGTGCGGCGCAGGTGATGGCCCTGTTGCGCAGGACGTCGGGCATGTTGCCGGGCGGCGGGTCGGCCACGGTGCGCTCGGACACGCCGCTCTGCGCCGGCACCTGGCAGTACAGCGTGATCGTCGTCTCCAACCGCGACCCGCTGCTGGTGGTGACCCGCGGCGCGCCGAGCTCGCTGACGCTCGTCACCGCCGGCACCAACGTGTGCAACATCCCGGTGCGCACGAGCGCGCCGGCCGGCATCCGTGTCGTGGCCTGCGAGGGCGGTCAAGCCCCCGGCAATGTCTAGGCTGATGGCATGCCAGGCGTGCCACCCACCCATTTCATGTACCTCGGCCCCGAAGCCACCTTCGCCGAGCAGGCGCTGCTGACGCTGCCCGCGGCCGCGCGCGGCACCCGTACGCCGGCGCGCAGCGTTCCGGAGGCGCTGGACGCGATCCGGGCCGGTGAGGCGGACGCGGCGCTCGTACCGGTGGAAAACTCGATCGGCGGCGCGGTGGGCATCACGCTCGACGAGCTGATCGACGGGGCGCCGCTGGTGATCACGCGCGAGGTGGTGATCCCGGTCGAGTTCGTGTTCGGCGCGCGCCAGCCGGTGGCGTTCGAGCGGATCCGCACGGTCGCGGCGCACCCGCAGGCCTCCGCGCAGTGCCGGGGCTGGCTGCGCACCCACCTGCCCGAGGCCACGGTCGTCGACGTGCTCTCCAACGCGGCCGCCGCGATCGCCGCCGCCGCGGGCGAGTACGACGCCGCGATCTGCGCGCCGATCGGCGCCGACCGGTACCGGCTGGCCCTGCTCGCGGAGAAGATCTCCGATCACCCGGACGCGGTGACCCGCTTCGTGCTGGTGTCCCGGCCGTCAGCGCCGCCGGAGCCGACCGGCGACGACGTCACCTCGCTGGCCGTCTTCATCTCGCACGACCGGGTGGGCGCGCTGCTGGGCGTACTCATGGAGCTCGCGGTGCGCGGTATCAACCTCACCCGCATCGAGTCGCGGCCGACGGGCGAGCGGCTCGGGCGGTACGCGTTCTTCCTCGACTGCACCGGGCACGTCTCCGACGACCGCCTCGGCGAGGCCCTCCAGGGGCTGCGCCGGGTGTGCGCCGACGTCCGCTTCCTCGGGTCGTACCCGCGGCAGCGCGCGGTCGGTGACGACCGGCCGGTCCCCGCGCCGGCCGGACTCTCCGATGTGGACTATGCCGACGCGGCCGCGTGGCTGGCACGCATCCGCGCGGGCGACGTGAGCTAGCCCTAGTTGCCGAGCAGGCCGCCTAGACCGCCACTGCTCTGCTGCTGGCCGCTGCCCTGCACCGGCGGCTCCTCGGACGGCTGCACCACGACGAAGCCCTGCCCGGCGAAGCTCATCGTGAAGGCCTCACCCGTGCGCCGCCCCAGCAGCGTGCCAAGGCCCAGCTGCTCGGCCCGGTGGTAGCCGGTCTGAAGGCTGGCCGACCAGCACACCGCCGCCTGCGGGTCGACGAACGTGGGCTGGTCGACGTTGAGCACCACGGGGGTGCCCTTGGTGGTCACCGCGATCCGCCCGTGCCCGGTGAACACGCAGTTGAACAGGCCGGCCGAGGAGAGCATGCCCATGCCCTGCACCATCTTGATGTCGTACTGGAGCGTCGAGTCGAAGGCCAGCACGCTGGAACCGTTGATCGACAGGGCGTCGCCGGGCTCCAGGTCGATGAGGTGCACGTCCGACGCGAGGTCGGCGAGGAAGACGTCACCGTGACCGCTCATCTTCATCAGCGGGACACCCTCACCGGTCAGCTTCTGCTTCAGAAACTTGCCGATCCCGCCGGAGCCGAGCGCCTGGAACTGGACCTGGCCCTGGTAGGCGACCATGGCGCCGGTGCGGGCCATGCACTCGCCATTGAGCTCTATTTTCAACATCTTGGAGTTTTGCAGCCGCATGCCGGGCTGCGCCGACTCCTTCTCGAGGTTCTCCGCCGAGAACAACGCGCTACGCATGCCTCGGAGAGTAGGCCGCGGTGGCAATAGTCGACCTGGGCCGTTCAGCCCCAACCGAGCTCGTGCAGGCGCTCGTCGTCGATGCCGAAATGGTGCGCTATCTCATGGACAACCGTGACAGCGACCTCTTCGACCACGTCGTCCTCGTTGTCGCAGATGCGCAGTGTCGGGTTGCGGTAGATGGTGATCCGGTCGGGCAGCACACCGCCGTAATCCCAGCCCCGGCGGGTGAGCGCATACCCCTCGTACACACCGAGCAGCTCCGGCTCGCCCGGCGGTGAGTCGTCTTCGACAAGGATCACCACATTGCTCATCAGGCCGAGCAACTCTTCCGGCACCTCGTCGAGGGCCTCGCTGACCAGCTCCTCGAACCGCTCGCGGCTCATCTCGACGGGCACACGACTCATTCTGCCCGACGGCAGGGATGACCGACGGCGCCGGAGAGCCGGCGCCGCCGGGAAGACGGAGGGTCAGGCCAGCTGGGCGTTGAGTGTGATCTCGGCGCCGGGCGAGAGCAGCCGGGAGATGGGGCAGTTTGCCTTGGCGCCTTCGGCGATCTTCAGGAACTCGGCCTCGTCGATGCCCGGCACCTGGCCGACCGTCTCCAGGTCGATGCGCGTGACGGTCATGCCGGCGTCGGTCTTGTCCAGGTGCACCTTCGCGGTCGTCTCGACCGAGTCCGGCGTGAAACCGGCGTCGGCGAGGCCCTTCGAGAAGGCCATCGAGAAACAGCCGGCGTGGGCGGCGCCGATCAACTCCTCGGGGTTGGTCCCCTCACCCTCCTCGAAGCGGGACTTGAACGAATAGTTCCCCTCGTATCCGCCCTTACCAGTGCGGATGGTGCCGGAACCCTCGGTGAGATTGCCCTGCCAGCGGGCAGATGCGGTGCGGATAGGCATGAGCCCGACGCTAGCCCAATCGGCACTCCGATGCGACGATCCCGCTATGACCCGGAAGGTGGCGCTGGTGGGCGGCGGCGGCGCGCTGGTGGTGGCCGGATTCGTGCTCGCGCTTCTGGCGCTCGCGGTGCCCTGGGCCCACTACCGGCTCGCGGTCGACGTTCCGGTGGAGGGCGCGGACCTGGACCACTCCGGTGGCATCGCGGTGTTCCAGCTCGACCTCGGCTGGTGGTACGTGATCGCCCTCTTCGTGGTGCTCGGCCTTGTCGCGGGCGCGGCGGCGGCCACCGGCGGCGCGGCCCGGGGCGCTGGGGTAGCCGCGCTCGCGATGGGCGTGCTCGGCATGCTCCTCGCCAGCCTGGTCGGCGCGCGGGCCGCCGGCGCCTCGATGGACACGCTCGTGAGCGGGCTCGCGATGGTCGACGTCCGGGCGACCCGTGGCCCCGGCGTCGGCTACGGGGTGGCCGCACCCCTGGTGTTGGCGCTCGGTGGCGCTCTGTTGTCAGTCCGCACCCAGCAAAACTGATGCCTATCCTGGTCGGGGAGGCAGGGGCGGAGGATGGCATGGCGACGATCAAGCTGCCGGTAGGCATCGACTGGACACCGGAGATCCTTCAGGACCTCCCGCCCGACTACCGCTATGAGCTGTGGGAAGGGAACCTGGTTGTGGCAGCCGCAGCGATGCGTCCGCGGCACGCGGACGGCGTGGGGCGCACTTACCGCCTCCTCATCCACGCCGGCAGGCTGGCATACCTGGAGCAAGGTGTAGTTCTAGGCCCACGCGAACTTGTCACGCCCGACGTCGCAGTCTTCCGAGACTTACCGGCGAAGGAAGTGGCCTATCACCCGGCACGTGAGTTCGAGCTGGTAGTCGAGGTCGTGTCGCCGGACTCGCGCACCGCGGATCGCATCGTCAAGCCGGCCAAGTACGCCGCCTGCGGCATACCGGAGTACTGGCGAGTGGAGGAAACGGACGACGGCGACACGGTCGTTCACCAGCACAAGCTCGTTCGTGAGGCGGGAGCTGAGCGCTACGTCGAGACGCGGGTGGTCATGCTGAGCACGCTGGAAAAAGAGAGTCTCTAGCCATGTCGCAGGAGCCACAGGAGCCACAGGCGGACATCGGCGCGCGGCTGGACGAGCCGGCGGTCGTGGAGTTCGGCGCCGACGCGCCGGTCCGGCAGCGCCCACGCGCGTCGCAGATCCTCACCGCCGTGCGCAAAGACTGGCGGCTCGTGCCGATCGTCGCCGGCCTGAGTGCGGTCGCCATCTTCGCCTCGCTGGTCGGAGAGTGGCAGACCACCACCTTCACGCCGCAGTCCATCGTGCTTCCGCCGGAGCAGGTGCCCCCGCCCGGCACCGCCGGCGTCGCCGACCTGGGCGGCTACGCCACCGGATACCTCATCGGGATCTTCGTGCTCGTGGGCTGCATGAGCCTGCTCCTCTTCGGCCGCCCCGCGATGCGCGCCCAGCTGCGGGTCCTCGGGCTGACAGCGGCCGGCTTGTCCGCCGCGATCCTGGCCGGCGCCACGGTGTGGCTCGACGACCACAGCGCGTCGTACCAGCTGTCCCGCCTCTTCTTCGGTCCGCAGGGTCCGACCTACGAGCTGGCGTACGGGCGCGGCCTGCCCATGGCATTCCTCGGCATCGCCGGCTTCGCGATCGCCTTCTACCTGGCCGGTCGGCTCATGCCGGCGCCAGCCGTGGAGCCGGCCGCGGCCGGGGCGGGCGCCGACGCCGAGCCGCGGGACGCGGCCACGCAGGTCGACTGGCCATGGCGGCGGCCGCGGGCGGCGCAGGAGCCGGACGACCTCGACAGTGACCTTCCGCCGCCGGCCGATCTCACGGTCGGGCCAACGGCGCCGTTCGTTCCCATGCACGATGGCAAGCCGCCGGCCGACGGCAGAAACGACTTGCCGACCCCGTAGGCTGGTATGTCGTGATTGACCTCCGCCTGCTTCGCGACGACCCCGACGCCATCCGTGCCAGCCAGCGCACCCGTGGCGAGTCCGAGTCCGCCGTCGACGAGCTGCTGCGCGCCGACGAGGGGCGCCGTGCGGCGGTGCAGGCCTTCGAGGCACTGCGCGCCGAGCAAAAGTCGCTGGGCAAGCAGGTCTCCCAGGCCAAGGGCGACGAAAAGACCGCACTCCTGGCCCGTACCAAGGAGTTGTCGGCTGACGTGAAGGCGGCCGAGACCGCCGCCACCCAGGCTGAGCAGGCGCTGCGCCAGGCTCAGTTGGCCGTGCCCAACGTCGTGGAAGAGGGCGCACCGGCCGGCGGTGAGGACGACTTCGTGGTGTTGCGCGAGGTTGGTCACAAGCCCGACCTCGACAGCCCGCGCGACCACCTGGAGCTGGGCGAGGCCCTGCGCGCGATCGACATGGAACGCGGCGCGAAGGTCTCCGGCAGCCGCTTCTACTTCCTCACCGGCGTCGGCGCGCTGCTGGAGCTCGGCCTGCTCCAGATGGCCATCGCCCAGGCCGTGGAGTACGGCCTCACGACGGTCATCCCGCCCGTGCTGCTCAAGCCGGAGTCGATGGAGGGCACCGGCTTCCTCGGTTCGCACGCGAGCGAGGTCTACCGGTTGGAGGCCGACGACCTCTTCCTGGTCGGCACGAGCGAGGCACCGCTGGCCGCGTACCACTCGGGCGAGATCCTCGACCTGGAGCGCCCCATCCGATACGCGGGCTGGTCGACGTGCTTCCGCCGCGAGGCCGGCTCGCACGGCAAAGACGTGCGCGGGATCCTGCGGGTGCACCAGTTCGACAAGGTGGAGATGTTCACCTTCTGCCGCCCGGAGGAGGCACGCGACGAGCACCTGCGGCTGCTGGCCTGGCAGGAGGAGATGCTCGCCAAGGTCGAGGTGCCCTACCGCGTGATCGACGTGGCGGCCGGCGACCTGGGATCGAGCGCGGCCCGCAAGTACGACTGCGAGGCGTGGGTGCCGTCGCAGAGCCGCTACCGCGAGGTGACCTCCACGTCCAACTGCACGACGTTCCAGGCCCGCCGCCTCGGCATCCGCTACCGCGACGCGGACGGCAAGACGCAGACCGCGGCGACGCTCAACGGCACGCTCGCCACCACCCGTTGGCTGATCCCGATCCTGGAAAACCACCAGCAGCCGGACGGGTCGGTGCGGGTGCCCAAGGCACTCCAGCCCTATCTGGGTGGCCGCGACGTGTTAGAGCCCGCGTGACCTTGGCGTCGCACGAAAGTCATGGATGAGTAGCGTTCGGTGAGGTACGGTTGCTCCCCCGCCGGTGCCGGAGCGGAGTCGCCGCGCCGGTCTCGGCCGGGTGAGGAGGGACCATGCCCCGCCCGGGACTGCCAAAGCTCATCGCCACTGACCTCGACGGCACGCTGGTGCGCAGCGATGACACCGTGTCGGAGTTCACCCATCAGGTGCTCGACCGGGTCCGGGCGGCCGGCATCCCGATCGTGGGTGCCACGGGGCGTGGGCCGCGGCTGGCGGAGCTCACCCGCAACGACATCCGGGCGGCCGACTACCTGGTGATGGCCGGCGGTGGGCGGGTAATCGACCAGACCGACCCGGCCGGCCCGGTGGTCCTGCGCGACGAGCGGCTCTCCGGCGTGACGCTGGCCAAGCTGCTCACCGATCTCGAGGCGAAGGTCGGGCCGCTGATCGTCATGGTCGAGGCGCAGGATGGCCCGGGTGCGCCGCTCTGGGGCGACTTCGACGCGGCGTGGCCATACCCCGAGGGTTTCGAGGAGCGGGCCCGGGCCGAGTGCCTTGACGGTGACGTGATCAAGGCGTTCGCGCGTACCGCCGACCACGACGTCGACACGCTGCTCGCCACGGCACGCGAGATCGTGCCGCCGGAGCTGGCCTCGGTGACCCAGGCCGGGCTCGGGTTCGTGGAGATCTGCCCGCCGGGCGTCGACAAGGCCACCGGCCTCGCGGTCGTGGCCGACGTGCTCGGCGTCGACCCGGCCGAGGTCCTGGTCTTCGGTGACATGCCCAACGACATCCCGATGTTCGAGTGGGCCGGCTGGGGCCGGGTCGCGGTCTCCAACGCCCACCCGACCGTGCGGCTGCTGGCCGACGAGGTGACCTTGCGCAACGACGACGACGGCGTAGCGGTCTACCTCGATCGACTACTGTCGCGTTGATGGGAGACGCGCCGCGCCTTGTCGCCACCGATCTCGACGGGACGCTGGTGCGGCAGGACCGCTCGCTCAGCCCACGCACGGTTGACGTGCTGGCCCGGATCGCCGCACGGGGCACCGTGGTCGTGCTGGTCACCGGCCGTCCGGTGCGGTGGCTCAGCCAGGTGTACGACCAGCTGCACGAGCCGCTTCCGGCCGTCTGTGCCAACGGTGCCGTGGTGTACGACCCGGACGGCGACCGCATCGTCCGCGCCAATCCGCTCGCACCTGACCTGCTCGCCGACGTGACCCAGCGGCTGCGGGCGGAGGTGCCGGGCGCGACCTTCGCGGTCGAGGTGGCCGACGGGCGCGAGTTTCGGCACGACGCGGAGTGGCCGGTCTTCTGGGACGCCGAAGACCCTACGATCCGGGTGCTCGCCACGCCCGACGAGGTGGCCTCGGTGCCGGCGGTGAAGCTGCTGGTGCGGGCCGGTAAGCGCGACCCGGACGCGTTCGTGCGGATCGTCGCCGCGGCGCTCGGCGGGCTGGCCGAGGCGACCCACTCGTCGTACTCCGGGCTGGTCGAGATCTCCGCGGCGGGCGTCACCAAGGCGGCCGGGCTGGCCTGGTTTTGCGAGCAGCGCGGCATCGAGGCGGCCGAGGTCGTGGCGTTCGGCGACATGCCCAACGACGTGCCGATGCTGACCTGGGCCGGCCGCGCGGTCGCCGTCGCCAACGCCCACCCGGCCGTCCGCGAGATCGCCGACGACGTGACCCTCTCGAACGACGAAGACGGCGTAGCCGTGTACCTGGAAAAGCTCTTCGAGATCGAAAACTGATCTACCCGGGTCCGCGTCAGCTGCGGACCGTTGCTCCCGCCGGAGACCGCGGAGGCCGGCGGCTCGCTGGAGCGAGCCGAATTCCCCGACCTCCGCTGCCGGGTCCGCGGGTCAAGCCCACCTCCGCGCGCCCCAAGAGGGCAGCCCTGTCACCGTCCAGACGGGTATACGGGAGCCCTCTTCACAGTTCATCCCCAAGAGGGCTGCCCTCTTGGGGGCAGGGGCAGGCCGGGACCAACAGCGGAGGGTGAGGCCGCGGGAGCAACGGTCTGGACCACGGCGGACGTCGCGGTAGCTCACATCTCGAAAGGTCTCTAGAGGTATTGGCCGGTGCGGCCGCCGCCCTCGCCTTGCTGGGGCTGCTGGGTGCCGGGCATGCCGGGCATGAGCCCGCCGGGCACTGCCGGCAGCGCGGGACGACCGCCGCCGCGCATCTGCTCCAGCTGGAGGCGGGCGGCCATCTGCTGGGCCACCAGCGCGGCCTGGATGCCGTGGAAGAGGCCCTCCAGCCAGCCGACCAGCTGGGCCTGGGCGACCCGCAGCTCGCCCTCGCTGGGCGTCGCGCCCTCTTCGAAGGGCAGCGACAGCCGCTCCAGCTCCTCGCGCAGCTCGGGAGCGAGGCCGTCTTCGAGCTCGGTGATGGAGCGCCTGTGAATCTCGCGAAGCCGGCTCCGGCTGGCCTCGTCGAGCGGCGCCGACCTCACCTCTTCGAGGAGCTGCTTGATCATGCTGCCGATGCGCATGACCTTGGCGGGCTGCTCGATCAGGCGCGACGGATCCTCACCGTCGGCTTGCGCGTCGGTATCGACGGTGCCGACCGGACGTCCGTCCGGACCGACCACCACGACGGTGCCCGGCCCGGGGCCAGGCTCTTCCGGGGTACGGGGTGCTTCGGGCATGCCGTCCATCTTCGCGCAGAGGCGGGTGCGGGTGGGCACCGGTGGGGGCAACTGAGCAATACCGCGTCGGGATAGCGTCTGCCCATGTCCAGCGACCCCCGTGGCGTTCTCCACCGCCCGACCCCGCCGCCGGACGCCACCGTGCGGTACGGCGACCACCCCGACCAGATCGCCGATGTGCGGCTGCCGCCGGCCGGCTCTCCGACGCGGCCCCTGGTGATCGTGGTGCACGGTGGCTTCTGGCGGGCGGAGTGGGATCGATCACACACCGCGCCGCTCGCCGCCGACCTGGCCGCCTCCGGCTACCCCGTGGCACAGCTCGAGTACCGCCGGACCGGGCAGCCGGGTGGCGGCTGGCCCGGCACGTTCGCCGATGTTGTGGCCGGAGTCACGGCGATCCCGCAGCTGATGGGCCTGGGTTGGGCGCCCCCGCTGCTGCTCGGCCACTCGGCTGGCGGCCACCTCGCGATCTGGTACGCGCTGGCCGGTCCCGCGCCCGTGCTCGGGATCGTGGCCCTCGCACCGGTCGCCGACCTCGCCGAGGCGCACCGGCTCGACCTCGACCGCGGGGCGGTGGCCGCGCTCCTCGGCGGTGGGCCGGGCGACGTCCCGGACCGGTACGCGGAGGCCGACCCCTCCGCTCGCACACCTCCGGCTGTACGGAGTGTGATCGTTCACGGCGCCCGGGACCGGCACGTCCCGGTGGAAATCAGCCGCAAGTACACGGCGACCGCACGCGCCGAAGGTGGCGAAGTCACGCTCATCGAGCTACCCGAAGCGGAGCATTTCGCCCTTATCGACCCGCATTCCACCGCCTGGCCTGTGGTGAAGAACGCGCTGATGTCCCTGCACCCATAAGGCGGCAGCGGGCCAAGTTAATAAAGCTTCATTGACGCAGCGTCGCGAACCAGGTAGACAGCCGGGTGGGCCGCGATCCGGCCCCCGACCATGGGAAAGGCTGACCGTGCCCCAGATAGACCGCCGGCAGGCGCTGAAACTCTTCGCGGCCCTCGGCGCCGCCGGAGTCGCCGCCGCGTGCGCCTCGGACGACGCTGCCGACAACGAGCCGCAGCTCAGCGACGACCCGGTCCGGATCGGACTCGTGGCGCCGCAGACCGGCCCGCTGAAGGTGGTCGGCGACGACCTCGTCAACGGCTTCCAGCTGTACCTCCAGCTCAACCAGAACCGACTCGGTGGACATCCCGTGCAGCTGGTGACGGCCGACGAGGGCGCTGACGCCAAGTCCGCGAAGGGCGCCGTCGAGTCCCTCCTCGGGCAGGGCGTGCTCGCGCTCACCGGCGTGGCCAACTCGGCCTCGCTCTCCGGCCTGCGCGACACGATCGAAAACGCCAAGGTGCCCCTCATCGCCACCAACGGCGTGCCCGGGAGCCTGGAGGGCGTGCTCTACATCTGGTCCGCCTCGTTCGTCGACAACGAGCCCAGCCTGGCACTCGGCAGCTACCTGACCGGCGTCGTGTCGAGCAGCCAGAAGGTCGCCGTCGTCGCGCCCACCGACGACACCGGCCGCGACGCGGTCGACAAGTTCCGCCAGGCCTTCGGGGCCGACAAGCAGCCGATCGAGACGTTCTGGACAGCGCCCACGATCGCGCCCAACAAAGACTTCTTCCGTCCCACGCTGGGGCAGTTGAAGTCGAGCGGCGCCGACGTCCTGTACGCCTTCTACTCCGGTCCGGCCGCGGTCGAGTTCGTGAAGCAGTACCACTCCGAAGGTCTCAAGGCGACGATCTACGCGCCCGGCGGCTTCACCGAGGGCAGCGCGCTCGAAGACATGGGTGACGAGGCCAAGGGCATCTTCACCGCCATGAACTACTCGGCCGACCTCAACAACGAGGCCAACCGCCTCTTCGCCACCGCGTACCAGCGCGAGCACGACCTGCTGCCCTCGGCGTCGGCGATGGCGTCCTACGACGCGGCACAGGTGCTCGACCGGGCCATCCGCTTGTGTGGCGGGCGCCCGACCGCGCAGCAGGTCAACCTGATGCTCGGCCGGGTGGGCCAGATCGACAGCCCGCGCGGCACCTGGCAGTTCAACCAGCCGCGCAGGCCGCAGCAGAGGTGGTATCTGCGCGAGGTGCGCCCGGACGGCCAGGTGCTGTCCAATGTGCTGCTGAGCGAGCTCGCGACCCTGGGCTGATCCGTCTCTTTCGTCAGGGGCGTAGCTCGGCGACGCAGCACTTGACGCTGCCGCCGCCCTTCTTCAGCTCGGAGAGCTCGACGAGCACCGGCGTGTAACCGGCCGCCTCGACCTTGCGGGCCATCCCGGTGGCCTCGCTGTTGAGCACGACGTTGCGGCCGTCGCTGACCAGGTTGAGCCCGAACGCGTACGCGTCCGCCTCGTCGGCCAGCAGGGCGTCCGGGAAGAGCTGGCGCAGCACGCGCTGGGAGGCCGTCGAGAACGCGCCCGGGTAGTACGTGACCCGGCGGTCGTCGAGCGCCGCGAGCGCGGTGTCGAGGTGGTAGAAACGCGGGTCGACGAGCCGCAGCGAGACCACCGGCCGGCCGAGGACGTCCTGCGCCTCGGCATGCGCGTCCGGCTCGGTGCGGAAGCCGTACCCGGCCAGGATCAGGCCGCCGTACGCCGCCGGCAGATACGCGAAGTCGCCCTCGCCCTCGTTGGTCCGCGTGGGCGCACGGAACTCCCAGCCGCCAGCCTCGTAGAACGCCCGGTGCGCGGACGCCTCGGCGGTGCGCTGGGCGTACTTGAAGCGGGCCCCGTAGGCGACACCGTCGACGGTGAACGCACCGTTGGCCGCGTACACCATGTCGGGCAGGTATGGCTCGGGCGCGAGCACGTGCACCGCGTGCCCGAGGCCGGTCAGGGTCTCCCGGAGCCGCTCCCACTGCTTGAGCGCGAGCTCGGTGTCGACGGGCGTGGTGGTGTCCATCCACGGGTTGATCGCGTACGCCACCTCGTAGTGCTCTGGCGGGCACATGAGATATGTCCGGTTTCGCGGCATGCGCTGCTGGCTCACGCACAAAGAGTAGGTACGCTGCATGTGCGAAGACAGCCGGAAATCTTGCGTCGGAGAGGCGAAGCATTGCAGATCGACGACGTAGACCAGCGAATCATTGCGTCCCTGGTCGCCGACGCACGCGCTTCGTATGCGGACATCGGCGCCCGCGTTTCCCTCTCCGCCCCAGCCGTGAAGCGACGGGTCGACCGGCTGCGCGCAGCCGGGGTGATCCGGGGATTCACGGCCGTCATCGACCCGGCCGCGGTCGGCTGGACCACCGAGGCGTTCGTCGAGCTCTTCTGCGCGGGGCGCACCACGCCGGCGCAGATCGCGGTCGCCGTGCGGCGCCTGCCCGAGGTCATCGGCGCGTACACCGTCTCCGGCGAGGCGGACGCCCTCGTGCACCTGCGGGCGGCGGACATCGCGCACCTCGAAAACGCCCTGGAACGGCTGCGCGCGCAGACGTTCGTCACCTCGACGCGCAGCACGATCGTGCTTTCCCGGCTCGTCGACTCCCCGACGGTGGTGGCGGCACCGACCTGATCCCACCGGGAACGACTGCCGCCTACGCGGCGTCCAAGCCCGCATGACACCGAGACTCGCGGTCGCCGCGGGCGCGCCGCTCGCCCTGCTGGTCGCCCTCGCCGGGTGTACGTCTTCGCCGGAGCCGCCCAGCCCGCCGGCACGGCACGATCCCGCCGTGCCCGCCGGGCAGTTCAAACTCGTCGCGTTCGACTCCTGCGCCGAAGGGCTCGCCTTGATGAAGAAGGCGGCCAAGGAGTACGTCGGGCCGTGGGGCCTCGGCGGCGGGATGCCGTTCGCGGAGGGGGGCGCGCGTTCGGCGGCCGGTGCCGCGGAGGACTCCGCCGCCGGCTCCAGCGCGAAGCAGGCGCCGAGCTACTCGGGCACCAACACGCACGAGGCCGGCGTCGACGAGCCCGACCTGGTCAAGACCGACGGCCGGCGGATCCTGACGATCCAGCAGGGCGTGGTGCGGGTCGTCGACGCGGGCTCGCACAAGCTCACCGGCAAGCTCGACCTCGCCACCGGCGACGACGACCCGGTCCGCTGGGGCGAGGGCTCACTGCTGCTGCACGGCGACCGCGCGCTGGTGCTGATCCGCGGCGGCTGGTACACCGCCGCCGAAGACTCCGCCCGGCCGGCCGGTATCGCCAGCACGCGGGTCATCCTCCTCGACATCTCCGGCGCGCCGAAGAAGATCAGCGAGTACGAAGTGGCCGGCAGCCTCGTGGACGCGCGCCAGGTCGGCGCGACCGCCCGCGTCGTGGTGCGCTCCTCGCCCCGCCTGGACTTCCCGTACCGGGAGGGCCTCTCGGAAAAGCAGCAGGTGGCCGCCAACAAGCGGATCATCGACAAGGCCACCGCCGACGACTGGTTCCCCCGATACACCGTCAAGACCGGCGGCACCACCGACAAGGGCGTGCTGGGCTGCGACCGCTACTCCCGCCCGGCCACGTACTCGGGCACCTCGCTGGTCACTCTGCTCAGCTTCGAGCTCGGCGCGAGCGGCCTCGGCGACGGTGACCCGGTCGGCGTGGTGGCCGACGGCGACACCGTCTACAGCAACGGCGTCAACCTCTACGTCGCCAACGACCAGCGGTGGCGGGTGATGGGCTGGCTCCAGCGCAGCAACGGCGAGCCCAAGCCGGAAGACGAGATCACCGAGATCTACCGCTTCGACATCTCCAAGTCCGGCCGGCCGGCGTACGTCGGCTCCGGCTCGGTGCGCGGCTGGCTGATCAACCAGTACGCGATGTCCGAATGGGACGGTCACCTGCGCGTGGCCACCACCAGCGGTCGCACGTGGGGCGACGCGCCAAGGTCCAGCTCGACCGTGTACGTGCTGCGCCTGGCCGGCGGTGCGATGCCGGAAGCCGGCAAGATTACCGGGCTGGGCAAGGGCGAGCGCATCTACGCCGTACGCTTCGCCGGCACGACCGGGTACGTCGTGACGTTCCGCCAGACCGATCCGCTGTACACAGTGGATCTCACTGACCCGGCCAAGCCGCGGGTCGCGGGCGAGCTGAAGATCACGGGCTACTCCGCGTACCTGCACCCGGCCGAGCCGGGCCGCGTCATCGGCGTCGGGCAGGAGGCCTCCGAGCAGGGGCAGGCACAGGGCACGCAGGTGTCGCTCTTCGACGTGTCCAACCTGGACAGTCCCTCGCGGCTGGCGCAGCACCACGTGAAGTCGGCGCACTCCGAGGCCGAGTACGACCCGCACGCGTTCCTCTACTGGCCCGAGGACAAGCTGCTGGTGATGCCGCTGTCGGTGTGGGAGCGAGACCGCGGGAGCAACGGCGCGCTGGTGCTTCGTGTCGGCGACACCGCGATCACCGAGGTGGGCACCGTCTCGCACGAGACCAAGACCGACCAGCCCGGCATCGGCATGATCCGCCGCTCCCTGGTGATCGGCGACGACCTCTGGACGGTGTCGGACAGCGGTCTGAAGGCCACCAACTTGTCCACGTTGGACACCCGAGCCTGGCTCAGCTGGAGCGACTGATGGCGGCACCACTGGGGAGCGACCCCGCCAACCAGCGCCTTGGATGGGCGATCGCGCACCTCCCGGCAAGGGAGGCGCGCGATCGTGCGCCCGACCCCGAAGACGAGGAACGCGACCGCCGGAAGAAGTAGCTACAAGTACATGCCGGTGCGGTGGTCGTCCGCGTCGCGGTGGGCGGGTTTGTCGCCCTCGCCGAAGAAGCGCTTGCCGCCGAACTCGCCGTGCAGCCGATCGTCGAGCTCGTCGGCCAGGCCCGTCATCACCTGGACGGCGAGCATCAGGTGGGTGGGCTGGAAGTTGCGGCCAAACACCGGGATGGACGCCCACACCGTGTCGTTGGTGCAGTAGAGCCGGCCGATCGGCATGCGGTTGGTCAGCTCGGAGAGCTTGACGTAGAGCTGCTCGGTCGGCTCCACCTCGGTGAGCACGGGCGAGAAGACGTCGACGAGCGGCGGGTTGTCGCGGACCCGCACGAACACCATCGCCGAGCCGGCGCGGATGCCGATGTCGCCGTCGGAGTCGACCTGGAGCTGGTCGGGCGCGCTCTTCATCATCGCGGCGACGACCATGCGCACCTGCTCGTCCAGCTCGAGCACGTCGTCGGACTCGCCGCCGCGCACGACGCGCTCGGCCAGCTCGACCTCGTCGTCGTCGAGGAGCATCTCGGGACGGGCGGTGCCGAGCGGGTCGACCGGCAGCGGCTCGTCTTCGGCGTCGTGCACGACATAGACCAGGAACGCGGGGTGCGGCGCGCCGTACACGTCGCGGAGCGTCCGGGAGATCGTGGCGGCCAGCCGCACGGCCTCGGCGGTGGTCGAGCGGAGCCCGAACTGATCGCCCGAGCCCTCGACCACCCCGGGCGGCGACCAGCCGAGCGCCACGAGGTCGGCGACCGCCGCGCGGTCCATCCGGAACCCGGGCGGGAGGCTCGCGTTGCCCACAGCCAGCGCGTTGATCCGGCCGTCGTCCTCCACGGTGAGGCTCACCGAGTACACGGCGTCGCCGGTGCCGGACGCGGTCGGGTCGAGGGTCAGCTCCACGTGTGCACCGATAGGCAGCTTCGCGAGTGTGGCCGCCAGCGCTGTGGCGAACTCCCGCCATGCCTCGGTCACCTTGGAGCGCAGGTCGGCCGTCGTCGGCTCGTCGAGCAGGATGGTTTCCGGGGCCTGCCCGCCAGCTACGTCGGCTTTGCCCTGGTCCTCGGTCATGATCGCCTCCGTCCGTCAGCCACACCCTACCGAGCGGTTGGGGCGCGAACTGACCACCGGTCATTCAAGGGCTACGGGGCTATTGTGCAGCTATGGCGAAAGGGGCGCCGCGCGACGATCCAGGCGACCGTGACCTGCGGATCGAGACACCGAAGCGCACAGCGGCCGGGTTGCCGGGCGTCACACACGCGCTGAGCGCGGGGTTGGCCCAGATGGGGGTCCGCCGCACCGCGCTCACGCTGCTGCGCATCAACCAGCCGAGCGGCTTCGACTGCCCTGGCTGCGCCTGGCCGGAGCCGGCGCCGGGTGCGCGTTCTCACACCGAGTTCTGTGAAAACGGCGCCAAGGCGGTGGCCGAAGAGGCCACGCTGCGGCGGATCACACCCGAGTTCTTCGCCGCCCACCCGATCTCCGAGCTGGCCGAGCGTTCCGACCACTGGTTGGGACAGCAGGGGCGGCTCACCACGCCGGTGGTGCGCCGCCCAGGGTCCGACCACTACGTGCCAATTTCGTGGGACGAGGCGTTCGCGTTGACCGCCGGGCACCTGCGCGCGGTCGAGCCGGACGAGGCGGTCTTCTACACCTCCGGGCGCACCTCCAACGAGGCGGCGTTCCTCTACCAACTGCTCGCCCGGTCGTACGGCACGAACAACATGCCCGACTGCTCCAACATGTGCCACGAGTCGTCCGGCGTCGCGCTCACCGGCACGATCGGTATCGGCAAGGGCTCGGTGACGCTCGACGACATCCACCGCGCCGAGCTGATCGTGGTCGTGGGCCAAAACCCGGGCACCAACCACCCGCGCATGCTCTCCGCGCTCGAAGAGGCCAAGCGCCGCGGCGCGAAGATCCTGGCCGTCAACCCGATGCCCGAGGCGGGGCTGATCCACTTCCGCAACCCGCAAAAGGTTCGTGGCCTGGTGGGCAAGGGCACCCCGCTGGCCGACCGCTTCCTCCAGATCAAGGTGGGCGGCGACCAGGCGCTCTTCCGCGCGATCGCCGCGCTGCTTGTCGAGTGGGGTGCGGTCGACCAGTCCTTTGTAGACCGCTACACGAGCGGGTTCGAGGCGTACACCTCCGTCCTTCGCACGCTCGACTGGGCTGACGTGGCCGCGGCGACCGGCCTCGCACGGAAGGAGATCGAGGCCGCGGCCCGCATGTTCGCGTCGTCGGGCGCCACGATCGTGTGCTGGGCGATGGGCTTGACCCAGCAGCGCGAGGCGGTGGCGACCATCCGCGAGATCGTCGACGTGCAGCTGCTGCGTGGCATGCTCGGCAAGCCGGGCGCCGGCCTGTGCCCGGTGCGCGGCCACTCCAACGTGCAGGGCGACCGCACCATGGGCATCTGGCACGAGCCGCCGTCGTGGTCGGCCGCCGCCGGCGACCTGCTCGGCGTCTCCATGCCGACCCGCCGCGGGTACGACACGGTCGATGCTCTCCGCGCCATGCGCGACGGTCGGGTGCGGGTCTTCATGGCCCTGGGCGGCAACTTCGCGTCCGCCACGCCCGACACGGCCGTGACCGAGGCGGCGCTCCGCTCGTGCGCGCTGACCGTGCACGTGTCGACCAAGCTCAACCGCTCGCACGTCGTGCCCGGCGCGACGAGCCTCATCCTGCCCTGCCTCGGCCGCACCGAGCGCGACCGGCAGGAGTCGGGCGAGCAGTTCGTCACCGTCGAAGACTCCATGTCGTCGGTGCACGCCTCCCGCGGCCGCCTCGCCCCGGCCTCGCCCGACCTGCTCTCCGAGGTCGCGATCGTCACCCGCTTGGCCCGCGCGCTGATGCCCGAGTCACCGGTGCCGTGGGCCGAGTACGAGGCCGACTACCGCACCATCCGCTCGGTGATCGCGGCGGTGGTGCCGGGCTTCGCTGACTTCGAGGCGAAGGTCGCCGACCGGGCCGGCTTCACACTGCCGCATCCGCCCCGCGATCGCCTGGAGTTTCCGACACCCAGCGGGAAGGCGATCTTCACCGCCGGGCCGCTGTCGGTGATCCGGGTGCCCGAGGGCCGGCTGCTGCTCCAGACGGTGCGCAGCCATGACCAGTACAACACCACGATCTACGGGCTGGACGACCGCTATCGCGGCGTGCACGCCGGGCGGCGCGTGGTCTTCGTCAACCCGGAAGACCTGGCGGCGCTGGGCGTTGCCGACGGCGACATGGTCGACATGGTTTCCGAGTGGACAGACGGCGTGGAGCGGCGGGCGAAGGGCTTCCGCGCGGTCGCGTACCCGTCGGCCCGCGGCTGCGCCGCCGCGTACTTCCCTGAGGCAAACGTGCTGGTCCCGCTCGACTCGACGGCGGAAGGCTCAAACACCCCCACGTCGAAGCAGATCATCATCCGTCTCGAACCGGTGTAGCGGCGCATCACTAGCATTGGCCGCGATGAGAGCCGCGCTGGTTCGTACGACCGCGGTCCTGATGGCGATCGGGATCGCGGCCGCCGCCTGCGGTGACGACCCGGCCGACCCGGCACCCACCTCGCCGCCCCCGGCGTCCGCGACAGGTTCGCCACCGGCGCCCTCTCCGTCGGCGAGTGACGCCGAGGCACAGGTCGAGTTCTGCGCAGACCTCAACGGCTTCGCCACGGCCGCTGGGCCCGCGTTCGACCTGGGCATCCTCGCGCTGATCGACGGAGAGTCGGCCAACGAGCGAAAGGATCTGAGCGGCCTCGTCGACTCGATGGTGCTGCACGGCACGCTCCTCCAGGCGCGGATGCCGGCCGAGCTGGCCGACGACCTGCGGACGGTCGTCGCCGCGGCGGGTGAGGCCAAGGCAAAGCTCGCGGCGAAGGTTTCCGCCGGCGAAGCTGTCGAGCCGTTGCAGACCGAGAAGGTGAAGGCCGCGCGCGAGGCGGTGGTGGCCTACCGGGGGTCGTGCTGAGGCGCTACGCCTCGGCGCCCGCGCGCTCGGCCAGCGCGGTCAGGCGAGCGGCGGCGTCCGCCGGATCGGCGCCGCGCCCCACGGCCAGACCCAGCAGGTAGGCGGAGACCGGCGCGCCCGGACGCACCACGTTGTGCGCGACGTCGCGGGCCAAATCGAGCACAAGCTTGACGTTGGCGTCAGCCACTTCCAGGCCGAGCTCGGCGCAGGCCGCCTCGGTCCACTCGTTCAGGTTCATCGGGCCCATTCCTCCGCTTGACGCAGGTCTTCGTCGGTGTCGCAGTCGAACCACGGTGGCGGGCCGGGCTCGGTCCAGGCGACCTCAGCCACATCCAGCCCGGCGAAGAGGGCCCGCATCGAGGCGCCGGCCAGCCCGCGCCCGGCGGCCAGGCGATCGATCGGCGCAAGCAGGGAAGGCGCGCGCCAGACACCGCACAGCAGCTGGCGGCGGCCATCACCGTCCACGTAGAGCGCACCATCCACTGTGGACGCCGCGAGCCGCTGCCGGAGGCGGGTGACCGCGGCTCGGGTCAGGAAGGGGAGGTCGGCGGCGAGGAGGGCCACGTCGCCGGCGTCGCGGGGGAGGAGTGCGATCCCGGCGGCCGTCGCGGCGACCGGCCCCGAGCCGGGCGGGTCTTCGACCGTGGTGATGACTCCCGTGGGCGGCTCCGCCGGCGTCGCGCCGACCACGACCACCGGCGCGGCGTCGGGGACGGCACGCAGCACACGGTCGAGCATGCTGCGGCCGGCGACCGTCAGCGTGGGCTTGGCGGCCCCGCCCAGGCGCCGCCCAGCGCCCCCGGCCAACACGATCGCCGCGAAACCCCGCACACCCAGACCGTAGCCGCCCCGCGACCGCCACGCCGAGATTCGGCATGCCGCGGGGCGCGCACCCGCCCCGGCCCTCCCACGAATAGGACCGGGGCGGTCTGTGCGAGTAGTGCCTAGACGCCGCGCGGGGCGACCGCGAGGGTGGTGAGCGTGCTGCCGCGGCCGAGCTTGCCGATCAGGCGGGCCTTGCCGGACCCCAGGTCGATCGCGTAGATGCGGCTGCCGCCGGAGCGGGACAGGGCCGCGATGGCCTCACCGTCGGCGGCGATGTCGAAGCCGCCGGCCGAGTCGACGTTGAGCGTGAGCTTGCCGGTCGTACGCAGCACGCCGTCATTTGGCGGGGCCTGCACGGTCAGCACGTCGATGCCCGTGTCGATGTCGTACAGCGTCGTGGCGGTGGTGCCCACGAAGCCATTGGTGTACGCGGCGTGCGCCACCTTGGGCTTGGCCTTGGCGTTGCGGTCGTCGGCGGCGTAGACGAGCGGTTTGTCGACGCCCGCCACCGCGCCCGTGTCGGGGACGAGGCGCAGGTTTTGCCCGGACGAGGTGACCACGCGCAGCCGGTCGACGACCGGGTTGACGTCGAAGCCGACCGCGTTGCCGAACACGGCGGGGCTGAACGGCGTGCCCACCGCGGTAGCGGCGGCCGTGCGCGGGTTGACCGTGTAGATCTGGTTGGTGCTGCCGAGCGCGTAGAGCTGGCCGTTGGCCGGGCGCACGTCGATGCCGAGCACCTTCTCGCCGGCGGCGAGCCCGGTGATCGGCTGCTGCGAGCGGATCTTCAGCGAGTCGCGGTCGAAGCGGACCAGGTCGTTGCGGGCCGTCGTGGCGTACACGGTGGTGGGCCCACCCGCCGAGGCGGTGATGCCGACGACGCCCTTCGGCAGCTTGCCGCGCGGGCTCGCCTTGCCGGTGCGCAGGTCGACGCGGACCAGGCGGGTGGTGTCGCCGTCGCCCTTGACCCGCACGGCGGCGATCGCGGTGTAGTCGGCCTCGTCGAACGTGTCACCCTTGGCCGCGCCCACGATGTCGAACCCGTCGAGCCCGAGCACGTCGACGCCGAGGCGGCCGACCGGGAAGAGCTGGCCGGTGTTGGGTGAGACGGGCGGCATCACGCCCGGCTTGGTGCCCTGGAGCACCAGGATGTCCTTGCTGCTGTCGATGTCGTAAAGCGCGGTCGACGTCGCGCCCGCCACGCTGTTGGTGTATCCAGCAGCGGTCACGCCCTTGCTGGCCAGCGCCGTGTCGACGCCCGCGACCGCGCCCGTGGTGGGGTCGATCCGCAGGTTTTGCCCGGTGTCGCTGATGATGCGCAGCCGGTCGACGGTCGGGTTGAAGTCGACGCCGAACCGCTTGCCGGAGAGCGCGGTGGTGAACGGGGTGCCGACCGGCGCCGCGGCGCCGGTGGCCGGGTCGATCACGTACAGCCGGCTGGTGCTGCCCACGGCGTAGAGCTGGCCATTGGCTGGCCGGGTGTCGATACCCACGAGCTTTTCCCCTTCTGCCAGGCCGGTGATGGCCAGGCTCAGCTCCTGCCGGCCGGTGCCGAGCTTGTCGAACCGGTGGAGCCGGCCCTCCTGGGTGACGACGAAGAGGTCACCCCGATCGCCGTATCCGTCGCCCGCCCGGCTCCGCGAACCGGCCAGCTCGGCCGGGGCGTCGTCGCCACCACCGCCCGGCATCCACGTGCCGATCGAGACCATGCCGGTGGCGACCGCGGCCAGCGCCGCACCTGCGAGGCCAGCGGTCAGCGCGGTCGCGGTGACCGAGACCCGCCGCACCGTTCCTTTCCTCGAACCCATCGGGTTTCCTCCCTCATGAACCCCCGGCTTTCGGCCGGCTTCTGTCAGGGCTTCGGAGGGGGCACCCGCCGCTGATGGGTCGCTCGCGAACGGGTGGCACGAATTGGGGAGTCAGGGGAGATTGGGGAGATGGGCAGGGCAACGGACCGGCGCACGGTCCTTACGATCGACACGAGCGGGCGGGGCACCGTGGAGCGGCGGGACACCCTCGCCGCCGAAGAGCCACTGGAGATCCGGGTCGGACCGGCCGGGCCGGCGCCGCGGCGCCCGCTGGCGGTGACCATGCGCACGCCGGGCGACGACCTTGACCTGGCCATCGGGTTTCTGCTCACCGAGGGTGTGATCCGCCAGGCAGACGACGTGGTGACCGCGCAGCTCTGCGCGGGCACCGACACGCCGAACACGTACAACGTCGTGGACGTGGTGCTCGCCGGCCATGTGCCGCCGCCGGAGACCGACCCGGCCCGCAACTTCTACACCACCAGCTCCTGCGGTGTGTGCGGCAAGGCCAGCATCGACGCCATCCGCACCCGGTCGCAATTTGACGTGGCCGGCGACCCGGTCGGTGTGGACGCGCAGGTGCTGGCCGCCCTGCCGGGCCGGCTGCGTGCGGCCCAGCGGGTCTTCGAACGAACCGGCGGGCTGCACGCGGCGGGCCTCTTCACCCCGTCGGGAGAGCTCGTGGTGCTGCGCGAAGACGTGGGCCGGCACAACGCGGTCGACAAGGTCGTCGGCTGGGCGGTGCGCGAGCAGCGACTGCCACTGCGCGGCCACGTGCTGCTGGTCTCCGGCCGGGCCAGCTTTGAGCTGACCCAGAAGGCGTGGATGGCCGGCCTGCCGGTGCTCGCCGCCGTGTCGGCGCCCAGCACGCTCGCCGGTGACCTGGCCGCGGAGGCCGGCATGACGCTCGTCGGCTTTCTCCGCGGCGAGACGATGAACGTCTACACGGGTCACCACCGGGTCAGACCTGGGGCCTGATCCGAAAGGGTTGTCGGGGCGGGCCGGAGCCCGGACCCAGCCCAGCGCGGACTTTGCAATCAGGCCCTGGCCGGGCGGCGGCGCGGCCGGCGGCTGCCCACCCGGGCGTGTGGCGGCATCGGAAACGACTCCAGAGCGGACGGCGGGATGCCGCGGCGCAGCACGTCGTCGAGGAGGCGGGCCATCGAGTAGGCCGGATCGGCGTCCCTGGCCCGCTCCACCGCGGCGACGGCGAGGGCGCCCTGCCCGGACCGCCAGGCGGCGAACGCGAGCAGGCACGCCGGCGCCGGCACGAGGTGGGACTCCGCCCGGCGCAGCACGTCGACCCACAGCTCGATGTGCCACTCGTCGACGCCCACCCGCTCCCACGCGTAGTCGCGGACCGGCAGGTGCTTGAGCAGCACGGTCAACCAAGCGACCTCGTCGTCGCTGAGGCGGCCGCCTTCGCGGTGGCAGCGCATCGCCTCCCGCACCGCGGCGGCGCCGAGCTGACGCAGCGACCGGCTGCCCAGCAGGTCACCCGGCGGCGAGGTGGCAAGCATGCTGCTCAGCCGCGCGGTGGCACGCTCGGTCAACCGGCGCATCGACTCGCGGGTCGCACCGCCGATCGGCGCGATCTGCCGCACGAGCGTGTCGCGGTCGGGGAGCGCCACGTGCCCGGCGTGGGTGGCCGCGGCGGCCACGGGGCTGGCCACGGGGTCGTATGCCGTGCCCTCGGGCGGGCAGCAGCCCTCGCCGGGGCACGCGTAGGACCAGTAACGCCCGTCGGCCACGCGCAACGCGTCGATCACGCCGACGCTGTGTCGCTCCAGCGCCGCGCGGATGGCCAGCACGGGCTCGCGCGCCCGCTCGTCGGTGCCGTAGCCGACGACGGCGGCGGTGTCGACGTCCTGCCGCATGACGACGGACGTCACGTACTCCACGAAGGCGGGCGGCTCGCCCAGGTCACCCCGGGCGGCGAAGACCACGTGGCGGGCGCGGAGCCCCACGACGACAACGCTGTCGCGCGGGTGGAAGCCGAGCAGAAACGGGATGGCGGCGAGCAGGTCAGCTGGTGTGCGGAGGGCGAGCGGTGTCATGTGGGCAGCTTGCGCTGGCCTGGATGAGATCAGAAGGCCCTGTGGACGACACCCGGGTTATCCACAGGCACGCTCAGTAGTGGAGCAGGTCAGGACTTAAATCGGAGCTCGTGAATGTCGATGTCCTGCCGCCACGCGTGCTCGCGCCGGCCGAGGTCGAGCGTCAACTGGAGCGCGGAGAGCACGTCGTACCCGGCCGCGTGCAGGCTGCGGATCGCGTCCACGTTGCGCGACTCGGGGGAGATCGTCAGGTAGGCCAGCCCACGCCGCCGCGCTTCGTCGGCGACGTGCCCGAGCAGCGCCCGGCCGACGCCCTGGCCGCGGTGTGCCTCGGTCACCACGACCGGCTCGACCTCGCCCGCCCGGCCCTTCATGATGAGGCCGACCAGCCCGACGACGCCGTCTTCGCCGTGGTCGGCGACCCACATGCCGGACAGGTCCAGCCTGGTCAGGTAGTCCTCGAACGCCGCGCCGGGGTCGGCGCCACCGAAGCCCGGGTCGTCGTAGAGCGCCCGGTGCCGCTCGGTCAACTCGACCCACAGCCGCCGGCCGGCGCTGTGGTCGCCGGGCCGGTACGAACGGATCGTCACCGCCATGACGTCATGCTTACCCCTGTTAAGCCGACGGCGACACCCACTTGGTAAGAGTGGTCGACATGGACCTCGCGTACCTCCGGGCGCACCCCGAGCATCTCCCCGCCTTCCTGACCCATCAGCGAATCCGGGAGACGCCCGTGCCAGGGGGCAGCATCTGCACCGCCTCCCGGCTCACGCTCGACGACGGCGCGTCCCTGTTCACCAAGTCGTGGAGTGGCGCCGCGCAGCCGGTACCAGATGGATTTTTCGAAACGGAGGCCGCGGGGCTGCGGTGGCTGCGCGATGCGGGCGGCGCGCCCGTGCCGGAGGTCATCGCCGCGCTGCCCACGCTGCTCGCGCTGGAGTGGGTGGAGCCCGGCGCGGCGACGCCGCGAGCGGCGGAGCGCCTCGGGCGCGACCTGGCGGCCACCCACCGGGCCGGCGCCGGCGCCTTCGGGGCCGAGGGGCCGGGCTTCATCGGCGCGCTGCCCGCAGACAACACGCCGTCGCCCGGCCCCTGGCCGGGCTGGTTCGCCGAGCGCCGGCTGGTGCCCTACCTGCGGATGTCGGCCGACAACGGCGCGCTCTCCGCACCCGACGTCGCCCTCGTCGAGCACGTCGTCTCGCGCATCGACGGGTACGGCGGGAACGAGCCGCCCGCGCGCGTACACGGGGACCTGTGGCCGGGCAACGTGCTGTGGGCGGCCGACGGGCGGGCCTGGCTCGTCGATCCCGCGGCACACGGCGGCCACCGCGAGACCGACCTCGCCCAGCTCGCCCTTTTCGGGGGCGCGCCGCACCTGGACCGGGTGCTCGCCGCGTACCAGGAGGAGTGGCCACTGGCGGAGGGCTGGCCGGCCCGCGTGCCGGTGCACCAGCTGCACCTGATGCTCGTGCACACGGCGCTGTTCGGCGGGGCGTACCGATCCGCTGTTCGGGCAACGGCCGAGGCGGCGCTGCGCGCTTGACGCGGTAACGTCAAGAGATGACCACCGCGGGGCTCGTCGACCGGTTCGGAAGGGTGGCGACCGACCTGCGGGTCTCGCTCACCGACCGGTGCAACCTGCGCTGCAACTACTGCATGCCGGTGGAAGGGCTGCCCTGGCTGCCCAACTCGGCCGTGCTCACCGACGACGAGGTGATCCGCCTGGTCCGGGTCGCGGTCGAGCGGCTCGGCGTCGACGAGGTCCGCTTCACCGGCGGTGAGCCGCTCATCCGGCCCGGCCTCACCAAGATCGTGACGGCGGTGGCCGAGCTGAGCCCGCGCCCGCGCCTGTCGCTGACCACCAACGGCATCGGCCTCGACAAGCTGGCCCGGCCGCTGCGCGAGGCCGGCCTCGACCGGGTCAACGTCTCGCTCGACACGCTCGACGGCGAGCGGTTCGAGCGGCTGGCCCACCGGCGGCGGCTGCCCGACGTGCTGGCCGGCCTCACCGCCGCGCGGGCGGCGGGCCTCACCCCTGTCAAGATCAACTCTGTGCTCCTCCGTGACATCAACGAGGACGAGGCGCCGGCGCTGCTGCGGTTCGCCCTGGCGGAGGGCTACGAGCTGCGGTTCATCGAGCAGATGCCGCTGGACGCCCAGCACGCCTGGGATCGCACCCGCATGATCACCGCCGCGGAGATCCTCGCCGCGCTGGAGGCGGAGTTCACGCTGCTGCCCGACCCGGCCGAGCGCGGCGGCGCACCCGCCGAGACATGGCTTGTCGACGGCTTCACCGCGCCCGGCGGCCAGCCGGCGAAGGTCGGCGTGATCGGCAGCGTCACCCGCCCCTTCTGCGGCGACTGCGACCGCACCCGCCTGACCGCCGACGGCCAGGTACGCAACTGCCTCTTCGCCACGGAGGAGTCCGACCTGCGGGGCGCGCTGCGCGGGGGTGCCGGCGACGAGGAGATCGCCGACCGTTGGCGCGCGGCCATGTGGGCCAAGCGGGCCGGACACGGCATCGACGACGCGAAGTTCCTCCAGCCGGCCCGCCCGATGTCCGCGATCGGCGGCTGACATGGCGGTCGAGTCGATTACGGTGCGTTACTTCGCCGGCGCCCGGGCCGCGGCCGGCGTGCCCGAAGACTTCGCGCCGGCCGGCCTCTGCCTGGACGACCTGGCGGCCGAGCTGTCGGCCCGTCGCGGCGAGCGGCTCGGCACCGTGCTCAAGGCGGCGAGTTTCCTGGTCGACGGCGTCGCCTGCCACGACCGCCAGTCCGCCCTGCCCGGCGGGGCGACCGTCGACGTCCTTCCCCCGTTCGCCGGAGGCTGATCCGAGCGTGGGCGTGATCGTGTTCGTGGTGTTCGCGTTCGCCGTGATCGGGCTGATCCACTTCTACCTGTGGAAGCGCCTGATCCGCGACACCACCCGACCGGGCCGCTGGCGCCGGGCCGGCGGCGTGGCCGCGCTCGTGCTCGGTGTGCTCGTGCCCGCCACCCTGGTCGGCACCCGGATGGGGCAGTGGTGGCTGGCCTGGCCCGGCTACCTCTGGTTGGCGGTCATGTTCTACCTGATCGTCGTGCTGGTGGTGCTGGAGATCCCGATGCTCGTGGCCAAGCTCTGGCTGCGCCGCGGGCGGGCGTCCGCCCCCGTGCCGGCCCTGGTCGGCGCCGGCGGTCCGGCGGCGGAGCCGCCGGCTCCCGATCACCAGCCCGATCGGCGGCTGCTCCTCGCCCGCGGGGCGGCCATCTTCGCCGGGCTCACCGCCGCGGGCGTCTCCGGGTACGGCATCCGCAGCGCACTCGGCCCGCCCCAGCTCGACCGCGTGTCGATCCCGCTGGCCAAGCTGCCGCGCACGATGGACGGCATGCGCATCGCGCTGGTCTCCGACATCCACCTCGGCCCGCTGCGCGGTCGCGGACACACCGAGCGGATCGTCAACATGATCAACGAAATGGACGCCGACCTGGTGACCGTCGTCGGCGACCTCGTCGACGGCAGCGTCGAGGAGCTGGGCGCGGCCGCCGCCCCGCTGGAGCGCCTGCGCTCGCGCCGCGGCACCTACTTCGTCACCGGCAACCACGAGTACTTCTCCGGGCACCAGGAGTGGGTCGACGAGGTGGCCCGCCTCGGTCTGCGCCCGCTGCGCAACGAGCGGCTGGAGATCGAGGGCCTCGACCTGGCCGGCGTCAACGACATCGCGGGCGAAGAATACGAAGACGGGCCCGACTTTCCCAAGACGTTCGACGGGCGCGACCCGAGCCGCCCGGTCGTGCTGCTGGCACACCAGCCGGTGCAGGCGGAAAACGCGGCGAAGTACGGCGTCGACCTCCAGCTCTCCGGCCACACCCACGGCGGCCAGATGGTGCCGTGGCACCTCCTGGTCCGCCTCGAGCAGCCGATCGTCTCCGGGCTGGGCACGGTCGACGGCACGAAGGTGTACGTGACCAACGGCGCCGGCTTCTGGGGTCCGCCGGTACGTGTCGGCGCGCCCCCACAGGTCACCCTCGTCGAGCTGCACAGCCAGTAGTGAGCGAGCGAGCTGGCGCGGCGGCGTCTGGACGCAGCCGCCCCTCCGACGATGTCGGGGGTTTCGGTGCGGCGGAGGAAGACGTCGCCTTCAGCGCCGCACGAGCGAGCGAACCCGGAGACACAGTGGGCGTCACGCGCGCGTGGCAACACGCGCCGGACGACGCGGGCATGGCACTATGCGGCGTGCCTCCGTTCAGCGTTGCACCTCAGGACAGCTCGACCGGCAGCAATCCGTACGTCGTTGACCTGCACATCCACTCGAAGTACTCCCGCGCATGCAGCCGCGACCTCAACCTTCCCAACCTGGCCTGGTGGGCGCGGCGCAAGGGCGTCAGCGTGCTGGGCACCGGCGACTTCACCCACCCGGCCTGGCACGACCACCTGCGTGAGACGCTGCACCCCGCCGAGCCGGGCCTCTACCGGCTCAGCCCGGAGGCCGAGCGCGAGATCGCCCGCAAGCTGCCGCCGATCCTCGCCAGCGCGGCCGAGGCCGATCCGGTGCGCTTCATGCTGAGCGTCGAGATCTCCACGATCTACAAGCGCGACGACCGCACCCGTAAGGTGCACCACCTGATCTACCTGCCCGACCTCGACGCGGTGGCCCGCTTCAACACCGCGCTCGGGCGGATCGGAAACCTGGGTGCGGACGGGCGCCCGATCCTCGGCCTCGACTCGCGCGACCTGCTGGAGATCACGCTGGAGGCGAGCCCCGACGGCTTCCTGGTGCCCGCACACATCTGGACGCCGTGGTTTTCCGCGCTCGGCAGCAAGTCGGGCTTCGACGCGATCGCCGACTGCTACGCCGACCTGGCCGAGCACATCTTCGCGGTGGAGACCGGCCTCTCCTCCGATCCCGAGATGAACTGGCGGGTGTCCAGCCTCGACCGCTACCAGCTCGTGTCCAACTCGGACGCCCACTCGCCGCCGGCGCTGGCCCGCGAGGCGACTGTACTGACCGCGCCGCGTGACTACTTCGGCATCCGCGAGGCGCTGCGCACCGGCGACGGGCTGCACGGCACGATCGAGTTCTTCCCCGAGGAGGGCAAGTACCACGCCGACGGCCACCGCGTCTGCGGCGTCAACTGGCAGCCCGACCAGACCCGGGCCGCCGGCGGCCTCTGCCCGCAGTGTGGCAAGCCGCTGACCGTCGGCGTGCTCAGCCGGGTCGAAGACCTCGCCGACCGCGACGACGCCCGCCCGGGTGCCAAGCAGGTCACCCACCTGCTCTCGCTGCCGCAGATCGTCGGCGAGATCAACGGCGTCGGGCCGCGCTCCAAGACCGTCGACGGCCAGATCAACACGCTTGTCGCGGCGCTCGGCCCGGAGCTGCGGATCCTCACCCACACGCCGCTGGCCGACATCGGGCAGGCCGGCGGCGAGCTGCTGGCCGAGGCCATCGGGCGCCTTCGCCGCGGGCAGGTGCGGCGGGTCTCGGGATACGACGGCGAGTACGGCGTGATCAGCATCTTCCAGCCGGACGAACTCCCCCGTGCCGGTCACGCCCATCAGGCGGACACGCTCTTCGACATGCCCGTGCCCGCGCAGCGGCGGCCGGCCGAGCCCGCGCCGCGACGCAAGGCGGAGGCACCGAAGGCTCCCCGCCAGGCGAAGGCCGCCCCGCCCGTGGCGGCGCCCGCCCCGCCGATCGCGGCGCCGGCCTCGCCGCACGAGCCGTTCGAGCCGATGCTCTCCGGCATGGAGGAGGTCGGCACCGGCCTGCTCGACCGGCTGGACGCGCTACAGCGGGTGGCCGCCTCGGCGCCGGGCGGGCCGCTGCTGATCGTGGCCGGGCCGGGCACCGGCAAGACCCGCACGCTCACCCACCGCATCGCGTACCTCTGCGCCGAGCTGAACGTCTACCCGGAGCAGTGCCTGGCGATCACGTTCACCCGGCGCGCGGCGGAGGAGCTGCGCGAGCGGCTCGACGGGCTGCTCGGGCCGGTCGCCGAAGACGTCACGGTGGCGACCTTCCACTCGCTGGGCCTCGCGATCCTGCGCGAGCACGCGTCGGCGGCCGGGCTCGGCGAGGGCTTCGGAGTCGCCGACGACACGCAGCGGGCGGAGGCGAAGGCCGAGGCGGGCGACGACCGCGACGCGTACGTCAAGGTGCTCCGCCAGCAAAACCTCGTCGACCTCGACGAGCTCGTCGAGCTGCCGGTCACGCTGCTGCGCGACGATCCGGAGCTGGTCGAGGAGTACCGGACCCGGTGGCGGTGGATCTTCGTAGACGAGTACCAGGACGTCGACGCCACCCAGTACGAGCTGCTGCGCCTGCTCAGCCCGCCAGACGGCAACCTGTGCGCGATCGGTGACCCGGACCAGGCGATCTACTCGTTCCGCGGCGCCGACGTCGCGTACTTCCTGCGCTTCTCGCAGGACTTCACCGACGCCCGGCTGGTGCGGCTGACCCGCAACTACCGCTCGGCCGCGCCCATCGTCGCGGCCGCGGTGCAGGCCATCGCGCCGTCCACGCTGGTGAGTGGGCGGCGGCTCGACCCGGCCCGGCTCGACCCGGAGGCGCCACTCGTCGGCCTGTACCCCGCCGGCTCGGCCGTCGAGGAGGCCGACTTCGTCCGCCGCACGGTCGACGAGCTGGTCGGCGGCGTCTCGCACCGCTCGCTCGACTCGGGGCGGATCGACGGGCGCTCTTCCACGATCTCCTTCTCCGACATAGCGGTGCTGTACCGGACCGACGCGCAGGCCGCCCCGGTCGTCGAGGCGCTCTCCCGCGCCGGCATCCCGGTGCAGAAGCGCTCGCACAACAGGTTGCGCGACCGGGCCGGCGTCGGCTCGATCGCCCGCGAGCTGCGGCACGCCGGCGGGCTGGGCGGCTCGATCGCGGCCCGCGTGCGGCTCGCCGGCCAGGTGCTGGCCCAGCGTTTCACCGCGCCGACGCTCGACGCGCCGTCGGCGACCAGCCCGGAAGACATCTGGGGTGCCGTCGAGGTGCTCACCCCGCTGGCCCAGCGCTGCGGCGACGACCTGGAGCTGTTCCTGTCGCAGCTGGCCACCGGCGCGGAGGTCGACGCGCTCGACCCGCGCGCCGAGGCCGTCACGCTGCTCACCCTGCACGCCGCGAAGGGTCTGGAGTTTCCGGTCGTGTTCCTGGTCGGCTGCGAAGACGGTCTGCTGCCGCTGCGGCTGCCCGGCAGACCGCCGGCCGAGGAAGAGCTGGCCGAGGAGCGCCGGCTCTTCTTCGTCGGCCTGACCCGCGCGCAGGACCGGCTGTACGTCAGCCACGCCTCCCGCCGCGTCCGCTTCGGCACCGAGCGGGAGACCCGGCCGACGCCGTTCCTCGAAGCGATCGACAGCGGTCTTTTCGAGCGGCTCGGCGACGCCGGCCCGCGCCGCCCCAAGGACCGCCAGCTGCGCTTGCTCTGAGAGATTGGCGCGGTTCCGGGAGGTATGGCGAGGGGGTCGCCACGCTACGGTGACCGGGAACATCGCAGTCTCGGGAGGGCTGTCACATGTCTAACTACGGGTCATATTCCGGCCCGCCGCAGGAGCCTTGGGGGAGGCAGCCGCAGGAGCCGTACGGGCAGCCGTCCGACCCCTGGGGCGGGCAGCCCGACCCGTGGGGCGGCACGCCCTCGTCGACGCCACCGGCCGGTCCCGCGTCCCCGGCCGGCTACCCCGGATACGACCAGGGCGGCTACGACCAGGGCGGTTACCAGCAGGGTGGCGGCTACCAGCAGGGTGGCTACGACCAGGGCTACGAGCAGAGCCCGGGCTACGGTTCCACCCGGCAGTACGAGCAGCCCGGCTACGCCCCGGCGACCGACCCGGCGTGGGGGCAGCCGGTGCCGCCGGCGCCACCGCGCAAGGGCGGCAACCGCACGCTGGTCCTCGTGGTCGTGGCGTTGGCCCTGCTGGTCGTGGCGGGTGGCGTGGCGGCCGTGGTCAAGCTGGGCGGCGCCGACGACGACCCGACCGGCGGCGGCGCGCTGCCCACCTCCTCACAGCAGGCCGATCCGAGCGGCGGCGCGGATGGCTCGCAGGATCCAAGCCCGGCGCCGGAAAACTCCACCGACGCCCGCTTTGTCAAGGCCGGCCAGTGCGTGGTCAACGAGGGCACCGACGCCAAGCCCGAGCTCAAGATCGCGGAGTGCGGGGCCAAGACGTTCGAGGTGCTGGCCCGGTTCGACGGCACGATCGACTACGACGCCAAGTGCAAGACGGTGGCGGGCTACCAGTTCCACTACTTCTTCGACAGCGAGCTCAACCCGCTCGACTTCGTGCTCTGCCTGAAGCAGCGATAGCCTTCTGTAGCGCCGTCTAGCGATATTGCTAGACGGCGCTATTTTCTTGTCGATTTCCCTCGACACGCCTATACGGCTTTCTAGGTTCTGCCCTAGACGAGCCGATACGGTGCGATACGTGGATCCGGTCCGCAACCCCTACGCGCCGGGCGCCGGGCAGCGCCCACCCGAACTCGCCGGCCGCGATCGCGAGCTCGAGGTCTTCGACATCGTGCTCGAGCGGGTGGCCCGCGGTCGCCCCGAGCGCAGCCTGATGCTCACCGGGCTCCGCGGCGTCGGCAAGACCGTGCTGCTCAACACGCTTCGCTCGCAGGCCATCGGCCGGCTCTGGGGCACCGGCAAGATCGAGGCCCGCCCCGACCAGGCGCTGCGCCGGCCGGTCAGCGCCGCGCTGCACATGGCGGTGCGCGAGCTGGCCCCGCACCACCGCGCGCCAGATCGGATCGACGAGTTCCTCGGCGTGCTCAAGGCGTTCGCCCTGCGCGCCAACGCGGCCAACGCGAAGCTCCGCGACCGGTGGCAGCCGGGCATCGACGTGCCCGCGCGGGCCGGGCGGGCCGACTCCGGCGACATCGAGATCGACCTGGTCGAGCTCTTCACCGACGCGGCCAGCGTGGCCACCGACGTGGGCACCGGCATCGCGCTGTTCATCGACGAGATGCAGGACCTCGGGCCCGACGACATCTCCGCGCTCTGTGCCGCCTGCCACGAGCTGTCCCAGCTCGGTGCGCCGCTCATCGTGGTCGGCGCCGGGCTGCCACACCTGCCGGCCGTGCTGTCCGCCGCGAAGTCGTACTCCGAGCGGCTGTTCCGCTACCAGCGGATCGACCGGCTCGACCGGCTCTCGGCCGACCAGGCGCTGGGTGCGCCAGCGTCCCGCGAAGAGGTCGAGTACGAGCAGAAGGCGCTCGACCTGCTCTACGAGAAGTCCGGCGGCTACCCGTACTTCGTGCAGGCGTACGGGAAGGCGACCTGGGACCACGCGCCGCGCTCGCCGATCACCGCGGAAGACGTGCGGGTGGCGGCGCCGGAGGCCGAGGCCGAGCTGGCCGTGGGGTTCTTCGGCTCGCGCTACGAGCGGGCCACCCCGGCCGAGCGGGAGTACATGCGGGCGATGGCGGCGCTGTCCGCCGCCGAGCCGACGGATGACATGGACGCCGCGGTGTCCACCGCCGACATCGCCAAGCAGCTCGCGCGCAAGCCGGCCAGCCTCTCGCCGGCCCGCGACGCGCTCATCAAAAAGGGACTCATCTACTCCGGTGAGCGGGGGACGGTGGCGTTCACCGTTCCGCACTTTGGCCGATACCTCCGAACAGTGGGGTAAGCAGCACCACGACCGGGTATGAAGGGCCCATGAGACCCGTACGCACCGCGGCGCGCGCGATGCTCAGCGCGATCTTCGTGGCCAATGGCGCGCAAGCGTTGGTCAACCCGGACCCGCTGGTGCCCAAGGCAAAGCGGGTCACGGATCGGGTCGCACCGCTGCTCGACAAGGCGCCCACCCCGTTGCCGACCGACGCCCGCGCGCTGGTCCGGATCAACGGCGCGATCCAGGCGGTCGCTGGGCTGCTCCTGGCCACGGGGCGGGGCAGCCGCACCGCCGCGGCGGTGCTGGCCGGCACCCTCGTGCCGACGACGCTCGCCGGCCACGCGTTCTGGGAGCAGGACGACCCGGCGGAGCGGCGGGCTCATCAGATCCACGTGCTGAAGAACATCGGACTCTTCGGCGGCCTGCTGCTGGCGGCCGCCGACACCGAGGGACGGCCGAGCCTGCGCTACCGTACGGAGCGCTTCATGGGAGATCGGCGGCGTTCGATCCAGCGTGGCGTCCGGGCCGCTCGCCGCGACGCGCGCATCGCCGTCAAATCGGCGGCGGTGGGCCGGCACCTGCCCGGATAACCCACCCGAATCACCTGAACTACACGCCGTACGTTAACCCGTTGGAAATGTCGCGAACCAGTGTGGGATCGGACACGGTCGGGTAACGCAGGAGGTACTGGAGTGACAGGCCGTTCTAGGCTTCTAGGCGGACCTGGGTGGGAACGATTTTGGTACGGGGGTGGCCACGCCATGCCGGCGACCGTCGGGAGACGGATGGGCCGCCTCGCCCCAGTCCGCCGCGTGCTCAGTGGGATCGACCTCTGGGTGGTCGTGCGGGTCGGCATCATCGCCGTTACCTTCTACGCCGCCTGGCGCGCCATCGAGGCGTACGGACGGTTCTACGACTTCTTCGATATGAAGATCTACCACGGCGCGGTGGTCTGGTGGGCGGGCGGTAACGAGCTATACGACTTCATCGCTCCGGGCATGACGATCGGATACACATATCCACCCTTCGCCGGCATCCTGATGATGCCGCTGGCGCTCGTACCCGTGGAGGCCGCCGGCTGGGTCAACGTCATCGCCAGCCTCGGGGCCCTCGCCCTGGTGCTGACCGCGCTGCTCGCCCCGATCGTCCGCCGCTACGGCTGGTCGCTGTGGTTTGTCGTCGGTGTCGCCACAGCGCTCGCTACCGCCACCGAGCCGGTCCGCGAGACGCTCGGGTTCGGGCAGATCAATCTCCTGCTTTTCGGTCTGATCATGGCCGACATGGTGGCGCTGCGGTGGCGCACCCGCGGCCGGAGCAGCCCGCTCCAGGGGCAGCTGACCCGCTTCTTCGCCACCGGCGCCTGGGCCGGGGTCGGCGTCGGGCTCGCCACGTCGATCAAGCTGACGCCGGCCCTGTTCATCGTCTACTTCGTGATCTCCCGGCAGTGGCGGGTCGCGTTCACCGCGATCGCCACCGCGGTCGGCGTGACCATGGGCACCTTCGCGGTGGCCGGACGCGAGTCGATGACCTACTGGACGAGCGTGCTCTGGCAGACGGAGCGGGTCGGTGCGGCGGACATGACGCCCAACCAGTCGCTCGCCGGCGTGCTCGCCCGGATGTACGACTCGGTGAGCGCACCCACGCTGCTGTGGCTGGCGTTCGCGCTGCTGCTGCTCGCGGTGGGCCTCTCCCGCGCCAACCACGCGCACGCCGACGGTGACGAGCTGGCCGCGTTCACGCTGGTCGGCCTGACCACCAACGTGATCAGCCCGATCTCGTGGTCGCACCACTTGCTCTACGTGCTCCCGGCGATCATCGTCCTGTTCGACGCGACATTGCGCCGCCGTGACGCCAGTCGCGGGCCGATCCGCCGCCCCGGGCCGGCGGCCGCCGGCTTCGCCGCGCTGACCGGGCTGCGCACGCCGATCTGGTTCCCCGCACTCACCGGCATCCGGCACGCGCTCGCGGCCCTCGGCCTATTCCTGCTCTTCGTGCGCTCACCCATCTGGCCGTACGAGCACCAGCTGCCGCAGGTCTCGCACTACGCCGACGGGTTGTGGGGCGCGCTGATGGAAAACTCGCTCGCGCTGGCGATCATCGTGCTGGTGGCCGCGCTGCCGTGGCGCCCGGGGGCCGAGCCGGCGTTCTACGGCCCGTCCTACGCGGTGGGCAATACGGTGCTTCGACCCCGAGCCCGGGTCAATTCGGGGCTGGGCGCGCAGCGAGCTGCCCGAATTGAACCGGCAGCCGGGGCCGAGCGAGCGGAGCGAGCCAGCAAGTAGGACCCCCCCGCCGCCCCAGGAGGTGCCCCGGCGCCCGTTCCGCCAGCCGGAAGAGCCGCGCAGGCAGGACGAGGCGCTCAGGGGCAGTTGACCCACTCGTCGGTGCCGTCGGTGAAGATCTGGTGCTTCCAGATCGGCAGCCGGGCCTTCACCTCGTCGACGAGGCGGGCGCAGGCGGCAAACGCGGCCGCCCGGTGCGCGGTGCTCACGGCGGCCACCAGCGCGACGTCGCCGATCTCGAGGGGACCGACCCGGTGCGACACGGCCACCGCGTGCACATCGGGGTCGGCGGCGATCTCGGCGGCCACCTCACGGAGCACGGCCTCGGCGGTCGGGTGGCCTTCGTATTCCAGCTTGGTGACCGTGCGGCCGTGGTCGTGGTCGCGGACGACACCCTGAAACGACACGACCGCGCCGGCCTGGCGCGTGGCGACCGCGGCCTCGTGCGCGGCCAGGTCGAGCGGCAGGTCGGTGACCGCCAGCAACACGACGGAATCGGTCATGGCCGCTCTCCCATGAACAGGGGAAGTGGCGCGAACGGTACGACCGCGCCCGGCTCGCCGGTCGTACCCGGCGCGATCACCGCGAACCCGTCGGCCTGCGCCAGCCCGCGCAGCATCGCCGAACCGACGTGCCGCACCGGGTGGGCGACGTGGTCGACCGGGTCGACCCGCACCAGCGCCAGATGCGTGTGCTCGCCCCGGCCGGGCACCGCCTCGGCCAGCGTGATCGTGGGCAGCACCGGCTCGGGGCGGCCGTGCAGCCCGGCGAGCAGCGGCGCGACGAGCGACACGAGCGCGACGATCGCGGACTGCGGATTGCCGGGGAGGCCGGCGAGGAAGCGGGACCGCCCGTCGGGCCCGGGCACCCGGGCGAGCAGCATCGGAAAGCCGGGGCGGACCGCGACGGTGTTCACCACGTACTCACCGCCGAGCTCGCGCAAAGCCGGGTGGAGGTGGTCGACCGGGCCGCGCATCGTGCCGCCGGTGGTGCACACCAGCTCGGCGCTGTCGAGCGCCTTGCGGATCGCGGCCACGTGCGCGGCGAGCGTGTCTTCGACCGGACCGACGAAAAGGCCGGGCTCCGCGCCGTATCGGCGGAGCCAGGCCGGGACCGGCGCGCCAAGAGCGTCACGCACCCGACCGGCGCCGGGCAGGCCGGTGGTGAGCAGCTCGTCACCGAAGACCAGCAGCGCCGAGCGCGGCGGGCGGCGCACCGGCAACGTGTCGTAGCCGCAGGACGCGGCCAAGCCGATCACGCCCGGGTTGACCGCGGCGCCGGCGGGCAGCAGCACCTCGCCCCGGTGCGCCTCGTCACCCGGCACCCGCCACTCGGGCTGCGCCCGCGGCGTGCCGGTCACGTGGCCGTCGGGCGTGTGCGCTGAATCCTCGACGCGGAGCACCGTCGTGGCGCCCTCGGGAAGCATCGCGCCCGTGGCGATCTCGACGGTGGTGCCGTCTTCGCCGAGCGGTGCGGGGCTGCTGCCGGCGAGCACCCGCCCGACCACCCGCCACGGCCCCGGGCCACGCACCGCCCAACCGTCCACACTGGAGGTCGGGAAAGCGGGCAGGTCGGTCAGCGTGGTCAGCGGCTCGGCCAGCGTGTGCCCGTCGGTCTCAGCCAGGGGCACCCGCACCGCCGGCTGGGCGGCGGCCAGGCCGGCCGTGTAGGCCAGCGACCGCGCCTCGGCCCACGAGACCGGCGCTGTCTCAGTGCTCACCAGGCGAGCCTATCCCTGTGTCTGGCTCGCGTGGTCGCCACCGCGCAGCTGATCGACGGCATGTGCCAGCAACGGCCCGAGCACGGCAAGGCCGTCGCGAGCCCCACCCTTCGAGCCCGGGAGGTTGACGACGAGGGTACGACCGGCGACGCCGGCCAGCCCGCGGGAGAGCGCCGCGGTGGGCACCTTGTCCCGCCCGTACGCCCGGATCGCCTCAGCGATGCCCGGCACCTCGTAGTCGAGCAGCTCACGGGTCACGTCGGGCGTGCGGTCGGTCGGCGTGATGCCGGTGCCGCCGCTGGTCAGCACCACGTCGAGCCCGTCGGTGACCGCGCGGCGCAGCTCGTCGGCGACCGGCTCGCCGTCCGGCACCACCACCGGCTCGCCCACGTCGCAGCCAAGCTCGCGCAGGCCCTCGACGAGCAGCGGCCCGCTCGTGTCCGCGTACACCCCGGCGGCCGCGCGGTTGGAGGCGACGACCACGCGCGCCCGGATCACGGACGATCCTCCGGCCGGGTCCAGTCGCCGGTCTTGCCGCCTTCCTTGCTCAGCACCCGTACCCCCTCGATGGAAGCGGCCGGGTCGACGGCCTTGACCATGTCGACCAGGGCGAGCCCGGCGGCGGCCACGGCGGTCAACGCCTCCATCTCGACACCCGTGCGATCGGCCGTCTTGGCACTCGCCGTGATTTCCACGGTCTCGCCGGTCAGCTCGAAGTCGACCGTGACGCCGTGCAGGGCGATCGGGTGGCAGAGCGGGATCAGGTCGGGCGTGCGCTTGGCGCCCATGATCCCGGCGACCCGGGCCACGGCAAGCGCGTCGCCCTTGGGCAGGCCGTCGCGGCGGAGCAGGTCGACGACCTCGGCGGTGGTGCGCAGGCGCCCGGCGGCGACCGCGCGGCGCACCGAGACCGACTTTGCCGACACGTCCACCATGCGGGCCGCGCCTGCGGCGTCGACGTGGGTTAGATGGGCGGAATCCGTCACCAGGCGAGCTTATGCGGCGGGCTGGGGAAGGGAGCGCCCCCGTGGCGCCCCTCCGCCCGTAAAAGCCGGCCGCCGCGGGGAATCCGGATACGCGCGACGGCAGGCCGCTTGTAATGCACCGGCTCTATGACGCGGATCGGAACGAACCCGACAGGACCCGGGGCGGCCCGCCCAACCGGTCGGCGTTCGCGTCGCGGAGCCAGGCCCGTAGCCGCGGCCAAGCCGTCACGAGAGCTTCGTGCGGGATCTCCACGGTGTCCGGCGTGGTGGCGAGCAGGCCGGCCACCGCCATGCGACCGATCGCCGCAGCCGCCACGGCGTTGTGGCTGGCCGGTACCGGGCCGAGGAGTGTCACGTTGCCCGCGCCGTCGAGCCGAGCGAGCCGCAGCAGCGTCCAGCGCAGCGCCTGCCGCTGGGACGCGTCCAGGGCGGTGTGTACGCTCTCGGCCGTCTGCTCCACGGCACCGGCGATGCCGCCCGCGGCCTCGTATCCGCCGACGGTGATGACCACACCGCGCCGCCGGCGCCACGCTTCGAGGAGCGCGTGCGAGATGCGCGGAAGGGCGTGCGGTGTGCCCGGCGCGGACGCCGCGATGCGGGCCACGAGGGCGCGTTCCACCGCGAGCCCGGCCTGCCGCGCGGCGCGGACGATGGACTCCCTCAGCTCCGGTCCGGTCATCTCGCCGACCGTCAGCCGCCCCACGCCGTGGTCGGCAGGGGATAGGAGGTCGGTGGTGCGCTCGCTGTAGTCGGCGCGCACGCCGACGACCACCCGGTGCCGGCCGTGCGGCGACTGGACGAGAACCCGCAGCGCGGCGAGGAACTCGGCCTGCTCGGCACCGCGGGTAAAGATCTCCTCGAACTGGTCGACGACGACCGTCAGGGCCACCTCGTGCGGGGTACGGGCGGTGACCTCGGCTATGCGCCGCGACAGCTCCGCGGCCGGGTGCCGCCCGGGCGTCATCAGGATCGGCAGGAACGCCGGCCGCACCGGCAGCGCGCCGAGGCGCGGTATCAGGCCCGCTCGCAGCAGCGACGACTTGCCGGTACCGCTGGCGCCGGACACGACCACCGCCCGGCGTACGGACAGCATGCCGACCAGCTTGGCGATCAGGCGTTCACGTCCGAAGAACCACTCCGCGTGGTGCGGCTGGTACACGCCCAGCCCGCGGTACGGCGCGCGGGCCACCCCCTCGGTCGACCTGGTGGCGGCCTCCCGCGCCTGGCTGTCCGCCAGTCGCCACCGCTCTTCCCAGCGCATCACGTCGCCCTCGCACGCGGTGACGAACGCGAGCGTCACCTCCAGCGTCGGCAGCCGGTATCCGGACACCGCCGAGGAGAACGTCGTCGGGGCGTAATGCGCCCTCCTCGCCAATTCGCGGTAGCTCGGGTTGCCCGCAGTGCGCCGCAGGTCGCGAAGCTCGGCGACGAATCGCTCCACCGGCCCGTCGACAGCGTCGAGACCGCGCTCTGGCCGCCCCATTTTTACGCCTCCCTGTGCGCCTTGCCACGGGCACGCTCGCGACCGTACGGGGGCCGCGATCAGGAGATCGACAAAAAATCGATAATGCGGCGATAGCCTCTCAGCGGACTCTCAGGGACCCCTGGCCGGCGCGAGCGCGGAAAGGTGCTGCTCCACCGCGTACCGCTCCGGCACCTCTATCCGGCGGAAGAGGACCAAGGCCCGCTCCCAGTGGCGGCGCGCCTCGGCGGGATCGTCGTCCACGCGGCAGGCGGCGATGCCGGACAGCGCCCTTCCCTGTTCGTACGGGTTGCCAAGGCTCGTCGCGAGCGCGAGCGCCTGCTCGTGCATCTCGACGGCCTCACGCGACCGGCCGGCGCGGACGAGGGTTCGGCCGAGGTCGTTCATGGTGGCGACGTCCATGCTCCGCTGCCCCACGGCGGTGGAGCGGCGCAGGGCGACCCGGTGAAGCCGCTCCGCCTCCGCCAGGTGACCGAGCTCGCGGTGGGCGTTGGCCAGGTCGTTGGTCGACTCGGCCACCCCCAGGCGGACACCGATCCGCTGCTTGAGCGCGAGCGACGCGTTGATGAGCCGGATCGCCTGGCGGGCGTCGCCCATGCGGGCACGCACCGCGCCGATGTGACCAAGTGCCTGGGCCACGTGGTACGTGACACCGCTCTGCCGGCCGAGGAAGAGGTGCAGCCGGTGTACCCGGAGCGCTTCGTCCAGCCGGCCGAGGTACATCAACGGGATGCCGAGGTTGGGCAGGATCAGCAGGACCGACACGTCGAGCAGGCGCCGGCTCTCGGCGAGCGCCCGTTCGTTCAGCGCGACGGCTTGGTCGAACCGCCCGAGGTGCGCGTAGACGCTGGCCGCGTTTGCCCGGGTCTGCGAGGCGCCGGCGACATCCCCGATGCGCTCGCGCAGCCTGACCGCGATCTCCAGGTGCTGGATGGACTCCAGGAAGCGGCCGACGCGCTGGTAGCCCGATGCGAGGTAGTTGTGCATCGCGGCGATCGCTTTGTCGTCATTCAGCCGCTCGGCGGCACGGAGGCCGCGCTGCTGTAGCTCGATGATGTCGTCGTAGTAGCCGCGCAGGAAGTGGAACCGCCACGCCGCCCGAGCCAGCCGCCAGACGTACCCGTCGAGGCCGGCCTCCTCGGCGAGGCGTATGAGGGCGCGGACGTTCGACCGCTCGCGCTCGAGCCAGTCGCTGTCGACGGTGCCCTGTGCCTGGAGCAGGTCCGGCCGCGCCGGTGGGGCGAGGTCGAGGTGGCGCCGCAGCGCGGGCGGCTCCAGCGGCTCGGTCACCGCCGCGGCGGAGTGCACGTAGTAGTCGAGGAGCGCGGCCATGGCGGCCTCCCGCTGCTGCGCGTGATCGACGGCCTGGGTAAGGGCGTTGGCGTACTCGCTCATCAGGTCGTGCAGGCGGAACCGCCCCGCGTCGGGCTCCTCCACGAGATGGCGGTCGACAAGCTCGTCGATCACCTGCGCGGTCTCCGGCAGGGAGAGGCCGGACAGCGCCGCCGCCGCCTCGACCGGGAAGTGCTCACCCGGCCACAGCCCGAGAAGCCGGAACATCCGCTTCGTCGGCGAGCGCAGGGGAGCGTAGGACAAGCCGAACGCGCTGGCGATCGAGCGGTTTTCCGCGGTCAGCTCGGCGAGGACCGTCGCCTGGTGCCCGAGCCGGTCGGCGAGATCCGCAAGGCGCCAGCCCGGACGGTGGGCCAGCCGTGCGCCAGCCAGCCGGATCGCCAGCGGCAGGTATCCACAACGCGCCACCACCTGGCCGGCCGCCTGCGGCTCGGCCCGCACCCGCGCCGGTCCGACGGTGTTTGCCAGCAGCTCGACCGCCTCCTCAGCCGAAAGCTCGGGAAGCGACTGCGGATGCCCGCCCTCCATCGCGGCGAGGCGGCGCCGGCTTGTCACCAGGACCATCGACGCACCGGTCGTGGGCAGCAGCGGGGTGACCTGGTCGGTGCTCGCCGCGTTGTCGAGCACGACGACGGCGCGGTGCCGGGCCAGCTCGGTGCGCCAGAGGGCGATCCGGTTGTCGACGTCCGCCGGGATGCGGTCGCCCGAGACGCCGATCTGCCGGAGCAGGGTGACCAGCGCCGGGGCCGGCTCGACCGGGCTGCTTTCGCCGTGGCCCTGTAGGTCGATGAAGAGCTGCGCGTCCGGGTAGTGCCCGGCGAGCTGGTGCGCGACGTGGACCGCGAGCGTGGTCTTTCCGCTGCCGGCCATGCCGTCGATCACCTGGATGACCGGGTGGTCACCGGCCTCCCGCCCCGCGCCGAGCAGGCGCGCCACGAGATCCGCCCGGCCGGTGAAGTCGGCGACCCGGCGCGGTAACCAGCTCGCCACCGGCGCCGGCGGCTGGGTGGTCACGGCCGGACCTGGCTCCACGGCGGGCTTCAGCAGGTCTCGGTGCAGCCTGCGCAGGGCCGGACCCGGCTCGATGCCGAGTTCCTCGCCGAGTGCCCGCCGCGCCGCGGTGTAGGTGCTCAGCGCGCCGGGGACGTCGCCCGCGGCGGCCCGCGCCCGCATCAGCAGCCCGTACGCCCGTTCGCGCAGGGGGTGCATCTGGGTGTGGTCGCGCATCAGCCGGGCGGCCTCGGCCGGCTGGCCCAGCTCGAGGTGGACGTCGGCGAGATCCTCGGTGGCGACCAGCCGCTCCTCTTCCAGCGCCGCGCTACGGGCCGCGAGCACCGGGCCCTGCGTCACGCCGGCCAGCATCGAACCGCGCCAGCGCGCCAACGCACCGGCCAGCACGGTGGCCGCCTTGGCCGGCTCGCCTGCGGCCCGCAGCTCACGGGCGCCCTGGCACTCGTCGAGGAAAGCCTGAAGGTCGACGCCGGATCGGTCGGTCCGCAGCACATACCCGTCGCCCTGCCGGCGGATCAGGCCCCGGGCGGCGTCGGTGGCGTCGAAGAGCCGGCGTAGGTTGGCGGCGTAGGTGCGTGTGTTGGGCACGGCGGAGGCGGGCGGATCGTCCGGCCACAGCTCGTCGATCAGCTCCTCGACACCCACCACGCGACCGGCTTGGACCGCCAGCATCGCCAGCACGGTCTGCTGCTTTCGGGTGCCCAGCGGCAGCGCCGCGCCGTTGGCTCGCACCTCCAACGGCCCTAGGACCCGCACCTCCAACACCGTTTGTCTCCCAGAGAGAAGGATCGATATAGTGTCGGGCCTGCCTAACGCCTGGTCGAGCCGGACGCCGCGTTCCCGCTGATCATAGGCTGTGCCGCACAGAGGCGACCAAGCGTCTCGTCGCGCCGCCGGCCCGCATGAGCGCCGCGACTAGTCAAGACGCCGCTCGATGTCGAATTGCTCCGGAACCTTCATCTGTCTGAAGAGGACCAATGCCCGGCGGGCCTCGGCCGGATCGTCCTTTTCGATCCAGGATGCGATGCCGGCGAGCGCTTTCTGCTGTGCCTCGTGGAGGACCACCACCGCGTCTTCGGGGCGGCCCAGCCAGAGGTACACCAGGCCGAGGTTGGCGCGGGCGGTGCTCGCGCCGAGCGGGTCTCCGCTGCGCTCGTACAGCTCCAGCGCCGCCTTGAGGTGCTTTACCGCTTCCTGATGGCGCCCCATCCGCTGATGGCCCGAAGCGATGTAATTGTGCATGACCGCGGTGCCGAAAAGATCGTAAAGCCCTGCCTCGTCCGCCCGGTGTACGAGCGCGCGGATGTTGGAACGCAGGTAGCCGCACCGCCGGGCCACCTCGTCGGCCGCGCTCGGCTCGGCACCGACCCGATCGGATCCGACCACCTTGCCCAGGAGCTCGATCGCCTCATCGCGGGACATCACGGGCAGCGACTCCGGGCGTACGCCGTCGAGCGGCACGAGACGGCGGCGGCTGGTCTCCAGCGTCACCGACGGCCTGGACACCGGCAGAAGCGGACCGGCCTGCGCGCCGGTCGCCGCGATGTCACCTCCGCCGGCCAGCGCTGTCGCCGGCTTGGCCGGCCACCGCTCGTCGATCAACTCTTCGACGCTCGTGGCCCGACCGGCTTGGACCGCCAACCTCACCAACTCGGTCTGCTGCTTCCGGGTGCCCAGCGGCAAAGCGGCACCATCCACTCGGGCCTCCAACGGCCCCAGGACGCGCACCTCCAACACCGTTTGTCTCCCAGAGAGAAGCATCGATATAGTGTCGGGCCACCAACTATGCAGGGTAACCGGGACAGGGACGCGATCAAGGCGGCGGGTTGCGTTTTCGACCGGTTGCAGGCGAAGGCTTTGGCGCCTCTCGCCATAACGGGATGAAGGCCTAATCGATCTGATCAAATAACCGGCCGAACCGACCTTGCATCCGCATGTGAGAGCCGGCCCACAACACGCGAATCGGACGAGCCGCTATGGTGATAGCGCTTTGCGCGACAGCACGTGATCAGGCCATCTACAAGATCGAGTCTTCCGCCCGGCGACGAAACGCGTAACTGTAGATGGATCGGAAACGCTTCTGATAGAGGCGCCATCGCGCTCCGTCCGCAAACGGGGACAGCCCGTGACAATCCGGGCTAGAGTTACTGATACTGCGCATTACGACACTAATCCGTGTGAACCGCGCGACGTTTACCTTAGGCTCCTTCTCAGTAAGACGGGGGCCAGATCGGCACATAGCGGCGAAACAATTTTCCCGCTTAGTGCATCGAAAGAAGGGGAGACGTCATGCGCGGCAGCGACTGGCAGTGAAGTAGTCCCTGACATCCCCCGACCGAGTAGGCTACCCAGTCAGATCACCGGACTTCTCGGCACCGCGAGGATCTGGCTTTGGCCGACAGACTTCGACGTGACATTGGGACCGATCGGCGGCTGCTGCTGCTTGTCGGTCTCGTCGTCGGGTTTGCCTCCGCCGCGGTCGTGGCGGCTCTCTACCTAACCTCCCACCGTCCACCCGAGCACGCGTCCGACGTCGCGACGATCGTGGCCATCACCGGCCTGATCGCGGCCGGGACTGTCGTCAAGGTGCCCCTGCGCATCCGGTCGACCACGCACGCCATCACGTGGGTCGAGGCCGCCGTCATGATCGGCCTCGGTGTCGCACCGGCTGAGTGGGTGGTGCTGAGCACCGCCGTCGGCGTGGCGGGCGGCTCGATGTTCCTGCGGTTGTCGCCGCTCAAGACGGCGTTCGGCGCGGGAAAGAACGCGTTGGTCGCGGCCGCCGCCGGTGGAGTCCTCCATCTCTTCGGATGGCAGGGCGCCGCCGCCGAGCCGCTGGAGATGATCGTCCCGCTGGCCGCGGCGTACGCCGTCGCCGCTGTCGTCGACGACGTCCTCGCCATCCCCGTGATCGCGCTGGCCGCGCAGGCGAGCATCGTCCAAAAGTTCCGCAGCAACTGGGATCTGCGTCTCGCCGGGTTCGCCGTCCGCTTCGTCGTGGTGCTGTGCACGCTGGTGCCACTCCACGCCGACCGGCGCTTCCTCATCGCGATGCCGTTCCTGATCCTCAGCCTTCACCTCTCGTATTCCGCGCGGGTGCGCTACCGGGTCGAGCGCGAGGCGTGGCAACGGCTGGCACAGGTCACCGACGCGCTCAACGACGTCGACCTCGACGCGGTGCTGAGCAGCGCCGTCACCCGCGCCGCCGAGCTCTTCTCGGTCGACGAGGTCGAGGTGGAGCTGCACGACCGGCCCAGGCTCGTGCGGGGCAACGCCCGGGGCGTCACCTACGACGGGCCCGCCGACCGGGCACCGGCCACCACGGGCTCCGTCATCCCGCGCGCCCTGGAAGGGCACGACGGTCGCGCCGACGTCGGCGAGCTGCGGCTACGGGTGCGCGGCCAGGTAAAGCTCTCCGAGCGCGAGCGGTACACGCTGCGCACCTTCGCCTCCGCGCTCTGCACGGCCGTCCGCAACGCGTCGGCGTACGAGGAGCTGACCAGGGTCGCCGACGAGCACGCGCGGGCGGCCGCGCACGACGCGCTCACCGGGCTGGCCAACCGGCGTCAGCTGCTGGAGCACGGCACCGAGCTGCTCGCCAACCGCCACGCCGACGGGGTCACCGCGCTGGTGCTGATCGACCTCAACCACTTCAAAGAGGTCAACGACACGCTCGGCCACGCCGCCGGCGACCGGGTGCTCGTCGAGGTGGCGTCGCGGCTACGCCAGGAGGCCCGCCCCGACGACCTCGTCGCACGGCTGGGTGGAGACGAGTTCGCCGTGCTCATCACCGGGCTGCCCGCGCCCGCCATCGCGGCACACCGGGCCGAGGGCCTGCTCGCCGCGCTGCACGTTCCCATGGCGCTCGACGGCATGCGGATCAGCGTCGAGGCCAGCGGTGGCATCGCGGTCGCGCCGGGCAGCGGCGGGATGCCCGAGCTGCTGCGCCGCGCCGACGTCGCGATGTACCAGGCCAAGCGCTCGGGGCAGCGCACCGCCACGTACGCCCGGGCCCGCGACACCGCCGACGTCGGCCGCCTCGCGCTCGGCGGCGACCTGCCGCGGGCGCTGACCCAGCACGAGTTCACCGTGACCTTCCAGCCGATCGTCGACCTGGGCAGCGGGGAGGTGCTCGCCGCCGAGGCGCTGGCCAGGTGGCACCACCCCGACCGGGGCAACCTCGACCCCCTGCGCTTCCTGGAGACGGTCGAGCGCTCCGGCCTGCTGCCCGCGTTCGCCGACGCGGTGCTCGACCAGTCGCTCGTTGCGGCCGGCGCCTGGCGCGACGCCGGATTCGACCTGCCGGTCGCGGTCAACGTCTCGCCGCGCAGCCTGCTCGACCCGCGCTTCCCCAGCTCCGTGGTGGCCCGGCTGCGCGCACACGACCTGCCGCCCGACCGGCTCTTCCTGGAGCTGACCGAGACGCTCACGATCAGCCAGCTCGAAGTCGTCGACCAGGTGCTCGGCCAGCTGCGCGACGCGGGCGTGCGGCTCGCGCTCGACGACTTCGGCACCGGCTACTCGTCGCTGTCCGTGCTCTCCCGCATCCCCGTACACGAGCTGAAGATCGACCGCGGCTTCGTGCGTGAGATGGAGAGCTCGCCTGAGGCGGCGGCGGTCATCCGCTCCACATTGGACCTCGGGCGCAGCCTCAACCTCGTCGTGGTCGCCGAAGGCGTCGAGAGCGAGCCGCAGCGGCGGGCGCTGTGGGAGATGGGTTGCACCGCCGGCCAGGGCCACCTCTTCGCCCGCCCTATGCCGTCGGCCCGCCTGCTCGCCGCACTGCACCGCGGCTCCGGCGGCCGCCCCGGCACGCTCGCCCCCGCGCTGCACGACGAGGGCTCGGTCATCCGCCTCTCGCCCGGCCGCCGGGCCGGTGGACGCAACCGCGGTGATCGCCTGCCACACTTGCCCGCGTGAGTGCCGCTGCCAGGGATCGCACCCTCGTCGTCGACCTCGCGCTCTACGGGCTCTCGGCCGCTTTCGCCGCCGTCACCGCGGCCACCTCGACGCTGCTGCCACACCGCGCCTGGGGCGCGGTCGCCGCCGCCGGCTACGCGGTCGCGGCCATCGCCGTCGTGGTCCAGCTCGTCGCCCACCGATCGGGTACCCGGCAACGAGCGCTCATCGCCGGGTTCGCGTTCGTCACCACGGCGCTGCTGCCGATGGTGATCCAGGCGGTGCAGCGGGCCGGCGGGCGCACCGACCGGGCCCAGGAGGAAGTGATCGTCATCGAGCACGGCGGCCAGCGCCTGCTCGACCACGGCACGCCGTACCTGTCCAGCGACACCATCGCCACCCTGCCACCGGGTGAGCAGCTGCTCGGCTACCTGCCGTACCAGCCCGGGATGGCCCTCTTCGGCCTGCCCCGCGCGATTGCCGGCGACGCCTGGTGGACGGACGCACGCATCTGGTTCGCCCTGGTCACCATCGCCGCGCTGGGACTCGCGATCCAGCTGCTCGATCGGGGACCCGCGCTGCTGCGCGCCCTTCAAATCGGCACCGTCCTCCCACTCGTACCGCTCACGATGGCGACGGGCGGTGACGACGTGCCGGTACTCACGCTGTGTCTTTTGGCTCTGGCCTTGTGTGCCGCGCGCCGTTACGGCGCGGCGGGGATCGCGGTGGGACTGGCCGCCGCGCTCAAACTCTTCGCGTGGCCGGTCGTGGCCGTGCTGCTGGTCCACGCGCTGACCGCCGGCCGTCCGCAGGTGGTCCGGCTCGCCGCCGGCGCCATCGGCCTGCCTGCGCTCGCGCTGCTGCCCGCAGTGCTGGTGGATGCCACCGCGTTCGTCGACAACGTGATCCGCTTCCCCCTCGGCGAAGGCGTCGTCACGAGCCCCGCGCAATCCCCGTTCCCCGGCTATCTGATCGCCGACAACCTGCCCGGCGGCCGGGTCATCGCGGGCGCGCTCCTCGCCGTGGCGGCGGTGGCCATCGCCGTCTGGCTCACCCGCCGCCCACCCCGCACTGCCGCCGCGGCCGCCACCATCTGCGGGTACGGGCTGCTGGCCGCGATCCTGCTGATGCCCTCGACCCGGTTCGGGTACCTGCTGTATCCGGTCGCGTTCCTGGCATGGGTGCCCGCGCTGCGCCGCCCGTCCGCACCTGGCGTGGTCGCCGGCAACGGCGTACACCTAGAGGGATGGGAGCCGCCTACCGAGACCGGCGGACGGCCGGCGCGGCGCTAGCCGACCGGCTGTGGGCCTACGCCGGCCGGCCCGAGGCGGTCGTGCTCGGTCTGGTCCGCGGCGGCGTGCCGGTGGCCGCCGAGGTCGCGACCCGGCTCGGCATCCCACTCGACGTGCTCGTGGTGCGCAAGCTCGGCGTGCCGTGGGCACCCGAGGTGGCGTTCGGCGCGCTCGGTCCGCACGGTGTGCGCGTGCTCAACGACGACATCGCCGACCGGCTCGAGCCGCAGCAGATCGCCGAGGTCACCCGCAAGGAGGAGGCCGAGCGGTCGCGGCGCGAGGAGCGCTACCGGGCCGGCCGCCCACCCCTCGACCTGGCCGGCCGGGTCACCGTGATCGTCGACGACGGCCTCGCGACCGGCGCCACCGCCCGCGCCGCCGTGGTGGTCGCGCGCCGCCTCGGCGCCGAGCGCATCGTGCTGGCCGCACCGGTCGGCTCGGCGGATGCGTGCGCCGGCCTCGCCTCGGTGGCCGACGAGGTGGTCTGCCCGGTGTGCGCGAACGAGTTCGGCGCGGTGAGCCGCTATTACCACGATTTCCACCAGGTGACCGACGACGAGGTCGGCACGATACTCGCCCGCACCGGTTCGGGGGATCGTGCCTCAGAGCCGTGAGTGGCGTCACCCGGTACCGTCGAGGGATGCAGATGACCTGTCCGAAATGCCGCGGCGAGATGCGTCAGTATGAGCGCAGCGGCGTCACCGTCGACCAGTGCGGCGAGTGCCGCGGGATCTTCCTTGACCGGGGCGAGCTGGAGAAACTCTTCGAGGCCGAGGCCAACTGGAACCAGCAGCACACCGCGCCGCCCGCCGGCCAGCGCCCGCCGGCCCCGGCCAGCGGTGGATACGCACCGCCGCCCCCGCCGCCGCCCGGTGGCTACGCTCCGCCGCCTCCCGCGCCTGCCCACGGCTACCCCGCGCCGGCCCCGGCGTACGGGGGTGGTCAGCAGCACTACGGCTACCACGGCCACTACCGCCACAAGCGTCGCAAGGGCTTCCTCGGCGAGCTCTTCGACTGAGACCCACGCTCGTCGCCTCCCGGTCCGGCGCACGCCGGACCGGGATGGCCCGCGTCAGACAATCGCCATGTCGACGAAGCGAGACAGGTGAAGCTGGGCCGCCACCGTGACGGTGTCCGTCGGACCATTTCGATGCTTCGCCACGATGAAGTCGGCCTCTCCCGCCCGCGGCGACTCCTTGTCGTAGTAGTCGTCGCGGTGAAGCAGGAGGACGACGTCGGCGTCCTGCTCGATGCTGTTGTGGGTGGCGATGCCGTTCGCGATGAAGTTGTGAGTGCCCATCACCGTGGCGTCGTAGACCTCTCGCTCGCCGAGCGGCTCGATCGAGACGATCTCATCCCAGAAGACGTCATTTGTGGCGTGCAACTCCAGGTCTGCTGACTCCAGCACCGCCGCGATGCGGGCCAGCCGCTGTCGGCTCGGCGCGCGTTTCCGGACGGCGAACTGGCGGTGCGCCATCTTCTGCTCGGCGAGAACCTCCCGAACCCGTTGCCACACGTCCGTCGGCACGGTGTCGATGTTCGTATTGCCCGCCACGTCCTCGAGCACGGACAGCAGTCTCTGGCACGCGGCGCCCCAACCGCCGTGGACGCCGATCTCACGTAAGAAGCGCAGCTGGTCATCGCGCCCGGACACGTCGAGCGCGTACTGCGGTCGGTAGGCCACCGGTCGGATCTCTCGAAGGCGGGCGGTAATGCCGAACCTCAGCAACAGCCGTGCGACATCCTCGGCCATCCGGCGACTTGTCGAACCGAAGTAGATCCGTCCCGCACGACCGGCGGTCGTCACAGATCCATCTGTCGCCCACAGGTGCCGGAGAAACATCGACACCTGCTTCTTGGGCAGCGAGAACACCCCGGCCGGCACGAACTTCTCATGCGACCGCAGTCCGAACAAGCCGAGCGCGTCCAGCCACGCCGCGATTGGGTTGCGACGGCCCCGAGCCAGCCGATAGGGCGCTGGCAGCCGAAGCGTCGTCACCCTTGCCGCCGCGTACTCGTCACGGACGGCGGTGATGCCGAAGTGCTTTGCTGCCTCTGCGACCGCCCGCAGGTTTTCCTCGTCTACGCTCGCGTATCGGATCGGCTGCCGCCGGACGAAGGAACCGTCACCGAGGAGATGGGCCAGCAGCACTATTTCCTCGTCCGCCCAAGGCTTGATGGTCAGCGGGGGCGGGATATGCCGCGGCGTGGCGAGGCGCATCCCCGCCGCCAACTCGCCGAGTGGCCGCCACCCGTCGAACGTGAGGAATGGGTGGTTGGCGGTCGCTTCGATCTCCTTGCCGGAGGCGAGCCGAAGCTGAAAGACCTCCTTGCGCCCACTGGGGAACGCATGCGTCATGGTGCGGGGCGTATATCTCAGGCTCTCGTCCAAGGCCCATACAGGGACGTCTTTGGCGCCAGAGGAGAGCAACTCGCCGAGCGTGACCTCCGCGTTGGTGTCTGCACGAATCAGTCGGGTGTCAGCGGTCACACATCCCGACTCACGAAGATCGGACAGCTGGGGGCGCTTGTCGGTGCGCTGCTCGGGACCTCGGTTGAGCTGGCTCACCGCGATCACCGGGCACTCGACCTCTTTGGCCAGCAGCTTGAGGCCACGCGACAGCTCCGCGACCTCCTGCTGGCGGCTCTCGGTGCGCTTGGGCGAGGACATCAGCTGGAGGTAGTCGACGACGATCAGCTTGAGATCGTGGCGCTGCTTGAGACGGCGCGCCTTCGCCCGGATCTCCATGAGGTTCATGCTGGGCGTGTCGTCGACGTACAGCGGGGCCTCGCTGATCTCGCCCATGCGGCGGGCCAGCTTGGTCCAGTCGTCATCGGACAGTTGGCCGGAGCGGAGCACGTGCAGCGGCACCCGCGCCTCGGCCGAGAGCAGTCGCATCACGATCTCGACCTTGCTCATTTCCAGCGAGAAGATCGCGCTCGCGCAGTTATGCCTGATGGCGGCGTTTCGGGCAAAGTCCATAGAAACTGTTGATTTGCCCAGACCGGGTCGGCCGGCGACGATCACGAGCTGGCCGGCGTGCAAGCCGTTGAGCAGGCGGTCGAGGTCGGTGAAGCCGGTCGGCACGCCGGTCATCACGCCGCCCTGGGCGCCGACCGCCTCGATCTCGTCGAGTGTGGGCTGGAGCATGTCGGCAAGCACCGCGAAGTCTTCGCTGACCCGCCGCTCGGTCACGTCGTACACGGCCTGCTGGGCCAGGTCGACCACGTCGTCGACATCGCGCCCGGCACCGGACGCGGCGCCGTAGCCGAGCTGCACGATGCGGGTGCCGGCCTCGACGAGGCGGCGCAGCACCGCCCGCTCGCCGACGATGCGCGCGTAATACGCCGCGTTGGCGGCGGTCGGCACGCTGGCGATGAGCGTGTGCAGGTAGGGCGCGCCGCCGACGCGGCCGAGGTCGCCGGTGTCGGCGAGCGCGGCGGCGACCGTGATCGGGTCGGCCGGCTCTCCCCGCCCGTACAGGTCGAGGACCGCGTCGAAAATGGTCGCGTGCACCGGGCGGTAGAAGTCGCCGGGCTTGAGGATCTCGACCACGTCGGCGATCGCGTCCTTCGACAGCAGCATGCCGCCGAGCACGCACTGCTCCGCCGCCACGTCTTGCGGTGGCGTCTTGTCGAACTGCCCGTCGAATCCGCCTGGACCGCCGGGCGGCGGGGGATCGGCAGGTGGGCGGCCAGCCGGCCGCACGTCGTCGCTGACCGACACCCGTCCCCCCTCCCCCCACGTGATCGACTCCGCGCAAGCGAACCGCACGGGTACGACAGTTTGCACGAAGGCCGAGCGGACACCATACGAAAACCCTGGTCAGCACCTCAAATACGCCGGTGGACGAGTCTTGGGACAACCTGTGGACAGTCACCCGCGGGGGTGTGTGCAGCCTGTGCACAGGCTGTGTATAACCACTGGGGATTACCCGCCCGGTAGGGTGTGACGTGGGCGGACTCGGTCCCCAAGGTGTGGAGGAAGAATTCAGGGTCTGCCGAGGCCCTGATTACGGCATATCATGACCATCGACGGATGTGCCCAGGGGCCAGTTGCGGTCTGAAGACATCAGGAAAGGTCAGCTTGACCGTGGACTACCGGGACTGGGGGTTCGACTCTCGCGACCGGCGTGAGCGCCGGTCTGCTGACGAGGCTCGCCCCCAGAGCTGGGACTACACCGGCGAGAGCGGTGCGCACCGGGCCGATCTCGGCGGCGCTGGTGGCTACCCGTCTGGCGGCTCCTCCTCCTATTCGTCCGGCGCCTCCGGCAGCATCTACCGCGGCCGCCGCCGCCAGCAGGATGACGCCGTCGCCGACGACCGGCCATATGGGCGGCGCAGTGCCCGCACCCGGTGGCAGCAGGGCGACGAAGACAGCACCGGCACCTTCAGCCGCTACGAGGAGCCCGACGACCGCGGTGGCCGCCACGCGAGCGGGTGGTCACCCGAGGTCGCGCCGACGAGTGGCTGGACCCCGTCGTCGGCGCCGACGAGCGGGTGGGTCGGCGCGGCGAGCACGAGCGAGTGGACCCGCGAGGCCTACACAGGCGAGTGGACTCGGGGCGATTTCACCGGCGAGTGGCATCGCGACACCGGCGAGCCGCTCATGCCGTCCAGATCGGACAGTGGCCGCCGCGCCGCGCCGGACGGCCGCCGCCGGACCGCCCCCGACTGGCGCGAGCTGCCCGACGAGCCCAGCGGCTACGACGACCGGCGTCCGGCCGTTCCGCCGCAGCGTGACGGCTTCACCGACACCAGCGAGTGGGTGCCGCCCGCCGGCGAGCAGGCCGGCGACGGTCAGGCGTCCCGCCCCCGGCGGCCAGAGTGGGCGGTCGGCCTCGACCCGGCGTCGACGGGGCGCCGGCGCCGATCCTGGCAAGACCAGACCGAGGCGCGGTGGCCGAGCACCCGTTCTGACAGCGGCCGCGCGGAGGAGCCCTCCGGGTCGTGGTCGAGCAGCGCGCCGGTTTCCGGCCTGTCCAGCACACCCGGGTGGTCCGGCCGGAGCGAGGTGCCGGCGGCCCGCCTCTCCGACGACGACCCGCGGTGGGTTGGCATCCCGTCGTCAGCCCCGCGGTCGCCGGCGGTCGCGTTTCCGGATGAGCCCGACTACGACGACCGGCCCGGCGCCCGGAGCACACCCACGACCTTCCGCGGCGACGACCTCAGGGGAGCGGCACCGCGCCGCGACGACCCCCCGACGACCTATCGCGCCCGCGCCGAAGCACCACCGGCCGACTGGCGCGCACCCGCCACCCCGGAGATCGAGCGCGGCGTCGCCGACGCACCTACGCGCGACTGGCGCGCACCGATCGCCGCCCCGGAGATCGAGCGCGGCGTCGCCGACGCACCTACGCGCGACTGGCGCGCACCGATCGCCGCCCCGGAGATCGAGCGCGGCGTCGCCGACGCACCTACGCGCGACTGGCGCGCACCGATCGCCGCCCCGGAGATCGAGCGCGGCGTAGCCGACGCGCCCACCCGCGAGTGGCGGGCGGCCGCCGCCGCCCCCGAGATCGAGCGCGGCGTAGCCGACGCACCTACACGCGACTGGCGCGCACCGACCGCCGCTCCGGTGACCGAGCGGGGCGTAGCCGACGCACCTACGCGCGACTGGCGCGCACCCTCGACCGTCGCCGGTGCCGAGCGTCCCGCCGCCCTGGCGCCTGGCCGCGCGGCGGCGGCAGCGCCGGCCGGGTGGCGTGCACCAGCCGCTGACGCCGGCCGCGAGCGCGCCCTGGGTGCGGCTGTCCGGCGGGTAGCGACGCCCGACGAGCTCGAAGACGAGTACATCCGCGCACCAGGCGGTGTAATGGCGGCGATCCTGGCCACCCTCGCCTGGTACACGGTGCCGCTGCTCCTGTTCGCCGTCTACACGGTCGTGCAGGGCGAGGAGTCCCAGGTGCTGGGCTCGCTCTCCGGCGGCCTGACCCGCTTCGCGGCGGCCCTGGCGGTCAGCCTGGTCGTGGCGGTCCTGCTGCGCTGGGTCAGTAATACGTGGCGTTCGGTCAGCGTGGGTCTGGCGGCCGCCGTCGTGGGCGGCGGACTGTCCACTGTGCTGCTTTCCGCGATCAGCGGCCAGCCGCTCGGCGGCTAGCGCCCGCCGGAAACCAGCGGCCAGCCCTTCTACGGCTAGGGCGCGGCGGTGTCCCGCGACGACTGGAACACCAGTGCCGTTAAACCGCCGCTATAACAGCACTGGTGTTCCAGTCGCGCCGCCGCGGGGAGCGGCGCGGGCACGCCGCTCCCCGCTTGGCTCTAGGGCCTGTTTCAAAAGGATTGTCGAGGCGAGCCGGAGTCCAGGCCGCGTCCGGTGGTGGCGGGCGTAAGGTCGCATACCGGTGTTGTACGCGGCCCTACGCCCGACGCCGCTGGTCGTGTCTGGGCTCGGCGAGCCCGGCAAGGACTTTGTAAACAGGCCCTAGCGCCAGCCGGAAACCAGCGGCCAGCCGCTCGGCGGCCAGCGCCCGCCGGAAACCAGCGGCCCCCCGGCGGCCAGCGCCCCGCGGAAACCAGCGGCCAGCTCCCTCGGCGGCCAGCGCCCCGGCGGAAATCAGCGGCCAGCCCATAGGCGGCTGGCGCGCGGCGGACGAGTAAACGAAAACGGGGGCGCCGAAGCGCCCCCGTCTGTCGTGCGTGCCTTACTTGGCCTTGACCACCGTCAGGTCGAAGCGGGCCGTGACCTCCGGGTGCAGCTTGACCCGGATCTGGTGCGCGCCGAGCGACTTGATGTGCCCGGAGAGCTCCAGCCGGCGCCGGTCGAGAGCCGGGCCGCCCGCGGCGCGCACGGCCTCGACGACCTCGGTCGGGGTGACCGAGCCGAAGAGGCGGCCGCCGTCGCCGGCGCGAGCCGACAGGCTGACCTTGGTCAGCCCTTCGAGCTGGGCCTTGATCTCGTTGGCGTGGCCCAGGTCGCGGATCTCCCTGGCCTCGCGGGCCCGTCGGATCACGCTGACCTGCTTTTCCGCGCCCTTCGACCACGTGATGGCGAAGCCCTGCGGGAGGAGGTAGTTACGGCCGTAGCCGTCCTTGACCTCCACCACGTCGCCAGGGCTGCCGAGGCCGGACACCTCCTGAGTCAGAATGATCTTCATCGTGGTGCCTCCCCTCAGCGCGCCGTCGTGGTGTACGGCAGGAGCGCCATCTCGCGGGCGTTCTTGACCGCACGGGCGATCTGCCGCTGCTGCTGGGACGTCACCCCGGTCACCCGCCGAGCGCGGATCTTGCCGCGGTCGGAGATGAACTTGCGCAGCAGCGCCGTGTCCTTGTAATCGATGTAGGTGATCCCCTCCTTGTCGAGCGGGTTCACCTTCTTCTTCGGCTTGCGAAGTGCCGCAGCCTTAGCCATTGCTCGTGCTCCTGATGATCCTGTGCCGCCCCGTCGGGGTCCCGGCATTAAAACGGAGGCTCGTCGTCGAAGTTGCTGCCGCCGCCCGAACCGGAGCTGGACGAGGCTGGAGTCGCCGTGGCCCACGGGTCGTCGAAGTTTCCTCCGCCGCCACCGCCGCTCTGGCCACCGCCACCACCGGAACCGAAGCCGCCGCCGCTACCGCCGGAGCGCGACATCTTCTGCACCTTCGCCGTGGCGTACCGCAGCGAGGGGCCGATCTCGTCGACCTCAAGCTCGTAGACGGTGCGCTTCTCACCCTCGCGCGTCTCGTACGACCGCTGGCGCAGCCGGCCCGAGACGATCACGCGGGCGCCCCGCTGGAGCGACTCGGCGACGTTTTCGGCCGCCTGCCGCCACACGGAACAGGATAGGAAGAGCGGCTCGCCGTCCTTCCACTCGCCGGACTGGCGGTCCATGACCCGGGGCGTCGATGCGACCCGGAACTTGGCGACCGCCGCACCCGACGGGGTGAAGCGCAACTCGGGGTCATCGGTCAGGTTTCCGATGACCGTGATGATGGTGTCTCCTGCCATGACCAACTCCTCGCGCACTCATCGTTTGCCGGAAGGCTGCCAGAGCCGTACGACAACACGACGAGGCTGATCCGGGCGAGCCGGCGCCGCGTCAGCGGACGTCCGGCCGGATGACCTTGGTACGCAGAATGGACTCGTTGAGCCGGAGCTGACGATCCAGCTCTGCGACCGCCTCAGGGGATGACTGCAAGTCGATGACCGCGTAGATGCCCTCGGCCTTCTTCTTGATCTCGAATTGCAGTCGCCTGCGACCCCAGACGTCGAGCTTTTCCACCGAGCCACCCGCGGTGCGGATCACGTTGAGGTACGTGTCCAACGACGGGGCGACGGTGCGCTCCTCGAGGCTTGGATCGAGGATCACCATGATCTCGTAATGACGCAAGACGTGCTCACCTCCTCTGGGCTAGTGGCCACGGTCCGTCCGTGGCAGGAGGTCGTGCGTCTGTCCGCACAAGTGACGCCGTGGGATATGCCCACGGCGACGAGGCGAACCGAACCAGGATACCGGGCTGGCCCGGCATGAAGAGCCGCGGGGCGCCCTATCCGCTTCTTTGGGTGGGACCTGGGGAGGAACGACCACACCGACGAGGTTGGATAGAAGGCGCCCCGCGGAGCCTTGTGTTGACTTGTATATTACGCGACACCCGTCCGAGTTGCACGTTGAGCGATAATCGCCCGAATTGCACCGGCTGAGACGCCCACCACGCAAACTGAGGCGATCAGCGCTAGAAGTCCAATTGGTCCGCTCTTGCGCACCGGCTGCACCGAGGAGAGCGCTTCGGCCGCCACACCCTCGTCGGTACCTGATGTGTCGTCAACGGTAGCCACGGCCTCACCCGAGTCGCCACCGTCTTCGCTGGCCATCGCTGGTTCGGGTGTCTCCGTCACGGCGGGGGAGGGTGTCGGCGTCGCCGTCGGCTCGGCCTCCGGCCGCTCCTCCCGCTGGTCGCCTTCGCCGTCAGCCGGTCGCGCCGGCGAGCCGGGCCGTGGCTTGGAGCCAGGCGCCTTGGCGCGCGGCGCCGGGACGACCTCGACCCGCACCGCCGACTCGTCGGAGAGCATGCAGCTTGGCTTGAGTCCCAGCGTGACCGGCCCGCGGTGGAACACCACCGGCGCCGCCGCGCCGTCCGCGATCTCACCCTGCGCGGCGCCGTCCAGCATCAGCTTCGCCCGGTACCCCGTCTTGTTGACCACGCGCAAGGTGGTCTCCGCCGGGATCGTGACCGAACTCGTGCTGGGATTGGCCGCACAGGAGACGCCGAGGAGCCCTCGGTCGCCGCTGAAGACGACCTCCTTGCCGCTCTCCGCGGGAAGCTGGTCCGGCGCCGGCGCGGCCTGCGCGGCGGCGGTGACCAGCAGCGGCATGGCGGCGAAGAGCGCGGCGACCGCGGTGGCGGCGGCGCGGTGTCGTGCCGGCGGCGGCATTCACCATCTCCCAGGTCGGCGGCGCGCCCGGGAGGCCGCGCTGAGGGACCTCCCGGGCTGGGTCTACTCCGAGTAACGAATTGGGCGAGTCGCCGGTGACGGGTGATTTGTCAGGAACGGCCGCTCGATGACGGACCGTCAGACCACTTCAGTAGGCTCGGCCCCATGCGTATCGGAGCCCACGTCGATTCGACCGACCCGCTGGGCGCCGCGACCGCCCGCGACGCCGACACGGTGCAGTTCTTCCTCACCGATCCCCAGGCGTGGAAGGATCCGTCGCCGCGTGCCGACGCCGAGGCGCTGCGCGCCTCCGACGTCGACGTCTACATCCACGCGCCCTACCGGATCAATGTGGCGACGCTCAACAACCGCATCCGCATCCCCAGCCGCAAGCTGCTGATGAGCCACGCCAAGGGTGCGGCCGACGTCGGGGCGAAGGGCTTGATCGTCCACGGTGGACACGTCGACAAGGTCGAAGACATCGCCACCGGCTTCGACAACTGGCGCAAGGCATTCGAGTACGCGGCGAAGGAGGGCGGCTTTGCCACCCCGGTGCTGATCGAAAACACGGCCGGCGGCGACAATGCCTGCGCCCGCCGCTTCGACGCGCTGGCCCGGTTGTGGGACGCGATCGGCGACTTCGAGCCCGGCTTCTGCCTCGACACATGTCACGCGCACGCGGGCGGCGAAGACCTGCTGACCGCCGTCGACCGGATCAAGGCGATCACCGGCCGCATCGATTTGATCCACGCCAACGACTCCAAGGACGACTTCGACTCCGGGCGAGACCGCCACGACAACCTCGGGAGCGGCAGGATCGACCCCGAGCTCGTGGTCGCCGTCGTGCGCGCGGCCGGCGCGCCGGTTGTGGTGGAGACCCCGGGCGGCGTCGACGGCCAAGCCGCCGACATCACCTTCCTGCGCGACCGAGTCGGCCGATAGGACCCCATTCCATGAGTACGGAGCAGCCGCAGGTCGTCGATGACGATCCGACGGTTCCGGAGTCGAGCGCGGCGCCCGAGGCCGACCAGGCCAAGCGCGACGAGACCGCCGTCAGCGAGCCCAAGAGCGACAAGGCCACCGACGCCGAGGGGACCACGGTCACCCAGGCCGGCGAAAAGACCGAGGCTGACGAAAAGACCGACACTGACGAAAAGGCCAAGGCCGGCGAAAAGACCGAGGACAAGACAGCCGAGGCCGAGCAGGCCGGGGACAAGGCAGGCGACGCCAAGGGCGAAAAGGCCACGGTGGAGGGGCGGCCGCGCGACCCGTTCGCGGCGTTCGCGCCGGAGCCTGAGCTGCCACCGACCAGGCGTCAGCGGGTCGGGCGGGCGATCGGCCGGTTCCTGATCCACGAGTGGACCCTCGCCGTCCTCGGCTGCATCGTGCTCGCCGTGCTGATGACCTGGCCGACCCTGCGCTATCCGCTGCACACGCTCCCGCAAGACTTTCACGACCCGGCGCTACAGGCCTGGCAGATGGCCTGGTCCGGCCACATCCTGCTGAGCGACCCGGCCCACCTGTGGGATTCCAATACCTTCTTCCCGGAGCGGCTCACCTTCGCGTTCTCCGACACCCTGCTCGGATACGCGCCGGCCGGCATGCTGGGCGACGGCCCACAGGCGGCCATCCTCCGATACAACATCATTTTCGTGCTGGCCCACGCGCTGGCGACCTTCGGGGCGTATGCGCTGGTCCGCCAGCTCGGCGCGGGTCGCACCGGCGCGATCGTGGCGGGGGCCGCCTACACCTACGCGCCCTGGATGCTGGCGCAGGCGGGACACCTGCACATCGTCTCCAACGGCGGCATCCCGCTCGCGCTGGCGATGCTGGCCCGCGGGCACGGCTACTCGTTCGCGCACGGATATCGCGACGACCGGCGCCACGCGGGGTGGGCGCTCGCCGGCTGGCTCGTCGCGGCGTGGCAGCTCAGCCTGGGTTTCGGCATCGGCCTGATCTTCGCGTACGTGCTTGGCGCGCTCTCGCTCGTCGCCCTGTTCACCTGGTATTGGCGCAAGGCGTTGCGGTGGGCGGTCAGGCGGCGGTTCGGTGCGCGCCTGGCGCTGGCCGACCTTTTCGGCGGCCTGATCTTCGCGGCGACGGGAGTGCTGCTCGCCCTGCCGTACTTCGAGGTGGCACACCTGCACCCGGAGGCGACCCGCCGTGTGCAGGATCTGGAGGCGTACGCGCCGCCGCCAAGCGGCCTCTTCATCGCGCCGCCAGAGTCGCTGATCTGGGGTGACCTGCACGAAAACGTGCGCGACGGCCTCCGGTGGCCGGCCGAGATGGCCGTCCTGCCCGGATACGTGCTGTACGCGCTCGCCCTCGCCGGCCTGTTCTTCTCGATCTGGAAGGTGCGCCACCGGCTCCTGCTGCTCGGCGGCGTGCTGGTCACCGGCATCCTGGCGCTCGGCCCCAACTTCTTCGGCGGCAAGTACACGTATCTGCCGCTCTTCGAGTACCTGCCGGGTTGGGACGGCCTGCGTACGCCGGGCCGGCTCATGCTGTGGACGACGCTGCTGCTGGGCATCCTGGCGGCGGGTGCGGTGAGCGCGCTGGTGCGCCGGGTCAACGAGATCGCCGCCACGCGGTTGACGCTGCGCCCAGGCGTACTGCTCCGCATCGTCACGCTGGTGCCACTGCTGCTGGTGCTGGTCGAGGGCCTCAACACCACACCGCACCCGGCCGTGCCCCCGCAGCCCGCGGTGATGCGCACCGACCCCGGGCCGATCCTCGTGCTGCCCTTCAACCTGACCTACGAGCAGACCGTCATGCTCTGGTCGACCACGCGTTTCCAGCCGGTGGTCAACGGCGGGAGCGGATTCACGCCGGTGCGGCAGGAGCGCACGCGGGAGGCCGCCAAGACGTTCCCCGATCAAGCCAGCGTCGACTACCTGCGCGAGCTGGGCGTCAAGACGGTCGTGATGCTCCGCGACGAGCTCGACGGCACACCGTGGCAGGCGGCCGTCGACCTGCCCGTCGACGGGCTCGGCATCCAGCGCGAGGAGATCGGCGACACGATCGTGTACCGGCTCTGACCCCGGCTGGCCGGGAGCTCAGACGGTCACCGGCTCCCGGTCCGGCGGCGGCGGAGCCTCGCCGGCCTCGCGTCGCGCGCGCCATCGCACCAGCCACGGCGCGTCGTCCGCACCGTCGAAGACGCCACCGTCCGGGTCGTCCTCGTACGTCTGCCGCACCGGGTCGCGCTCGGGCGTCACGATGTCGCGCACGATCAGCCCGCACAGGACGGCGACGGTGACCAGCCGCAGGGTGGAGGCGAGCACGAAGACGCCCTCCGGGAAGACCGGCTTGCCCGAGGCGCCGAGCAGCTCCCCGTAGAACGAGACGAAGTAGAGCACCTCGGCGATCTGCCAGGCGAGGAACGCACCCCACCGCGGACGGGCGAGGACGGCGAGCGGAATCAGCCACAGCACGTACTGCTGGGACCAGACCTTGCTGAAGATCAGGAACGAAGCGACCACGAGGAACGCCAGCGCGGCGACGCGCGGCTTGCGGGGCGCGAAGAGGGCCAGCGCGGCGATCGCGAGGCAGGAGAGCCCGAACAGGCCGTACGTCAGGAGGTTGAGCTGCGGGACATGGTTGCTCAGCCACTGGAAGGGGCCTTGGTCACCCGGTGAGCCGGAGTTCCACTTGCCGTCGAGGTAACGGCCGATATACCACAGCGTGCCCCAGTCGATCGGCCGCTCGGTATTGAGCTCGAAGAAGCGGTCCCAGTTTTCCCGGTACGGAATCGCGGCCGGCAGGTTGACCGCGACCAGCGCGGCGAGCGCGGTGCCGGTGGCCACGAGCGCCTGCCGGAGCCGATTCGTACGCAGACCGAGCACCAGCAGTGGCCCGAGGATGAAGAGTGGCCACATCTTCGCGGCGCCGGCGAGTCCTAGGAGGATGCCGGCGACCACGGGATGTCGTTTGGCCCAGGCATACATGCCGAACGCGGCCAGCCCGATGGCGAGAAAGTCCCAGTTTACCGTCGCGGTGACGAATAGAGCGGGGGAGAGCGCGAACATCGCCGCGTCCCACGGTCGTCGCCGACGCACGGCCAGGATCGTGGCGACCGTCGCGATCGCGAGAGCACCGAGCACCAGGGCGTTGGCATCGTAGAACCACAGCGCCTGGTTGAGCTCCGGACGGCTTTCCCCGAGCGCGTGCACCGGCAGCCCGAGGGCGCCCATGAAGTAGCCGGTCAGCACCGGGTACTCGACCGGGTGGTCACGGTAGGGGACCTTGCCCTCGTTGAGCCCTTCGGCGTAGTAGAGCGCGAGCACGTCGGTGTAGCAGAACCGCGTGTACTGGATGTGGTCTGCCCAGGCACCGTCGCGGCACGGCGACTTTTGCACCCAGTGCAGGGCGAGCGTGAGGCAGGTCAGCGCGATGACGATGCGGGTGGCGGTCCAGAAGCGCCCGCCCCACTGCGCCTGCGGCTTGTCGGAGCCTGCGGCGTGCTCGCCGATCGGCCCCCCGATGGCCTCGGACAGCCCGCGCACGAACCCGTCCGACTGCGCCGGATGATCTACACGTTCAGATCCATCGATGTCGGTCGTGCGCACGCTCATAAAGAGGCATCATGCCCTATCGACGGCGGGATCCGCGCGGCCCAGCCGCGCGGATCCCAGCAATCGTCGAGTCGACACCCGGTCGGGAGAGGCTAACCCCCCGGGAGCGTGTTGCCCTGCTGCGGCGGTGGCGTGGTCTGAGTGCCCGGGTTGGGCTGCTCGTTGTCGTTGTCGTCGTCGTTGCCATTGCCGTTGCCGTTGCCATTGCCGTTGCGGTCGTTGTCCGGGCAGAGGATGTCAGGCAGCAGGCCACAGTTGCCATTGCCGTTGCCATTGCCGTTGTCCGGCCCCTGGGTCGGCGGCGGTGGCGACGCGCCGTTCGGGAACGGGCTGTCCGGATCGCCGGTGTTCTTCCGGTCTTCGAACCGCTTGACTTCCAGCGCCATCCGCTCATGCACCAGGTCCATGAACATTTCCCAGATCGAGGCGGGTGTGCCGGAGCCCGACATCTTCTTGGTGCCGCCCGGTTCTTTGATCGCCCGGCGTTTGCCCTCGGTGCCGACCCAGACCGCAGAGGCGATCTGCGGCGTCGCGCCGACGAACCAGGCGTCGCCGTTGTCGCTGCGGTCCTGGTTGAGCTCCCAGGTGCCGGACTTGCCGGTGGCCGGGCGGTCGCCCTTCAGATCCTTGTCGATGTTGTCGGGGATCTTCTGGAGCACGGCGTTGATGTCGTCGATCTGGTTGGCCTCGAAGCGCTGCTCCGGCTTGAGCTTTTCGCCCTTGCCCGGGACCGGCCCGAACTTGCCGGTCGCGTCGCGCTTCTCCACCTTCTTGATGAAGTGCGCCTTGTTGTAGATACCCCGGTTGGCGAGGGTGGCCACACCGTTGGCGTGGTCGAGCACCGTGATCGGGTACTGGCCGAACGCCACCTCGTTGTCGAACTCCGCCGGCGCCAGCTTCTCCGGGGCGGTCTTGGTGAGGTCGTGCGGCTTGCCCTTGTTGGTGTCGAACATCGTGCGGATGCCGGCATCGCGGGCCGCCTCGACCACCTTGGCCGGCCCGATACCGTCGGCGATCCAGTAGAACGGGACGTTGTACGACGAGATCGTCGACTGCTCGAGCGTGCAACTGCGACCGCACCTGATGTCACCGGCGTCGCGGCCCGCGTTCGAGATCTTCCGCCCGTTGTCGTCGTCCTTGAGGGCGTCCCAGCGCGAGTCCATCGGGATGCCCGCCTTCATCGCCGCCGCGAGCGTGTAGATCTTGAACGTCGAACCCGCCGCGTGACCGCCCGAGTTGCCGCCGTCGTTGAGACCGGCGTAGTCGTAGCCGGTGCCGTTTTCACCGCCGTAGTACGCCAACACCTGGCCGTTGGTCGGATCGATCGCGACAAGCGCTGCCTTGTAGTACTTCGGCAGCTTGTGCATCGGCGAGGTCGTGGACGCCCAGCGGGCCGCCTCCTCCGCCGACTTCTGCGCCTGCTGGTTGATCGTGGTGGTGATCCGGTAGCCGCCCTTCTTCCACTCGGCGGCCGGGATACCCATCTCTTCGAGCTCGTCGCGGACGTAGTTGACGACGTTGCCGCTCGGCTTGTCGATGCCGCAGCCGATGTTGCAGCTCTTCGCGTCGTACTTTTGCAGCGTCTTGGTCGGGTAGACGGACTTGGCCCGCTCATCGGCCGTCATCCACTTCTTCTCGACCATGTTGTTGAGGGTGTAGCCCCACCGCGCCTTGGCCTCTTCGGGGTTGGTCTGCGGGTCGAAGCCCTTGTGGCCGGTGGCCTTGTCGGGCTCCGGCTGCTTGATCACCGCGGCGAGGACGGCGGCCTCTTCCTTGGTGAGCGCGCCCTTCTTACCCGGCTGGACCAACACCGACTTGCGGAAGTACATCTGTGCGGCGGCCTCGATGCCGTGCGCGCCTCGACCGAAGTAGATCGCGTTGAGGTAGTAGCCGAGGATCTCGTCCTTTTCGAGGTCCTGCTCCAGCTTTCGGGCCAGCACCGCCTCGCGGATCTTGCGGTTGTAGTTGATGCCGCTGAGGTCGGCGGCGTGCCGCGCGTACTGCTGCGTGATCGTCGAGGCGCCTTGGGTGTTGCCGCCGGTGAAGTTGTTCCAGGCGGCGCGAGCGATGCCCTTGAGATCGATGCCCTCGTGATCGAGGAAGTTCTTGTCTTCGGCGGCCATCACGGCTTCCTTGACCACCGGCGAGATCTTGTCGGCCGGCACGACCGTGCGGTTGACCTCGCCGAGCTTGGCCAGCTCCTTGCCGTTGGAGTAGACGATCGAGGTCGCCTGGGCCTCGAATGTGTCGTAAGTCGGCACGTCGTCGTAGAACCAGGTCAAGGCGACCACGCCGGCGCCGGCCATCATCACGACGACGGCGAACGCGGCGACGATCCAGTTGATCCTCTTGCGCCGCTTGGCTCGCTTGATCGCGGCCGGGTCGCTGGGGCCTCTGCCACCCTTGGCGGCCCGGCGACCGGGGCCGGTCGGCCCGCTCGGCCCACCGGGACCCTCCAGCACGTCTGGCCGGCCGAACTCAGGCCCGGCCGGCGAGACCGGCCGCACCGCGGCGCGACCGACGGTGGCCCGGCCGGCCGCGCCGGCGACGGGCGGCCGCCCTGCCGTGCCCGGTGAAGCCGAGCCGACCGACGCGGAACCAACGGAGGCCCGGCCGGCGGAGGCCCGCCCGGACGATGCGCCGACCGATGCCCGGCCTGAGGAGCCGGCGGCCGCGCGGCCCGAGGTGGGGCGGGGCGCCGGCTCGGAGCCGTACCCGTCGCCGTTTCGGGCCCAGCCACCCTCGGAGCCGCCGCGTGCCGACCCACGGGCGCGGGGGGCCCCGTAGTCGTCGGACGGGCCTGAAACATTGGCCCGACCGCGCGCGGAACTAGGGTCGTCGTACGAGTTCATTCGTCACACCCTGCCGGTCGCGATGACGCGCTCTCGCGACGCCACCGTGTTGCGGTGAGTTAGGACACCTTCTGACGCCAGCCCGGCCACATGACCGAGCAAGGCTTCGCCCGACAAATTCGGACTTATCCGATTAACGAGTGATTGCTTGCCCCGCCACTTCGGGTCCTCCACCCCGTCGTTCGGGCAAGCATCGGTCACCGTCGGGCCTCTCGCCTTCGTTTGGTCGCCGGCGCCCCAACGCCGGTAGCGGATGAACCAGAAGTGGATGAGCCGACGGCAGCCGCCGTCTCTGCGGCGGGCTCATCGGTCAGCCCGTCGCGGCCGAGCAGGAACTGCTCGACGAGATGATTCCAGTCGCAGGCGCGGCACACCTCCACCACGTACACCTGGAACTCACGGAACGTCATCGCCAGCACCGGCAACTCCGTGCGGGTGCGGGCCTGTCCGGCCGACTGCTTGAGCTCATCGCCATAGATGTAATGGACGAGCGTCAGGTTTTCCCGGCGGCAGATCGGGCAGCGCCGGTCGGTGGGCTCGCCGTGGAAGCGGGCGGCGTTCTTCAAGTAGGGAGACGCATCGCAGACTTCGTACGTACCCACGCGGCCAGAAAGGACCTCACGCAGCAGCGCTCGCTTCTGGAGCGAGTAGTCGACAACCTGCCGCTGCGTGCGCATGCGGACGAGGGTACGCGGTTCCGGGCGAGGAGGCGACAACCGTCACTTTCTGCTACCAGACGACTCGATTCTGATGTTTGCCGTCCGGCCACCTCCGCGATACCGTGCGATGTATCGGGGCGATACATCGCACCGGTTAACGCGAGTACACCAGTGGGTAAGGAGGGTGAGACGTGCTCGAGCTCGCCATCCTCGGCCTGCTCCAGGAGTCTCCGATGCACGGCTATGAGCTGCGCAAAGAGCTCGCCACAAAGCTCGGCGCGATCCGCGCGGCGATCAGCTACGGCACCCTGTACCCCACGTTGCGGCGGTTGCAGGGCGTCGGCTGGATCACCGAGGCGGGGGAGGCGGCCGTCGGTGCCGAAGAGGTCCCGCCGCTGACCACCCGCCGCGGTCGCGTTGTTTACAAGATCACAGCGGAAGGCAAGGAGCGTTTCGCCGAGCTGCTCGCGCAGGCCGGGCCAGAGACGTATGACGATGCCGGCTTCGGCGTCCACTTCGCGTTCTTCGCGCGCACCGACCGCGCCACGCGGCTGCGCATCCTCGAAGGTCGCCGCCGAAAGGTGGAGGAGCGCCGGGAGGGTCTGCGCGACGTGCTGGCCCGGGCTACCGAGCGGCTCGACGCCTACACGCTCGAGTTGCAGCGCCACGGACTCGACGCCTGCGAGCGCGAGGTCCGCTGGCTGGAGGAGCTCATCGCCAACGAGCGCTCCGGCCGGGCGCCCGAGGGCAAGCCCTCGGCCAGCCCAACAGATAAAGACAGCCCGCCTCCGCCTGGACCTACCAGGGACATCCCGGAGCGGCCGTGATGAACAAGAAGGAGGCAAACGCGATGGGCTCCGTACGCGTGGCCATCGTCGGTGTCGGAAACTGCGCCTCGTCTCTGGTGCAGGGCGTGGAGTTCTACCGCAACGCCGACCCCACCGACCGCGTCCCGGGTCTCATGCACGTCACCTTCGGCGACTACCACGTGTCTGACGTGGAGTTCGTCGCGGCGTTCGATGTGGACGCCAAGAAGGTGGGTCGAGACCTCGCTGAAGCGATCGTCGCCAGCGAAAACAACACCATCAAGCTCTGCGACGTGCCGCCCACCGGCGTGCAGGTGCAGCGCGGCCCGACCTTCGACGGCCTGGGTCAGTACTACCGCGAGATCATCGAGGAGTCCGACGAGTCCCCGGTCGATGTCGTCAAGGCACTGCGCGACGCGCAGGTCGACGTCGTCGTGTCCTACCTGCCGGTGGGCTCCGAGGCGGCCGACAAGTTCTACGCCCAGGCGGCGATCGACGCGGGCTGCGCCTTCGTCAACGCGCTCCCCGTGTTCATCGCCTCCGACCCGGTGTGGGCCAAGAAGTTCGAAGACGCGGGCCTGCCGATCGTCGGTGACGACATCAAGAGCCAGGTGGGCGCCACCATCGTGCACCGCGCGCTGGCCAAACTCTTCGAAGACCGCGGCGTCGAACTGCTCCGCACGTACCAGCTGAACTTCGGCGGCAACATGGACTTCATGAACATGCTGGAGCGCAGCCGGCTCGTGTCGAAGAAGATCTCCAAGACGCAGTCGGTGACGTCCCAGGTGCCGCACGAGATGGCCAAGTCCGACGTCCACATCGGGCCGTCCGACCACGTGCCGTGGCTCGACGACCGCAAGTGGGCGTACATCCGGCTCGAAGGCAAGTCCTTCGGCGACACCCCGCTCAACGCCGAGCTCAAGCTCGAGGTGTGGGACTCGCCCAACTCGGCCGGCGTCATCATCGACGCCCTCCGCGCCGCGAAGATCGCCAAGGACCGCGGCATCGGCGGCCCGATCCTGTCGGCGTCGTCCTACTTCATGAAGTCGCCGCCGGTCCAGTACGCGGACCACGAGGCGCACGCCGCGGTCGAGGCCTTCATCAAGGGCGAAGTCGACCGCTGACCACCGCACGAAGACGGGCCGGGACGCGACGTCCCGGCCCGTTTTCACTCGATGACCCGTAGGTACGGGGCAAGTCGTCGTGTGACCTCGTCAACCGAATCGATCGCGCCGGTGGTGAGGTCGTCGGTGAGCTTGCTCCGGTCCGCGGCCGGCATCTCGAGCACCAACCCGACGCGTCCGAGACTTACCGCGAGCGCGCGCCAGGCCAGGCCCGCATTCGACATATCCAGTGGTTGCCACCGGATCACTCCGTGTTGCACCGAGGCTCATAGGTCGCCCAGCTCTCGGTAGAACTCTGCGTTTGCCTCCTCTTCACGGCGCAGGATGCGCAACAGCTCCTCTCTCCGCTGAGCGCGGTTCAGGTACCCCTCGATCGCCTCCTCCGCGAGCTTTTCTTTGTAGCGCTGCTCCTCCTCGGCCAGGTCCCGCAGGCGCTGCGCCACTTCTGGTCTGATCATCAGCTCTAAATCCATACAGATGTTCTACAAAGGACCTAGGGTTGGCTCAAGAACACCAACTCAGGAACCCCAAGAAAGCTGGAGGGCGACGCGGGCCTCCAGCTCCAGCAGGTAGCGCTTGCGGGGGAGGCCGCCGCCGAAGCCGACGAGCTTGCCGCCGGCGCCGACGATGCGGTGGCAGGGCACGATGATCGGGATCGGGTTGCGATTGCATGCGACGCCGACCGCCCTCGCGCCGCCGGGGTCTCCGACCGCGGCCGCGACCTCGCCGTAGGTGCGCATCTCCCCATAAGGAATCAGAGTCATCTGGTGCCACACCGCGCGCTCGAAGTCGCTGCCCCGGCGCACCGACAGCGGCAGGGTGAAGTCGGTGAGCTCGCCCGCGAAGTAGGCCCTCAGCTCCGCGACCGCGGCGTCGAGGCGGGGATCGCTCACCTCGGCGGCGTCGGCCACCGCGCCGAAGTGCACGCCGCAGACGCCCGTGTCGTCCACGGCGACGGAAAGCTCGTCGATCGGCGAGTCGATCACCACCCAACGCATCCACCTATTGTGGCCGCCGGGTGTGACAGCGACGCTCAGCTGACTCGCTCGTACTCGGTCGTGAGGAGCCCGGTGTTTTGCGTCAGCCGGTCGGTGGAGCACGTGTAACTCGACGAGTCGTCCTTGGTGTCGAGGACGTTGGGGACGTCGTACTCCTCGCCGCCGAGGGTGACCTTGCCGCTCACGTTCGACTCCACGTCGGTGACGTTGACCCGGCCGGCCCTGGTCGTGAAGTTGTAGGTCAGCCGGCCGGAAATCTCCAGCCGGACCGTCGAGCCGTTGAGCTCGCCGCTGTACTCGGTGCTGCTGCCGTAGTCGGTCTCGCCGGTGCCGTCGCGGTTGAGCCGCAGTGTCGCGCCCTCGCCGCCGGTGAAGGTGACGCTGTCTCCCTGGACCGCCACCGTCTCCTTGTGAGACGTCACCCGCCAGGTGCCGATCACGCACTCGTCGAGGTCGGAGCCGGGCGCGGCGCTCGTGCTCTCCACCGGGCCGCCGGTGGTCGGGTCGCCGGTCGGTCCGGCGATGGGGTCGTCACCGCCACCCCGCGCGGCCACCACGATCACGATCGCCACAACCAGGGCCACCAGCACCGAGCCGAGCGCGAAAAGAGGGACCATGTAGGACCGGCCGCGCTGCTGCTGCGGCTGCGGCGGATAGCCGGGGTAGCCGCCGCCGCTGGTCTGCTGGGCGTACGCCGGCGGCACGCTCGTCGGATATCCCGCCGGGGGCACGCTCGTCGGGTAGGCCGGCGGGCTCCCGGGCTGTGGATAACCGGGGTACCCAGGCGGGGGTGCCTGTGGATAAGCGGGTGGCGGTGGCGGCGGCTGCTGGGGAATCCCCCGGAACGTGCCGCACTGCGTGCAGTAGCCGGCGGCGTTCACCTGTACGCCCCCGCAGACCGCACACGGCTGCATCAGCTGCCTCCCCCTCACACACCCTCTACGGCCGCCGACCGGAGTCGGCTCACTTCGCGAGCGACGGTAGCCGAGACGCGCCACGGCTTGTAACCAACCAACCGGCTGGCTAGATCACACCTTCGTCGCGCGCCCAGCGCAGCAGCTCTGCCTCGGCCTCGTCCCGGTCGAGCGGGCCGCGCTCCAGCCGGACCTCCTTGAGATGCCGCCAGGCGCGGCCGACGATCGGGCCGGGCGGCACGCCGAGCAACTCCATGATCGCGTTTCCGTCGAGGTCGGGCCGGACCCGCGCGAGATCCTCGGCCTCCTGAATCTGCGCGATCCGGGTCTCCAGCGCGTCGTAGTCGGACGAGAGCTGGGCGGCCTTGCGCCTGTTGCGGGTGGTGCAGTCGGAGCGGGTCAGCTTGTGCAGCCGGGAGAGCAGGTCACCGGCGTCGGTCACGTACCGCCGCACCGCCGAGTCGGTCCACTCTCCCCGCCCGTACCCGTAAAAGCGCAGGTGCAAGGCGACGAGCTTGACCACGTCGGACGTCACGTCCTTGGGATAACGAAGCTCCTTCATGCGCAGCTTGGTCATGCGCGCGCCGACCACCTCGTGGTGGTGGAAGCTCACCCTGTTGTCCGGGCCGACCGCCTTGGTGGCCGGCTTGCCGACGTCGTGCATCAGCGCGGCCATCCGCAGGATGAAGTCGGGGCCCTCGCCGCTCTCCAGCCGCACCGCGTTGCTGACCACGGTGAGGGTGTGCTCGTACACGTCCTTGTGCTGGGCGTGCTCGTCGATCGCGAGCTTGAGGCCGGGCAGCTCGGGCAGGAAGCGGTCGGCCAGGCCGGTGTCGACCAGCAGCCGCAGCCCGGTCACCGGGTCGGCGCCGCAGAGTAGCTTGGTGAACTCGTCGCGGATCCGCTCGACCGTGATCCGGCCGAGGTCGGCGGCCATCGCGCCCATCGCCGCGACCACGTCCGGGTCGACGGCGAACCGCAGCTGGGCGGCGAAGCGCGCGGCCCGCAGCATCCGCAGCGGGTCGTCGCCGAACGACTCCTGCGGCGTGCCGGGTGTACGCAGGCGCCGGGCGGCGAGGTCGTCGAGGCCGCCGTACGGATCGGTGAACCGGTGCTCGGGCAGGCTCACCGCCATCGCGTTGACCGTGAAGTCGCGCCGGCGCAGGTCGTCCAGGAGGTTGTCGCCGTACTGGACGACCGGGTTGCGGGTCACGCCGTCGTACGCATCGGAGCGAAACGTTGTGATCTCCAGCCGCAGCCCATGCCGCTGCGCGCCGATCGTGCCGAACTCGCGGCCGGTCTCCCAGGTGGTCTCGGCCCAGCCCTCGAGCACCCGGAGGATGTCGTCCGGCCGTGCGTCGGTGGTGAAGTCCAGGTCGTCGCCGAGCCGGCCGAGCAGCGCGTCGCGCACGGATCCGCCGACCAGGTGCAGCTCGTACCCGGCCTTGGTGAAGCGGCGGCCGAGCTCGTCGGCGATCGGGGAGACGCGCATCAGCTCAGCCACGGCGTTGCGCTGCGCATCGGTAAGCCCCGTGGCGTTCGAAGTCTTGGACATGGGACAGCCAGCCTATCGGTGGGGCAGGATGATGCCTCGTGCCGGTACCCGACGCCCTGCGGACACTTTGCCACGACCCGGCGTTCTGGGCCGACTACTTTTTTCGCACCACCCCCCACGCCGATCCCGACCCCGCGGAGCTGCGCGCCACATTCCCGATCGCCGGCGGGTACGCGCTGGTGCTCGACCTCGACCGGCGGTACGGCACCTACGCACTCGGCCTGCGCACGCCCACCAGCATCGAGCCGATACCGATGGCGTGGGACGACCGGTCGCGGTGGCATCCGCACGGGCTGCTCTGGCCCGAGCTGGAGCTGATCGGCCAGGTGGTGGCGCTCGACGACCCGTCGCTGCCGCACCCCGGGCTGACGGTCGCGCTGCTGTGCCGGTTCGCGCCGATCACCGCCGAGGACGACGCCGTCGCGGTACGTGGCCTGCTCGGCGCGGCGCTGCGCTCGCTGCGGGTACCGGTGCCGCCGGCTGAGCAGGAGCCGCTGTTCCCGTACTCGCCACGGGTGCTGACCGAGGCGCAGGTGACCGACTACCTGGAGGTGCCCGGCGAGGGAGTGGCTGGCACGCTGCGGTACGCCGGCAGCGACGTCTTCCCCTTCGACGAGCTCGCCACGCTGGTGCGGTTGGCGCGCCGGCGGGTCGACCGGGTGGCCGCCGAGCCGTGGTGCACGGAGCAGGTCCGGGCGCTCGCCCGCCGCCGTGACACCGCCGCTCTCCTGGCCGCTCTGGAGTCCGCCGGCTGCGATCACCCGACCCTGCTCGACGCGCTGGCCGAGCCGGTCACACCCGCCGAAGCCGCCTGGGTCGCGGACGTGCTGGCAGGCGATGGCCCCGTACCCTTGCGCTGGTACGGCATCGACCAGAAGCGGGGTTGAGATGGGCGGCGGCCTCTATAAGAGCGCCAACGCGGGGCACAGCGCGCACCAGCAGTACCCGGACGGTGCCGTGCTGATCTCGACCCAGCCGATGCCGTACGGCATGCATCCCGCCCCCGGCGTGGAGTCCGCTCCCGACCTCGAGCCGGCCGTGGAGGTGGAGCAGGGGAGCGCGGCCAGCAACAGCGCCGTCATGGCGATCGGCAGCCTGGTCAGCCGCGGCACCGGCTTCCTGCGCACCGTCGTGCTCGCCGCCGCGCTCGGCGGCGCCGCGATCAACGACGCCTACACGACGGCGCAGGTGCTCCCCGGCATCGTGTACGAGCTGCTGCTCGGCGCGCTCCTGAGCAGCACGATCATCCCGGTGCTGGTGCGGCGGCGGAAGGCGGATCCGGACCGGGGCGAGGCCTACACGCAGCGGCTGGTGACGCTCACTGTGGTGGTGCTGGCGGCCGCCGCGCTGATCGTCACGGTGCTGGCCTCGGTGCTGACGCTCCTCTACACGAGCAGCGACCAGTCGGATGCCTTCAAGGGCCTGGTCACGAAGATCTCGTACCTGACGCTTCCGATGATCTTCTTCATCGGGCTCTCCGGGATCCTCACCGCCGTGCTGAACACCCGCGGGCACTTCGCCACGCCGATGTTCACACCGATCCTCAACAACCTCGTCGTCATCGCGACCGGCGGCGTCTACGTCCTTATCTACGGGGCGAAGGCGATCCGGCCGGAGCAGATGACCAACGGCCAGATCCTGCTGCTCGGCGCCGGCACGCTGCTCGGCGTGGTGATCCAGAGCCTGGGGCTGCTGCCCGCGCTGCGCAAGGTCGGCTTCCGCTGGCGGTGGCGCTTCGACTTCCGCGCGCTCGGCCTGCGCGAGCTGGGCCGGATCGGGGTCTGGGCGCTCTGCTACGTCATCGTCACCCAGATCGGCCAGATCGTCGCGTTCAACCTGCTCAACCGGGCCAGCGGCAAGGGCGCCGCGGGCCCGGCGATCTACAACAACGTGTTCCTGCTGATGTACATGGCGCACGGCATCATCTCGGTGTCGATCATCACCGCGCTGACCCCGCGGATGAGCGCGGCGGCGGCCGACCACCGGCACTCCGACATGGCCGCCGACCTGGCCCGCGGCACCCGCATGATCACGGCGGTGCTCACGCCGGTCGCCATCTGCTACGCGGTGCTGGCCGCGCCGATCGCGGTGGCGCTCTTCCGCCGCGGGGCGTTCACGCAGGAGGACGCCAACCGGACCGCCATCGTGCTGGTGGTGACCGCGGTGGCGCTCGTGCCGTTCTCGATCAGCCAGCTATTCACCGTCGGGCTCTACGCGCGGCAGGAAACCAAGACCGCGGCTCTCGTCAACCTGCCGGTGGTCGGCCTGCGGATCCTCGTGCAGGTCGTCATCTTCCTGCTGTTCTCGGCGGCGTTCGCGGCGCCCGGGCTGATGTTCGCCAACGCGCTGTCTTATGCCGCCTCCGGGCTGATCACCGCCATACTCATGCACCGGCGCATCGGGGCGATCGGGCTCGGCGGCATCCTCGTCACGGTCGTCAAAGTGGGCGTCGCCGCCGTCGGCGCGACAGTGGTGGGGCTCGCCGTCATCTACGTGCTGCCAGGCGGCTGGACACCGAGCATGGGGGAGGCCTTCCTCCAGCTGGCGGTCGGCGGGCTGGCGATCAGCGGCACCTACGTGGCCATCGCCCTCGGCCTGAAGGTCACCGAGATCAATAGCGTCTTCGCACTGGTCCGCCGCAAGATCCGCCGCTAGGAGCCTCCCGGGTCAGCGGCGGCGGCGCTTCGCGGTGCCGAAGATCTGGCGGGCGATGGCGGCGCCGGCGGCGGTGGCGGCCGCCCGGATGAACGACTTGGTAGCGCTGGAGCCGAGCACCTTCTCCATCATGTTCGGGCTCTCCTTCTCTCCGCGCGGTGCCTTCCGCTCCTGTGGATAACTCTGTGCGGGAGGCGTCTCGGGCGCGGGAGAGCCCTGTGGATAACCACCTGTGGACGGCGGCGCCAGCCGGGCGGCCAACTTCTCGTACGCGGACTCCCGGTCGACCGGCTCGGCGTACTTCGCGTGCAGCGTCGACCCCCGCACCACCGCCGTCATCGCCGCCGCGTCGGCCGCGGCCATCAGCGACTGGGGAGCGCGGAGCCGGGTCCAGGCGACCGGGGTCGGCGCGCCGTTCTCGGACAGCACGGTCACGATCGCCTCGCCGGTGCCGAGCTTGGTGAGCACCTCCTCCAGGTCGTACGCCGAGTGCGGGAACGTCGACGCGGTCGCCTTGAGCGCCTTGGCGTCGTCCGGCGTGTACGCCCGCAACGCGTGCTGGACCCGGTTGCCGAGCTGAGCGAGCACGTCGGGGTGTACGTCCTTGGGCGTCTGCGTCACGAAGAAGACGCCCACCCCCTTCGAGCGGATCAGCCGCACGGTCTGCGTGATCGACTCCAGGAAGTCCTTCGACGCGTCCTTGAAGAGCAGGTGGGCCTCGTCGAAGAAGAAGACGAGCTTCGGCTTGTCGACGTCGCCGACCTCAGGCAGGTCCTGGAAGAGGTCGGCCAGCAGCCACATAAGAAAAGAGGAGAAGAGCGCCGGCTGGGTCACGACTCCGGGCAGCTCCAGGATCGAGGCCACGCCCCGCCCGTCCGGCGCGGTACGCATCAGGTCGGCCGTGTCGAACTCCGGCTCGCCGAAGAAGTCGTCCGCGCCGGCGTCCGAGAACGCCACCAGCTCCCGCAGCAACACGCCGGCCGTCTGCTTGGAGAGCCCACCGAGCGAACGCAGTTGTTCGGCTCCCTCGTCGGAGACCAGGTACTGGATGACCGAGCGCAGATCCTTGATGTCCAGCAGCGGCAGCCCGTTCGCGTCCGCGAAGTGGAAGATCAGGTTTAGTGACGAGGACTGTACGTCGGAGAGCCCGAGCACCTTGGACAGCAGCACCGGGCCGAACGACGTGATCGTCGCGCGCACCGGGATGCCGGTGCCGCGCCCGCCGAGCGCGTAGAACTCCACCGGGAACGCAGCGGGCTGCCAGTCCTGCCCGATGTCGGCGGCCCGCGCACTGATCTTCTCATTCGGGCTGCCCGGGGCCGACATGCCCGACACGTCGCCCTTGATATCCACGAGGAAAACCGGCACTCCGGCCGCGCTGAGCTGCTCGGCGATCACCTGGAGCGTCTTGGTCTTGCCCGTACCCGTGGCGCCGGCGACGAGACCGTGCCGGTTGAGCATGCCGAGCGGGATGCGCACCTTCGCCTCGGGGTCGCCTCGATCGTCCACCACCAGGGCGCCCAGCTCGAGTGCCGCCCCCTCGAAGGCGTACCCGTCGCGCACCTGCCCCGCAAGATCAGACATGGCGAAAGCGTACCTATAACGCACTATTTGCAGGAGGCTTCAAACTGGGATGATTGCAACTTACCTCCCAAGGTCGACCCCGTTGACTCGCATCAGGCCGGCTGCCACGCCAAGATGACGTGTTGAGAGGTCGCATGACCCGGGTAAGGTCGCACTCGTCGGGTGCGGGTAGCGCCTACGCTATTAGTTGTGCCCGCCGCCGGGTTGCCGGCTGCGGCGAAGCGGCCAGATCACAGGCAGCACACACGGGTCCACTTGATCCAAACGATCACCGAGGGAGGACGGGGTGACCCAGGTCGGCGAAGGTCAGGAGGCGAGCGAGAGCGCGCCCCAGGTCATGACCTTCGGTGCGCCCACCGTCGGTGAGATCCTGGCCGAGAGGTACGAGCTCGCGGAGCACATCAACAACGACAGCGCCGGGCGGCAGGTCTGGCGCGGCGTCGACGTGGTGCTCCGGCGTCCGGTCGCGGTGGTGCTGCGCTACCCCGGCGGCGACTCCGCGATGGAGATGCTCCAGGCCGCCGTCGCGGCGAGCCGTGTGATCCATCCCAGCCTTGTCGGCGTCTACGACGCGATCGACGAGGCCGAGCGGGCCTACGTGGTGCGCGAGTGGGTCGACGGCGAGTCGCTGCGCGAGATCGTGGCCGAGGAGCCGCTCGATCCGACCCGCACCACCACGGTGGCCCACTCCGTGGCCGACGCGGTCGCCGCGATGCACGCCACCGGCATGGTCCACGGCAACATCCACCCCGGCACCGTCCTGATCGGCGACGACGGCCGCGTCGTGCTCGCCGACGCCCGAGCCGACAACGCCGACACGCAAGATACCGACGTGCGGGCGATCGGCGGCATCCTCTACTTCGCGCTGACCGGCCACTGGCCGCACACCGAGGCCGGCCGTTCGGCGCTGCCCGACGCGGTGCGCGACGCGAGCGGCGCGGTCGCGGCGCCCCGCCAGATCCGGGCGGGCGTCCCGGCCTACCTCGACGACCTCACGATGGACCTGCTCGACAGCCGGCTCGCGCTGCCCGCCGCCGATGTGCTCGCGGCCGAGCTGGGCCGCCTCGACAGCGCCGGCGACGAGCCGTATTACGAAGAGGCCGGGCCGCTGCGGTTCCTGTCCGGCCCGCGCGGCGACGTCGCGGCCACGGTCGACGCGGGCGTTGGGCGCCCCGAGCCCCAGCGGGCGACGATCCGCAAGATCGCCGCTGGTGTGGCCGGGCTCCTCGCGATCGCCGTCGCCGGCCTGCTCTTCGGGATCAGCGCGCTGGGCGACGGCGACGGCGACAACACCGCCGCGCCACCCTCCAACGCGCCGGCCACTTCCGGCAGCGATCCCACGACCGGCGGCGGCGCCGTCGCCGGCAAGCCGCAAAACTTCACGATCAGTGCCAACCAGGTGCGCATCGTCGACCCGCCGGACGGCGACCGCCAGGAGCTCGAGGGCGCCGACAAGGTCGTCGACGGCAATGAAAACACCGGCTGGGAGCCCAATGGCTACCGCACTGCCGACTTCGGCAACCGCAAGCCGGGCATGGGCATCCTGATCGATCTGGGCCAGCCCCGCACGGTCAGTTCGGTGCAGGTGACCCTCTCCGACAGCGGCGCCTCCGCGGAGCTGCGGGCGGGCACCACCGACCCGGGCAGCAGCGCGGCCGGCGACGAGCAAATCGTGAAGTCGTACAAGCGGGTGGGCGACCCGTTCGAGGCGTTCGACGCGACGAAGATGAGCTTCACCGACTTCGACCCCGACCAGAAGTACCAGTATCTGCTCTTCTTCATCACCGAGCTGCCCGAGACCAGCGACGGCCAGTGGCCGTTCAAGGTCGGCGTGCAGGAAATCGTGGTCGCCGGGCTGAGCTAGTGTGCAGCCGTGACCGACAGCTCGCGTAGCGACGCCGAGCTGCTGCGCGCCCATGTCGACGGCGATCGAGACGCCTTCGCCGAGCTGTTCCACCGGCACCGCGACAGGCTGTGGGCCGTGGCGCTGCGCACGCTCGCCGACCGCGAAGAGGCAGCCGACGCGCTTCAGGACGCGCTGCTGTCCGCCCACCGGGCGGCGGCCCGCTTCCGGGGCGAGTCGGCGGTCACCACCTGGCTGCACCGCATCGTGGTCAACGCCTGTCTCGACCGGGCCCGCCGGCGTCAGGCCCATCCCACCGTGCCGCTGCCGGACGGCAGCCGCACCGAGCCCGACCGGCCGGTGGCCGCCGAGCCCGCCGCGCCGTCGGTCGACCACGACACCGCTCTCGACGTGCGGCACGCGCTGGCCCAGCTGCCGGAGGAGCAGCGGGCCGCGCTGATCCTGGTCGACGTGCAGGGCTACCCGGTTGCCGAGGTGGCGGTGATCCTCGGTGTGGCCGAGGGCACGGTAAAGAGCCGGTGTGCGCGTGGCCGGGCCAAGCTGGCGGTTGTGCTGGGTCACCTCCGGGCCCGTGGGGGGAACCAGCAGTCCGGCGGTCGCGTCCGAACCAGTACGGCGCAGGCGCGCACGGCGAGCGTGGAGGACGAGAAGTGACCGGGCAGGAGTTCAGCGAGGTCGATATCGACCTGCTGGCCGACTATGTCGGCGGGGCGCTGGACGGCACGCCCGAGGAGGCCGTGGTGGCCCGGCGAGTGGCCGAGGAGCCGGCGTGGGCCGAGGCGCATTCAGCTCTCTCCGAGGCGACCGAGGGCGTGCGCGCCAGCCTGGCGTCCTGGGGTGCCTCGGCGGAGCCGATGCCCGCGGAGGTGGCGGATCGGATCACTGCCGCTCTGGCACAGGAGCCACACCGTCCAGCCCTCTCGCTCGTACCCGATGATCCAGATGGACCCCCACGGACCGCGTCTCGGTCGCGGCGCCGGCTGCCCGGATGGGCCGCTCCGGCGGCGATCGCCGCCGGTGTCGTCGCCATCGCCGGCCTCGGGTTGAGCCAGGCCGACCACCTCGGCAGCGGTGACGAAGGCAGCGCCGCCGGCACCGTGGCGGACGCGCCGGCAGGCACCGATAGCAACGCGGAGGCCGTGCCCAACGCGGTGCGAGGCGTGATGCCGGTCACGGTGAGCGGTCGAAATTACGGCGATTTGGCGAGTGCGGCCCCACCGGCGATGCCTGCCAGCGGTCCCGTGACGGCGCAGGACGAGGCGGAGCGCCAGTTGTTCGGCACGCTCACGACCCTCGACCGGCTGCGCGATCCCGCGGCGCGGGCCGCCTGCATCGAGGCCATCGCCACGGTCCACCCGCTCGGGGTGAGCAGCGTCGACGTGGTCGACCTCGCGTCGTTCCGGGGGTCACCGGCCGCGATCGTGTTTTTCACGGACAGTTCCGGGGCACGGTGGGTATGGGCGTCTGGTCCGGAGTGTGGCCTGGCGGCGCGGGGCGCGGACACCCGCGGCAGCGCGAAGATAGGGTGAGCTGACCCACCCGGACGAGGGGTCGGGAATCATCGCTGCCCGCGATGGGTTCTCCTCTGCGCACACACACTACGGGAGTCGGCAGTGGACGAGGTCCGTAATCTGATCATCATCGGCTCGGGGCCAGCCGGTTACACCGCCGCGGTGTACGCCGCGCGCGCCAGCCTCAAGCCGCTAGTCATCGAGGGTGCGCAGTCCGGTGGCGCGCTGATGACGACCACCGACGTGGAAAACTTCCCGGGCTTCCCCGACGGCATCATGGGTCCTGAGTTGATGGACTCGATGCGCAAGCAGGCGGAGCGGTTCGGCGCGGAGTTCCTCACCGACGACGTGACCCGGGTGGAGCTGGTCGACACCGGCGGGCTCGGCTCCGGCGCCACCCAGAAGGTGTATGTCGGCGAGACGGAGTACCAGGCGAAGGCGGTCATCCTCGCCACCGGTTCGGCGTGGCGGCCGCTCGGTGTCCCGGGCGAGCAGGAGCTGCTCGGCCACGGCGTCTCCTCCTGTGCCACATGTGACGGCTTCTTCTTCCGCGGCCAGCACATCGTGGTCGTGGGCGGCGGCGACTCCGCGATGGAGGAGGCCAACTTCCTGACCAAGTTCGCCGAGACGGTCACCATCATCCACCGCCGCGACGAGTTCCGGGCCAGCAAGATCATGGCCGATCGCGCACTCGCCAACCCGAAGATCCGCGTGGAGTGGAATTCGGTCGTCGAAGAGATTCTGGGAGACGACGGCAAGGTCGCCGGCGTGCGCCTGCGCAACGTACACACCGGCGAGAGCAAGGTGCTCGACGTCACCGGCGTTTTCGTCGCGATCGGCCACGACCCGCGCAGCGAGCTCTTCCGCGACACGGTGGAGCTCGACGAGAGTGGGTACGTCGTGGTGGACGCCCCCAGCACACACACCAGCGTGCCGGGCGTCTTCGCCGCGGGCGACCTGGTCGACCACACCTACCGCCAGGCCATCACCGCCGCCGGCACGGGCTGTGCCGCCGCGCTGGACGCCGAGCGGTTCATCGCATCACTGGAAGTCTGAGTTCAGGAGGGTCTTCGTGGGAACAACCAAGGCGGTCACCGACGCCAGTTTCACCAGCGACGTGCTGCAATCTGAGACGCCGGTGCTGGTGGACTTCTGGGCCGAGTGGTGCGCGCCGTGCAAGAAGGTCTCGCCGCTGCTTGAGGAGATCGCCGGCGAGATGGGCGACCGGGTGCGGATCGTCAAGGTAAACATCGACGAAAACCCGGAAACCGCGCGCGCGTACCGCGTCATGTCGGTGCCCACGCTGACCGTCTTCAAGGGCGGCCAGCCGGTGCAGTCGGTGGCCGGCGCCCGTCCAAAGGGCGACCTTGTCAAGCTCATCGAGGCCGCGCTGTAACGGCTGTTTGCTTCGGGGCGCTCCCATAGGGGGCGCCCCTTTTCTTGGGTGTGTTTTCGGGTGGCCGGCGGTGCGTCGCCGGTCGGGATAGGCTCCTGAAGCGTTCTCACAGAGGAGGTCCTCGTGCGTCCGATCCGGCGCGGCGACCGCGGCCCCGCGGTCATCGAGATCAACCAGATCCTCGCCGAGCTAGACCTCCTGACCGGTGGCGCCGACGAGTACGACAACGACACCGAGCGGGCCGTCCGCAGCTTCCAGCAGACCCGTGGCCTGTCCGTCGACGGTCTGGTGGGCGACGAGACCTGGCGCGCGTTGGACGCCGCTCGCTGGCGCCTGGGCGCGCGGGCGCTCTACCACGCGATCCCCGAGCCACTCGTCGGTGAAGACGTCCGGACGCTCCAGGAGCGGTTGCTGGAGATGGGATACGACGTGGGCCGCGCCGACGGCATCTTCGGCCCCAACACGGCGCGGTCGGTGGCCCAGTTCCAGCGCGAGGTGGGCCTCCAGCCAGACGGGGCGTGCGGGCCGCAGACCATGCACGCGCTCAAGCGGCTCGGCCGCAAGGTGGTCGGCGGGCGGCCGCAGTGGCTGCGCGAGGCGGAGGCGTTCCGCCGCTCCGGTCCCAACCTGATCGGCAAGGTCATCGTCATCGACCCCGGCCACGGCGGCTCCGACCCGGGCATCGTCGTGCCGGACGGGCCGCTGCGCTGGACCGAGGCCGACCTCGCCTTCGACATGGCCGCGCGGCTGGAGGGCCGGCTCGCGGCGGCCGGGATGCGGGTGCACCTGACCCGCGGGCCCGGTGGTGGGCCGGCGCTGACCGACCTCGCCCGCGCCGATCTGGCCAACGAGCTCGGCGGTGACCTCTTCATCTCGCTGCACATCGACGGCCACGACAACCCCGAGGCCGACGGCGTGGCCGCCTTCCACTACGGCACGGGCAACGGCGTGACCTCCACCGTGGGGGAGCGGCTGGCCGGGCTTGTGTTGCGCGAGATCGTCAAGCGCACGGGCCTGCGCAACTGCGCGACCCATCCGAAGACGTGGGAGCTGCTCCGGCTCACCCGCATGCCCGCGGTGCGGGTCGACGTCGGCTATCTGACGTCGCCGGCCGACCGGGAGCGGCTGATCGATCCGGCCTTCCGCGACCGCGTGGTCGAGGCGGTCGTGGCGGCGGTGCAGCGCATGTACTTCCCGATGGAGGCCGACGTGCCGACCGGTTCGATCGACGTGCGGAGCCTGCGCGCAGCCGCAGTGTCGTGATTTAGCCCGACGTTGATCGCGTAGCGGGGCGAACCGGACGTAGCAGGCTTTCCGGGCTCATCGATCCGAGCAGTTTCTCCAGCGCGTACTCCACATCGGACTTCCACGACAGGGCCGTGCGCAACTCCAGCCGCAGCCGGGGAAAGCGCGGGTGTGGCCGCACGGTCTTGAAGCCGACGGAGAGGAAAAAGTCGGCCGGTGCCAGGCAGCCGTCTTCGCCGTCGCCCGCCTCGCCGTACTTGGCGTCGCCGAACGCCTCGATCGCCTTGATGCCGCGCTTGGTGAGATCGCGCGCGACGCCCTGCACGAGCATGCGCCCCAGCCCGCCACCGGCGAACGCGGTGACGATGTGCGCCGTCATCAACAGCGCCGCGTCGGCCGAGACGGGGGACGTCGGGAACGCCATCGAGCGGGGCACGTAGGCCGGCGGCGCGTACATGACGAAGCCGGCGGGCATGCCGTCGACGTACGCCAGCTTGCCGCAGGAGCCCCACTCCAGGAGTGTCTGGGAGACCCACGCTTCCTTTTCCAGGCCGGGATCGCCGGCGGCGCACGCGCGCTCCGCGGCGACCGGATCCAGCTCCCAGAACACGCAGGCGCGGCAGGGACGGGGAAGATCCTCGAGAGTGTCGAGTGTCAGACTGACCAAGCGTCGCGACATCGCCGAATCCTCATAGCCTCGATTGCAGCCACGCGCCGCCTCCTTGCCCCCGACAGCAGATCGTACGCCGGAACTTCGCGTCAGGGGAGAGGTCGGGCAACCGGTCACCCTTGGGACCCGTCTGGTCGGCCCTTGGGCCCGGAATGTGGAACCAGCTGGGGAGGATTGTGCCCGAGGACTAGGATCGATCGGCCAGCAGTGTGGCTGGGCTCGGATGCGTGTTTGCACCCACGAGGCAGGTGAGTCATGACCGGCACGACGCTCGACGACTATACCGATCGCTACGCCCGGCGGGTGCGCGGCATGACGGCTTCGGAGATCCGCGCCCTCTTCGCCGTGGCCAGCCGACCCGAGGTCGTCTCGCTCGCCGGTGGTGCCCCCTACGTTTCCGCCCTCGCGCTCGACGCGGTGGGCGAGATGCTCGGCAAGCTCGCCACCGACCACGGTCACACCACCCTCCAGTACGGGATCGGTCAGGGCACGCTCGAGCTGCGCGAGCGGATCTGCGAGGTGATGGCCCTCTCCGGCATCGACGTCGGCTGCGGCGCCTCCCCCGAAGACGTCGTGGTGACCGTTGGCGGGCAGCAGGCCCTCGACCTTGTCGCGCGCATCTTCCTCGACCCCGGCGACGTGGTGCTCGCCGAGGGCCCCACCTACGTTGGCGCGCTCGGCGTCTTCCAGGCCGCGCAGGCGCAGGTCGTGCACGTGCCGATGGATGACGACGGCATCGTGCCCGAGGCGCTGGAGCTGGCGATCGCGGAGGTCGCCCGGTCGGGGCGGCGCGCCAAGTTCCTGTACACGATCCCCACCTTCCAAAACCCGGCCGGCGTGACGTTGACCGAGGAGCGGCGCGAGCGGGTGCTCGACATCTGCGAACGCGCCGGGTTGCTGGTGGTCGAGGACGACCCGTACGGCCAGCTCAGCTTCGACGGCGACGCGCCCGCCCCGCTGCGCTCCCGCCGCCGCGACGGGGTGTTCTACCTGAGCACGTTCTCGAAGACGTTCGCGCCCGGCATGCGGGTCGGCTGGATCCTCGCGCCGCACGCGGTGCGGGAAAAGCTCGTCATCGCCAGCGAGGCGCAGATCCTGTGCCCCAGCGCCTACGCGCAGGCGGCCGTCACCACCTACCTGGCCACGATGCCCTGGCGCGAGCAGCTGAAGACGTACCGGGAGATCTACCGCGAGCGGCGCGACGCGCTGCTGGGCGCTCTCGCCGACCTGATGCCCGCCGGCACCACCTGGACCGAGCCGAAGGGTGGCCTCTTCGTGTGGGCCACCCTCCCCGAAGGGCTCGACGCGAAGGCGATGATGCCGCGGGCCATCGCCGCCCGCGTGGCGTACGTTCCGGGCACCGGCTTCTACGCCGACGGCACGGGCGCGGGGCACATGCGGCTCAACTTCTCGTTCCCACCCCCGGAGCGGATCCGCGAGGGCGTGCGGCGGCTGGCCGGCGTGATGGAGCAGGAGCTGGCCATGCGGCAGGTGTTCGGCGCGATGACCGGGCTGGCCGCGCGCCGGCGGGGGCAGGCCGCGGCCGATGCCCCTGACCCCGGCTTGGCATGATCTGAGGCATGAATACGGACCTTCGCGTCCTCGTCCTTGCCGGCGGCCTCTCGTACGAGCGGGATGTGTCCCTGAAATCTGGACGTCGCGTGCTCGACGCGCTGCGCGGCGCCGACATCCAGGCCGACCTGCGCGACGCCGACGTCTCACTGCTGCCCGCGGTGCAAGCCGACCCACCCGACGCGGTGGTCATCGCGCTGCACGGCGCCACCGGTGAGGACGGCTCACTGCGCGGGGTGCTCGACCTGTGCGACGTGCCGTACGTCGGCTGCGACGCCCGCTCGGCACGCCTCGCCTGGGACAAGCCGTCGGCGAAGGCGGTGCTGCGCGAGGCGGGCATCCCCACACCCGACTGGGTCGCGCTGCCACATGACCGCTTCTCCGAGCTCGGTGCGGTGGCGGTGCTCGATCGTATCGCCGACCGGTTGGGCCTGCCGCTGATGGTCAAGCCCGCGCAGGGTGGTTCCGGCCTGGGCGCCGCGGTGGTCCGGGACGCGACGGCACTCCCAGCCGCGATGGTGGGTTGCTTCGCGTACGACTCCACGGCGCTCGTCGAGCGGTACGTCGCCGGCATGGACGTGGCGGTGTCGGTCGTCGACCAAGGCGAGGGACCGCAGGCGCTGCCAGCCGTCGAGATCGTGCCGCGCAACGGGGTGTACGACTACGCCGCCCGGTACACCGCCGGCCTCACCACATGGCACGCGCCGGCCCGGCTCGACCCGGACGTGGCGGCGGTGGTGGCCAAGACCGCGATCGCGGCGCACTCGGCACTCGGGCTGCGCGATCTCTCGCGCGTCGACCTGATCGTCGACCCGGAAGGCCAGCCGCACGTACTCGAGGTAAACGTGTCGCCCGGCATGACGGAGACGTCACTGCTGCCGTTGGCGGTGCAGGCGGCCGGGCTCGACTTCGGCAGGCTGCTGGCCACCTTGGTGGAGCAAGCGGCTCGACGCGGATCCTGAGCCTCCAGACACAAGCGCCCCCGTGCCGGGTAGTCCCGGTGCGGGGGCGCGTTGCTTGGTCGGTTGGTTCAGGTCGTGGCGCGCTGGTGTTCGGGTGTTCCTCCGCGGGCCTCGGACTGCTCGGCGGACCTGGCGGCCGGGACGGCGGGGGCGGGCTGGCCTTGGCGCGCCAGGTCGACGGTGGCGGCGTCTTCGTCGACGGTGGCTTCCGCCGGCTTGGCTTCGCCGGCTGGTGCCGGGTCGGTGGCTGGCGCGGCTGCGCTTGAGGTCGCCACTTGGGTTGCGGCCTTCCTGGTGAGGTCGGCGGTCGCGCCGTCGCGAGTCGCCTCGGCGGCGGTGTCCTCGGTGGTGGTGTCCTCGGCGGTGGTGGTGGCGGTGTCCTCGGCAGCAGTGTCCTCGGCGGTGGCGTCCTCGGCGGTGGCGTCCTCGGCGGTGGCGTCCTCGGCAGCGGTCTCCTCGTCGGCGGGTGCTTCGATGAGCGCCACTGAGGTGTCGTCGGCCTCGGCTTGCTGAGCGAGGCTGGCCGCCTCGGCCTCCGCTTGCTGCACCAGGCTCGACGGCGCCTGCCACTCGATCCGCGGCGGCTCGGCGAGCGGCCTGCCGCCGAACTCCGCCAACCACGCGGCGACGAGCGCGAGGTTTTCCCGCCACGTCGACTCGGAGATCGGCGGAAGGATGTCGTCCCACAGCGAGAGGAACGTGCCACGCAGTTGCAGCCGCCCGTACGGCCGGGCGAGGAACCACATGTGCAGGTGTGCCGACCCGTCTCCCCACCGGTTTACGTGGACGCGTGCCACGCCGTCGAGTGACCGGACAGCCCGCTCCAGCCGCACCGTCATCACGCCGAGCTCGGCCGCCAACAGGTTGGGCAGGTCGCCCAGATCGAGGTGCGAGCGGGACTCCAGGATGAGCACCATCGGCAGTCCGGTGGGCCGATCCATGGCGCGCACACGCCATCGCTCACTGACCCAGATGTACGACTCGTCGGGCGCGTTGCACGCGCTACAGTCCGCTGCGTCTTCGCCCTTGCGCGCCGGCTCGTTGTCCACCGGCGGGTCGAGTGGCTTGACCCGCAGGTCGCCCTCGAAAGGGAAGGAGGGCCACTTCGTGAAGTCAGGAACGGGGGATGCTGTGTCTGGCACGAGGCTGACCCTAACGGAGTTCAGGACCGCTGTCCTTCCCCGTTTCGGGCGGACGCCACCTTCTCTGTCCACAGGCAACCACCGTCCCCGACCGGCACTTTCTCTCGAATCTGGCCCGTCTGTGGATAACCTCTGTGGATTGTGCAGGCCCGTGGTTTCACGTGAAACGGGGGGCGCAGGCGGCGGCTCGTTTCCCGTGAAACATGAACCACGTGTTTGGTGATCGCCGGCTGGGGTGCCGTCCCTCGCAGGGCGATGGTTCCGCGCGAGGGAGGGGTCCTTCGTTCTCTAGGCGAGTCGTGGCGAGGCTGCTTCCATCGGGTGCGACGACGACCGGTGGAGGCGATGTTTCACGGGAAACATCGGTGATCGACTTCTCCTGTTCTCTGGTGACGCGGGGGCCCTCCGCTGGCGGTCGTGATGCTCTGCGACGGGCCGAGCCGTCCTGACTTCGCTCCCGCATCCTCTGGCGTCAGCCTCAGCGGCCGACGGGGATCGAGGCCGCTTGGTGGAGGACCATCGGTCGCCCAGATTTGGCAGGCCGCCGATGAGACCCGGCGCCCGTTCCGCGTGCGGGTGTCGATGGGCCTCGGCGTCATTTGGCGGCTGCGGTTTCGTGTGGTTCTCGGGGAGGCAGCCGGGTGGCGTTCCCCGCTCGGCGTCCCCGGCACATGCGATGGCGACCCGGCGGCGAGGGCCGATCTTCTTCGGTCACACGGTCTCGGTGCACCGCCGTGTCCGGCTCCCGAGATCGCCCCGGCGGTGGTGTCTCTATCGAGCGGGCTACAGCGACCGGCTCGCGTCTCGGCATTCGACTGAACCCGACCCAGTTGGACAGTTCCCTCACGACTGCCCGGACCCGGGGCGGGTGACCTCGCCTGCGCGGTGGAATCGCCGGCAGACCTGACGCCCCCGACGAGTCCGTCTCCGCCTCGGGCACACTGGCGCCGGCCCTCGGCCGTGGCGGTCAGCGCCGACGGCCGCCGCCGTTGGCTACTGGTGTCGCGGAGCCGGCCACAGATGCGCCGTTTCCCTAGAAGCCCGCCGCGGCCGAACCCACACCTCGGTGTCGCCGGGAAGACGGCGCTGACGGCTGGGTGCCCACGGGCCACACGGGGGAGCGGTTGCGAGACGGTGCTCCGAAGGCAACGGTGGCGCCCAAGGCCGTGTGCGGCCCACCCGTCTGGCCGCCGTCGCTGCCTCGGCCAGTCGCCATCGGCCTCCTCTGCCACCACCCGGAGCGCCGCCGTCCACACGCCGCCAGAAGCGCCACCCGCACAGCGCCGGAGCCACACCGCGGGCGCACCCGCCGCAGGGCGGCACTGCGACAGCGCCGCTGCCGCACCGCTACGGCGGCGTCGCCCTAACGCTCGGACTGCCACGCCGCATCACCGTCGGACTGCCAATACCGCACGACAACCGGAGCGCGCCATCACCGCGGCCGGCGCCGGCACCGCAACCGCCGCGCTGCCATCACCGCCGGGGAGTCGGGGAGCCGCCACCGCGACGTGGTCCCGCCGCTCCCGGAGATGAACCGCCGGCGAGATGGACAACGGGTGCGGATCGCGGCGCGTTCTCCACGGCCCGCCCACAGCTGGGCCATGTCCTCGGCTGCTCCTGCCACGGCCCAAGACGGCGCCCCAAGCCAACCGGCACGCGGTACCCGGACTCAGCAAACCTCCCGCGGGCGACCGCCGTTCGACCGGAGACCGCCACGAAGGGTCGAGCCTCGACCACAGCGCCTAGCCCACCGACCCACCCCGCCACGTCCGGCAGAGCGAGCAGCCCACGCCCGACCGTTTCACGTGAAACGACGGCGGCCGTGAACCCCCGAGTCGGGTTCACGGCCGCCACTAGACGACGGGGCGCTGCGGGCTACTCCGGTGGCTGCTCCGTCCGCTCCACTCCGATGATGCCCACGATCCGTTCGAGGTCGTCCACAGTGGCGAACTCGATCGTGATCTTCCCCTTACTGCGACCGATGTCGACCTTGACGCGGGTGTCGAAGCGGTCGGACAGGCGCTCGGCGAGATCGCTGAGTGCGGGTGCGTGTGCCTTGACGCGGCGCTTGGCCGGCTTGGCCGCGGGGCTCGGGCCCTCGGCGACGGCCAGCGCGACGAGCTCTTCGGTGGCGCGCACCGAAAGGCCCTCCGCGACGATCCGCAGCGCCAGCTCCTCCTGCGCCTCGTTGTCCTCCAGGCCGAGGAGCGCGCGGGCGTGGCCCGCCGACAGCACCCCGGCCGCCACGCGGCGCTGCACCTGCGCCGGAAGGTTGAGGAGCCGGATGGTGTTCGAGATCTGCGGGCGGCTCCGGCCGATGCGCTTGGCCAGCTCCTCGTGCGTCGCCCCGAACTCCTCCAGCAGCTGCTGGTACGCGGCCGCCTCTTCCAAGGGGTTGAGGTTGGCGCGGTGGATATTTTCGAGCAGCGCGTCCCGGAGCATCGCGTCGTCGCGCGTGTCGCGCACGATGGCCGGGATCGTGTCGCGGCCGGTCGCCTGGGCGGCACGCCAGCGGCGCTCGCCCATGACGAGTTCGTACTTCTCGCCGTCGAGCTCGCGCACCACGATCGGCTGGAGCAGCCCTACCTCCTGGATCGAGGTCTTGAGCTCCTCCATGGCCTCTTCGTCGAAGACGTGCCGTGGCTGCTTCGGGTTGGGCACGATCGACCCGACCGGGATCTCGGCGAAGCGGGCGCCGGGCACGGGGGCGAGGTGGCTCGTGGTGGCCCCGGGCGTGAAGGCCAGCTCGGCCGGCGACACGTGGGCAGGTGGCGCGCTCTCAGTGGCGGCAGCCTCTCCAGCACCGGGCGACGCCGTCGCGTCAGCCGCCTCTTCGCCACCCGACGGCTGTGCGGGCGCGGTGGGGATCAGCGCCCCCAGCCCGCGCCCGAGCCCGCCGCGCGGACGGTTCTTCATGCCGCACTCTCCCGATCATCGACGAACGGCTGCCTCACGCCGCTCCTCCCAGTTTGACCCCGCGCTCCGCGATTTCCTGAGCGGCCTCGAAGTAGCTCGTGGCGCCCCGCGAACCGGGATCGTAGGTCATGACCGACTGGCCGTAGCTGGGCGCCTCGGAGACGCGGACGTTGCGGGGGATGACCGCCTGAAGCACCTTGTCGCCGAAGTGGTTGCGCACGTCCTGCTCGACGGCGTCGGCCAGGCGGGTGCGGCGGTCGTACATGGTCAGCAGGATCGTGGAGACGTCGAGCGTCGGGTTCAGGTGCTGCTTGACGAGGTTGATGTTGTTGATCAGTTGGTTGAGGCCCTCCAGCGCGTAGTACTCGCACTGGATCGGGATCAGCACCTCCTGGGCCGCCACCAACGCGTTGACCGTCAGCAGCCCCAGCGAGGGCGGGCAGTCGATGAAGACGTAGTCGAACTTCTCCGGGTGCGCGGTGATCGCGCGGGAGAGCCGGGACTCGCGGGCGACCACCGAGACGAGCTCGATCTCGGCGCCAGCGAGGTCGATCGTCGCGGGAACACACCAGAGGTTCGGGATCCCCTCGACGGCCTGGGCGACGTCAGCCAGCGGCACGTTGTCGATCAAGCAGTCGTACACGTCCGGGATGCCGGCGTGGTGCGGCACGTTGAGCCCAGTGGAGGCGTTGCCTTGCGGGTCGAGGTCGACCACCAGCACCCGGTTGCCGTGGAGGGCGAGCGCCACGGCCAGGTTTACGGTGGTCGTGGTCTTACCGACGCCGCCCTTCTGGTTTGCCACGCACATGATCCTCGACCGGGCGGGGCGAGGCATGGTGACCTCGCCACTCGGGTTCAGGATCTGAACTGCGCGCATTGCCTCCATAGCCAACGGTGGATCATCCTCTTCACGCGACGGGGTTTCACGTGAAACGTACGCGTCAACCCCTCCTTCCTCCCCATAAGGCCCTGCTGCCGGCGCGGGCGTGTCGGAAGGTGGCGCTGGAGAGGGTGACGGCGCGGCGCCTGAGACAGGCTTTACCGACGCCGTGGCCCGAGCCGGCGCGGGAGCGCTGGCGGGGGAGACCGCCGGAGGAGCCGACGACGGCGCGGGCGGCTGCGGCCTAGGCGCCGGGTTGGGACGGCGATGCGGATCGTCGGGTGCGCCGGTCGGGTAGCCCGTCGGCGGCTGAGGCGTACGCTCTGGCACTGCTGACCTCCCGGTGGCCGGACCCGGCTCGCCGTCAGGGCGGGCGGGGCGGTCGTATCCGCTGCCGGCCCGCGGCTGTGGCACGGCGTGCGGATCGCTCCCTTGCCCGGGAACGGCGCGGCCGACGGACCAGCCCTCGTAGTCGGTTCCACGTGAAACAGCGGCACCGCCCGCGCGATAGCCGCCGGGGTGGCTCAACCCCGAATCGTCGTACCTACCGTTGTCCTGCACCGTGTCATCCCTGTCCACTTCGGATGGGTCGGCCATAACAGCACTCGCGCCCGGATGCCCCGGCGACGCGTGCGGCCCGACGGGCAGCGGGGGACGCTGCCGCACAGGAGCCGCCGCCGGTTCCACACTATCGACGCGCGGCCAGCCTACGGCCGATGGGCGCGAGAGGCCATTGGTGTCCGACACATGAGCCCGACTGGCACCCCGCGGCGGTACGACATACAGGAGAAAGCCGCATACACGCCGCAGTACACCGCCATATCTTGGTACCGCGTCCGGCGGCCATCCGATACCAACAGTTCGTGGCCGCCCAACCATCTAACCCCTCCGCGCTCTACCCCCGCGCGCGGTGCCACCGTCCGATGTAGACCGGCGGCTCGCCCCCCGCGATGCCTTTGACCGTGCCGGCCCGACGGCGCGCTCCCGGACGATCTCCACGACGGTCGTCGGCGGGTCGATGAGACCGACCCCGCATCGCCGTACGACCGGCGTGGCACCGCCCAGCCGACCGATCGCGTCACGGTGTGCCGCCACCTCGTCGGCGGCCGAGGCGCCCTTGAGCGCGAGCAGCCGCCCACCGATGGCGGCGAGGGGTAGACACCAGCCAGCGAGCCGGTCGAGTGGCGCGACCGCCCGAGCGGTGACGATGTCAGCGGGACTCCTCCCGGCGACCTCCTCGGCCCGCGCCCGGACCACCTCCACGGTCCGGTCGAGGTCGAGCTCCGTCACCACCTCCGCCAGGAAGGCGGTCCGTCGTGCCAGTGGCTCGACCAGGGTGACCGTGAGGTCAGGCCGTGCCACAGCAAGCACGATACCGGGCAAACCGGCACCGGACCCCACGTCTACGACAGAAGCCCCCTCCGGGATCAGTTCGGCAACTACCGCGCAGTTGAGCAGGTGGCGATCCCAGATGCGCGGCGCCTCGCGCGGACCGATGAGGCCGCGCACGACCCCTTCGGTCGCGAGCAGCTCCGCGTACGCCACGGCACGGTCGAGCCGGTCACCGAACAGCGCGCCGGCGGGCACAGGCAACGGCCCGGGTGGCGAACCACCCGGGCCGGAAGAGACGTCGCTGGGCACGTGGCTAGTCGGTGACCGGACGCACGACGATGCGCCGGTTGGGCTCGACACCCTCCGACTCGCTCTCCACGCCGGCGAGCGCGTTGACCACGTCGTGTACGCACTTGCGCTCGAACGCGGACATCGCCTCCAGGCGCACCGGCTCGCCGTACTCCTTCACCTTCTCCACGGCGTTCTTGGCGACGGCGGCGAGCTCCTTGCGCCTGTTGGCCCGGTAGCCCCCGACGTCGAGCAGCAGCCGGCTGGGCGTGCCGGTCTGCCGGAACACGGCCAGGCGGGTCAGCTCCTGGAGCGCCTCCAGCGTGGCGCCGCGCTGGCCGACCAGCGGCTGGAGACGCCCGCCGACCACCTCGACGACCGGCCGGCCGGCGGAGACCAGCTCGTCGATGTCGCCGTCGTAGTCGAGGATGTCCAGCAGGCCCTCCACGTAGTCCGCGGCGATCTCGCTCTGCCGGAAGAGATCCGTGTCGCTGGGGGCGGCGTCCGCCTCCTTGACGTCTTCGTCCTCGCCGTCCTCCACCGCATCCGGCTGGGCGTCCAACTCGTCGTCGAGGGACTGGTCGGTCTGGGGAACGCTGGTGTCGGTCACCGGTCTCATCTCCGTACTCGCTCGGCTGGACCGTCTCCGGTCCGCTGGTTTCCCGGGGCGGGCGAGTGCTTGCCTGCGTCCACGGGCACGTCTGTTGTTTGGGCCGCCATTCGCGGTCGCCGGGGGAGCGCCGCGGTGCCCGCCGGCCAGCCGGCGGGCACCGGTCGCGTCAACCCTGGCGCTTGGCGGGCTTGCGCTTCTTCGGATTCACCGGCTTGGCGCCGGGCCGCGGTGCGAGGGCCTTGCCGTCGACCGCCGGCTTGGTGTCTTGCACCGCGCCGTTGTTCTTGGAACGGCTGAACCGGCTCGCCGGCTTGTCCTGCTGCTTCGCCGGGGCCGCCTTGCGGGCGCCCGGACCGGGCACCGCCTTGCCGCTCTTGTTGTTGATCACCGGCGGCGGGTACTTGCGGAGCACCCACTGCTGCTGGCCGAGCGTGAACAGGTTGTTGGTCACCCAGTAGATGATCACGCCGATCGGGAAGATGCCGCCGGAGATGAGCAGCGAGGCCGGGATGCCGTAGAGCATGAGGCGCTGGATCATGCGCTGCTGCGGGTCTTCGGCCCAGCCGGTCTTCAGGATCATCTGGCGGCTGGTGAGGTAGGTCGTCGCGATCATGATCGCGACCAGGATGCCCGCGATGATCTTTACCGTCGTGCCGTCGGCGCCGAGGCCTTGCAGCTCGGACGACGAGGAACGGAACGAGGCGGCGATCGGCGCGGTAAAGAGCTTCGCGTGCACGGCGCTATCCCACTGCGCCTGGCTCCACCCGTAGATCGTCGTGTTGATCGTCTGGAACGGGTCGAGCCGACGGAGCACGTGGAAGAGGCCGAGGAAGACCGGAATCTGAAGGAACATGGGCAGGCAGCCCATGAGCGGATTGGCCTTCTCCTTCCGGTAGAGCTCCATCATTTCTTTCTGGAGCGTCTCCCGGTCACCCTTGTGCTTTTCCTGGAGGGCCTTGACCTGCGGCTGCAACGCCTGCATCGCGCGCTGCGACTTGATCTGCTTGACGAAGACCGGGAAGAGGATCACCCGGAGGGTGACCACCAGGAAGAAGATGGCGAGAATCCAGGCCCAGTTGGTGCCCAAGACGGTGCCATCCGGGATGCCGATCGTTTCCCACAGCGAATGCCAGCGCAGCAGGATCCACGAGATCGCCCAGTAGATCCAGTCGAGACTCAATTCGGGGCTCCAGTCACATCAGCACGACGGTGGCTCTTGGGTGGGGGCACGGGATCGTACCCGCCGGGGTGGAACGGGTGGCAGCGCAACAACCGCCAGGTCGCGAGGCCGGTCCCCCGCAAGGCGCCGTGTGTGGCGATGGCCTCGAGGGCGTACGCACTACATGACGGGTAGAACCGGCAGCGCGCCGGCAATGCCGCGCTTATCCAACGACGGTACGCGATGACCAGTGCGCTCAGCACCCGGGCCGCTATCCCGAGCCGGGGGCGTGGAGCCGGCTGGCCGTGCCGCTCGTCACTCACCGCCGCGCCCCTCTGCCACCCGGGCGGTCTCGGCCCGGCCTGCGGGCGGCGGCGAGTGCGGCGTCCAGGTCGGCGCCGAGCCTCTCGTAGGGCGCGGTGGCCGCACCGGGCTGGGCACGCACGACCAGGACGCTCCCCGGTGGCAGGGTGGCCAGGCGCTCGCGGACGAGGTGGCGAAGCCGGCGGCGCACCGTGTTGCGCGTCACCGCCCCGCCGACGGCCTTGGACACGACGAAGCCGGCGCGCACCGAAGAATCGTCGGTGGGCGCCGGCTCGGAAAGCTCGGTCTGCTGTGGGACGGTCAGGTGGACGACCACGGACCCGCGGCCGGCACGACGGCCGCCGCGTACCGCTGCGGCGAAGTCGCTGCTGCGCCGCAGTCGCTGCGCCGCGGCCAGCACGACTGCCTCACCTTCGACCTGCCCGCCGGGCTCAGGCCGACAGGCGGGTGCGCCCCTTCGAGCGACGGGCGGAGAGGATGGCACGGCCGGCACGGGTGCGCATGCGCAGCCGGAAACCGTGGGTCTTGGCACGCCGGCGGTTGTTCGGCTGGTAGGTGCGCTTGCTCACGTCTAATCTCCGTCTTCACTACCGGGTGCATTTTGCTCAGCACGAGGCGCTCCGTCAGGCCACGGAGCAGCCGCTCAAGCTTACGCAGACCGGCAATCACCGTCAAACGGTCGGGTCCGGGGAGGCATCGAGGAGGGCTTTCGGAACGGCGTGTGCTTCCCGCATCACCGTGGGCAGTGGCCTCAATGCGCGGTTTCGCGGCCACCGACAACGAACCGGTGTGGACAGCGGTTGAAGGGTTGTGGACAACGCTGTTAGCGTGCCCGATTGCCGGTCCGCGACAGGGGGTCACTGCCGCTACAAATCGGTGCAAAACCGGACGAGGCAGTCAGTCGTTCGGCACGGTGTACCGCTTCCAGCGTCGTCGCAGGCCGAGCGAGCTCCGCTGGAGCGTCAGGCTGGAAACCACAATCGGTCGGTACACAGGCTGTGGATAACTTGTGGACGACTGGCGGCAACGGGGGCAGCCCGGGGCGCTCGGAGGGCGAAGGGGGTGGCGCGAGGGGTGGCCGAGAATGATCTGGCCGTCGTCTGGATGGCGGCGACCGAGGAGCTGGCTGACGAGATCGTCTCGGCGCAGCAGCGCGCGTACCTCCGGTTGACCCGCCTTGGTGCCATCGTCGAGGACATCGCGCTGCTGTCCGTGCCGGACGCGTTCACCCGCGACGTCATCGAGTCGCGCCTGCGCCCGGCGATCACCGACGCGCTCTCCCGCCGGCTCGGCCGGCCGATCCAGGTGGCCGTGACGATCCGGCCGCCGGAAGACGGGCAGGGCCGCCCGGCCGGCACCATCTACGGCAGCCCGGCCGACCTCGACGCCGGCGACGACGGGTTCGAGGGCGCCTTCGTGGAGGAGGAGCCGACCGGCTCGGCACAGCACCCGATGTCGCCCGCGGCCGCGCCGGCGACCGGTTCCGCGTCCGTGCCCATGGCCCGCGACCCAGAGCAGGGGCAGGGCGCGCTCTTCTCCGCGCCGCGCCAGGCGACCGAGTCGCTCGGCGACACCGACCGGCTGCCCGTGCACGCCGAGGCCGTCCCCGACTACCGGGACGACATGCACCATCCGGACCTCACTCGCCGGGACGAGCCGACTACCCGAGACCTGCGCCATGACTCCGGGCCCGACAGCGGTCCCGGCCGCGCGGCGGCCATGTCCGACCGGGGCACCGCGGGGCGCGATCACCGTCCGGGCGGTCCCGCCCGCGACGACCGCCGGCCCGGTGGAGGTACCGAGTCGGGCGGCAACCGCCTCAACCCCAAGTACATGTTCGAGACGTTCGTCATCGGCTCGTCCAACCGCTTCGCCCACGCGGCGGCGGTCGCGGTCGCGGAGTCGCCGGCCAAGGCGTACAACCCGCTGTTCATCTACGGCAGCTCCGGGCTGGGCAAGACCCACCTGCTGCACGCGATCGGCCACTACGCCACCACGCTCGGCAACGCCCGCTCCGTGCGGTACGTCTCGACCGAAGAGTTCACCAACGACTTCATCAACTCGCTGCGCGACGACAAGACGAGCGCCTTCCAGCGGCGCTACCGCGACGTCGACATCCTCCTGATCGACGACATCCAGTTCCTGGAAAACCGGGAGCGGACGCAGGAGGAGTTCTTCCATACGTTCAACACGCTCCACAACGCGAACAAGCAGATCGTCATCACCTCGGACCGCTCGCCGAAGCAGCTCGCGACGCTCGAAGACCGGCTGCGTACCCGGTTCGAGTGGGGCCTGCTCGCCGACATCCAGCCGCCCGACCTGGAGACCCGCATCGCGATCCTCCAGAAGAAGGCCGCACAGGAGCGGCTGTTCGCGCCGCCGGACGTGCTGGAGTTCATCGCCTCGCGGATCGCCAACTCGATCCGCGAGCTCGAGGGCGCGCTCATCCGGGTGACCGCGTTCGCGTCGCTGACCCGCTCGGCGGTCGAGCTGTCGCTGGCCGAAGAGGTGCTGCGCGACTTCATCCCGGACGGCTCGGGGCCCGAGATCACCGCTGACCAGATCATGGTGTCGACGGCCGACTACTTCGGCGTGAGCCTCGAAGACCTGCGCGGCCACTCGCGCTCGCGGGTGCTCGTCAACGCCCGCCAGGTTGCCATGTACCTGTGCCGCGAGCTCACCGACCTGTCACTGCCCCGCATCGGGCAGGCTTTCGGCGGCCGCGACCACACCACCGTGATGCACGCCGACCGGAAGATCCGTCAGCAGATGGCCGAGCGCCGCTCGCTGTACAACCAGATCGCCGAGCTGACCAACCGGATCAAGCAGAACTCCTGACAGCCCGCCCCGGACCAGCGAGCCGTCGCCCCGACGGTCCGGGAACACACAGGCGTGCCCGCAGATCCTGGCCGAAAGTCTGCTTTCCACATCCGTCCACACGCGTCCACACGCTGTGTCCACTGTCGGTGGACAACACCTTGTGTTCTTGCGAAGGGTTACCCACAACCTGTGGACAACTCCTGGGGAAACCGCTGTGGACGTGTACGGCGGGTAACAAGACTGTCCACGACCGATGGCGCAGGTGTGTACGAGGTGTTGAAGGTTCTGGGGAAAAGTCGTGGGGGACCTCCACCACGCTCTCCACAGACCTGGGGAGAAACCCGGGGGATAGCCGGTGGATGACCGGTGGACAGAGGTGGACAACCATTGCTCGATCGCCAACCTGTGGAGGGACGGCCCGCTTCCTACCCTGCTTCTCCACAGCCAAACCACCGGTGGATAACGGCCTGGCCAGGGGAGACGCCCGTCCTCCACAGTTCACACAGGCCCTATGAAGACGATGAACTTGATCCTTCTAAGACAACAAAAATCAATCACCGGCGTTGTGCGTTCTGTGGACCGGCTCCCGCCGGGCCAACCTAGGTATCTGATCGGGCAAACCACCGGGGGTGGGCGTACGCCGCCGGCCGGGGAGCCCTATGGTCGGTAGGGCGGTTCTGCGCCGGCGCTCACGGCCCGGACCGCCACACCACCGAGTCGACGCGGAGGCACAGGCATGAAGTTCCGAGTTGAGCGCGACGCGCTCGCCGACGCCGTGGCGTGGACGGCGAAGAGCCTGCCCAACCGGCCTTCGGTGCCGGTGCTCGCCGGAGTGATGATGCGGGTGACCGAGGGGCAGCTCAACGTGTCCGGCTTCGACTATGAGGTCTCCAGTCAGGTGAGCGTCGACGTGCAAGGTGACGCCGACGGCGCGGCCCTCGTGTCCGGCCGCCTGCTCGCCGAGATCACCAAGGCGCTGCCCGCCAAGCCGGTCGACATCGCGGCCGTCGGTGCGCACCTGGAGCTTGTCTGCGGCAGCGCCCGCTTCACGCTGCCCACCATGCCCGTCGAGGACTACCCGACCTTGCCCGAGATGCCCGACAGCGCCGGCACGGTCGACGCGGCCGAGTTCGCCTCCGCGGTGGCCCAGGTCGCGATCGCCGCCGGCCGCGACGAGACGCTGCCGATGATGACCGGCGTCCGCATCGAGCTCAATGGCAGCTCGCTGGCGATGCTCGCCACCGACCGCTACCGCCTCGCGATGCGCGAGATGCAGTGGCGCCCGGAAAACCCCGACCTGAGCATGAACGCGCTCGTGCCCGCCCGCACTCTCGCCGATACCGCCAAGACGCTCGGCCCGCTCGGCGGCGACGTGACGATGGCGCTCGCCCACGGCGGCGCCGGCGAGGGCATGATCGGTTTTGTGGGTGGCGCGCGGCGCACCACCAGCCGCCTGCTCGACGGTGCCAACTACCCGCCGGTGCGTTCACTCTTCCCGGCCTCGCACAACGCCGAGGCCCGTGTGTCGGTCGCCGCCCTCAACGAGGTGGTCCGCCGCGTCGCCCTCGTCGCCGACCGCACGACGCCGGTCCTGTTGAGCTTCAGCGACGAAGGGCTGGTGGTCGAGGCCGGCGGCACCGAGGAGGCGCGGGCCAGCGAGGCGATGGAGGCCGCCTTCACCGGCGAGCCGCTGACCATCGGCTTCAACCCGCAGTACCTGCTCGACGGCCTCGCCGCGCTCGGTTCCCCCACCGCGATGCTGTCGTTCGTCGACGCCTTCAAGCCGGCCGTGATCTCGCCGGCGGGCGAGGATGGTGAGATCGTCCCTGGCTACCGCTATCTGATCATGCCAATCCGGGTAACCCGCTGATCGGGCTATCCGGCGCGACAGCAGGCACAACTAGCCGGGACAAACAGGGGGGATCAGAGTCATGCAGCTAGGGCTTGTGGGCCTTGGCCGGATGGGCGGCAACATGCGTGGGCGGCTGCGCACTGCCGGCCACGAGGTCATCGGATACGACCGCAACCCGGACGTGTCCGACGTCGCCAGCCTGGCCGAGCTGGTCGAGCGGCTGGCGCCGCCGCGTGCCGTGTGGGTGATGGTGCCGGCCGCGGTGACCGACGCGGCGATCGAGGAGCTGGCCACCCTCCTCGCCGAGGGCGACCTCATCATCGACGGCGGCAACTCCCGCTTCAGCGACGACGCGCCACGCGCCGAGCGGCTGGGGCGGCAGGGCATCGGCTACATGGACGTCGGCGTCTCCGGCGGCGTCTGGGGCCTGGAAAACGGGTACGCGCTGATGGTCGGTGGCGACCCCGAGCACGTGTCGCGGCTGGAGCCGGTCTTCGAGGCGCTCAAGCCGCAGGGCCAGTTCGGCTTCGTGCACGCCGGCCCGGTCGGCGCCGGCCACTACGCCAAGATGGTCCACAACGGCATCGAGTACGGCCTGATGCACGCGTACGCGGAGGGCTACGAGCTGCTCACCGCATCCGAGCTCGTCACCGACGTGCCCGGCGTCATCAAGTCCTGGCGGGACGGCTCGGTCGTCGAGTCGTGGCTGCTCGACCTGCTCGACCGGGCGCTCGACGAGGATCCGGATCTGGCCAACCTGAGCGGCTACACGGAGGACACCGGCGAGGGGCGCTGGACCGTCGAGGAGGCGATCCGGCTGGCCGTCCCGATGAACGTGATCGCCGCGTCCCTGTTCGCCCGTTTCGTGTCCCGGCAGGACGACTCGCCGGCCATGAAGGCGGTCGCCGCGCTGCGCCAGCAGTTCGGCGGGCACGCGGTCCGCAAGCGGCCGTAGCCGCCCGATGTACGTCAAACGGCTCGAGCTTGTCGACTTCCGCTCGTACGAGCGGGTGGAGGTCGATCTCGAGCCGGGCGGGTCGGTGCTGGTCGGCCACAACGGCGTCGGCAAGACCAACCTGATCGAGGCGCTCGGCTACGTCGCCACGCTGGGCAGCCACCGCGTGGCCACCGACGCTCCGCTGGTCCGGGCCGGCGCGGCGGCAGCGGTGATCCGCTGCATGATCGTCCACGATGGACGCGAGCTGCTGGTCGAGCTGGAGCTCGTGCCGGGCAAGGCCAATAGGGCCCGGCTCGGCCGCTCGCCGGTGCGGCGGGCGCGCGACGTGCTCGGCGCGCTGCGGCTCGTCCTCTTCGCGCCGGAAGACCTCGAGCTGATCCGCGGCGACCCGGGCGAGCGCCGCCGCTACCTCGACGACCTGCTCGTCGCGCGGCAGCCGCGGTACGCGGGCGTGCGCGCCGACTACGACCGGGTGATCAAGCAGCGCAACGCGTTGCTCCGCACGGCGTACCTGGCCCGCAAGACCGGCGGCAGCCGGGGCGGCGATCTGTCCACACTCGACGTTTGGGACGCACACCTGGCCCACCACGGCGCCGAGCTGCTGGCCGGCCGCCTGGAGCTGGTCGCCGCGCTTGCCCCGCACGTGACGAAGGCGTACGACGCGGTGGCGGCCGGCAAGGGCAGCGCGTCGATCGCGTACAAGGCCACCGTGCCGGTCGACCCGCCCGACCGTGAGGCGCTCCAGGCCGCGCTGGCCGCCGCGCTCGTCGAGTCGCGATCGTCCGAAGTGGAGCGTGGCGTCACGCTGGTCGGCCCGCACCGCGACGACCTCACGCTTACGCTCGGCGACCTGCCCGCCAAGGGCTACGCGAGCCACGGCGAGTGCTGGTCGTACGCGCTGGCGCTCCGGCTCGCCGCGTACGACCTGCTGCGCACCGAGGGCATCGAGCCCGTACTCGTGCTCGACGACGTCTTCGCCGAGCTCGACGCCGGCCGCCGCGCCCGCCTGGCCGAACTTGTCGGTGGCGCGAGCCAGCTGCTGGTAACGTGCGCGGTTGCCGAGGACGTGCCGGCGGTTCTCCGCGGGTCACGCTACGAGGTGGCGGAAGGACGGGTGCACCGTGTCGGATGAGCCCGAAAGCCCGAAGGCCGGACCGGAGTTGGCCCGTGCCGTTCTCGACGCGGCAAAAGCGCGCCGGCAGGCGGCCGCACCCCGCCGGCGTACTCCGTCCAATGGGGACGACGGGCGACCGGTGGTCGGCGGCCGGCGCGCGCGGGGATATTCCGGACCGGGGCCCGACCCCCGCGACCCGCAGGTGTTCGGCGACGTGCTCGCCAAGCTTGTCAAGGCACGGGGGTGGCAGCGGCCGGCGGCGGAGGCCACGGTCTTCGGGGCCTGGGAGCGCGTGGTCGGTCCAGACATCGCCAAGCACAGCCGCCCGATCAAGCTCGACGACGGCGAGCTGACCGTGGAGGCGGAATCTACCGCGTGGGCGACCCAGCTGCGGCTGCTGGCCGCGTCCTTGCTCCGGCGGATCGCCGCCGAAGTCGGCCATAACGTGGTGCGCAAGCTGCACATTCACGGACCGGCCGCGCCGTCCTGGTCACGCGGCGCCAGGCGGGTGCGGGGCCGTGGCCCGCGGGACACATACGGCTGAGTGCCGCGTTCGCGCGCAGCCGCGCGGCGTTCAGGCCGACCGACTCGCGCAGCGTTATCCGCACCTCGACCGGGCGCACCGGCCGGCCGTATAAGCGGGCCAGCGCCACACCGGTCGCGGCGGACGCGATCGCGGCGACCGCGCCGGCCAGCACGAGGGTCTGCCGCGGGCCGACGTGCTCGGCCAGCCAGCCGAGCAGGGGGGCGCCGACCGCGCCGGCCACCGACCCCGTAATCGTCAGTGCGGCCAGCACCCGACCGCGCATCTCCTCCCGGGTGTCGAGCTGTACCCGGGCGGAGACCGTCGTGTCGATCAGGACCGCGGCCGCCGCGATCGGCAGGATCAGCGCGGCAAAGCTCCACACGCCGGGCATCAGCCCCGCGCCCAATTGCAGCGCGCTGGCGAGCAGGCCGGCGCCGACCAGCGTGCGGTAGCCCAGCGACGGCCGCCGGGCCGCGGCGAAGCCGCCGACCACCGTGCCGACCGCGAAGACGGTGGAGAGTGCGCCGTAGCCGCCGGCGCCGCCGCCGAGCGGCCCGCCGCTCATCGCGGCCATCGTGATCTGGTAGTTGCGACCGAGGCTGCCGAGCACGAACGCCAGCGCGAGCGCAACGAGTACGACAGGTTGGCGGATCAGGTACGCGAAGCCGGCGCGCACGCCGCCGTCCTGGGCTGGTTCCGGCGCGGCCGCGTGGGCCGGGCGCACGGCCAGGAGGGCACCGACGACCGCGACGAAGCTCACCGCGTTGACCGCGAACAGCGGGGCGGGTCCGGCGGCGGCCACCATCGCGCCCCCGGCGCTCATGCCGAGGATGCGGCCGGCCGAGTTGGTCAGCGAGCCGAGCGCCAGCGCGTTGCCGAGGGTGTCGCGGTGCACGAGCTGTGCACCGAACCGGCCCATCGCCGGTCCCTCCACGGCCGAGACCACGCCGCCGAGGAGCGAGATCGCGTACACCGCGGGAAGGCCACCGGCGGACGTCGTGGCGATCACCGCGAGAGCCGCCGCGAGCGCGGCGTGCGCGAGCTGGGTGGAGAGCAGCAGCGGGCGGGCCGGCAACCGGTCGGCAAGCGCGCCGCCCCAGGAGGCGAGCAGAAGCACGGGCAGCGCCTGGAGCAGCACCGCGAACCCCATCCGGGCGGCGGATCCGGTCTGTTCCAGGACGTACCAGTTGACGCCCAGCACCTGCATCCACGTGCCCGCGACCGAGACGAACCCCGCACCCGCCCAGATCCGGTAGTCCCGATGTCGCAGGGCGGCGAACGTCGTGCCCATGAAGTGCTGTGCTCCTGCCGTGACTCTCCGTCACCACCGGCTGGTGGCGCGGGCAAGTCTGGCTACTTCAAGGCGGATTTAGCCCGGTCCGGTGAGCGACTTCACGTAGCTCAGCGTGATGATGGGCCGTCCGGACGAGGCCGGAGAAGAGGATCGGCTGTCAGAAGTCGGCGTAGACGGCGAAGCCGCGGTCGGCGCACCGGCGGTAGAAGCGGGACAGCACGCCCAGCTCCGAGCGGGAGAAGCTCCACTGCGGCGCGCCCCCGGACTCGTCGCGCAGCCCGTCGAGGCGGTTGTCGAGCCAGCGCAGCTGCTGGTCGGCCAGGCGGCCGCCGGCGAGGGCCGCGCGCAGCACCGCGCCCACCGTGTCGAACGTGACCGCCTCGCCGTGCTCCCGATGGCTTTCCACGAACCGCTCCAGGCCGCCGGCGATCCAGGCGCAGCCGTCCGGGTCGATCACTGGGTCTTCGTCTTCAGCCGCGGCCTCTGTGGCGTACAGCACACCATCCAGGCCGAGGAGCAGGTCGACCAGCTCCGTGTACGCCGTGGCGCGCACCGTGCCGGTCTTCGCGATGTGGCCGGCGAGCGCCGCGGTCGGCGCAGAGACCTGCGGATCGTCCGCGAGCTCGGCGAAGTCGACGAACTCGGCGGGGGCCACGGGGTCGTAAAAGCGGCCGGTACGCGGCCATTTCACGGCGACGTTGTCCAGCCCCATCGTGGGGTCACCCTCTCCTGTAGCGCAGCGTGACCGTGCGCCTGCTATGTGCAAAAGGCGCCCGGTGGTTCAAACGGCGCCGGGCAAAATTACGACACGGTGTGCCCTTTGCGCGACCCCCGAGTGGGCACTCCCGTAGTTTCGGTCCCGCTGGGCGGTCTTCCGCGTCGGGGCGCCCCGCGTGTGGGGGGAGTCGCGACCGGCGCCATTCGGCCCGCTATGAAGGTCTCAGGTGCCCGCATGGGGTGCCGTGTACCCGGTTTCCGGCCTCCGCACAGTAAGATTGGAGGCGACGAAGACGCCGGTGCATCCGGCGCTCGGAGTGAACGTGATCCGCGGGCGACCGCGGTGACTGGAGCGCCCGCCACAGCATACGTTGCGGTGGCGCGCGCCCCTGCCGCCGTGACAGCCCGCCATACCCCGCGCCCCCGCGCCGACCAGCGCTGGGCAGTGCGAGAAAGTGGCCGAGGGTGGCAGCGCAGAAGAAGCAGGAATACGGCGCCGAGTCGATTACCGTCCTTGAGGGCTTGGAGGCGGTCCGCAAGCGCCCCGGTATGTACATCGGATCCACCGGTGAACGGGGCCTGCACCACCTGGTCTGGGAGGTCGTCGACAACGCGGTCGACGAGGCGCTGGCCGGCTACTGCGACACCATCGACGTGGTCCTCCTCGCCGACGGCGGGGTCCGCGTGGTCGACAACGGCCGCGGCTTTCCCGTCGACCTGCACCCCAAGCTGAAGAAGCCCGGCGTCGAGGTGGCGCTGACCGTCCTGCACGCCGGCGGCAAGTTCGACGGCAAGGCATACCAGGTTTCCGGTGGCCTGCACGGCGTTGGCGTCTCGGTCGTCAACGCGCTGTCGGCGCGGATGGAGCTGGAGATCTGGAAGGACGGCTTCACCTACCGCCAGCAGTACCACGACTCCAAGCCGACCCCGCTGGCGAAGGGCGAGACGACCAACCGCACCGGCTCCTCGGTGGCGTTCTGGCCGGACCCGAAGGTCTTCGAGACCACCGAGTTCATGTTCGAGACGATCTACCGCCGGCTTCAGGAGATGGCGTTCCTCAACCGTGGGCTCACCATCCACCTGCGTGACGAGCGCACGATCGAGGAGGACGGCAAGCCGCGCGAGGTGACCTTCCTCTACAAGGGCGGCATCGCCGACTTCGTGCGGCACCTCAACAACACCAAGAGCGCGATCCACAAGACGGTCATCGAGTTCGGCGCCGAGGACGACGGCATGTCGGTCGAGATCGCGATGCAGTGGAACGAGTCGTACGGCGAGTCGGTCTACACCTTCGCCAACACGATCAACACGCACGAGGGCGGCACCCACGAGGAAGGCTTCCGGGCGGCCCTGACCACCGTGGTCAACAAGTACGGTGCGGACAAGAAGCTCCTCAAGGGCGACGAGAAGCTTTCCGGCGAGGACATTCGCGAAGGGCTCGCCGCGATCATCTCGGTGAAGCTGGCCAACCCCCAGTTCGAGGGCCAGACCAAGACCAAGCTCGGCAACACTCCGGTGAAGAGCTTCGTGCAGAAGGTCTGCAACGAGTGGCTGACCGACTGGCTGGAGCGCAATCCCGCCGAGGCCAAGATGATCATCTTGAAGGCGACCGCCGCCGCTCGCGCCCGGATCGCGGCGGCGCAGGCCCGCAAGCTGGCCCGGCGCAAGTCGCTGCTGGAGTCCGGCTCGATGCCCGGCAAGCTGGCCGACTGCCAGTCGACCGACCCGCGCGAGTCGGAGGTGTTCATCGTCGAGGGCGACTCGGCGGGTGGCTCGGCCAAGCAGGGCCGTGACCCGCGCACCCAGGCGATCCTTCCGATCCGCGGCAAGATCCTCAATGTCGAGAAGGCCCGGATCGACCGGGTGCTCAAGAACAACGAGGTCCAGGCCCTGATCACCGCACTGGGCACCGGCGTGCACGAGGACTTCGATATCGAGAAGCTGCGTTACCACAAGATCATTCTGATGGCCGACGCCGACGTCGACGGCCAGCACATCCAGACGCTGCTGCTGACGCTGCTCTTCCGCTTCATGCGGCCGCTGGTCGAGCTGGGCCACGTCTACCTCGCCGCGCCGCCGCTGTACAAGATCAAGTGGAACAAGAAGGGCGATGACGCGCAGTATGCGTACTCGGACCGCGAACGCGACGGGTTGATCCGGCTCCGCCAGGAGAAGAAGCCCAACGCCAAGCCGGATGACATCCAGCGGTTCAAGGGTCTCGGCGAGATGAACTACCCGGAGCTGTGGGACACCACGATGAACCCGGCCACCCGTACGCTGCGTCAGGTGACCCTGGATGATGCCGCAACGGCGGACGAGCTTTTCAGCGTCCTGATGGGGGAGGACGTGGAGGCGCGTCGCTCGTTCATCCAGCGGAACGCGAAGGACGTGCGCTTCCTGGACATCTAGCGCGGCCCCACAACGTTATCCACAGCTTTTGCAGTTTCCACAGCCGTTGTCCACAGGCTTTATGCGGCTTTTAGTCTGATAAGGGTTTGATTGTGACGGACACTCCATTCGACAGCGAACCGGACGACTCGAACAGCGCCGACGAAAACGGCGAGGGCGGCAACCGCCTTCGGGTCGAACCGGTCGGCCTCGAGGTGGAGATGCAGCGCTCCTACCTCGACTACGCGATGAGCGTGATCGTCGGCCGAGCGCTGCCGGATGTACGCGACGGCCTCAAGCCGGTGCACCGCAAGATCCTCTACGCGATGTACGACTCGGGCTACCGCCCGGACCGCGGCTACGTGAAGTGCTCCCGCGTCGTCGGCGACGTCATGGGTCAGTTCCATCCGCACGGCGACTCCGCCATCTACGACGCGCTCGTGCGCATGGCCCAGCCGTGGTCGCTGCGCTACCCCTTGGTCGACGGCAACGGCAACTTCGGTTCGCCGGGCAACGACCCGGCCGCCGCCATGCGATACACCGAGTGCAAGCTCGACCCGCTGGCGATGGAGATGCTGCGGGACATCGACGAAGACACCGTCGACATGCAGGACAACTACGACGGCCGGGCCAAGGAGCCCACAATCCTGCCGTCGCGGATCCCCAACCTGCTGATCAACGGTTCCGAGGGCATCGCGGTGGGCATGGCCACCAAGATCCCGCCGCACAACCTGCGGGAGATCGCCGCCGCCGTGCAGTGGTGCCTCGAGCACCCGGAGGCCGACGAGGCCACCACGCTCGACGAGCTGATCCAGATCGTCAAGGGCCCCGACTTCCCGACCTACGGCCTGATCGTCGGCATGGCCGGCATCCAGGACGCGTACCGGACCGGCCGCGGGTCGATCCGGATGCGCGCGGTGGTCGAGGTCGAGGAAGACAAGAAGGGGCGCGCCTGCCTCGTCGTCACCGAGCTGCCCTACCAGGTCAACCCGGACAACCTCGCCGAGCGGATCGCCGAGCTGGTCAAGGAGGGCAAGCTCGCCGGCATCGCGGACATCCGCGACGAGTCCTCCGGTCGCACGGGCATGCGCATCGTGATCGTGCTCAAGCGTGACGCGGTCGCGAAGGTCGTGCTCAATAACCTGTACAAGCACACGCAGCTCCAGGAGACCTTCGGCGCCAACATGCTGGCGCTCGTCGACGGGGTGCCGCGCACGCTCAACCTGGCCCAGTTCATCCGGTACTACGTCGAGCACCAGATCGACGTGATCCGCAGGCGCACGGCGTTCCGGCTGCGCAAGGCCGAGGAGCGGGCGCACATCCTGCGCGGTCTGGTCAAGGCGCTCGACGCGCTCGACGAGGTGATCGCGCTCATCCGGCGTTCGCCCACCGTGGAGGAGGCCCGCACCGGCCTGATCCAGCTGCTCGACATCGACGAGGTGCAGGCCACGGCGATCCTCGACATGCAGCTGCGCCGGCTGGCCGCCCTCGAACGCCAGAAGATCATCGACGAGCTGGCCAAGATCGAGCTGGAGATCGCCGACCTCAAGGACATCCTCGCCAAGCCGGAGCGGCAGCGGAAGATCGTCTCGGAGGAGCTGGCCGAGATCGTCGCCAAGTGGGGCGACGACCGCCGCACCAAGATCGTGCCGTTCGACGGCGAGGTCTCGATGGAAGACCTCATCGCCCGCGAGGACGTGGTGGTCACCATCACCCGCACCGGGTACGCGAAGCGCACGAAGGTCGACCTCTACCGCTCGCAGCGCCGGGGCGGCAAGGGGGTTAGCGGCGCCTCACTCCGCCAGGACGACATCGTCAGCCACTTCTTCGTGACCTCGACGCACTCCTGGATCTTGTTCTTCACCAACAAGGGCCGGGTCTACCGGGCCAAGGCGTACGAGCTGCCCGAGGCCAACCGGGTGGCCAAGGGCCAGCACGTCGCCAACCTGCTGGCCTTCCAGCCGGAGGAGCACATCGCGCAGGTGATCGTGATCTCCAATTACCAGGTCGCGCCCTACCTTGTGCTCGCCACCAAGAATGGGCTCGTGAAGAAGACCCGGCTGGAAGAGTTCGACTCCAACCGCAGCGGTGGGATCATCGGGATCAACCTGCGCGACGAGGACGAGCTGGTCGGCGCCGCGCTCGCCGGCCCACAGGACGACCTCCTGCTGGTGTCCAAGAACGCACAGGCCATCCGGTTCAACGCCACCGACGAGGCTCTGCGTCCGATGGGTAGGGCTACCTCGGGTGTGATAGGCATGCGATTCAGTGAGGACGACGTGCTCCTCGCGATGGAGGTCGTACGCGAGGGCATGGATGTTTTGGTGGCGACCAACGGCGGGTATGCCAAGCGCACACCCATCGAGGAGTACCCGGTGCAGGGTCGCGGCGGCAAGGGCGTGTTGACCGCCAAGATCACCGAGCGTCGTGGTGGACTTGTGGGTGCGGTCGTCATCAACCCGGACGACGAGCTCTTCGCTATCACAAGTAACGGCGGAGTTATCCGGACTCCGGTGAAGCCTGTACGCCGCACTCGCGATCGGAACACAATGGGGGTCAAGTTGATGGACCTGCCAGACGGTGTAACCATCGTGGCCATTGCTCGCAATGCCGACGAGCCTGACGAACAGGACTAGTTGATGACGGAGACACAGGCGAAGTCGGGGGCTGCGGGGACCTCGACCAACCCGGTCGAGGAGGAGGCCGCCCAAGGCGGCACACCGGCGACCGGCCGCGCGGTCGTGGGCCGGGCGGCAGTCCCCGCTGAGGCGCCGTCCCCGAAGTTCACGCGGGCTCCCGGCATGCCTCCACCACCGGAGCAGCCGGGCGACGGGCAAAAGCCTCAGGGCGCGCCGGGTCCGGCCACCCAGGTGGTCTCCGGCAAGGCTCCGGTGAGCTCGCCACCGGCAGGCGCCACGCAGGTGACGCCGGGCCCCGCTCCCGGAGCGCCGGCCATGCCGCCGGGCGCGGGGGCACGTCCGGGTGCCGGGCGGGCCGCAGCTGGCGGGGCCTCGGTGCGCACGGTCGGTGCCGCGGGGTCTGCTGCCGTGGGCGCGGCCCGGGTCGGCGAGGCGGTGCGCGCGGCACGCAGCACGGTGGCGTCCGCGGCATCGCGCGGTCCGCGACGGGCCAAGCTCAACGTAAAGCGCATCGACCCGTGGTCGGTGATGAAGTTCTCCTTCGCGGTCTCGCTGGTGCTCTTCATCGTGGTGATCGTGGCCACCTCGGTGCTCTACCTCGCGCTTGACGCGATGGGCGTCTTCGAGAGCGTCAACAGCAGCCTGACCGACCTGGTGAGTGCCGGCGGCGGAGACGACGGGAGCACGTTCCGGATCACCGCCAAGGGCGTCATCGGCACGTCCGCGCTGATCGGAGCGGTCAACGTCGTGCTCTTCACAGCACTGGCCACGCTCGGGGCGTTCATCTACAACGTCTGCGCCGACCTGGTCGGCGGCGTCGAGCTCACCCTGGCCGAGCGGGACTGATCGGGCATCTGGGGCGCTCGGCGTGGCGGGCGCCCCAACTTGGGAGAAGCTTCCCGGGTACGGTAACCTTGCTCGTCGCCGCACGCGCACGGGGCTATAGCTCAGTCGGTTAGAGCGCAGAGCTGATAACTCTGAGGTCGATGGTTCGATTCCATCTAGCCCCACCATGCGTCCAGCACCATCGGCCGAGACTCAACCTGGAGGGCGATCACCCCATGTGGAAGAAGATTCTTATCATCGCCGGTGTGATCGGTGCGGCGGCCCTGATCGCCAAGAAGGTCAAGGAGTCCAACGACGAGCGCGCCCTGTGGCACGAGGCCACCACCGCGCCCGACCTTCGCTAGTCCACCCGTAGGCGGCCGCGCCGCCAGCGGGGGCCGTAGCTCAACTGGCAGAGCACTGCCTTTGCAAGGCAGGGGTTAGGGGTTCGAGTCCCCTCGGCTCCACCATGGAGCGCTGCGGTCGGATACTGGCGCAGTGAAACCCTGGCTGTACCTGAAGGCGACCGACCTGATCGCGCAGCGCCCGGAGGGCGCCGACGAAGACGTGCACTACCCGGAGGCGCTGGTCGAGGCCGCGCTGGAGGAGTACACGTCACCGGGCGACCTGGTGCTCGACCCGTTCGCCGGCTTCGGCACCACGCTGGTGGTGGCCGAGCGGATGGGGCGCCGGGCGATCGGTGTCGAGTTGCTCGACGAGCGCGTCGACCTGATCCGGGGCCGGTTGGCCGGTGGCGATGTCAGGGTCGTGCAGGGCGACGCGCGCAATCTCGCCGCCCTCGTCGACGGGCCGATCGACCTGTGCATGACCTCGCCGCCGTACATGACCGCGACCGACCATCCGGAAAACCCGCTGACCGCGTACGAGACGCTGGACGGCGACTACGTGACTTACCTGGCCGAGATCGGCGATGTCTTCCGGCAGGTGGCGGGGCTGCTGCGGCCGGGCGGCCGCGCGGTGGTCAACGTGGCCAACCTCGAGGACGACGGGTTCATCACGCCGCTGGCCTGGGACATGGGGCGGGTGCTCTGCCGCCATCTGGTGCTGCGGCAGGAGACGTTTCTGTGTTGGGACGCGCTGCTGCCCGGTCTGAGCGGCGACTACTGCCTCACGTACGAGAAGGCCGCGGGCTGAGGTCGGCCACCACGCCGAAGTGGTCGCTCGCCCACACGCCATCCACGGAGTCGGCGAAGAGCGGCTCGCACCGGTCGACCCGCAGCGTGGGCCCCTTGGCCTCGCAGCGCACGAAGACGTAGTCGATCCGCCGGTCCCAATCCCAGCGCATCAGCGGGTTTCGGGTCGCGAACGTGTATCCCGGCTCGCCGGGGTGTGCCTGCTCCCAGGCGTCCCGGTAGCAGACGCTCAGGCCGTGCAGCGACTGCTTGCCGGACCAGAAGCGAATGCTCGCCGCCTCGGGCGTGGCGTCGAAGTCGCCGGCGAGCACCACGTGTCGCTGGCCGGAGCCGAGCAGATCCTCCACCATGCGGGCCGTGGCCACCGCCTGGAGCTCCCGCTCCAGCTCCATGTGCAGTGGGTACGAGGGTTTGTGGTTGACGAAGAGCAGCGGCTCCGGGCCGTCGACCTCGGCGGCGTACACCCGGCCGATCCACGGCTCGGCGGGGTCGACGCGCGAGGTGACGCTGAGGTCCCGCTCGTGCAGCTTCGTCACCGGCCAGCGGCTGGCGATCGTCGTGCCCGCGCCGTCGTGCGGTGTGCGGGCGCCGCCGTGGTGGATCTCATAGCCATCGCCCAGCAGGTCGGCGATCTGGTCGTAGTCGTCCGTGACGATCGACTCCTGAAACGCGATCAGGTCCGGCCGCAGTTCGCGGAAGCCGTCCGCCAGGACCTTCCGCCGCGTGGGCCAGTCGCCGCGCCGGCACCAGAGGTTGAGCGTCGCAACGCGCATGCCCGCCATCATCACGCCGGCGGCGGGCGTCCGCACGGCTACAACCGGCCGAAGACCTTGGCCGCGAACGCGAGCACCGCCGGATTGACCAGGTCGGGCGAGTCGGCCTGCGGGTAGTGGCCGGAGTCGGGCACCAGCAGGAGCTCGCCGCGCAGGCGCTCGGCCGCGAAGCGGGCCTCGGCCGCAGGGTCGGGAAAGTCCGGGTCCTTTTCGCCCATGACGATCAGCGCGGGCACGCGCACGTCGTCGAGGCGGGCCTCGACCGGGGCGTGGCTGGTGGCCGTCGTGCGCACGAACGAGCGCCAGTGGTCGCCGCGCCCCATGCTGGCGCCGATGCGGTCGAGGTGGGCGGCCAGATCGTCGGGGCGGCGGCCGGGGTAGAGCGTCTTGTAGAACGCCCGCCACGCGGCCGGGCCCCACGGCTTGACCAGCATCAGGCGCTGCACCAGGCGCATGACCGGGTTGGGCTTGGGGTCGCGCACCCACGGGCCCAACAGGGCGAGGCCGGCGACAAGCTCGGGCGCCTCGGCGGTCGCGATGATCGACGCCGCCGCGCCCATCGAATTGCCGACCAGCAGCGCCGGCCCGCCGAGGTGGGTGACCAGGGCGCGGATGTCGGAGGCCACCGCGGGGTCGTCGTACGCGCTGAAGCCGTCGTCGCTCTCTCCGTGGCCGCGCAGGTCCATCGTCGCCACCTGGTAGCCCGCCTCGAGCAGCGCCGGGACGGTGAAGCGGAATGCGGAGCGCAGGTCGCCCATGCCGGGCACGCACACGGCCAGCGGCCCCTCGCCGTGCACCTCGTAAGCGATCCGACCCTCGCCGCGCTCCAGGTAACTACTTGTCATAGCTAAAAAGCTAACAACATTAGCTAGCGTCGTCAAGTCACGTTCGACCCGCCCCGCTCGTCCACACGGCATGAAGGTTCTCGTGACGGGTGCGAGCGGGGTACTCGGGCAAGCCGTGTTGCCCCGGCTCGAACAGGACGGCCAGGACGTGCGCCGGACCAGCCGCAGTGCCAGGCCGGGCTGGGTGCGGGCGGATCTCGCGACCGGAGAAGGCCTGGCGGAAGCGGTCGCCGGCGTGGACGCGGTGGTCCACTTGGCTTCCGCGACGACGCAGTACCGCAAAGCGGGCGAGGTGGACGTCGCCGGCACCCGGCGGCTCGCGACCGCGGCCGAGCGGGCCGGCGTGCGGCACCTCGTGTACGTCTCGATCGTCGGCATCGACCGGATCCCGTTCGGCTACTACCGCCACAAGCTGGCCGCCGAGAAGGTGCTCCAGGCTGGCCCGGTGCCCTGGTCGATCCTGCGCGCCACCCAGTTTCCACAGCTTGTGGACGAACGCTTCCTGCCGGTCGCGAGCCGCCTGGGCGTACTTGTCGCCGACCCCGGCATCACCGTGCAGCTAGTGGACCCGCGCGACGTCGCCGACCGGATCGCGGGGCTGCTGGCGGCCGGGCCGAGCCGGCGGGTGGAGGACTTCGGTGGGCCGGAGGTGCGGACCTCCGAGGAGATCGTGCGCTCCTGGCTGCGCGCGACGGGCAAGCGCCGGCCGGTGCTGTCGCTTCGCCTGCCCGGCAAGACACTGCGAGCGATGCGGGAGGGCGCGCTCACGACCACCGCCCAGCCCACTGGCACGCGGACGTGGGAGGAGTACCTCGCCGAGAGGTACAAGCCGGTGCGAGACTCGCAGGCGTGATAGGGACCTTGAAGACCGAGCCGGCCCGCAGCCGCCCGGACCTCCTTGCCGCGTCCACCGCCGCCGCCCTCGACGCCTGGCCCGCAAACGCGCCGGTGGGCGTCGACGAGGTGCTGGTGGCGCCGATCGACCCGACGCTCGCGGACACGGCGGCGTTCTGCGAGGCGTACGAGGTGGGCCTGGACATCTCAGCGAACTGCGTCGTCGTCGCCGGCAAGCGCGAGGGCGTGACCCGCTACGCGGCCTGTGTCATCCTGGCCACCACCCGGGCCGACGTCAACGGAGTCGTGCGCAAGATGCTCGACGTGCGCAAGGCGAGCTTCGCGCCGATGGCGGAGGCGGTGGAGCTGACCGGCATGGAGTACGGCGGGATCACTCCGATCGGCCTCCCCGAGGACTGGCCGGTCCTCGTCGACTCCCGCGTGGCCGCCGCGGGGTACGTGATCATCGGCTCTGGTGTGCGGCACAGCAAGATCGCACTGCCCGGGACCGCGCTCAGCGCACTGCCCCGCGCGCAGGTCATCGAAGGTCTAGCCAAGGCCGTCGATACCGTTGCACGTGAAACCTGAAGATCAATTATTGGGCGAGGCCTCGCTGATGTCGCTCAGGACGGACGACGGGTCCAGACGCATGGCCAGGTCGCCGAGCGAGACGACGCCCACGAGCTGGCGGTCGGCGTCGCACACGAGCAGCCGCCGCACGGCCCGCTCGCGCATCAACCGGACCGCCTCCTGAGGGCTGGCGTCCTGCTGGATCATCACCAGGTCGGTGCTCGCGATCGAGCCGACGGTCATCTGGCCGGGGTCCTGCCGCTCGGCGACGGCTCGCACCACGATGTCGCGGTCGGTCAGGATGCCGGCAAGCGCCGGCCCCTCCGTCACCACGACGTCGCCGATGTCGGCCGTGCGCATGGCCTGAGCGGCCTCGTCCACAGTGGTCTCGGCGGGCAGGTAGACGACCTGCCTGGTCATCACGTCGCGCACAGTCAGGGTACCCATGAGCTATTCGTACCCGGATGGGCCGCCGCTACACGTGGTCGAGCGGCACCTCGGTGCGTTCCCCGGTGGCCCGGTCGCGCCACTCGACGTACCCCTCGGCGAAGCGGCGGCCGACCACGACGGCCTCGGGGATGCCGATCAGCTCGGCGTCGGTGAACTTCACCCCGGCGGAGACCTGTGCCCGGTCGTCGACCAGCACCCGCCGCCCACGGGCGGCGAGGCGACCGCCGAGCTCGACCGCCGCGGGACCGAGGTCCTTGCCGGCCGCGACCACATGCACGTCGAACGGCGCCACCTCGCGCGGCCACACCAACCCGCGCTCGTCGTGGTGCTGCTCCGCGATGGCCGCCACCGCACGCGACAGGCCGATGCCGTAGCAGCCCATCAACGGCCGCACCGGCTTGCCGTCCCGGCCGAGCGCGTCCACCTGGAACGCGTCGGTGAAGTGGCGGCCGAGCTGGAAGATGTGGCCGATCTCGATGCCGCGGCGCATGGTGAGCGTGCCGGAGCCGCAGCCGGGGCATGGGTCGCCGGCCCGCACCTCGGCCGCCTCGATCGTGCCGTCCGGGGTGAAGTCGCGGCCACACACCACGTTGACCGCGTGGCGCCCGGGCTCGTTCGCGCCGGTCAGCCAGGAGGTGCCGGGGACGACCCGCGGGTCGACGAGGTAGCGCTGGTCGAGCTTTTGCGGCCCGATGTAGCCGCGGACCAGGTCCGGCCGGGTCGACCAAGCGTCGAACATGGCCACCCCCGCCGGATGCAGCGCGGCCTCCGCCCGCTTGAGATCCACCTCGCGGTCGCCGGGCACGCCGATGACGAGAAGGTACGGGTCGGCGCCGGGTGGTGTGACCGTTACCACGACGTTTTTGAGGGTGTCGGCGGCCGTCCAGTCGGCGCGCCCACCCAGCCGGCGGGCGTTGGCGAGCTCCACCAGGGTGTCGATCGTGGGTGTGTCCGGGGTGTCGTGGACCTCCAGGGCCGGGCGGATCGCGGGATCGCTCGGCGCCGGCGCGGGCGTGATCACCGCCTCCGTGTTGGCCGCGTAGTCGCAGTGGGTGCACCCCACGAACGTGTCCTCACCCACCGGCGAGGCGGCCAGAAACTCCTCGGACGCCGACCCGCCCATCGAGCCGGACATCGCGGCCACGACGGTGTAGTCGAGCCCCAGCCGGTCGAAGATCCGCTGGTACGCGCCGCGGTGCTTGTCGTACGCCTCAGCGAGGCCGGCCTCGTCCAGGTCGAAGGAGTACGCGTCCTTCATCAGGAACTCCCGCCCGCGCAGCAGGCCGGCCCGCGGCCGCGCCTCGTCGCGAAACTTGCTCTGCACCTGGTAGAGGATCACCGGGAAGTCCTTGTACGAGTTGAGCGTGTCGCGTACGAGCAGCGCGAACATCTCCTCGTGGGTGGGCGCGAGCAGGTACTCGGCGCCGCGGCGGTCCTTGAGCCTGAAGATGTCCGCGCCGTATGCGGTCCAGCGGCCGCTCGTCTCGTACGGCTCGCGCGGCAGGAGGGCCGGAAACGACAGCTCCTGGCCGCCGATCGCCGCCATCTCCTCGCGGACCACCTGGGTGACCCGGTCGAGCACCAGCTTGCCCACCGGCAGCCAGGTGAACCCGCCCGGAGCGGCCCGCCGGATCATGCCCGCCCGCAGCAGCAGCCGGTGGCTCGGCACCTCGGCGTCGGCGGGGTCCTCGCGCAGCGTACGAAGAAAGAGCGTGGACATCCGCAGCAACATGAGCGCAGCGTAGGCCCCGTCACTGTCCGGGGCACCGGGATTACGCCGTCCCGGGATGGTGCGAGACTTGCGGTCGTGAGATGGCGCAGCTTCGTGGCGGTCGGGGACAGCTTCACCGAGGGGATGGACGATCCGTACCCGCAGGGCGGTGTCTACCGTGGATGGGCGGATCTCGTGGCGACCCGGCTGGCGGCCGAGGTCGGGCCGGACTTCCGCTACGCGAACCTGGCGATCCGGGGGCGGCTCTTCCCCGGCGTGGTGGCCGAGCAGGTGCCGGCGGCGCTCGCGATGCGCCCCGACCTGATCAGCTTCGCGGCGGGTGGCAACGACATGTTGCGCCGCAACTTCGACATGGGTGTCTTGATCGAGCGCTTCCTCAAGGTGATCGCGGAGCTGCGCGGCGGTGGCGCCGACGTGATCCTCTTCCGGTTTTCGGACGCGTGGGTCACCCGGCTGCCCGGCTCGCGGATCACCCTGCCGCGCGGAAATCAGCTCAACCAGGCGGTCGAGCAGGCCGCCGAGGCGACCGGCGCGACCCTGGTCAACCTCAACCATGACGAGGCGTTCCACCACCCTCTTATGTGGAGTGTCGATCGCCTGCACCTGTCCGAGCTCGGCCACCGGCGCGTGGCCGGGCACGTGCTGAACGCGCTCGGCGTCGGCTGCGACGAGGAGTGGCTGCTGGTGCCGCCGCGCCCGGAGCGGACGCCGTGGCTGGCCGCCCGCGCGTCCGACCTGCGGTGGGCCGGGCGCTACCTGGCGCCGTGGGTCAAGCGCCGCCTCACCGGGCGGTCCTCGGGTGACTTCATCAGTGCGAAACGCCCCACACTCGCCCCGGTAGAGCAGGAACGCCAGGCTTAGCCGCATTGTCCATAAGGGATCGCGCACAGTCATACCCGCTCTGTACCCTCCCCCCACCGCTGGCGCAGTTGGGGTAGCCGGCGCAGTTCGGGGAGGTTCGATGCGCTCTTTTTGGAGGCTGGTCGCCGCCGCGGCCACGCCCGTCCTGACCGCCGGAGCCCTGGTCGCGACCGCGCAGCCAGCGGCCGCGGTGGGCACGACCACGATCACCCGGGTGTCGTGGGCATCCGTCGACGCCCGCCATCCACACCGAATCACGATCGACGGCGCGGGAGACGCCCCGGTCGGTACATGGCGCGACGACCAGGGCCGCCGGCACAGGTCCCGGGCCTACTTCACGTTCGACATCAGCCGTTTCCGCGGCACCACGATCGAGTCGGCGATGTTCGTCGGCGCGCAGACAAAGGCCGAAGACTGCACGCAGCGCCCGCCGATCGAGCTGTGGCGCACCGAAGACTTCACCGAGCGGTCGAGCTGGCGGCGGCCGCCCGCGTCGCTCGGCCTGCTCTACACGACAACGTATCCGCGGCCGTGCCCGGCGCCGCGCATCGAGTGGGACGCGGTCGAGGGCCTGCGCCAGGCGGTGGCCGAGGGGCGCCAGACGCTGACCCTCGCGGTGCAGCTGCCGTCCGATGTGGAGCGTGATCCGGCGCAAGGGATCTGGCTGGCCAGTGGCGCCCGCCTGACGGTGCGGTACAACACGTCGCCGGAAGTGCCGACCGACCTGATGGTGCACACCGACTGGCCCTGTGAGCCGCAGGCCCCAGGCCGGCTGCACGGTGACACCGATGTGGCGCTGTCGGCCCGGATCGTGGACCCAGACCACCAGGCCGGGTTCCCCGACCGGGTCGAGGGACAGTTTGCGGTGTGGCCGGTCGACCGGCCGGAGGAGCGCATGGTCCGGCTGGGCAACGCGGGCACCGCGGTGCGGACGGCGGTCTACCCGAAGACCTTGCTGGCGCACGGCCAGACGTACGCGTGGCAGGTGCGCGCGCTCGACCCGCAGACGTCCTCGGCTTGGACCGAGCCTTGTTACTTCACAATGGACCTCCAGCGCCCGGCCGCGCCCAGTGTGTCCTCATCGGACTATCCGAGCGATGGCCAGCTGCACGGCGGTCCCGGCATCGAAGGCGCCTTCACCTTCACTCCCAACGGCACGGCCGACGTCGTCAGCTATCGGGCCAGCTGGGATGGCGGGATCACGTTCACCTCCGTCCCGGCGGAGAGTACGGGCGGCCCGGCCACGTTCCGGTTCACGCCGACCGCGTGGGGGAGCAAGCGGCTGACGGTAAACAGCATCGACGCCGCCGGAAACCGTTCACCGGCCACGGAATACTGGTTTACGGTCAGCCACACCCTGCCCGCGGTCACCGGCGAGATCGGCATGCTGGGGCAGGCGAGCCGGTTTACGTTCGAGCCGACCACCGAGGGTGTCCTGGCCTACGACTACCGGCTCGATGACGGCGCCACCGAGACGGTGACGGCCGGGGCCGACGGGGGCGCGGAGGTGTCCATCGTCGTCAACAGCGGCGGGCAGCACACGCTTCGCGTCACGACGGTCACGGCCGCCGGCCGGCTCGGCACCGTGACGTACACGTTCCAGGTGAAGACCGGCCCCGACATCACCGCGACCGTCTACGCGGACGGCCAGACGAGCGGCGGCCAGGGAGTTCCCGGTGTATTCACGTTCGCTCCGCGCCTGCCCGACGTGGTGGCATACCGCTACACCTTCGGCACGGAGGCGGCGCGCACGGTCGCCGCGGAAGCTGACGGCCGCGCCTCGGTGACCTGGGCGCCGACCGGAGCCGGCCCGATCACGCTGTCGGTGGTGAGCGTCGGTGCGGACGGCACCGAGTCGGAGCCGGCGACCTACTCGTTCAGCGTGGTGGATCTGCGGCCCAGCGTGTACTCCGACGTCTACCACGAGTGGTTCCCGACCGGCGGTCCAGGCGTCGAGGCGACCTTCTACTTCTGGTCCGGCCTGCCCGACCTGGTCCGCTTCACCTACCGCGTCGACGGCGGCCCCGAGCAGACGCTCGACGTGACGCCCGGCAGCCAGCAGGCGACCGTCGTCATGGCGCCGACCGCGGCGGGCGAGATGACCGTGACCGCGCGGGCGCACACAGCCGACGGCACGGTGTCGCCCGAGCGGACCGCGCTCTTCCTGGTCGAGGAGCCGCTGCCGCCGGAGGAAGGCGCGTCCGGATTGTGACCTTCACAGCGCAGGCTGGTCGGATGAGACGGCGAAGCCTGCTGGGAGTGGCGGCGGCCGCGGGGTTTGTCGGTGCGGCCGCCGCCTGTGACGACGAGCCGGCGGCGGCGCCCGCACCCGCGGGCGCGCCGCCCTTGATTCCCACGGACTGGGCCAGCGTACGTGCCCAGTTCGCGGTGAGCACCGAGATCGCGCATCTGTCCACGTTCGTGTTCGCGCCGCACCCGGCGCCGGTGCGCGCGTCGATCGAGCGGCACCGGGCCGGGCTCGACGCCGACCCGATCGGCTACCTGCACGAAAACGAGGCGCGGCTGGACGAGCGGGTGGCGGTGGCCGCCGCGGATTACCTCGACGCAGGGCTCGACGACATCGCGTTCACCGACTCGACCACGATGGGGCTCGGCCTGCTCTACACCGGCCTGCGGCTGGAGCCCGGCGACGAGGTGCTGACCACCGAGCACGACTTCTACGCCACGCACGAGTCGCTCCGGCTGCGGGCTGAGCGCGACGGCGTCACCGTGCGCCGGGTGCGGCTCTACGCCGACTCCGCCAAGGCGAGCACCGACGAGATCGTGGGCAACCTGACCCGCGCGGTGACCGGACGTACCAAGGTGGTGGCGGTGACCTGGGTGCACTCGAGCACGGGGGTCAAGCTGCCGATCCGGGCGATCGCCGACGCGCTGCGTGGCCGCGGCGTGCTGCTCTGCGTCGACGCGGTGCACGGCTTCGGGGCGGAGGACGTCAGCCCGGGTGACCTCGGCTGCGACTTCCTCGTTTCCGGCTGCCACAAGTGGCTGCTCGGCCCGCGCGGCACCGGGCTGGTCTGGGGCTCGGCCGACGGGTGGGCCCGGTTTACCCCGGTGATCCCGACATTCGACGGGCGCAGCATCGGCGCGTGGCTCGGCTTTGACGGCGGCGCGAGCCCGCCCGGTCCGGCGGCCACCCCGGGCGGCTACCACAGCTTCGAGCACCGGTGGGCGCTGGCCGAGGCGTTCGACTTTCACAAGGCGATCGGACGCGAGCGGGTCGCGGCGCGTACCCACGATCTCGCCACCACGCTCAAGGACGGGCTCGCTGGCATCGGCGGGCTTCAGCTCGCCACGCCGAAGAGCCGTGATCTGTCCGCCGGCGTGGTCTGCTGCCAGGTGCGCGACGTCAGCGTCGACGAGGCCGTGGCTCGCCTGCGCGGGCTCAAGGTGGTCGCCAGCGCCACGCCGTACCGGCCCACGCTGCTCCGGTTCGGCACGACGATCGTCAACAACGAAGCCGACGTGGAGGCCGCGCTGAAGGCGGCCCGTACCCTCGCGTAGGTCAGCGGGCGACGGCCTGGCGCACCGAAACGAGGCCGGGCACCACCGTGCGTGACAGCAGCCCGCCGGTGGTCAGGTCGTGGGCGGTGACCGCGCCGTCCTGGCCGACGTAAGCGCGCTCGGCGCCGTCGAGCAGCGCCAGGCCGCGCACCTGGGATCCGGGCGACCACCGGGTGGGGGAGCCGGAGCCACCCAACGGCATCACCACGACCTTGTCGCCGCCCCCGACGACGAGTCGCTGCCCGTCGGCGGTGACCGCGGCGGTCGCCGGCCCGTCGCCGGTCGGTGCGGACAGCGGCATCGTGCGCACCACGTTGAGGCCCTCAGGGTCGATCACGGCGACCGTGCCGGTGACCGCGTCGACCACGCACAGCCGAAGCCCGTCGCCGCTCAACGCGATCGCGTGCCGCTCGGCCGCCCGCACGCCGAACGGCTCGGGCAGGTCGATGCAGAACGCCCAGCGCTGGCCCAGGTGCAGGGTGTGGACGAACGCGTGCACGTGCGGCGCGGAGTCCCGGGCACCGGCGAGCAGGTCGCGGCTGTGCAGGTGGTCGGGCTGGTGGGTGTAGAGGGTGAAGAGCTGCTGCCGCTTGGTGTCGTACACCGCCTGCCGGCCCTGGCCGCGCATCTCCTCCTCGGCACCTGGCGGCAGCACCGCCTTCGCGCGGTTGAGCAGGGGCTCCACCTTGCCGGAGTGCAGGTCGAGGGCGCGTACGCGGTAGCGGTCCGGCGCGGTCGGCGGCAGGTAGTCGAGGACGAACAGGTACTGCCCGGTGACGTCGAACGCCTCCGGCTCCAGGTTGCCGATCAGGTCGACGCGGATCCGCTCGCCGCTGCCGTCGGCGACCGCGATGGTGGTACGGCTGCGCGGGCCGGCCGGCGAGGCGAGCGCGACCAGCCGCCCGTCGGCGCTGACCACCCGCGCGTCCAGCTTGTCGCGGATCACGCCGCCGGCGACCACCTCGCCGCCGGGCAGCCGGTATGTGGCGAGCTTGGTGCCCTTGCCGGTCCACTCGGTGCGTACCAGGCGGGTGCGGTCGCCGGTGATGATCGAGGGCGCCGCCGGCACCATGGCTTTGCCGGTGCCCGCCTCCACGACCGAGAGCCCGGCCTTCGTCTCCACGATGAGCAGGTCACCGGGGGTGGCCTTGGGCTTCGCCGCGGTGCCGGAGTCGCAGGCGCCGAGCACGGCGCCCGCGCCGGTGAGCCCGGCGAGCTGGAGGACTGTGCGCCGATTCGTCATGCCGGGAAGAGGCGTGACGGACCGTGATGGTTCCAGGCCGATGCCGTGCCGGCCCGGCACGCCTTCGACCTCGGGCCGGGTGTCCTCTGTGGACGGCATGTCGGTCGACGCGCTCGCCGCGGCCCTGGCGAGTCTTCTCTCTCAGCGCTGGTGGAGAGAGGGCGCCGATCGCATGATATGCGTGTGTTGACAATTCGTTACGCTGACCCGGTGACGGTGGAGCAGCAGACGTCGTCGGCGCCGGCCCGTAGGCGGACCCGGCGCGACGAGATAATCGAGATCGCTGTGGGCCTCTTCGCGGCCCGCGGTTACCACGGCGTGTCGATGGACGACATCGGCTCAGCCGCCGGGGTCACCGGGCCAGCGCTCTACCATCACTTCGCCGGCAAGGAAGCGATGCTCGTCGCGGCTTTGATCCCGGTCAGCGAGGGCCTCCTCGAGGGTGGTCGGGCCCGCGTGGCAAGCCACCCTGACGACGCCCGCGCCGCGCTGGAGTCGCTGATCGACTTCCACGTCGAGTTCGCGCTCGCCAACCCGGCCGTGATCGCGCTGCACCTGCACGAGCTCGATCGGTTGCCCGAAGAGCCGCGGCGCCAGATCCGGCGCCTCCAGCGGCTGTACGTGGAGGAGTGGGTCAGCGTCCTGACCAACCTCCGCCCCGAGTTCGTGGCTGGCGAGGCCCGGGTGCTGGCGCACGCCGCCTTCGGCCTCATGAACTCGACGCCGTTCCTCGGCGGTGAGGTCGAGCGCGAGCGCCGTGCGGCGCTGCTGCGCGACGCCACGCTGGCAGCGCTGGTCGGGCAGTGATGATCGAGTCACTCCTCGTCGCCAACCGGGGCGAGATCGCTCGCCGGGTCATCCGCACCGCCAAGCGCCTCGGTGTGCGTGCCATCGCGGTGCACTCCGAGGCTGACGCCGGGCTGCCGTTCGTGGCGGAGGCCGACGAAGCGGTCAACGTCGGCCCGGCCAATCCCGCGTTGAGCTACCGAAACACCGAGGCGATCCTGTCCGCGGCCAAGGCGACCGGCGCCCAGGCGGTGCACCCCGGCTACGGCTTCCTGTCGGAAAACGCCGACTTCGCCCGTGCCGTCGAGGCCAGCGGCCTGATCTGGGTCGGGCCCGGCGCCGAGGCGATCACGGCGATGGGCGACAAGATCAATGCGCGAAACCTGATGGCCGCGGCCGGGGTGCCGGTCGCGCCCGGCACCACCGACCCGGCCGCGACGGCCGAGGCCGCCGTCGAGGCGGCCACCTCGATCGGCTACCCCGTGATGGTCAAGGCGGCCGCCGGCGGCGGTGGCATGGGCATGGGCGTAGCGGCCGACGAGGCGGCGCTGCGCACGGAGTACGACAAGGTGCGCGGCTTCGCCGAGCGGATGTTCGGTGACGGCTCCGTGCTGATCGAGCGTTACTTCCCGCGCGTGCGCCACATCGAGGTGCAGATCCTCGGGCTGGCCGACGGCCGCGTCGTGGCGCTCGGCGAGCGCGAGTGTTCGGTGCAGCGCCGCAACCAAAAGCTGCTGGAGGAGTCGCCCTCACCCGCGGTCTCACCCGAGCTACGCGAGCGGCTGCTGGCCGCGGCGGTGCGAGCGGGCGAGGCGGTCGGCTACCGCAACGCGGGCACGGTCGAGTGCCTCTTCGACCCGGGCAGCGGCGACTTCTTCTTCCTGGAGATGAATACCCGGCTCCAGGTCGAGCACCCGGTCACCGAGTTCGTGTACGGGTTGGACCTTGTCGAGGAGCAGCTGCGCGTGGCCGCCGGGCTGCCGCCGACGTTCGACCCGGACGGGCTTGTGCCGCGCGGGCACGCGATCGAGCTGCGGGTCAACGCGGAAGACCCGAAGCGCTTCCTCCCCGGGCCGGGCGCGATCACGGCGTGGGTCGAGCCCTCCGGCGAGGGCGTGCGGGTCGACTCGGGATACGCGGCCGGCACGACCGTCACCCCGTTCTACGACTCGCTGATGGCGAAACTGATCGTGTATGGCGACGACCGGGCGACAGCCATCGAGCGGGCCCGCGCGGCGGTCGCCGGTTTCGAGATCGCCGGTCCGAAGTGCAACCTACCGTTCTTCGCCGAGATCCTGGACAACGACGAGTTCATTTCCGGCGACTACGACACGGGCATCGTCTCCCGGATGCGTTAAAAACACTTTTCCCGAAATACGCCGCGTGACCCACACGCGCCCGTATCGTTACCAATTACGAGCGGCGGTCAAACCGGTCCGAATAGATCGGATCGCCGCCACGAACGGGTAACGCAGGGGAAGGCGGGACATGACGGGGTCGGGAGTCGAGCGCACTCAGCGCACGGCGACGCGACCTGCGCATGTCCGCCTCGGCCTGCGCGTGCTGGCCGTCGGCGGTCTGGCGGGAGCGGCCTGGCTCCTGTCCGCCGCCTCGGCACACGCCGCGGAAGGCGCCCTGCCCGCCGAGGACGCACCCACCGACCTGTCGGTGGTCTCGCTGGTCGACGGCTCCGGACAGTCCACTCTCGTCTCGCCTATCGCGGAGACGCTGGACACCACGCTGGTCGCGACCGATCTGGTACACGTAGGGCGGGCTAGCACGGTCGTGCTGCCCAGCGCCACGGCCGCGTCCTCCGTCCCGGTCACCGCGCAGCCGGCCACCCGGCCGGATGGCGACCAGGACAGCACCGCCCGCGTGGCGGCCGGCGAGCCGGCGGGTGCCCAGGCGCCCACCGCCCAGCCGCGCACCACGCGGGACCGGGCCGGCTCCGGTGACGGAGCCTTGCTCGGCGCGGTCCGCGGCCTGACCACGCCACTGGGTCTCTCCAGTGCGTTGGCCGGGCCGACGGGCCTGCTCACACCGTTGACCCGAGCGGTCGACCCGGTGGTCGCCCCGCTGGACGGGGTCCTGCGTCCGGTTGCCGGCGTGCTGCTCACCGCGGCACAGCCGGTCACCTCGACGCTGGGCTCGGTCACGCGCGCGGCCTTCGGTGCCGACCCGACGGGGCAGCGGGGGTACGAGTTGATCCCGGGGGCCACACCAGTCCCTGGAGTCGGGGTGCAGCCGGCCGAAGCCAGTTCGGCGGCCGGGCCCGGCACGCGGACAGTGGGCCTCGCCGAGGTCGACACCGATTCATTCTCCGGCGACCGGCGCTATGCCGGCACGGAGCTGCGCTCGGCCGAATCTCCGGACGAGCGCCCGGGCAGCGGAAACCTGCCCGATCGGCACTTCCCCGCGCCCCTTCGGGCGTACCTCGGGGCGGGTGCCGGGATCCCGGCCGGTGGGCCAGGATCCCACGCGGAGGGCGGCGCGTTCGCCGTCGTTCCCTCATCGGTCGTGCAGAGCACGGTGGCGTTCCACCGGCTGCCGGTCACGACTGACGTCGCGGTCCTGCGGCACGATGCCGAGGCCCCGACCGTCTCACCTGACTAAGTGGTGTCCCGTGCCGGTCGCGTGTCGATCGGCCGGGAAGACGCCCAGCCCCATCCGGCTCTCCGGATAGGTGGAGAAGTGCGGACGAATCCCAGGAACCGCTCTCACTAGCGGTGGATCTCCCGTACACCGATCACTGAATTGGGCGCAAGTCGACAGGTGGGATCAGGGTCGAACAGCCATGGCTCCATCGCGCCCGAATACCGGACGGCGAGCGTGTTCGTACGGTCGCTCGCAACAAATAGCAAAATCGACAATCGAATAGCAGTGCCATTTTCATGACAATTACCGAAGGGCAATTCTTCTCATGAAGACTTGGGTTCGCAAGACGCTCAGCGTCGGTGTGCTGGCCGCGGGTGCGCTCCTGTTCGCGCCGTCGGCCGTGCAGGCCGACACCGCTCAGGTGTCGATCGACAACAACGGCATCGCGAACGGCAACCAGGCCTACGCGCCGATCCAGATCCCCGTGAACGTCTGTGGCAACGGCGTGGGCGCGGTCATCGGTGTCGGCGTCGGGATCAACGGGGCGTGCGTGAACGGCGCCGCCCAGGACGTGGACCACCGCGAGTCGGCCCGCACCGAGTCGTCCCGCAAGAACGCGAAGCGCACCGAGGACACCCTCCAGTTCAGCTGGGGCAACGACGGCATCGCGAACGGCAACCAGGCCTACGTGCCGGTCCAGGTGCCGGTCAACGTCTGTGGCAACGGCGTGGGCGCGGTCATCGGTGTCGGCGTCGGCGTGAACGGCATCTGCGCCAACGGTGCCGCTCAGGACGTCGACCACAAGGAGTCGAAGCGCACCGAGGACACCGCCCAGGTGTCGGGTGACAACGACGGGATCCTGAACGGCAACCAGATCTACGTGCCGGTCCAGGTCCCGATCAACATCTGTGGCAACGGCGTGGGTGTCCTGGGTGTCGGCGCCGGCATCAGCGGCGCCTGCATCAACAGCGCGGCGCAGGACGTCGACCACAAGGAGTCGTCCCGCACCGAGGACACCCTCCAGTGGAGCGGTGACAACGACGGGATCCTGAACGGCAACCAGATCTACGTGCCGATCCAGGTCCCGATCAACATCTGCGGCAACGGCGTGGGCGTCGTCGGCGTCGGTGTCGGCGTCAGCGGTGCCTGCTTCAACGGGGCCATCCACGACGCGGACATCGAGGAGTCGAAGCGCACCGAGGACACCGCCCAGGTGTCGGGTGACAACGACGGGATCCTGAACGGCAACCAGGCCTACGTGCCGATCCAGATTCCGATCAACGTCTGCGGCAACGGCGTGGGCGTGGTCGGCGTCGGCGTGGGCATCAGCGGTGCCTGCGTCAACGGTGCCGCCCAGGACGTCGACGTGGACGACGACGACGACAACGGTCACCACCACTACAAGGGCAAGAAGAGCGACAAGGGTGGTGACCACGGCTACTACAAGAAGGAGTCGCTGCCCCTGGTCGGCGGCCTCGCCGGGACGCTCGCGGGTGGCCTGCCCACCGGCGGCCTGCCCACCGGTGGCGACACCTCCTCCCTGCCGGTCGCGGGTGACCTCGGCAGCGGCGTGAAGACCAGCAAGGTCAACGTCGCCGGCGTGGACCCGATGGGCCTGCTGAACCAGGTTCCCGCCTGAAGCGTGGGGATCTTCTGATCCGCTGAAGCACCACAATGGGCAGGGCCTCCGCAACCAGCGGGGGCCCTGCCTTCATGCGTACGCTGGCCTTCTCCGCGCGCCGCGAGGTGATACCCTAACGATCGTTCAGGAAGGGGTTGGCGTGACGCTCGACGGTGAGGCGCTCGAACGGCTGCGCAAGCGCGCCCTCGCGGGCGGTGCCGAGAAATACCACGCGGCCAACGCGGCCAAGGGCAAGCTCTTCGCCCGCGAGCGGGTAGCGCTGCTGGTCGACGAGGGGTCGTTCGTCGAAGACGGGCTGTACGCGAACGCGCTGGCCGATGGCCTCCCCGCCGACGGCGTGATCACCGGACAGGCCACCGTCGACGGCCGGCCGGTCTGCCTGATGGCCAACGACTCCACGGTCAAGGCCGGGTCGTGGGGCGCCCGCACGGTCGAGAAGATCATCCGAATCATCGAGCGGGCGTATGCGACCGGCGTGCCGATGATCTACCTGGTCGACTCGGCCGGCGCCCGGATCACCGACCAGGTCGACCTCTTCCCGGGCCGTCGGGGCGCCGGCAAGATCTTCTGGAACCAGGTGCGCGCCTCGGGCTCGATCCCGCAGGCCTGCGCCCTCTTCGGCCCGTCCGCCGCCGGCGGTGCGTACATCCCGGCGTTCTGCGACGTCGTGGCGATGGTCGAAGGTAACGCGAGCATGTACCTCGGCTCCGACCGGATGGTCGAGATGGTCACCGGGGAGAAGACCACGCTGGAGGCGATGGGCGGCGCGGCGGTGCACACCCGCGAGTCCGGCGTCGGCCACTTCCTCTGCAAGACCGAGGTCGAGGCGCTGGAGACGGTCAAGCGCTACCTCTCGTACCTACCGGACAACTGGACGCAGCAGCCGCCCGTGGCCGAGCCGGCAGCGGCGCCGTCCAATGTAGACCTCGCCGCGCTGGTGCCGGAGAGCGAGCGGCAGGCCTTCGACATGCGGCGGTACGCGCGCGGCCTGCTCGACGAGGGCAGCTTCTTCGAGATCCAGGCGCTGTGGGCGCGCGAAGTGACGGTCGGCTTCGGCCGGCTGGCCGGCGAGGTGGTCGGCGTCGTGGCCAACAACTCGATGTTCAAGGGCGGCGTGCTCTTCGTCGACTCGGCCGACAAGGCGACCCGGTTCATCCAGCTCTGCGACGCGTTCAACGTGCCCCTGCTCTTCCTCTCCGACGTGCCCGGCTTCATGGTCGGCGCGGCGGTGGAAAAGGAAGGCATCATCCGCCACGGCGCCAAGATGATCACGGCGGTGTCCGAGGCGACGGTGCCCAAGATGTGTGTCGTGGTGCGCAAGGCGTACGGCGCGGGCCTGTACGCGATGGCCGGTCCGGGCTTCGAGCCGGACGCGACGATCGCCCTGCCCACCGCGAAGATCGCGGTCATGGGCGCGGAGGCGGCGGTCAACGCCGTCTACGCCAACAAGATCGCGGCCATCGACGACCCCGAAGAGCGGGCCGCGTTCGTGGCCGCCAAGCGCGCCGAGTACGAGCGCGACATCGACATCGTCCGCCTGGCCAGCGAGCTCGTGGTCGACGCGGTCGTGGAGCCGCACGAGCTGCGCGACGAGCTGGTCCGCCGGTTCGCCGCAGCGCGCGGCAAGGAACGGCATTTCTCCAAGCGCCGCCACGGCGTGACGCCCGTCTAGCAAAGGAGTCGACCATGCTCACGCAGGAGCACGAGGCGTTGAAGGAAAGCGTGCGGGAGTTCGCGCGCGAGGTGGTCGCGCCGGTGATCGGCAAGTACTACGAGCAGCACGCCTTCCCGTACGACATCGTGCGGCAGATGGGGCGGATGGGCCTGTTCGGCCTGCCTTTCCCCGAGGAGCACGGCGGCATGGGCGGCGATTACTTCACGCTCTGCCTCGCGCTGGAGGAGCTGGCCCGGATCGACTCGTCGGTCGCGATCACGCTGGAGGCGGCGATCTCGCTCGGCGCGATGCCGATCTACCGCTTCGGCACCGAGGCGCAGAAGGCGGAGTGGCTGCCCCGGCTGACCAGCGGCGAGGCGATCGCCGCGTTCGGGCTGACCGAGCCGGGCTTCGGTTCGGACGCCGGCGGCACGCAGACCCGCGCCGTGCTCGACGGCGACGAGTGGGTGATCAACGGCTCGAAGGCGTTCATCACGAACTCCGGCACCGACATCACCGCCATGGTCACCGTCACCGCCGTGACCGGCACAAACCCCGACGGGTCGAAGGAGCTGTCGGCCATCATCGTGCCCTCCGGCACACCCGGCTTCACCGTGCAGCCCGGGTACTCCAAGGTGGGCTGGTGCGCCTCGGACACGCACGAGCTGACGTTCAGCGACTGCCGCGTGCCGGCGGCCAACCTGCTCGGCGAGCGGGGGCGGGGGTTCGCCCAGTTCCTCCGGATCCTCGACGAGGGGCGGATCGCGATCGCGGCGCTCGCGGTGGGCCTGGCACAGGGATGCGTCGACGAGTCGGTCAAGTACGCCAAGGAGCGACACGCGTTCGGGCAGCCGATCGGTGCGTTCCAGGCGATCCAATTCAAGATCGCCGACATGGAGGTACGCACGCACACCGCCCGCCTCGCGTACTACGACGCGGCCGCGCGCATGCTGGCCGGCGACGACTTCAAGCGGCAGGCGGCGATCGCCAAGCTGCACGCCAGCGAGATCGCCGTGACCAACGCCCGGGAGGCGACCCAGATCCACGGCGGCTACGGCTTCATGAACGAGTTCCCGGTAGCCCGCTTCTGGCGCGACTCCAAGATCCTTGAGATCGGCGAGGGCACCTCGGAAGTCCAGCGGATGATCATCGCTCGCGACCTAGGGCTCTAGACTTCCCGAGCCAAGATCAAAATCCATTGAGCTACCGCGGCGTCCGTCGTGGTCCAGACCGCTGCTCCCGCGGCCTCACCCTCCGCGCTGGTCGCGGTCACCCCGGCGGCTGCGCCGGGCCGTGGGCCGGGTAGCCGCGCCGGTGGCTGCTGTGTCGCGGTCCCCGTAGCGGCCGGCCGCCCGGCTCATGGTGACAACAAATCCCTGATTTGCGGGCTTCCCAAGCAGGCGGTCGGAGGCAACAAAATCAGGGATCTTGTCATGATCTTGCCCGCGCGAGCGTGACGGGCGGCGGACGGGTGAGCCGCGGGAGCGACGGTGGACCCAATGCCGCTCGCCCTAAGTCGATCAAGAACTGGCCTGGACATTCAAGGCGCGTGGGTGACAGGACCGGCCGGGTCCACGGCACCACATGGTTTCCTGCCCGCGCACGATGGGTCGGCCTCGCCCGCCACCGTCTGTGACGCAGCGTCAGCAGGCTCAGGTAAGAACTTCCAGATCTAGGACAGTCAGGGTTGATATGGCGCCCTAACTCTCCAAGATTTCGAATATCGGGCCGCGCGCACGGCGACGGCGGTTACTCAGGGCGACGAAGCCCGGTTCCGGGTCTCCCGCCGCCTGGTCGGCAACAGGCATTGTGGACAAACGGCGCGCATCCGGTGGGGCAAAGGGGTTGACCGCGACCAGCGGCGGACGGGTGAGGCCGCGGGAGCGACGGTCTGGACCACGATGGACATCGCGGTAGCTCGAAATCTCAAGATCTCAATCAAACTGGATCGGCGCGCTTCGACCTCGGCCTGTAGGGGCGCGATCACCGAATGAGTGGGACTTTCGGGTCGTCGAGGGCCGTTCTGTCGGGTATCCGAAGGTCCACCGGTCGGCGAGGCGACGCATCGCTCCCCAAGGTTGCTACCGATGCGTACTCTTCCTGGCCATGACCCCGGATCATGGCCCTGACCAGGGCAACACCGCGTTTGACGCGCTGCTGCGCGCCAGGCGGCTGGCGGCCGGCCTCACCCAGGCCGAGCTCGCCGGGCGGGCCGGCGTGGGTATCCGGACGGTGCGCGATCTTGAGCGCGGACGGTCCCGCCCGCAGCGTACGACTGTGGAGCTGCTCGCCAAGGCGCTCGGCCTCACCGGTCGGGAGCGGGCCGACTTTCTCGGCGCGGCGCGGGGGACGAGCGTGGAGGTCGGGTCGTCCGGGCCGGCCGGCGTCGAGCTGCCGGCGGCGGGCGAGCTGATCGGGCGTGATCGCGACATCTCGGAGCTGGCCGGGCTGCTCGCCGGGCTGGACAGCCGCACGGTGAGCCTGGTCGGGCTGGCCGGGGTCGGCAAGACCGGGCTCGCGCTGGCCGTGGCCCATCGTGTGGCGAACGTCCACCCTGCCGGGGTCGCCGGGATCCTGGTGTCGGACGTGTCGACGCCCGACGACGTGCTGGCCGCGATCGCGTCGGTCTTCGGCGTCGGCCGTGCGGCCGACCTCGCGGGGCGCCTGGCCGGTGCGCCGGCCCTGCTCATGGTGGACGCGGTGGAGCGGGCGCCGGACGCCGTCGCCGTGGCGCTGACCTGGCTCGCCGGGGCCGCGCCGACCCTTCGGGTGCTGGCCACGGGGCGGCACCCGATCGGTGTTCCCGGGGAGCGGGTGTGGCCGGTGGCGCCGCTGGAGGTGCCGCCGGCCGACGTCCAGGCGGACCTCGACGCCGTCGCCGGCTACCCGGCGGCGGCGCTGTTTCTGGCTCGGCTCAGGCAGGTGCGCCGCGAACCACTGGAGCCGGACGAGGTCGGCGCGCTCGTCGGCCTGGTCCGCAGGCTCGGCGGCCTCCCGCTCGCGCTGGAGCTGGCCGCCGCCCGCGGGCGGGTGCTCGACCTCAACGAGATCCTCAACCGGTACGGCGACCGCGTGCTCGACCTGGCCGGCCCGGCTTCGGGGCCGGCGCCCTCCGACGCGCGGAGCGAGCCGGCGGTCACCGTCACCTTGCGGGACGCGGTCGCGGCGAGCTACCGGCTGCTGGAGGCGGACGAGCGGCGGGCGCTTCGGCGGCTCTCCGCGTTTCGCAACCGCTGGTCGGTCGACCTCGCCGAGTCGATGCTCGCCGACGAGACCGGCCAGGTCGCCGGCGGAGACCCGGTCGAGTTGCTCGACCGGCTGATCGCGCTCGGGCTGCTGAGCGTCCGCGGCTCGGGCCCCTTTCGCTTCCGCCTCCTCGACGTGGTGCGTGACTTCGCCACCGAGCGGGCCGCGGCAAACGGCGAGTTGGGCCGGATCCGGCGGCGGCACGCGGTGGTCTTCTCCGCCTTGCCCGCGCGGACCGCACCCGAGCTGGCCGGCGGCAACTTCTCGGCGTCGGTCAGCCGCCTCGACGACGTGGCCAGCGACCTGTGGGCCGCGCTGGCGTACTCGGCCAACGACGACCCGCACACCGCTCTGCGCCTCGCGGCGGGGCTGCCGCGGTGGTGGCGCTTCCGTGGCCGTGACGTGCCGGGGCGGCAGTGGCTGCGGCGCCTGCTGGACGACCCGCGTACCGCCGACGCCGACCCGCTCGTACGGGCCTGGGCCGGCGTCGGGGTCGGCCAGCTCGCCGCCGAGCACGGGGGTGGCGCGGAGGAGCTGCCGGCGGCCGAGGCGGCGCTGGCGGAGTTTCAGCGCGCCGGCGACCTGACCGGTGAGCTCGCCGCGCGCAGCCTGCTCTGCGCGCTGTGGATGACCACCGGCGGGTACGACGAGGCGCGCCGCCACGGCGAGGCGGTGCTGGCGCTGGCCAGCCGGGCGGGGCGGATCCGGGACATGGCGGTGGCCCAGAACAACCTCACCTGGCACGAGATCCGGGCCGGCGACCTGCGGGCCGCGCGGCGCCGGCTGGCCGCGGTCGACCGGCTCGCGGAGCAGTGCGGCGAGCACCGGCTGCGCGCGCTGGCCCGGGCCAACCTCGCCGAGGTCGCCCGGCTCGACGGCCGGTACGCGGAGGCCGAGGCGCTGGGCCGGCGCGCCATCACGGCTTTGGCCGAGCTCGGCGATCCGGGTCACCGTCGGCGGGTGCTCGGCACGATCGGGCGGGCACACGCCCAGGCCGGCCACGTCGACGAGGCGCGGGCGGTGCTGGCGGAGATCCGGCAGCTCGTCGCCGCTTCCGAGCCGGTGACGCCGGAGCGCCTGGCACTGGGCCGGGGGGAGTCGGGCGAGGCGGCCTCGATCGAGGCGATCCTGGCGTTCAACCGGGGCGACAAGGAGTCCGCCGCCGAGTGGTTCAACGCCGCGGCACAGGCGTACGCCGGCGGGCACGACCTGCGTGACGTGGCGGAGGCGCTGGTCTGGCTCGTGGCCAGTACCGAGGACCCGGAGGCGCGGCGCGCGGCCGTGGACTGGCTGACCTCGGTCTGCAAGGAGGGCGGCATCACGCTGCTGCCCCGGGAACGGGCGCTGATCAGCGGCTGAACGCGTGATCAGGACGCCATTCAAACCGGCGCGAGTCCGACTTGAAGGACGCCCTGATCACTTCGTAGGCGGCGCGAACGGAGACGCCCCCCGACTCGGGTCCCCCTCGACCCGCCCGCGCCGCACCCCCGTGGTGCCCCTCCCGTGCGCTGCACGCTAGCCACTTCTACGGGGATATTTGTCCGCTTAGGACCTAGTTGCAGGAGTCGTCAAATCACTTCTGCCGGTCTTTCTGCCGGTCACGCCTGATTGGTATCTCTCTGCGTCACACCTCGACCACGACGTGCTCGGACGGCGCGGAACCCGCGGTGGCACCCGGGTGGACCGCGTCACGAATCGTGCGCAGCGCGTCGAGGAAGGTGGACAGCTGACCGGCCGGCAGCTGACCGGTGAACCACCGCTCGATCAGCGCGAGGTGCTCGGGGAGGATCGCCTCCAGCTTGCCCAGGCCACTCTTCGTGATCACCGCGTAGGAGCTGCGGCGGTCGGACGGGCAGGCGCGGCGGGTGATGAAGCCATCTCGCTCCATGCGGTCGACCACCCGCGTGACGCCGCTGGTCGAGAGCGACGTCTGGGAGGCCAGGTCGGTCATCCGGAGCTGGTGGCCCGGAGAGCGGGCGAGGCGCATGAGGACCTCGAACTCGACCGGCGACAGACCGTGCTCGCAGAGCTGCACGGCGAGCCGGGCGTTGAGCCCCGTATGCACCTCGAAGAACAGCCCGGCGGCGGTCAGCCGTGGGTCGCCAAGGAGGTCATCGGACACCTGTACAGCGTAGCACCCCTTGACACGTGGAATATTGCCGTGCGTATAGTTGCTTGAGCAAAGATAGAACCGTCAAGAACCTCCTGAGGAGCATCCCATGACCGACACATCGCCTGTAACGCGGCAGTTCGAAGGCCTGACCATCCCCGCGCCTGGCACCTACGAGCTCGACCAGGCACACAAGGTGGTCGGCTTCGTCGCCCGCCACATGATGGTGAGCAAGGTGCGCGGTGTGTTCGACCAGGCGACCGCCACGATCACCGTCGCCGAGGACCCGCTGGAGTCGTCCGTCGTGGCGACGATCCAGGCCGCGAGCATCAACACCGGCGCGCCCGACCGTGACAACCACCTGCGCAGCGGCGACTTCCTGGAGTCCGAGAAGTACGAGACCCTGGAGTTTCGCAGCACCGGCGTAAAGTCGCACAGCGGCAACGAGTTCGTCCTCAGCGGCGACCTCACGATCAAGGACGTCACCCGCTCCGTCGACCTGAAGGTCGAGTTCGAGGGCGTCGGCCGCAGCCCGTTCGGCCAGGACATCTTCGGGTTCACCGCGAGCACCGAGATCGACCGCGAAGACTTCGGCCTGACCTGGAACGTGGCGCTCGAGACGGGCGGTGTGCTGGTCGGCAAGAAGATCAAGATTGAGCTTGAGGGCGAGGCCATCCGCCAGTAGCTTTTGCCCCGAACATGCCCCGGTAGCCGGTTTCGCGGTTACCGGGGCATATTGCTTAGGTGGACTAAGCGCGCTCCCATGCTCACGACCGGTGATAAGTGCCTGTTTTGTCCCTAGCCCAAGCGGCGACCTCGCTCCTAACGTGAAGGTCACCGCGCCGACCGGGGGGCCACGTGTCTTTGTGACGGCGCCCGTATCGCCGTGCGCGCCGGGAGGGCCACATGGGGAAGGACGTCTCACAGGGTGCGTTCTCCCGGGAGGACCGCGCCCGATATCGGCAGAAGGTCCGCCGGTGTCTGGACGTCTTCGCGCTGATGCTCGACGATTTCGGCTTCGACGCCGAGCGGCCCACCACCGGCCTGGAGATCGAGCTCAACCTTGTCGACAGCGAGGCCGAGCCGGCGATGCGCAACGCCGAGATCCTGGCCAACCTGGCCGACCCGACGTTTCAGACCGAGCTCGGGCAGTTCAACCTGGAGCTCAACGCCCGGCCGCGCCTGATCGAGGGCGACGGCTTCGCCGACTACGAGGAAGACCTTCAGGCGAGCCTGGGCCGAGCCGAGCACCGCGCGGTGAAGGCGGACTCCACGATCATCCTGATCGGGATACTTCCCACGTTGACGTCGCACCACCTGGTGCTCGACAACATCTCCACCAACGACCGCTACCGCGTGCTGAACGAGCAGATCGTGGCGGCCCGGGGCGAAGACATCGAGCTCGACATCCGTGGTGTGGAGCGGCTACAGACCTACACCGACTCGATCGCGCCCGAGGCGGCCTGCACGAGCGTGCAGTTCCACCTCCAGGTCTCGCCGGAAAACTTCGCCAACTACTGGAACGCCTCGCAGGCGATCTCGGCCATCCAGGTGGCCGTCGGGGCGAACTCCCCTTTTCTGTACGGCCGGCGGCTCTGGGCGGAGACCCGTATCGCGCTCTTCGAGCAGGCCACCGACACGCGGCCGGACGAGCTCAAGGCCCAGGGGGTACGCCCGCGCGTGTGGTTCGGCGAGCGGTGGATCACGTCGATCTTCGACCTGTTCGAGGAGAACGTGCGCTACTTCTCGCCGCTGCTGCCCATCTGCGACGACGAGGACCCGGTCGAGGTACTGCACGCCGGCGGTGTGCCACACCTTGGTGAGCTGCGGCTGCACAACGGCACGGTCTACCGGTGGAACCGCCCGGTGTACGACGTGATGAACGGCCGGCCCCACCTGCGCGTGGAAAACCGGGTGCTGCCGGCCGGCCCCACGGTCGTCGACATGCTCGCCAACGCCGCGTTCTACTTTGGACTGGCGCGCGAGCTGGCCGAGGCGGACCGGCCGATCTGGTCGCAGCTGACGTTCAGCGCGGCCGAGGAGAACTTCCACGCCGCCGCCCGCCGCGGCATCGAGGCCACCGTCCACTGGCCCCGGGTCGGCGAGATCCGGGTCACCGACCTGGTGCTGGAGTCGTTGCTGCCCAAGGCGTACGCGGGACTCGACCGCTTCGGCGTCAGCCCGGCGCTCCGCGACCGGCTGCTCGGCATCATCGAGCAACGCTGCCTGCTCCAGCGCAACGGCGCGGTGTGGCAGACCGAGGCGGTGGCCGCCGCCGAGCGCCGCCGCGACCTCGACCGCGGTGAGGCGCTGCACGACATGCTCCAGCGGTACGGCCGCTTCCAGCGCACCAACGAGCCGGTACACACCTGGCCGGTCGACTAGTTCGGGGTTGTCGCAGCCGTCATGACCTTTTTAGCTAGATTTGCCCGCGTCCGTGTCGGTTGTAGACCGTATGCTCCCGCGGGCACCGCTCCGGTCGGGGTTTCGGCGTCGCTGGCGCTCGCCGAAACCCCGACGCTCCGCTGCCGGGTCCGCGGTCCAAGGGCCTAGTTGAAGACCTTCGCGGCCCCTTGCTCTGCGTCCCCCGGGTTGGAGACGCCGGCAATTTCAGCTGACCGGACGGGGTGGCCACTCCAGGGGTGCAGAGCAACGCACCTCGCGCACACCGACCTGGTCGGGCCCCGCCGGGGCCCGGCGCAGCCGTTGGGGTGGACGCGACCTCGGGCCAGTCGCAGGCGCCTACCTGCGACATCCTGACGTAGCGTCACCAGCGTCGGGAGCCGGACTGTGAGATCTAGGAGACTTTGGGCCGATATGGCGCCCTAACTCTCCAAGATCTGGCATTGGACGCGGTTCACGTCGCTGCGGGCAGTTACACGCGGTGAACAGCGCCTCGATTCGGTCCGTTGCCGTCGCTCAGCAAGGTGCATTGCAGACAAAGCCGACCCTGCGGAGCATGACCCGGGTGGAGCTATCCCAATCCCGAAAGGTCTCTAGACGGGAGTGATCGGGGCGCCCCGCCGCCCGCGGAGCGCCCCGATGGGGAGGGTTGATCAGACGCCTGCGTGTGCTCCGGCGGCAGTGCTTTCGCCCTTGCGCACCAGCAGGGCCGCGAACGCGGCCAGCACCGCGATGACCGCGCCCACCGTGAGTGCCGTCTGGAATCCCGTCATGAAGGCCAGGTGGCTGCCGGTCGTGATCGCGTCGGCCAGGGGTTGCGGGGCGCCGGGTGGCACCGGTGCGACGCCCTGCGCCACGTAGTCTTCGGCCGCGGTGAAGCCGGGTGCCATGTCGGCCGGCACTCCCGCGCCGGTCAGCTTCTCCACCAGCACGTCGCCGACCCGGGTGGCCAGGATCGTGCCGAACACGGTGGTGCCGAGCACGCCGCCGAGCTGGGCCGCGGTCTGCTGGATGCCGCCGGCGAGGCCGGCCAGGTGCACCGGCGCGTTGCCGACGATGGCCTCGGTGCTGCCGACCAGCACCATGCCGAAGCCCATGCCGATCACGATGAACCAGGGCCAGAGCGACAGGTAGTCGGCCTGCACGCCGATCCGCGAGAGCGCGAAGAGCGCGACCGCGGTCAGCAGCATCCCGACCACCAACGGCGGGCGCGGGCCGTATCGGGCGGTGAGCGCACCGGCGACCGGCGAGGCCACGATGAACGTAGCGGTCATCGGCAGCAGCCGCACGCCGGCGTCGACCGGGCTCATGCCGTGCACCTGCTGTAGGTACAGGGTCAGGAAGAAGAACGAGCCGAAGAGGGCGAAGAAGCCCAGCATGGCCAGGACCGTGCCGGCGGAGAACGAGCGGTTGCGGAAGAGACCGAGCTGCATCAGCGGGTGGCGGGCGGTCCGCTCGCGCAGGATGAACGCCGTGCCGAGCACCGCCGCGCCGGCGAAGAAGCCGAGCGGGAGGATGTCGCCGAAGCCGTACTCCTGTGCCTTGATCAGGCCCCACACCAGGCTGAACAAAGCCGCGGACAGCAACGCGACGCCGGGCAGGTCGAACGAGCCGGCGGCCTCTGGGTCGCGTGACTGCCGCACTACCCACAGGCCAAGCAGGATCGCCACCACGGCGACCGGGCCGTTGAGGAAGAAGACCCACTCCCAGCTCGCGTTTTCCACGAGCAGGCCGGCCACGATCGGGCCGCTGGCGATGGCCAGGCCGGAGGTGCCGGCCCAGATGCCGATCGCCATGTTGAGCTTTTCGGCCGGGAACGTGTTGCGGAGGATCGCGAGGCTGGCCGGCTGGAGCAGCGCGCCGGCGAAGCCTTGGACCACCCGCCAGAAGATCACCATCTCGATCGAGCCGGAGAGGCCCACCGCGACCGAGGCGACCGCGAAGCCCGCCACGCCCACGAGGAAAACGGTCTTCCGGCCGAACCGGTCGGCAAGGCGTCCGGCGACGATCAGCGAGACCGCGAGGGCGAGCAGGTAGCCATTGGTAACCCACTGGAGCTGGGCGAAGTCGGCGCCGAGGTCGCGCGCGATCGCCGGGTTGGCGATGGCCACGACCGTCGCGTCGAGGCCCACGACCATCACGCCGAGGGCTACGGCCAGCAGGGTCAGCCAGGGGTGACCATGGCCGCGGCGGCTGGACCGCCGTAGGTCGGTGTTCGGCCCACCGGGCCGGGTCAGGGTTGCCTGTGACATGAGAGCGAATCTGTCAGTGCATGACAGATGTCGTCAACCGACTTACGTCTGATAGTGACTACTGTCATGCGGGGAATAAAGTCTGAGCTGGACACCAGCCGTATACTTTGCCGCATGTCACCGAGCACGACCGGCCTCCGCGAGCGCAAGAAGCAGCGCACCCGCGAGGCACTCATCGATGCCGCCTTCGAGCTCTTCAGCACCAAGGGTTTCGAGGCGACCACCGTCGACGAGATCTCGGACGCGGTCGAGGTGTCGTCCCGGACGTTCTTCCGCTACTTCGGCTCCAAGGAAGACGTCGCGACGTCCATCCAGCTACAGCAGTTTCTCGACGTCTACCAGGCCCTCGAGGCCCGCCCCGCGCACGAGCCGGTGGTCACCGCCCTGCGCCACGCGGTCGTCGACGTGCTCCGGGCGTACGAGGAGGGTGGCGCGGACGCGTTCCAGTTCGCGTGCGTGATGGAGCTCGTGCAAAACAGTCCGGCCGTGCTGGCCCGCAGCCTGGAGATGTGCACCGAGCAGCTCGACGAGCTGGCCCGGCATGTGGCGGCGCGGATGGGCGTCGACGCGGTCGCCGACCCGCGGCCCAAGCTTGTCGCGTCGGTCGCCAGCGCCGCTCTACAGGTCGCCGTGCGCGCCTGGCGCGAAAACGAGCCCGACGAAAAGATCTCCGACCTGGCGGACCGGGCGTTCGCGCTGCTGGAGGCCGGGATCAACTATCCGGCGGCAGGCTAGGGCCTGTTTCAGCCTGGACTCCGGCGCAGCCGGCAAGGATTTGAAACGGGCGCTAACGACGCCTGGGCTTCTTCTTCTCCGGCTCGGGCCAGAGCGGGGCGGCGACTGATGCCTGACCGCGGGCCGGCTCCGGTGTCGCGGCCGAGTCGGTGGCCGGCGCGGAGTCGGAGACGTAGGCACGGGCCGGTGCGTACGCGTCGTCTTCGAGGTCTCCGCTGGACGCCTGCGCCGGCACAGGCACGCGATCCACATCCGTCTCCGGCTCGCGGTCGGTCTCCGGCTCGGGCTCGCGGTCGGCCCTCGGCTCCGGCTGGTCTGGCCATTGCAGGAGTGCCAGCTCTTCCTTCTGCCGTGACTCGCGGCGCTGGCTGATCGCGGTCACCAGGACTGAGCCGGCCAGGCCGGCGATCACCGCGTACGGCGCGAGCAGGTGTGCGGAGAGCTGCTCGGCACGGATGCCGACGAGCGTGGGCGCGGCCAGGAAGTACGCCGCCGCGACCAGGAGCGGGCCGACGCCGCCGGACACCGCGGTGCCGACCCTGCCGTCGAGCCGCTTGGCGGCCGGCCACGCGGCGAGCGCGCCGATCACCAGCGCCGAGCCGAGGGTCAAGGCCGCGCCGGGCAGGTAGATATTGCGGAACCAGAAGCGGTCGGCGTCTGAGGTGATCTGCCAGACGCCCAGCTGGGCGGAGGCGAGCCCGCGCCCGGTGGCGACCCCGTCGATCACGGCGATCACGGCGAGCAGCCACAGCCAGCTCGCGGTGGCGATGACGTTGGCCGCGACCGCCCGGGACGCCACCGCCCAGAGCGCGACGAGCAGCCCGACGATCACACCGATCGCGGCGTATCCCGCGGCGATGGTCTGCGGGGTGAACGTGTCTGCCCGAGCCGCCTCGCGGGCCGGCACGGCGACCAGCGCCACCGTCGCCAGGGCGCCGACCGCGGCGGCCACGGCGATCGCGCCCCGGGCAAGTGCGCTGGACAGCGTGTCTCTGCTGTCCACTATGGAGGCACTCATCCGGTCGGCGCAGATTGCCCCGATGATCGTGGACGTGGCCGCGATCCAGGTCGCCCATGCCAGGCTGGCCACCCAGGTGGCCTCGTTTCCGCCGTTGGGCGACGGCAGCCACGCGATGATGCCGAGCCCATAGCCCAGCCCCAACTGCGCGGCGCTTGCGCCTGCGGCGATGCCGATCGCGGTCGCGATCGATCCTCCCCAGCCTCGAACGGCCATGCCGGGCAGCGTAGCTTCCTTGCGCTATCGCGTCTGTGCGGGGCGACGCGCCACCGGGCGAATCGCCCGATAAGTTGACCGCGAAGAAAGTACTCGCCGGGGAGGACGACGCCATGGCCGACGACCGCGATACGGACGGTCCTGGTCCCGACTCCGATGACGCTCCCGATCAGACCCGGGAGTTCGACCCGTTCGCGGACGAGGAGCCGGCTCCGGCGGCTGGCACCGACCCCGACCGGACGACTCAGCTCCCGGCGGCCGGCGACGAGACGAGGCAGATGCCCGCGGCCGACGAGACCAGGCAGATGCCCGCGGCCGACGAGCCGGAACAGCCGGCCGCCTGGTCTGGTCGTGCGGGTGTGCCACCACCGGACTCGACCGTCGTGCGCGAACCGGTCCCCACCGAGTGGGCGCCGCCTGAGGACGGCGGCGGCAAGTGGTGGATGCCGATCGTTGTCGGGATCGTGGCGCTGCTCCTCGTCGGCGCCCTGATCGCGGGCATCTGGCTGATCTACAACGCCAACAAGGTGGAGCCCAGTCCGACGCCTTCGCAGTCACCGACGCCGGCGCCGACCTCCGCGCCCGCCACCTCGGCCGCGCCGACCACCAGCCCACCGCCTCCGCCGACGACCGCGCCGGCCGATGTACCGGTGCCGCCGCTCGCCGGGCTGACCAGCGAGCAGGCGCGGGACGAGCTCGACCGGCTCGGCCTGAGCTACCGGCTCGTGTACCGGCCCGCGGAGGAGCCGGCCAACACGGTGATCGAGACGCAGCCGGAGGAAGGGGCGGTCGTGCCGCCGGGCACCGAGATCACTTTGGTGATCGCGAGCCCGCTGACGCCCACCGCCGCACCCACGGCCACGCCGACCGTGGAGCCGACCTCCTGAACAAGGGCCGCGTCACCAGCGACGGCGGCGCAATCCCACCATCGTGAGGCCGATGGCGGCCAGCCCGAGCCCGATAAGGCCTGAGTAGATCAGCGTCTGGTGGTACCTGCCGGCCGGCGTCGAGTCCGCCTCCAGGGCCTGGCGCGGCTCGGCGACCGCACTCGCTGTCGGCTCCGGTGTCGGTGTCGGCTCGTCGACCGTCTCACCAAGGTCAAGGTCGTCGTCCGGACCGGCGGCCACCGGGTCGCGTTGCGGCGGGTCCACAGTGGTCGCCCCTGGCCCAGGTCCGCTCGTCGTGCCACTCGGGGTTGGCGCGTCCGGCTGCTCGTCCGGCCCGGTCGGGTCTGGTGCCGGCCCGGTGCTCGTCGGTGGACCGGTCGGGGTACCCGGTGTCGGGTCGGTCGGGTCGCCAGGAGTTGGTGTCCAGCCGGCGCCGGGTGCCGGGTCGGTCGTGGGCGTCACCGGCGGCTCCCAGTCGTATCCGCCATCCGTCCGGGCCGGAAGTGGCGCGCCCGGATGGGGCCAGTCGTCGCCCGGTTCGGGCTGTTCACCCGTTGCCTGGCCGGAGCCGGGCCAGGACGGATCCGTCCAGTGGTGGTAGAGGTGCCAGTCGTCCGGCGGACCACCGGCGGAGCCGCCGCTCGGGGCACCCGGTGAAGCGCTCACCGCCGGCACGACCCCGTGGGGCGGGCCGTCGCCGGCCGCCGAGGTGCCATCACTGGCCGGGCCGACCGCCGGCCCACCTCCCGCGGGGCCGCCGTGGCCGCCGCTGCTCTGGCCGCTCGTGCCCCGGCCACCCGGGCCTACGCCGTCCGGGCCTTGACCGTCTGGGCCTTGACCGTCCGGACCTACGCCGCTCGTGCCCTGGCCGCCGGGGCCTGCGCCGCCCGCCGGCTCGCCGTCGGCGAGGATCGCCGAGTCGCTGGCTGGCTGGCGCCCGTCGGCGGACGATGCCCCGACCGGCCTGCCGCCGGTGACGGCGACCGCGAGGCTCGTCAGCATCACGCCGAGGAGCAGGACGCGCAGGCTCAGCCCACGGGTGGAGTAGGGATGCCGAGATGCCGGCTGTAGCTCGGTCGGCTCAGTGATCATGCCGTCCCCCAGGCTCGGGGTCCGGATCACAGGCGGGGTCGGCGGGTGTCTTCGAGTCTAGGCGAGCGCGCGGGCGGCCGGACGGTGAACGGCCAACCCGTCACCGCGACCGCGCGCGCACCCCCGCGGGCCGAGCGGCGGGGTGCCGCGCATTGCGCTGGCGGATGTCCGGGGCGGACCCGACCGTGCGCAGGCCACTGATCTTTACGAAGATCGACCTGCGCTCGACGGCCTCGCCGCCGCCATTGAGCTCGTAACCGTCGAGCCAGACCCAGCCGTCGTAGGTGGGCCAGTCGTGGACCCTGATCACCCGAAAGAGCATCGGATCGGCGAACTGGACGCTCGCCTCACGGGTCACATGGAGGACGTCACCGGACCGGGGTAACACATCGACTCCTGTCCCAAAACTGCCGATTTCAGCCAAAGTTTGCCGGACTATGTGCTTCGCGGCTCACCTCGGGGGTCACCCGCTGGGTGTGTCTCCGCCGACGCCGGACTACGCCCCTGGCTGCGGCGGCGCCGCAACCTGCCCGGCTGGCTGGAGACGGTAAGTGACCCGAGCCATACGGACAGGGTGCACCATGAACATGATCAATGCAAGTTGCAACTTCGGGCCGATCCGGTCTGGTCATCCGAGGGCGGATCGTGGCTTGATGTCCCGCTCGGAAACGCGCAAACTGAACGCGGTGACCGGCCGACGTGCCGGTGCCTTTGCATGTCAGCGCGAGCGAACGATACGCCCCGCGTAACCGCGGACCGGGTTCGCCGCGATGTCGCAGCTCCGTCATAGCATGCGTCCGCCGTGACGGGTACCCGTGACGCCGAATCGCGACAGACTCGCTGGCCCTTGGGGACGCAACTTGCGGAGGTGACCCCGTGACGGAGCGTCGGAGTCCGACAATTCGCCGCCGACGGCTGGGAGCCGAGCTGCGCCGCCGGCGTGAGGCTGCGGGAGTGACGATCGAAGGTGTCGCCGAGCGTTTGGAATGCTCTGCGTCCAAGGTGTCGCGAATCGAAACCGGCCACACCACGGCCACCCCCAGAGATGTCCGCGACATGCTCGAGATCTACGGCGTCCGCGGCGACGAGTGCGAAGAACTCGTGCAGATCGCTCGTGAGGCCCGGCAGAAGGGCTGGTGGCACGCGTACAGCACGGTGCTCACCGGTGCCTATGTAGGTCTCGAGCAGGCAGCGGAATCGGTTCGAGCCTACGAACAGCAGGTGATGCCCGGGTTACTACAGACTGAGGAATACGCGAAGGCAATGATCCGTGCCGCACGGCCGGACATCACGCCTGACGAGGTGGAGCGCCGGGTACGTGTCCGGCTCAACCGTCAGTCGTTACTGACACAGGAAGACCCGGTCGACCTGTGGGTGGTCCTCGACGAAGCCGTGCTGAGTCGCCCCATCGGCGGCGATGACGTCATGTGCGCTCAGCTGGAGCGACTCGTCGGGGCCGCGGAGTTACCCAATGTGACACTTCAGGTTTTGCCCTTCGAGGTCGGCGCGCATGCCGGCATGGACGGTACCTTCACAATCCTCAGCTTCTCGGAGCCCAGCGATCCGGGGGTGGTTTTTGCCGAAAATGCCACCGGAGGACTGTTCTTGGAGAAGAGTGAGGAGTTGCGGAAGTACATGTTCATTTTTGATCACATCCGCGCCGCGGCCCTCCGCCCGGAGGAGTCCGTGGCACTCATCCGAAAGTTGACAAAGGAGCCGTTGTGGAAGTCGAGACAAAGGGGTTCCGGCTGGACCTGAGCCGCGCTGTGTGGCAGAAGAGCTCGCGGAGCGGTCCCAGCTGCGACAACTGCGTCGAAGTGGCTTTCGTCGACCAGGCGATCGCCGTGCGGGACTCGAAGAACCCGACCGGTCCGGTGCTGATCTTCACGGCTGACGAGTGGGACGCATTCGTCGGTGGCGCCAAGGACGGCGAGTTCGACCTCGGCTGACAGCACTCCGTTTCCTTTAGTGGTCTGGCGGGAAGGCGTGGCCCTCTAGCCCACCGACGGAGCGGATGGCGCAGTCTGGCGCGCAGCCGTGTCGCCATGCGTAGTGGCGGCGCGGCTGTGCGCACGCGCCCTAAAGGCGCGCGTCTTTATATGTATGACGTTATCCGTACCGTGAGTGAGTATACGGTAGCTCGCGCGCAGTAGCCAGAGTCGCGAGCCAATAAACCTCGTTGTACCGGTCATGACGATTGGACCTGACGAGCGCGCGAATGGCCCGGTGAGCACCCAGGAGCGGTTTCCGCCGGAGCCCGTCGACCGGTACGCGACGGCGCCGGCCGGGTATCGCACGGACGGGCGCGACGCCCTGGGCGGGCGGGACGCGATGCCCGTGCGCGAGGCGCACCCGGGTGAGCGCCTGGCCCATCCTGGCGAACTGGGCCACCACGGCGACCTCGAGCCCGAGCACGACCTGCCGTCGCACGGCCGTAACGGCTCCGGCGGGCTCGACCTCTCCGGTCTCACCGAGCCGGTCTTCTCACCGGCCGCCTGGCTGGACGGCCCGGCCGGCACGCTCGCCGATCATCCGCTGCTGCGCGGCCTGCTCCTGGAGCTCCCGCCAAAGGGGACCGTGCCGCCGCCCGGCTGGCTGGACCGCTGGTTCGAGGCGGCCCGGTCCATCCTGGAGCTCCTCTACCTCCAGCAGAGCGGTCGCCAACGATAGGCGCCGGTACCTATCGCCGGTGATATAGAAAGTTCAACATCTGTCGCTGGCTGACATAACCACATAACGTCTCCCCCGATCGGCAAACATCTCTGCCCGATCCGGCCGTCACAAGCGGCCGGACGGCCGCGGACGTGGGGCCGGTCAGAGGGGAGGACGGGAGATGACACTCCCGCGTATGCGTCGCCGCCTGGCGACGCTCGGCATGGCCACCGTCGGTGTGACGGTGGCCGTCGCAATGGCGGCGCCGCCGGCGCTCGCGCAGGAGCCGTCCGGCGCGATCCGCAACGCCGGTGGCGACACCGCCATCGCCGACAGCTACATCGTCGTGTTCAAGGACAGCTCGGTCACCCGGGCGGGCGTCGACAAGGCCGCCCGCGACCTCGCGGCCAAGCACGACGGGGCGGTCGGGCGTACGTACCGCGCCGCGCTGCGTGGCTTCGAGATCAAGGCCACCGCCGCCCGCGCCGCCCGCATAGCGGCCGATCCGGCGGTGGCGTACGTCGAGCAGAACCACACGGTCCGGATCCAGGACACCCAGAACAACCCCCCGAGCTGGGGCCTGGACCGCATCGACCAGCGCAACCTGCCGCTCAGCGGCTCGTACACGTATCCGTCGACCGCTCCGACGGTGCGCGCGTACATCATCGACACCGGCATCCGGTTCAGCCACAGCACGTTCGGCGGCCGGGCGACCAGCGGCTTCGACGCGGTCGACGGCGGCAGCGCGGACGACTGCAACGGCCACGGCACCCACGTGGCGGGCACGGTCGGCGGGTCGGCGTACGGCGTGGCAAAGGCCGTGCAGCTCGTCGGCGTCCGCGTGCTCAACTGCGGTGGCAGCGGCACCAACGCCCAGGTCATCGGTGGCATCGACTGGGTGACCGCCAACGCGGTCAAGCCGGCCGTGGCCAACATGAGCCTCGGCGGCGGCGCGAACTCCGCGATCGACACCGCCGTTCGCAACTCGATCAACTCCGGTATCACGTACGCGATCGCGGCCGGCAACGGCGACCTGCTGGGCCGGCGGGTCGACGCCTGCGGGGTCTCGCCGTCCCGCGTCGCCGAGGCGATCACGGTGGGCGCCACCCAGAACAACGACGCCGCCGCGAGCTTCTCCAACTTCGGCACCTGCGTCGACATCCTGGCGCCGGGCGTGGGCATCACCTCGTCCTGGTACACGAACGACACCGCGACGAACTCGATCAGCGGCACGTCGATGGCCACCCCGCACGTGGCCGGCGCCGCGGCGCTGGTGCTCGCGGCCAACCCCTCGTGGTCGCCTACCCAGGTGCGTGACTACCTGGTCAACAACTCCACGCCCAACGTGGTCACGAACCCGGGCACCGGTACCGCGAACCGGCTGCTCTTCGTGGTCAACGACGGCACGCCGCCGGCCAACGACTTCTCCGTGTCGGTGTCGCCGACGTCGGGCTCGGTCGCGGCCGGCAGCTCGGTCACCACGACCGTCAACACGGCCACCACGGCCGGCTCGGCGCAGTCGGTGAGCCTGTCGGCCAGCGGCCTGCCGGCCGGCGCGTCGGCGAGCTTCAGCCCGGCGTCGGTCACCTCCGGTGGCTCCTCGACCCTGACGATCTCCACGACGGCCTCGGTGACGAACGGCACGTACCCGATCACGGTCACCGGCACGGGCGCGGCCGGCACCCGGACGGCGACGTACACGCTGACCGTGACCGGTGGGAGCACCGGTAACTGCACGGGTACCAACGGCACGGACGTGGCCATCCCCGACCTGAGCACCGTGACCAGCACGATCACCATCGCCTGCGGTCGCAACGGCTCGAGCAGCTCGACGGTGGCGGTCAACATCGTCCACACCTACCGTGGCGACCTGGTCATCGACCTCGTCGCACCGGACGGCACCGCGTACCGGCTGAAGAACAGCTCCGGTTCGGACAGCGCCGACAACGTCAACGCGACCTACACCGCGAACCTCTCCAGCGAGGCGGCGAACGGTACCTGGACGCTGCGCGTACAAGATGTGGCGCTCTTCGACACCGGCCGCATCGACACCTGGACGCTGACTGTGTAGTCGGCTCGCGAACCCGACCTGGGGAGGTCGGCGGGGCTCCCACGCCGCTGGGCGTGGGAGCCCTGTTGCGTCAGAGGGTGCGTAGGTGGAAGCCGCCGTCGACGTCGATGACCTGGCCGGTGCTGAACGGCAGCAGGTCGGTCGCCACGGCCACCACCGCCTTGCCGACGTCCTCCGGCCGGCCCCAGCGGCGGATCGGCGTGAGCCCGTGGTTGAAGATCAGATCGTCGTACTTCTCCCGCACGGTCCCGGTCATGTCCGTCTCGATCACGCCGGGCCGGATCTCGTACACGTTGATGCCGTGTGGTGCGAGCCGCGTCGCGTAGAGCTGGGCGACCATCGCGAGGCCGGCCTTGGTGACGCAGTAGTCGCCGCGGTTGGTGCTCGCCGCGTACGCGCTGATCGACGAGATGATGACGATCTTGGGGTTGCTCAGCGTGCCGGCCTCGACCTGCTCGACCATGTGGCGGGCCACGAGCTGGGTGAGGAAGTACGGCCCCTTGAGGTTGATCGCTACCAGCCGGTCGAAGGACTCCTCGGTGGCGTCGAGGATGTCGGCGCGGACGTCGGGCGCCACGCCCGCGTTGTTGACGAGCAGGTCGATCCGGCCGAACGCGCCCACCGCCTCATCGACGAGCCGCTGCCGGTCGGCCGCCTGCCCGATGTCGGCCTGCACCAGGTGGGCCCGCTGGCCGGCCTCGGCGACTCGCTCGGCCACCTCCTTGGCGGCGGACGCGTTGCGGGCGTAGTTGACGACCACGTCGTACCCGGAAGAGGCGAGAGCGAGCACGACGCCGCGTCCGATGCCCCGCGAGCCGCCGGTGACGACGGCGGCGAGGCTCATTCCGGGCTCCCGAAGAATGTGTAGTACGGCTCGTCGCGCGCCACCCGCTGCACGTAGAGCGCGAGCTCGCGGGCGTGGTAGTCGCCCCACATGCTGGACTCGCCGTTGGGGACCCGCTGGCCCTCCGGCACGTGGTCCCAACCGTTCGGGCGGTGGTAGACGGAGTGGAGGATCAGGCCCTGGTGGCGGGCGTCCGTGCTGAGGTAGGGCTCGCCGAGGAGCGTGTCGCACACCGTCAGGCCGGCCTGCCAGTAGCGCCGGCCCTCGTCGGCCCGTCCGCGGCCGATCAGGTAGCGGCCGAGCCGCAGCAGGCCCTGCGCGCCGATCGCCGCGGCCGAGGAGTCCACGGGCTCGTGCGCGTTGTACGGGTCGGCCGGCCGGTCGAGGTAGTCGCCGAGGTGCACGAGGCCGGGGGCGCCGGTGTCCCAGTACGGGATGCCGTCGACCGGAGTGTGCGCGAGGTAGAAGTCACATGTGGCCATTGCCGCCTCGAGCATCGTGTCGGCGAGCCCTTCTGGCGCGTCCTCGACCGTGTCGAGCCACTCCAGCTGCTCCGGGAAGCCGAGCATCGCCCAGGCCAGCCCGCGCGTCCAGGTGCTGAAGGGTGAGTAGCCCTGCTGGGTGCTCGGGCACCGGTAGCTGCCGTCGTTGACGTTGAAGATCGACTCGTGGGCCGTACGCCCGCGGATGTCGTAGGTGTCCCGGCCCTCGCCGTAGAAGACGTTCCACCGGGCGGTGTTGGTGGCGTGCTGGGCCAGCCGGTCGAGCAGCGAGATCCGCTCGTCCCGCTCGCCCATCAGCACGTGGCCCAGCTGGTGGGACACCGCCAGCGCCCGGCAGGAGCGGATCGTGTCGACGAAGAGTGACTGTGGCCCGTTGAACGAGTAGATATAGCCACTGCCGTCCGCCGTGTCCCGCCACCGGGCCGCCTGTACCGCCCCCGTGATCTTGAGAGCGAGCTCGTAGAAGTGGAGGTCGCCGTCGTCGACGCGGCCCTCCCGGGTGAGCCGCCACAGGTTGCCGTACGTGCTGATGTTGTTGAACCCGTGGTCGTGCACGCCGATGTGGCTCACGTGGCTCGCCATGACCTGGACCGTGAGCTCCCGCCCGAGATCCAGGAAGCGCCGCTCGCCGGTCGCGTCGAACTGGAGCAGCGCCGAGCCGTACTGGAAGCCCTGGGTCCACTCCGTCCAGCCACGGGCGGTGTAGCGGCCGTCCACGGTGAACACGGGCGAGGGGGAGCCGGGTGGGCAGGTCTTCTCTATCGAGTCGAGCTTCTCCGCCGAGGCGTCCCAGAGGCGCTCGATCTTGGGCAGCAGTCCGGCGGGCTCCAGCCCGTCGTCGATCCTCATCATGCGCCCAGCATAGGAAAGCGCATTCCTATAACGAAAGGCTTGCAAAAGTTTTGAGGGCCCGTCCGCCTGGACGAGCCCTCAAAATTAACCTGGTGGGGAAGGGGGGAGTTGAACCCCCACGCCCTTTCGGGCACACGGACCTGAACCGTGCGCGTCTGCCATTCCGCCACTCCCCCGGACCAGGGGTATCCCCTGGACACGATGCGGCCACATATTACGCTGTGCGTGGCTGCACCCGCGAGCAGGTTACCTGCCCGTGGCGCGTGGGAAGAGTAGCACGGCAACACCGGCCACCCGAGACAGGCCGGCAGCAGGCCGGTACGTCGGTGCGCAACCTGCGCGTGCGGCGGCCGGATACCATCATGTCCTCGGAACCCGAGGAGGAGCCGGTGAGCGTGCTGCAACGCTTCGAGAAGCGGTTGGAAGGCCTGGTCGAGGGGGCCTTCGCGAAGGTGTTCAAAGGGGTAGTCCACCCGGTGGAGATCCTCAACGCCATGCAGCGGGAGGCCGAGGCGCACAAAGCGATCCTGGCCGGTGGGCGCACCCTTGTGCCCAACCGCTACGTGATCGATCTTTCGCCGTACGACCACAGTCGGCTCGCGCCGTACGCGGCCGCGCTGGCTCAGGAGCTCGCCCAGTCGCAGGCTGAGTTCATCGGCGAGCAGGCGTGGACGGTCTACGGTGACGTCATCGTCGAGATCGAGCGCGGTGACGGGCTGGACACGGGCATGTTCCGTGTTACGGCCGAGGTCTACACCGGTGGCGAGGTGGCCCCCGTCCAGCAGCCGGCGTATGACGCGCCGGCGCCCCCCGCCTATCCCCCGTACGACCAGGCACCCGGTGGCTACGGCCCTCCGCCGCAGCATGGCGGTGGCGGGCGCAACGTGCGCCTGGTCTCCGGCGATGGGCGCACCTATCCGTTGCAGATGGGTTCGACCGTCATCGGCCGGGGTGACCAGGCCAACCTGCGCCTCCCCGACGTCGGCATCTCCCGCCGCCACGCCCGGCTCGACTTCGACGGTGCCCAGGTGGTGCTCACCGATCTGGGATCGACCAACGGGACGATGGTCAACGGTCAGCGCGTGTCCGCCGTGGCTCTCAACCCCGGTGACATGATCCAGCTCGGAACGACCACACTCACGTTCCGAGTGGATGGCTAAGGACGTTGCCTGAGTTCGTCCTCACCGTTGCCCGGTTCGGCTTCCTCATCCTGCTGTGGATCTTCGTGTTCACAGTGGTGGGAGTCATCCGCCGGGACCTGTTCGCCGGGGCCAGGAGCAGTCGCCTCGTCGCCGCGCCGCGGGGGGTTGGCGCGTCGACGGGGCACTCCCGCCCGGCGAAGGTGAAGCGGGGCCGCGCGGCACATCAGCTGGTGGTCACCGCCGGCCAGCTGGCCGGCACCCGCATCACGCTCGGTGAGGCTCAGATCACCATCGGTCGAGCCGAAGACTCCACCCTGGTGATCACCGATGACTATGCGTCCGCTCGACACGCCCGGCTCGTCCCCCGCGCCGGGCAGTGGTTTATCGAGGATCTCGGCTCGACCAACGGCACCTACCTGGATCGCGCTAAGGTCACTGGACCAACCCCCGTACCCCTCGGCGTGCCGATCCGCATCGGCCGCACTTCTCTTGAGTTACGGCCATGACTCTCACCTTGCGTTATGCGGCTCACAGTGACCGCGGTCTGATCCGGGACGGAAACCAAGACTCCGTCTACGCCGGTCCGCGCCTGCTCGCCGTTGCCGATGGCATGGGCGGCATGGCCGCCGGTGACGTCGCCAGCAACATCGTCATCGCCGCGATGGCTCCCCTCGACGAGGACGTACCGGGCGATGCCCTGGTCGACGCCCTCCGTGGCGCGGTCGACACGGCCAACCAGCAGCTTCGCGACACCGTCGACGCCAATCCCCATCTGGAGGGCATGGGCACCACGCTCACCGCGGTGCTCTTCTCCGGCAGCAAGATCGGGATGGTCCACATCGGTGACTCGCGGGCCTACATGCTCCGCAACGGCGAGTTCAACCAGATCACCAAGGACGACACGTACGTCCAGATGCTGGTGGACGAGGGGCGGATCAGCCCGGAGGAGGCGAGCAGCCATCCCCAGCGCTCGCTGCTCACCCGGGCGCTCGACGGCCGCGACATCGACCCGGAGTACTCGGTCCGTCAGGTGCTGCCCGGCGACCGCTACCTGATCTGTAGTGACGGCCTGTCCGGCGTCGTCAGCGCGGAGACCATCGCGGAGACGATGACCGAGTTCGCCGACCCCCAGCAGTGCGTCGAGCGGCTCATCCAGCTCGCCCTGCGCGGCGGCGGGCCCGACAACATCACCGTTGTCGTCGCCGACGCCACCGACCAGGACATCCTGGAGGCCGCCCCGATCGTCGGCGGTGCCGCCGCCCGCGACCGCGGCATGGCGACGTCGGCCGACGAGTCGACACCCGCGGCCCGCGCCTCGGCACTCCAGGCGGCGGTGCCCCGCGCGGCCGCGCCGGAGCCGAGCAACGGCTCCAACGGCGGCGGCCACCACGACGAGCCCGACCGCCCGCGCCGCCACCCGGCCCGCACCGCGCTGCTGCTCGCCGGCCTCCTCGCCATCCTGGGCGGCGGCCTGTGGGTCGGCTGGAGCTACACCCAGCGGCAGTACTACGTGGGCGCGACCGACGAGGGCCAGCTCGCCGTCTTCCGCGGCGTGCCGGGCCACATCGCGGGGCTCAGCCTCTCGAGCGTGCACGAGACCAGCGGCACCCGGCTCGACGACCTCACCGTGGTCGCCCAGGATCGGGTCAAGCAGGGCATCCAGGCCGACGACGAGCCCGACGCGCAGCGCCGGCTCGCCGAGCTGACGTCCGACACGCCCGCCAACCCCAATCTGAAGCCCACGTGCCCGCCCACCCCGACGCCGTCGACGAGCCCGAGCGCCAGCCCGTCGCCGACTACTCCGCCGCCGGCCACTCCCGCCACTGCCTCCGGTGCCCCGCGCACCACGCCGCCCGCTACCAGCTCACCCGCCGGCTCGGGACCGGCCACCACGCCTGACGCCCCGCCCACCGACTCGGACCCGCCGGTCGACCCGACCGGGTGCCGAGCGGCGGACTGACCCGTCCTCGATACAGGAACCGCAGGGATTTAGTCGTGACCGCCCCAGCAGTGCCGGCACCCACGCCCGCTACCACGGGTGAGATGCCCCGTGTCCGCGAGTCGAGCGGCCGGCGCAATGCTGAGCTGGCGCTGCTGATCTTCGTAATGCTGCTGGTGCTCGCCTACGCGGCGACGGTCGAGGCGACCGCGCTAGACACGATCACCAGCGACTTCTGGGTGCCGGTCGCGCTGGTATCGGCCGTGTTCCTCGCCCTGCACGTGGTGATCCGCTTTCTCGCGCCGTACGCCGATCCGGCGATCGTGCCCGCGGTGGCCCTGCTCAACGGCCTCGGCGTGGCGTTCCTGCGCCGCATCGACCTCGCCTTCGCCGAGGCGAACGAGCGCGCAAACCTGCCGATCTTCTCCGGCGTCGGCGGGCGGCAGCTCGCCTGGACCCTCATCGCGGTGGTGCTCGCCGCCGGGCTGCTGATCATCGTGCGCGACCACCGGGCCGTCTCCCGGTACGCGTACACGCTGGGCCTCGTCGGCATCGTGCTGGTGATGATCCCGGCGGTGCTGCCCGGGCGGTTCTCCGAGATCAACGGCGCCAAGCTGTGGATCAAGCTGGGCGGCTTCCAGATCCAGCCGGGTGAGTTCGCCAAGCTCGCCCTTGTCTCGTTCTTCGCCTATTACCTGGTGCGCAAGCGTGAGGTGCTCTCGCTCGCGAGCCGGCGTTTCCTCGGCATCGACTTCCCGCGCGGCCGCGACCTCGGGCCGGTCGTCGCGGTGTGGCTGCTCAGCCTCATGGTCCTCGTCTTCGAAAAGGACCTGGGCACCGCGCTGCTCTACTTCGGCATGTTCGTCGTGATCCTGTACGTCGCGACCGAGCGGGTCAGCTGGCTGATCATCGGTCTGCTGCTCTTCTTCGGCGGCGCCTTCCTTGCGTACACGCTGGGCGCCAGCGTCGGCGGGCCGTTCGCCAACTTCTACCAGCGCGCCGAGATCTGGTTGGACCCCTTCGCCGATCCGTACGAGGACGGCTTCCAGATGGTCCAGTCGCTGCTCGGCCTCGGCACCGGCGGCCTCTTCGGCGCCGGGCCTGGCGGCGGCCAGCCCAACAAGATCCCGCTCGCGGTCAGCGACTTCGTCTTCGCCGGGCTGGGCGAGGAGATCGGCCTCTTCGGCCTCTCCGCCCTCCTGGTCGTCTACCTCCTGATCGTCGAGCGTGGCCTCCGCGCCGGCCTGGCCGTGCGTGACTCGTTCGGCAAGCTGGTGGCCGGCGGCCTCGCGTTCACGCTGGGCCTCCAGGTGTTTGTGATCGTCGGCGGCGTCACCGGCCTGATCCCGCTCACCGGCCAGACCACGCCGTTCCTCTCCGCCGGCGGTTCTTCGCTGATGGCCAACTGGTTGATCATCGCGATGCTGCTACGGATCTCCGACGCCGCGGGCCGCCCGGTCACCGGCGCCTCCGGTGGTCGCGCGAGCGGCCCCGGCGGTGGTGGACCTCCGGCCCAGCTGCATGGCGCCCCGACGGAGGTGATCAGGTCGTGAATGCTCCGCTGCGCCGCGCCGGCGTGGTCGTGATGATCCTCTTCGGCCTGCTCTTCGCCAACCTCAACTGGGTGCAGGCGTACAAGGCCGACGACTACCGCACGAGCCCGTACAACGCGCGCGTCCAGGTCGACGAGTACAACCGCCCGCGTGGCGTGATCGAGGTGGGCGGCAAGGCGCTCGCCGAAAACAAGGTCACCGACGGCGAGCTCAAGTACCTTCGCACCTACCCGTTCAAGAGCAAGTACGCGCACGTCATCGGGTACAAGCCGGTCAACATCGGGGCCACCGGCATCGAGCAGGCCGAAGACGACTTCCTGTCCGGCACGAGCGACCGGCTCTTCGCCGACCGGTTCCGCGACATGTTCACCGGCGAGGACACCGCCGGTGGCAACGTCGTGCTGACCCTCTCGACGCGTGCCCAGGACGCGGCGATCCAGGGCCTGGCCGACAATCCGGTGGGCTCGACCCGCGGCGCGGCGATCGCGCTCGACCCGAAGACCGGCGCGATCCAAGCGCTCGTCTCGATGCCGAGCTTCGACCCCAACCCGCTGGCCAGCCACGACACGCAGGCGGCGCAGGCGGCGTACGACAAGCTGAACGCCGAGAAGGAGGGCCCGCTCAAAAACCGGGCGCTCGGCGAGGTGCTCCCCCCGGGTTCCACGTTCAAGGTGATCGACGCCGCGGCGGCGCTGGAGGCCGGTCTGACGCCGCAGACTTCCATCAAGGCGGGTCCGAGCTACACGGCGCCGACGTCCGGCACCCCGATTCGCAACTCCGTCGCCAGCACCTGCCCCGGGGCACAGGTCACGCTCCTCGAGGCGCTCACCGACTCGTGCAACACCGGCTTCGCCCGCTTGGCGGTCGAGCGGATCGGCGCGGAGAAGCTCAAGGAAAAGGCGAAGGCGTTCGGCTTCGAAGACACCGGCCTCAAGGTGGGCAACCTCGACGGCGGCGGGCTCCCGGTGGCGGCGAGCCGCACCGGCGACATCCAAAACCCGGACGGCAGCGAAGACAAGGCCGCGCTGGCGCAGTCCGGCATCGGGCAAAACAACGTGCGGATGACCCCGCTCCAGGGCGCCATGATCGCGGCGACCGTCGCGAACGGCGGCGAGCGGATGCGCCCCTACCTGGTGCAGCAGCTACTCGGCCCGGACCGGCGCACGATCGGCACGGCTTCGCCGAAGAAGCTCAACAACCCGATCTCCGGCGACGTCGCCGCCGACCTACAGCAGATGATGGTCAGCGTCGTCGAAAACGGCACCGGCAAGCGGGCCCAGATCGACGGGTTCACGGTCGGCGGCAAGACCGGAACGGCACAGGATGGGGATGATGAGCGCGACCACGGGTGGTTCATTGGCTTCGTGCTGAAGGATGGCGAGCCGATCTCCGCGGTCTGCGTGCTGCTGGAGCGGGCGGGCGTGTCCGGCGGTAGCTCCGCCGCGGCGGAGATCGGCGGGCAGATCATGCAGGCCGTGATCCGCGACCGGGGGGCCGACTGATGCTCAGCCGCGGCGTCCTGCTGGGCGGTCGCTACCGCCTCGACGAGCGCATCGCCAGTGGTGGCATGGGCGATGTGTGGCGCGGCACCGACGAGGTGCTCGGCCGCACCGTCGCCGTGAAGATCCTGCTCCCGGCCCTGCTGGAGGAGCCCGGCTTCGCCGAGCGCTTCCGCGGCGAAGCGCGCACGATGGCGACCATCAACCATCCGGGCGTCGTAGACGTGTATGACTACGGCAGCGATCAGCAGATCGCTTTCCTGGTCATGGAGTACGTCGAGGGAGATGCCCTGTCGCGCACGTTGAGCCGGGTGGGCCGGCTCACACCGGCCCGCACGATGGCGTTGGTCGCCCAGGCTGCCGACGCGCTCCAGGCCGCCCACGAGAAGGGCATCGTCCACCGCGACGTAAAGCCGGGCAATCTTCTCGTACGCCCCAACGGCACGCTGGTGCTCACCGACTTCGGCATCGCCCGCTCCGCGATGGTCGGGCAGCTCACCGCGGCCGGATCGGTGCTGGGCACGGCGTCGTACATCTCGCCCGAGCAGGCGGCGGGTGGCACCGCCACGGCGGCGTCGGACATCTACGCGTTAGGCGTGGTCGCGTACCAATGCCTCTCCGGTCACCGCCCATTCGAAGGCGACAATCCGCTCGAAATCGCCATGAAGCACGTGCGGGAGCAGGCCCGTCCGCTGCCCGGCGACATCCCGCCCGCGATCCGGCGCATCGTCGACCAGTCGATGGCGAAGGACCCGGCCGCCCGCTTCCAGACCGCCGCGATGCTCGGGGCGGTCGCCCGCCAAGCTGCGGCGACCCTCGGCGCCGCGCCGCCGAGCCGTCCCGCCTCTCCGCCCGCGCAGCACCCCTCGTCACCAGCGCCAACCTCGTCCCCGGGGCCGGGCAGTACACCCGCCCCGCCGCCACCCCGCACCTCACCCTCGTACCCGCCGGCTCCCGCCAGCCCGGTCGCGGCTCCGCCCGCACCGGTGTCCCAGCAGCCGTACCGGCCAGCACCCGCGGCGCAGGGCGGTTACCGTCCCGGCGCGGCGCACATCCCGCCCAACCGTCCGGTCGTCCCAACCACTGGGCCGCCAACCCGGCCGGGTCAGCCCTACGGCTACCCGCCCGCCCAGCCCGAGGACAGTTCGACCAACCGGCAGATCCTCATCGTGCTGGCGGTGGTGCTCGGGGTTCTGGTGCTGCTGTGCGCCGGCCTCATTTCCTATCTGGTGGGACAGCAGGGCAACCAGAACAACGCCAGCTCGGTTCCAACCGGGTTGCAGATATGGGTGCGCCCGGACGCTCCGTTGGCACGCCCCGTACCGTCGGGTGGGGCAGGCTCTGCAACCCGCCCGGGTGACGCATACACGAGCGAAGGACGACAGACGAGATGACTGCGCAGGCCCGCCTGCTCGGTGGCAGGTACCAGGTCGGCGAGCTGCTCGGCTATGGCGGTATGGCTGAGGTCCACCGCGGCCGCGACCTTCGGCTCGGCCGTGACGTGGCGATCAAGATGCTCCGCACGGACCTCGCTCGTGACCAGACGTTCCAGATGCGCTTCCGGCGGGAGGCGCAAAACGCCGCCTCGCTCAACCACCCGGCCATCGTCGCGGTCTACGACACCGGCGAGGAGATCGCGCCGACCGGCGAGACGCTGCCGTTCATCGTCATGGAGTTCGTCAACGGGCGCACCCTCAAGGAAGTGCTCGCCGCCGAGGGGCGGCTGATGCCCCGGCGCGCCCTGGAGATCTCGGCCGACATCTGCGCGGCGCTGGAGTTCAGCCACCGGCACGGCATCATCCACCGGGACATCAAGCCCGGAAACGTCATGCTGACCCAAAACGGCCAGGTCAAGGTCATGGACTTCGGCATCGCCCGGGCCCTGGCCAGCGGCGCCACCACGATGACGCAGACCAGCGCCGTGATCGGCACCGCGCAGTATCTGTCGCCCGAGCAGGCGCGCGGCGAGGCGGTCGACGCCCGCTCAGACGTGTACGCGGCCGGTTGTGTGCTCTTCGAGCTGCTCTGCGGCCACCCGCCGTTCGTCGGCGACAGCCCGGTGAGCGTGGCGTACCAGCACGTGCGGGAAGACCCGCGGGCGCCGAGCGAGATCAACCCCGAGGTCAACCCCGACATCGACGCGATCGTGCTCAAGGCGCTCGCGAAAAACCCGCTCAACCGTTACCAGAGCGCCCAGGAGATGCGGGCCGACCTGCTCCGGGCAGCGGCCGGCCGGCCGGTCATGGCCACGCCGGTGCTGCGCGACGCCGAGACCGTCGCGATGATGGGCCAGACCGCGGTCACCCGCCCGATCAACGCCGCGGTCACCCGCCCGACCGCCCGCGTCGGTGACCCGCGCCGGCGCAAGGCGTCCGCCTGGGTGCTGGCCGCGCTCAGCACGCTCGGTGTGCTGGCCGTGATCGCCCTGATCGCCGGCCTGATCCTCTCCAACCAGGGCAACGAGACACCGCAGACCACCGTGCCCAACGTGGTCGGCCTCGAGCTGGCGACCGCGCGGGCCAATCTGAGCAACGCGGGCCTCGTCGCCACCACCGGCGACCCCTACTACGGCGACGACTGCCAAAAGGGCACGGTCGCCAAGCAGAGCCAGCCAGATGGCGAGCGGGTCAACCGCGACACCGAGGTCGTCATCAACGTCTGCCAGGGTCCGCAAGAGGTCGAGGTGCCCAACCTCGTCGGCAACACCAAGGCCGCCGCTGAGTCGGCGCTGGCCAAGCTCGGTCTCAAGGCGGACTTTCGGCCGGTAGACAGCGAGGCGCCGGAAGACCAGGTCACCAAGGTGCCAGACGCCGGCAAGAAGGTCGCCAAGGACGCGACGGTGGTCGTCGAGATCTCCCGCGGCAACATCGTGCCGGTGCCCAACGTGGTGGGTGACGAAGTCGACAGCGCCGAGGACGAGTTGCGGCGGGCCGGCTTCGACGTCGACATCCGCAACGGCGAGCCGGCCCCGAGCGCCAGTGAGGCCGGCACCGTGCAGCGGCAGAGCGTGCGAGACAAGGCGAAGAAGGGCACGACGGTCGTGCTGACCGTCTTCACCGAGCCGGAAGAAGAGCCGACCACGCCGCCACCGTCCACACCGACACCGAGCGTGTCGGCTACGCCGGGTCCGTGATCGCTGGCGATTAGGCCTGTGGATAACTCTGTGGGCTGTGGATAACTGCCTACGAGGCGAAGGCGGCCCGGCGGCGCTCCTCGACCTCCGCGGCGAGCGCCGGCGCACGGTCGACCGCGCTCGGCAAGCCGCACGTGGCCAGCCAGTTTGCCAGCATGATGTGCCCGCCCTCGGTGAGCACCGACTCGGGGTGAAACTGAACGCCCTCGATCGGCAGGTCGCGGTGGCGCATCGCCATGACCACGCCGGACTCGGTGTGACCGGTCACCTCGATCTCGTCGGGCAGGGTCGACTCTTCGACCGCCAGCGAGTGGTAGCGGGTAGCCGTGAACGGGTCGGGCAGGCCGGCCAGTACGCCGGCGCCCTTGTGATGCACGTCCGAGGTCTTGCCGTGCAGCAGCTCGGGAGCCCGGTCGACGGTCGCGCCGAACGCGGCGCCGAACGCCTGGTGGCCCAGGCACACGCCGAAGATGGGCAGCGCGCCACCGTACTCCCGGATGACGTCGATGCAGATGCCGGCGCGCTCGGGTGTACCCGGACCGGGTGAGAGCAGGATCCCGGCGGCCCCGGAGCGGCCGACGGCGGCCAGGTCGATCTCGTCGTTGCGCCGCACGTCGCACTCGGCGCCGAGCTGGCCCAGGTACTGGACCAGATTGAAGACGAACGAGTCGTAGTTGTCGATCACGAGGACGCGCATGCCATCACCTTGGTGTCGCGGGCTCTGAAGTGCTGTAAGGGATATCGTGCTCGTCTCCGGTCGAGGGCTCGTCGCCGACCCCCGGCGCACCCGGATCGGCGGGCGCGCCCGGCACGCCGGAGTCTTCGGTCACCTGCACGTCGTCGAAGGGCAGCAGTGGCTCGGCCCACGGGAAGACGACATACCAGAACAGTGCCCCGATCGCGGCGATGAGCACCAGTGAGGTGGCCAGCTTGGCCGGCCATTGGCGAAACGGCAGGTGCCGCCAGATCCACGCGTACACCTTGGCCCCTAACCCAGCTCCGCGGGCTGGCCGGCGGATCGGGCCTGCTTTCGGGCCAGCTCGCCGTGGACGATGAGGCGCTGGTAGTTGTCGAACTTCGGGTTACAGGTGGTGAGCGTGACCATGGCCTGGGTGGGCTTGGCGCCGGGCCGGCCCGGCACCGGCGCCACGACCTCGACCTGCGTCGGCTTGACGATGCGGGTGCGGACCACCTTGTAGACGAACCACTCGGTCTTGGTCTCCACCACGATCGCGTCGCCGGTGTCGACCTCGTCGAGCCGCCAAAACGTCGCCCTGTTGCGGTGTCCGGCGACGGCGAAGTTGCCGACGTCGCCGGGATCGGCACTGCTGGGGTAATGACCGGGTGCGTACCGGATGTCCTTTTGTGTCACACCCTCGACGACGACCCACTGCTTGCCGAGCTTGGGGATGTACAGGCGGGCGATGGCCCGGCCGGCGAGCGCGTCGGGCGTGGCGCTCGGCGTGGGCCCGACGGTCGGGTCGGGCTGGTCCCACTGCTCGGCGAGCTGCTGGTCGAGCGTGTCCTGGTGAGAACCGATGACCGCGGTGGTGCCCCACACCTCGTATGCGGCGAAGAGCAGCACGATCACGCCGAACGTAATCATGATCTCGCCGAGCCCGCGGACTCCCGTGCGGATCCGCGAGCCGATCGTCGGGCGGGTGAGCTCGGAGTACACGCTCTTGTAGCCCTCGTCGGTCTGCTCGGGTCGCAGCTTTACCACCCGCTCGCCGCGCCGCGGCTGCGGAGGCGGGCTGGCGGCGCCCTCCGTGGACGGATCGGGCTTGGGTGGTGCGGGTGGCACGGCGCCGAGCAGCCCGGTGGCGTCCGCCGACACGGCCGGGATGATCGCGGTGGGCGTCTCGTTTCGGTCGAGCGACACGCGCGCCGGCGGCGAGGCCACGTCCGCGGGCGGCCGCCCGGCCACGGGACCCGGAGGAGGGCCGGGCACAACCGGCACGGCCGGCCGGGGGCTGGGACGCGGCGAGGGCCGCTCGCGTGCCGGCTCGTCCGCGGGCACGCGGGGTATGACGCCCGTGGGGTCCTCACCGTCGGGGGCGCGGTGCCGACTCATTGCGGGACCTCGACCTCGCTGAGAGCGCTGGAACCGTCGTACGCCAGCACGGTCACGCTCCCTTCCACGGTCTCCCGGTAGCCGAGGCCGAAGTGGTCGACGGCGTCGCGAAACAGGCGCACGCCGTCGGAGGCGTCCAGGGCGCCGCGCAGCTTCGACGAGTCACCGATCGCGGTGATCTTGAAAGGTGGGGAATACACCCGCCCATGTAGCAGCAGGGTGTTGCCGACGCAGCGTACCGCGCTGGTGGAGATCACCCGGACCCCCATGATCGACATCGCTTCGGCGCCACCGGCCCACAGTGCGTTGACCACGGCCTGCACGTCGCTCTGGTGTACGACGAGGTCGTCGTTGCTGGGGTTGCCCGGCCGGGTCTCGCTCAGCCGGGGCGCGTCGTCGAGCTCGACGGTCAGGCCCGGCCCACGCAGCGCGGTGAAGCCGGCGCCCTGCCGGCTCGACTCGCCTCGGCGGCGCTGCTCCGCGATCGGCGCGTCCGAACCGGCGAGCGCCTCCGTCTCGGCCTCGACCTGGGTCAGCAAGGCGGCGCGCTGCCGGTCGCTCTCGTCGACCTGCTCCCGCCGCTCTTCGATGAGCTGGGCGAGCTGGGGGCGCCGGTCGTCGCGCAGCGATGTGCCGTTGGCCGTGGTGGCGCTCGTGGTGAAGAGCAGACCGGCCGCGATCGCGATCAGGGGCACCCCGATCGACCAGGGAGAACGCCGGTGTCCGGTGGGCCTGGAGAAGAGCCCGGAGGCGGCGGTGCGCAGCGCTTCACGCCAAGAGGCGCCGCCGGAGGTGTACTCCACCCGTCTCAGCCCCCTCGTGCTTCCGCGCGCCGGCTTGACTACTCTAGCGGTAGGTGCGAGCCTCGCCCGGCTGACGGCCGGGTGCAGCGGCGCTAGTCTATGTACCAAAGTGCTGACAGGAGTAAGCGTCGTGCCCAAGTCTCAGGTCCGGAAGAAGAAGGTCTACACCCCGCCGACCGACGTCCGTCCGTCGGCAGCGCAGGCAGCCAAAAAGCCGAGCCCGATCTGGCTGCCGATCACCGCGGTGGGTCTCATCTTCGCCGGCATCGGATGGCTCGTCGTCTATTACTTGTCGGAGACCGCCTACCCGGTCGAGTCCTGGGGTTACTGGAATCTCGCGGTCGGCTTCGGCTCGATGGTCGCCTCGCTGATCCTGCTGTCTCGCTGGCGGTGACCCGCAAGTCCTGGCCAAACCTCTAAGGTTGTGCTCTGGGCTGCGACTTTATTCACGTTACCGGCCGGTAACTAACACAGTACGCTGCTCTCGTGGCGACGATGCCACAACCTTTCCACAGGGAGGGCTACGTACATGGGCGCCGTCCAGGTCGTGACCACTGCCGTTGCGGCCGCGATCACCGTTGTCGCGGTGGTGTTGGCTGTGCGGGCGGTGTGGCGGATGCTCGCGGTCATCCGGCTCGGCCAGCCGGATTCGACCCGCTTCGCCGACAAGCCGGTCCGGCTCACGCGGATGCTGGCCGAGACCGTCGGGCACACGCGGATGCTCAAGTGGTCCGTCGTCGGTGCGGCGCACTGGTTCGTGATGGTCGCGTTCATCGTGCTGTCGCTGCTGGTGCTCGAGGCGTACTTCGAGGTGGTCGACCCCGAGGGTGGCCTGCCGATCATCGGCGGTTGGGCGGTCTACGGCCTCGCGACAGAGATCATCGGCGTGTTCGGCCTGGCCGGCATCCTCGTGTTGATCGGCATCCGCCTCGCCAACCGGCCCACCCGGCCGCAGGGGCGCTCGCGGTTCACCGGTTCGACGATGTGGCAGGGCTACTTCGTCGAGTGGGTGATCGTCGCCGTCCTGATCTGCGGCTTCCTGATCCGCGGCTTCAAGGCCGCGACCGGGCACTCGGAGTGGCCGACCTGGGCCGCCCCGGTCTCGCACGCCCTCGGCGACGTGCTGCCCGACTCCGAGGCCGCGCTATCCATCGTCGCGATGGTCAAGATCGTGGTGTCGATGGTCTGGCTGATCACCATCGCGACCCACCTGACCATGGGCGTGGCCTGGCACCGGTTCGCCGCGTTCTTCAACATCTTCTTCAAGCGCGACCCCGCCCGCCCGGCCGGCTCCGGCCTCGGCGGGCTGAAGCCGATGACCTCGAACGGCAAGCTCCTCGACTTCGAAGAGGCCGACCCGGACAAGGACCAGTTCGGCGTCGCGAGCGTGGAGCAGTTCACCTGGAAGGGCCTGCTCGACTTCACCACCTGCACCGAGTGCGGCCGCTGCCAGTCGCAGTGCCCGGCCTGGAACACCGGCAAGCCCCTCTCCCCGAAGCTCCTCGTGCTGTCGCTGCGCGACCACGCGTACGCCAAGGCGCCTTACCTGCTGGCCGGAGACGACCACTCGAACGTGGACGCGCTCGCCCTGGCGGAGGCGCAGCGGCCCTTGATCGGAGGAGCCGACGAGCAGGGTGTGATCGATCCGGACGTGCTGTGGTCGTGCACCACCTGCGGCGCCTGCGTCGAGCAGTGCCCGGTCGACATCGAGCACGTCGACCACATCGTCGACATGCGCCGCTACCAGGTGCTCATCGAGTCGTCGTTCCCGTCCGAGGCCGGCGTCATGCTCCGCAACCTGGAAAACAAGGGCAACCCCTGGGGCGCCCCGCCGAACACCCGCGAAGACTGGACCAAGAGCCTCGACTTCGAGATCAAGCGGGCTGACGGAGACACCGAGTTCGAGTACCTGTACTGGGTCGGCTGCGCCGCCGCGTTCGAAGACCGGGCCAAGAAGACCGCCCGCGCGGTCGCCACGCTGCTGCACGAGGCCGGCGTCGACTTCGCGATCCTGGGCGAGGGCGAGACCTGCACCGGCGACCCGGCCCGGCGGATCGGCAACGAGTTCGTCTTCCAGATGCTCGCCCAGCAAAACGTGGAGACGCTCACCGAGGCCAAGGCCACCAAGATCGTCGCGTCCTGCCCGCACTGCTTCAACACGCTCGCCAACGAGTACCCGCAGCTCGGGCTGAAGAACGTGCAGGTCGTGCACCACACTCAGCTGCTGGCCGACCTTGTCGCGGGCGGAAAGCTGACCCCGGTGCAGCCGCTGGACGGTGCGGTCACCTACCACGACCCCTGCTACCTCGGCCGGCACAACAGGGTGTTCACGCCTCCGCGTGAGGTCCTGGGCCAGGCCACCAGCGAGCTCACCGAGATGCCCCGCAACCAGGAGCGGTCGTTCTGCTGCGGCGCCGGCGGCGCCCGCATGTGGATGGAAGAGCGCATCGGCAAGCGCATCAACACCGAACGCGTCGAGGAAGCCCTCGCCACCGGCGCCACCACCATCGCCGTCGGCTGCCCGTTCTGCCACACCATGATCAACGATGGGGTAACCGGCAAGGGAGCAAACGAGCAGGTAGAGGTGGTCGACGTGGCGACCGTGCTCCTCCGTTCGGTCAAGGCCGACGCGTAACCGGACCCAGCTGTCGGATTAGCGCCAAGGCTCCTCGCGTGCCTCCGGTAGAAAGGCACTGATGCGCGGCTGGGCCTTGGACTTCCTCTCCCAACCGTGGCCGGCTCTTACGTTCGTGCTGCTGGCGGCGGTCGCCGTGGTGGCACACCGGCCACTCGCGGAGCGAACGGGGTGGGCCCGCTGGCCCAGCCTCGGTCTCTTGCTGAGCCTGGCCGCCGTGCTCACGCTCACCTTGCCGCCCGCGCCCGACATGCCGATCGGCGTGCCCGGCGTCGCGGACGTCGACCGCTGCGTCGGCGCGCTCTCCGACCCCGGGCAGCTGTGGCACGCACTGATATCGACCACCGAGCGGGGCGAGCGGGTCGGCAACATCCTGATGTTCGTACCGGTGACGTTCTTCGCCGTGCTCGCCACCCGGCGCACGGCGCTCGTCGCCGGCGCGGGCGTGCTCTCCTCCGGCGCGATCGAGCTCGCCCAGTCGGTCATGCACGTGGGTCGCGAGTGCGTCGGCTACGACTGGGTCAACAACGCGATCGGCGCCGGGCTGGGCGTACTCCTCGGCGTACTCGCCACCCGCGTGTCAACCCGCCAACGCGCTGACGTGGGAGAATCACCGCCGAGGTGAACCGACCATCGACGGCCTTTTACTGACCACAATCCTGCCGCTGCTCGGCTTCGCCGCGCTGACGGCGGGCAACGCCTTCTTCGTCGCCGCCGAGTTCGCGCTGGTCACCGTCGACCGTGCCGAGATCGCCCAGCGCGCCGAGGCGGGCGACCGCCGCGCCGCCACCGTGCGAAAGGCGTTGCACGAGCTGTCGTTCCAGCTCTCCGGCGCGCAGCTGGGCATCACGATCACCGCGCTGCTGACCGGCTACCTCGCCGAGCCCGCGCTGGCCAAGCTCTTCGCCCCGGCGATCCGCCCGCTCGCCGGCGACTCCACCGACTCGGTCACCCCGGTCCTCGCCCTCGTGCTGGCGACGCTGCTGTCGATGCTCTTCGGCGAGCTAGTACCCAAGAACGCCGCCCTCGCCCGCCCGATGCCGGCGGCCCTGTCGACCGCCGCGCCCATGCGCACCTTCTCGATGGTCTTCAGGTGGCTGATCCGCGCGCTCAACAACTCGGCCAACTGGCTCGTGCGCCGGCTCGGTGTCGAGCCGCAGGAGGAGCTGGCGAGCGCGCGTTCGCCGGAGGAGCTGGGCCTGCTGGCCGCGATCTCGGCGCGGGCCGGCGCGCTGCCCACCGAGACGGCGCGGCTGCTCCAGCGCACGATCCGTTTCGGCGAAAAGCGGGCCGCCGAGGCGATGACCCCGCGCGTCGACGTGGTCGCCCTGAAGAGCACCGCCACCGTGGCCGAGCTGATCGCCGCCGCCCAGGAGACCGGACGCACCCGCTTCCCCGTGTACGAGGACACCCTCGACCTGGTCACCGGCGTGGTCGGTGTTCCGGACGCGCTCGGTGTACCCCCGGCGAGAAGGTCGACGACGACGGTGGCCGCGGTGGCCCGCGAGCCGGTCTATGTCCCGGAGAGCCTGGATCTTGACGGGGTGCTGGCCGCGCTCCGCGCGGCCGACGCCGACCTGGCGATCGTGGTCGACGAGTACGGCGGCACCGACGGCGTCGTGACCGTCGAAGACCTCGTCGAGGAGCTGGTCGGGGAGATCGCCGACGAGTTCGACCCGGACGCGGTGGATGACGCCGGGCCGGTGGAGCTGACCGTGCCGGGTGGCGAGCGCACGTTCCAGGTCGACGGGCTGCTCCGCGAAGACGAGCTGGCCGAGCAGATCGGGTTCCGGCTGCCCGAAGGGCCGTACGAGACGCTCGCCGGCTTCCTCATGGCACGGCTGGGGCACATCCCGGTGGCCGGCGAGACGGTGGAGGAGAAGGGCTGGGAGTTCACCGTAGTGGAAGTCGACCGGCACCGGATCGAGCAGGTGCGCGTGGTGGCGCCGGAGGTGACGGCCCATGACTAAGATCCTGATCACGGTCCTGCTGCTGCTCGGCAACGCCTTCTTCGTGGGCAGCGAGTTCGCGCTGATCGCCTCCCGCCGCACGGTCATCGAGCCACTCGCGGAGACATCCCGGCGAGCCCGGTGGGCGCTGTCGGCGATGAACCAGATCCCGCTCATGATCGCCGGTGCACAGCTCGGCATCACGCTCTGCGCACTGCTGCTCGGGGCGATCGCGGAGCCGGCGCTAGCCCACTTCCTGGAAGGTCCGTTCCACACGCTGGGCGTGCCCGAGAGCGCGCAGCACCCGGTCGCGTTCGTGCTGGCTCTGGGTGTCGTGGTCTTCCTGCACACCGTGATCGGCGAGATGGTCCCGAAGAACATCACGCTCGCCGGCCCAGAGGTGTCGGCGCTGTGGCTGGGGCCGGCGATGCTGGCATTCTGCCTGGCCACCAAGCCGCTGCTGCTGGCGATGAAGTGGGCGTCCCGGGCAGTGCTGCGGATCTGGCGGATCGAGGCCACCGACGCGGTCAAGACCGTCTTCACCGCCGAGGAACTGGCCGGGCTCGTGTCGCAGGCGCGCACCGAAGGCCTGCTGGACGCCGAGGAGCACGCCCGGATCACCGGCGCCCTCGCACTAGGCCAGCGCACGGCGGCCGACGCGCTCCGCCCCTGGGCGCAGGTCACGACCGTCTCGGAGGACGTCTCGCCGGCGTCGCTGGAGGTGCTCGCCACCCGCACCGGCCGATCGCGCTTTCCGGTGGTACACCGGGAGACCCGGCGCGTGCTCGGCTTCGTGCACGTGAAGGACGTGCTCGGATACGAGGGCCCGCGCCGGACCGCGCCGGTGCCCCAAGAGATCGTGCGCCCGCTCGCCGTGGTGCCTCCCGAACGGACGCTGGCCGAGCTGCTGCTCGCCATGCGCCGCGAACGCCGGCACATGGTCCTGGTCAGCGACGGCCGCGCCGCGCTCGGAGTGCTCACCCTCGACGACGTCCTCACCGCCGTCGTCGGCCCACGCGCGCCGGTCTGAGCGGCGCCTCCGGCGGGGCGTGCCGTAGCCGAGCGCCGAGCTGCCGCGACCGGACATCGCGGCAGCTCAGGTGGATCACAAGCTCACAGGAACGACGGGCGGACGTCCACGTCGGCCAGGTCGACGAACATGATCCGGTGTCCGAACTGGATCTGCACGTACCTCTTGTCGCCGCGGATCACCGTCCAGTCCCCCGGTGAAGAGCCGTCGAACGTCACGGCCCGGTAGTACTCGCTGGGCAGCACGTTGCCGACGGCGTACCGCTGGCCGGCCGCGAGCGTGTACTGCAACGGTGTGATCGCCTGGTACGGCACGCCCTCCGGGTAGGCGGCCTGCTCGGGGTAGGCGCGCCCGTACACAGGGATCGTCGCCTTGCCCGCCTTGGGCGTCACCACCAGCCCGGTGGCCCACTTGGCCGCCGGCGCTGAGCCGGGGTTGTAGAACCACGCCTTCTGCCCCAGGTACCAGATCGCCGTCCAGTCGCCCTGCCGGCCGGCCACCGCGTACGTCTGCCCGGCCGACGCGCGGGCGCCGTGGTCGGAGATGTGCATCGTGGCGTTCTCGCCGCCTGGGCGCAGGCCGATGTCCTTGACCAGCGGGGCGGCCGCGTCCGGCGCGGTGTGCAGGATGACGGCCGACGAGCCGCGCGGCGGGCAGGGCACTGTGGCGCCGCCGGAGCAGCCGACGAAGGCGGGCTTGTTCGTGGCGAAGTCCGGGTCGATCGTCACGAGCCCGCTGCCCGGCCAACCTGTGGTGCGGAACGGCGCCTTCAGCAGGTCGAAATAGTGCGACCAGTTCCAGTACGGGCCTGGATCCCAGTGCATGCCGCGGACCGTCGAGGGGATCGTGCCGGGCACGTTGTCGTGGCCGATGATGTGGTTGCGGTCGAGCGGGATGCCCAACCGGAGCGCGAGGTGCCGCACCAGCTTGGCCGACGTGCGGTACATCGCCTCCGTGTACCAGGTGCCCTGCGCCGCGAAGCCCTCGTGCTCCAGCCCGATCGCCTTCGCGTTGACGTACCAGTTGCCCGCGTGCCAGCCGACGTCCTTGGCCTTGACGTGCTGCGCGATGTGCCCGTCGACCGAGCGGAGCGTGTAGTGCCAGCTCACGTACGTGGGGTCGAGCACAAGGTCGATCGACGGCTTGAAGTAGCCCTCGGTGTCGTGGATGACGATGTACTCGATCTTCTGCTGCTTCGGCCGGTTGCCCTTGTCGTGGTTGCCGTAATCGCCGCCGCCCAGGTCCTGGTACGGCGCCGGGATCCACTCGCAGGAGATGTCGGTGGGGCATTCGAGTCCGTCCGGGCGGGCCAGCTTGCGCAGGCCCAGGCGGGCCAGCCAGCCGCGGTCCGGGGCTACGTCGCGCGCCGCGAGCGTCACCCGCTGGCCGTCGTCGGTCACCCGCGTCGCGCCGGCGCTGATCGTCGCGAAGACCTCGTCGGCGAAGGCCGCCGCCGCGTCGGCACTGTCCGCGCCGGAATACCTGGCCACCGCGCCGTACCAGGCCGCCGGGTCACTCACGCTCCCCGCCGGTCCACCAATGCTTCTCTGGTACGAGGCGAGAAGCGCCGCCCCGCCGCCGATGTTCGCCGCCGGGGTGGAACGCAGCGCCTCCTCGGACGCGCCGGTGATCGCCGCCGCCCGGTCGAGCGTTTGCAGCGCCTCGGGCGCCGGAGCCGGCACGCCGCCCGAGTCGACGTTTCGGGCTTGGCGGCTGTCGTCGCCGCGCGGGTCCTCGCCGTCGTGGTCGTGGTGGTTGCCACCCGGCAGCGACGTCACGTACGCGGCGTCGGTGAGGTGCATCGGGCCGTACCCGCCGCTGGTGCTGGGCGTGCCGGCGTTGGTGTCCCAGCGGGACTCCAGGTAGGACACGGCGAGCAGGACGCTCTCCGGCACGCCGTACTCCGCCGCGGCGGCCGCGTACTCCTGCTGCCTGGTGTCCTGCGGGCTGGACGCGAGGGTGGGGACGGCCGGCACCAGGGTCGCCGCGCCGACCACCGCTGTGGTGAGGGCGATGCGCGTTGTCAGGTTGGGCATGGAGAAACCCTGGCTGGGTCGAGTGGTTGTCGTCAATAGATTCCGCCGGATCTCGTGTCTACGTAAAAAACCTTCAGGCCCCTCGGCCGGGGGATTGTCCGTCTCGCCACGAATCTCCACAATCGAGCAATGTCGCGCAAGATGCACACGACGCGCCGGCTGGCGGTTGTCCTCTTCGGGCTCGCGAGCCTGCTCCTCGCCGCCTCCGCGCGGCCGTCGGCCGACCGCGAGCCGGCACTGTCGTTGCGGTACACGTTCGACGGCTGGTGGCTCGGCCCGGTCGCGGACGTTGACGGGCGGTACCCGCTGAACCCCCGCGGCACGCTGGCCTACACGCCACACGGCGCCGGGTGGGCGGCACGCTTCCCGCCGCGGTGCGTGGCGCCCGGCTGCCCCCGCGTGATCCTCGAAGGCCTGCCCGCGCCCGAGCTCAACCCGGGCACCCGTGGCGTGCGGTTCGGTGCCTCGGTGCTGATGGCGCCGGCGGACACGGGCGACGGCGCGAACGTTGTGCAGAAAGGGTTTTCGACCGGCGGCGTCACCCAGCTCAAGCTCCAGGTCGACGGTAAGGCGGGCCAGCCGAGCTGCGTGCTGGCGAGCAAGACCACGATCTACCGGGTGGTCGCGCCGGTGACGGTGGCCGACGGGCGGTGGCACGCGCTCGCCTGCGCCCGCTCCGGTCGCCTGCTGTCGATCGCCGTGGATGGCGTGCCACGCGCTGCGGTCACAGTGCCACCGAATGTGTCCATTGTGAATTCCGAGCCACTGCGAATCGGCGGAAAGAACGTGTCCTTCGACAACGACCAGTACGCCGGCCTGCTCGACGACGTGTTCCTAACCATTGACTGAGGCCGTTTCGATACACGCGGTGCTACCAACCGGTATACGGACCGAAGGGGTTGTCCACACGGCTTGCGCGGGTGATTGGGCCGCTCCTACCCTTGGGGATCGTTGAGCCGGCGGTCGGCCTCCCAGCCTGGGAGACCACGGCTCAGCCCGCCGAGTCGGACCAAGAAACGAGCCGGGGACCCAAGCACCTCGGGGTGAATCCGCGAAAGCGGTAGGGCGCGCTCTCCCGCCCGAACCCGTCAGCTAACCCGGTAGGCGGCCAGGGAGAAGGAGTAACGGCTCCGGTGGCACGCTATGCCGCGCGTCGCACCGTAATCACCGCTCTCGTCGCTGTCGCGACCGTGCTCTCCAGTGGCACCGTGGCGCACGCCGCGCCCACGCCGGCCGAGATCGAAAAGCAGATCGACGCTGCCTGGGTCAAGCTGGAGCCGCTGGCGGAAAAGCACAACGCGACCCGGCTCGACCTCCAGGCCAAGCGCCAGAAGGCCCAGGCGCTCGCCAAGAAGATCGCGCCACTCCAGCTCCAGATCGACCTCGCGATGCAGAAGGTCGGAGAGTTCGCGGCCGAGCAGTACAAGGGCGGCAACTTCTCGGCGCTCAACGCGGTCCTCACGACGGGTTCGCCCAGCACCTTCACCAACCAGCTCGAGATCCTCGACGTCTTCGCCCGCCGCTCGCAGGCCGACATCCAGGCGGTCGTCGACCTACGCGCGAAGTACGCGGAGCAGAAGGCACCGCTCGACCAGCTCGTCGGCCAGCTCACCGAGGAAGAGGCGCAGCTGGCGGCGAAGAAGAAGCAGATCGACGGCGAGATCGCCAAGCTGGAGAAGATGCGCCTCGAGGCGTACGGCGAGGGCGGCGGCATCGGCGAGCTCCGGCCGGCACCCTGCCCCGTCGAGTACGACGGCAGCGCCGGCACCAAGGCGGCCAAGTTCGCCTGCGCGCAGATCGGCAAGGGCTACGTCTTCGGTAACGAAGGCCCCGACACGTACGACTGCTCGGGCCTCACGATGAAGGCGTGGGCGGCCGCCGGCGTCGGGCTGCCACACAACGCGGCCCGCCAGCGCGGCACGGTCGACCCCATCAGCAGCAAGAGCGACCTGAAGGTCGGCGACCTCATCTTCTACTACCCAGACCTCCACCATGTCGGCATCTACGTTGGCGGCGGCTACATCGTCGACGCGTCCAAACCCGGCGTACCGATCAGGATGCGCACGATGAACGCCGCGCCGATCAACAGCTACGGCCGACCCGGATAAGCGTTACCCACCCCCGTGGCCGCGCCAGTCGCGTGTTCCCCCGTCACGCGACCGCACCGGCCAGTAAAGGAGACGCCCTCCCATCCATCCGGGATGGGAGGGCGTTTCTTGCTTGGGCCAGATTTCCCGGGCCGCGTCAGCTGCGGACCGCCGCTCCCGCCGGAGACCGCGCAGGCCGGCGGCTCGCAGGGCGAGCCGAGATCCCCGGCCTCCGCTGCCACGTCCGCGCTGCAAGACCAACAGCGGACGGGTGAGGCCGCGGGAGCAGCGGTCTGGACCACGACGGACGTCGCGGTAGCTCACATCTTTGTCTTGAAGTGGATCTTTTAGGTGGTCGTCGGCCAGGTGCGCCAGTTTTTCCAGGCCCGGCTCGGTGTGGGGCCGCGCTGGCCCTGGTAGCGGGAGCCGTAGACGGTCGAGCCGTAGGGGTGCTCGGCTGGCGACGAGAGCCGGAAGATGCAGAGCTGGCCGATCTTCATGCCCGGCCAGAGCGTGATCGGCAGGTTGGCCACATTGGACAGCTCGAGCGTGACGTGGCCACTGAAGCCCGGGTCGATGAAGCCGGCCGTCGAGTGCGTGAGCAGCCCCAGGCGACCCAGGCTCGACTTGCCCTCCAGGCGGCCGGCGAGCTGGTCGCCGAGGGAGATGACCTCCAGCGTGGAGGCCAGCACGAACTCACCCGGGTGCAGCACGAACGGCTGGCCCGGCGGCACCTCGACCTGCGAGGTCAGCTCGTCCTGCTGCACCGACGGGTCGATGTGCGTGTACAGGTGGTTGTTGAACACGCGGAAGAGCCGGTCGAGCCGCACGTCGATGCTCGAGGGCTGGACCAGCGCCGGCTCGAAGGGATCGAGCGCGAGGCCGCCCGCCTTGATCTCGGTCACGAGGTCACGGTCGGAGAGCAGCATCAACACACCATAGGGGACTACCTGCCTCGAACATATGTTCGATAGGATGTTGGGCATGGCATCCTGGTCCGACTTTAGTGCCGACGAGCCCCGCCTGTCGGAGGCGATCCGCGCCCTCATGCTGCAATACGGTCCCGGCCTGGGCTACCTGGCGACCGTGCGCGCCGACGGCGGCCCGCGGGTCCACCCGGTCTCGCCGGTCATCACGGACGACGGGCTGTATTGCTTCGTGGTCGACTCGCCCAAGCGGCGCGACCTGGAGCGCGACGGGCGATACGCGCTGCACTCGTTCCCACCGGAAGACAGCGACGACGAGGCCTATCTGGCCGGCCGGGCCACGGTGGTCACCGACCGCGCCAAGGTCGCCCGCCTGGCCGGCCACCTGCGGGCGGCGCCACAGGTCGATTGGCAGCTGTTCGAGTTCACGGTCGACGTCGCGATGCTGGCCCGCCACGGGCGCAATGGCGCCACCCCCTTCGCGGTCGAGCCGCCGGCCCGCCCCGCGGTGCAGGTGTGGCTCGACCCGTCGGCCGCCCCCACTACGGCGCGCGAAACGCGTCCCAGCCCGCGAGCATGCGAGATGCCTGCCCCGGCGTAAATTCGAGCATGCACGCGTCCGTGCTGTAGTCCATGTAGTTGTGGATCGGGTCCAAGCCCGGGTCCGCCGTGCACGTGTCCCGGCCCTCGGGGCAGCCACTCGCCTGCGACGCCTCGGCGGGCGTGTCGTTGACGAGGTCGCCGTCTTCGGTGCAGCCGTTTTGGAACGTGTGGAAGAGGTTGAGCCAGTGCCCGACCTCGTGCACGGCCGTGTCGCCCTCGTTGTAGGGCAGTGACGTCCCGCCCGGCAGTGACTCGCTGTGGACGACGACCCCGTCGCTGGGGTCGAGCGCCGGCTGGGGGTAGGTTGCCCAGCCGAGGAGGCTGTCGCTGAGGTCGCCGAGGTAGAGGTTGAGCGTCTCCATGCCACCGACACGGAGCGCCGTCTTCATGGCACGCTCGGCGGCGGATTCGTAGACGATGGGGTACCAGGCCGGGTTGACCACTCTGTCTACTTCGACGAGCTCAAACGCGAACTCGGTCGCCGTCGCATAGGCCCGGTTGAGCACGTCGATCTGCGCGGTGACCATCTCGTCGGGGATGTTGCCGCCTTCTCGGGTGCTGTCTCCCGAGATGACGTGGACGATGACCGGGATCGTGACGGTGGCCGTCGTCCGCGGCCCACCCTTAGCGGCGAGGGCCTGCTGAGTCAGCCGCTCACGCTCGCGGACCTGGTCGGCGGTGAGGTGGTTGGGGTCGCGGGTCGCGGTGGTGGCCTTGGCGGGCGTTAGGCAGGTCGCGCCGGCGCTCGCGGTGATGAGTGGCATCGGCCCGCCCACGACAGCCAGGGCCGCGACGATGGCTCCGGCCGCACGCCAAGCCCGCATCGCAAGCCCTCCCCGGGTTCGCCTGTCAAGGTACGGCGAACCTACCTCGCATCGATGTTCTTGAAAATAGGGAAATTCGGATTGGCACGCCTTTGGGAGGCTTCGGCCTGGGGTCGGTGAGGTGCGTGCGCCGCGGTCGTGTGACCAGGTACAGTGGTCTCCGCTCGCGGGTGTAGTTCAATGGCAGAACATCAGCTTCCCAAGCTGACAGTGCGGGTTCGATTCCCGTCACCCGCTCCAACTTCCGCCTCGTCGCCGCCTGTCGCGGGGTTTACTCGTCACCATGGACGACCGCCTGAGCGACTTCCAGCGTGAAGTGCGTGCCTTCACCGACGCCCGTGACTGGCACCGGTTTCATACGCCGAAGAACCTTGCCATGGCCCTTGCCGGCGAGGTGGGTGAGCTGCTCGCCGAGCTCCAGTGGCTGACGCCCGAGGAGTCCGCTCGGGTGATGGGCGACCCGGACGCCGGCGGCAGGGTGGCGGCCGAGATGGGCGACGTAGTGATCTACCTGGTGCGGTTGGCGGATGTGCTCGGCATCGACCTCGTCGATGTCGCCCGGGCCAAGCTGGCCGACTCCGCCAGGCGCTACCCGGTGGGCTGGCAGCCGGCGTCAGTCCGGGGCGAGGTCGTCTGAGGTCAGCAGTGACCTGATGCTCAGGTCGGCGGTCACCTCGCCGCCGCAGTCGGCGACCACCGTGGCGCATCCCACGGGCACCGCGCCGAGCGTGCGAGCGACGTCGTAAAGCGCCCTCACCTGGGCGCCTGTCGTGACCCAGTCGTCGACCACCAGTACGCGGTCGGCGGGGCTGATCAGCCGGCTGCGCACACCCAGGCCCAAGGTGCGGCCGCGGTAGTCGACCGCCGTCCGGGCCCAGGTCATGGGCTCGGCGATCTGGCGGTCGGCGCCTTCCTTGTGACCGGCGGCGAAGCCGACGCCCAGCGCCGTTGCCACCAGCGGGCCCAGCAGGTATCCGGTGACTTCCGGTGAGACCACGACCGTCGGGCGCGACGAGCGGAACAGGTCGGCGAGGGCTGGGCCGAGCGCGGAGATGATCTCGGGGTCGCGCCACCAGCCGGACATGTCGCTGACCAGGTGGGTGCTCTCCGGACCGGGGTCGATCCACCTGAAGGCGTGGATCAAGCGTTTCCTGAGGTCATCCACAGGAACTATCTTCCGCCTTTGGACAACCGACCCACATACCCTCATTCGATCGGCTGAACGTTTCACCGCAAAGCCGTACGAAAGCCATAGATCACTTTGACATCGGAAGTGGCGGTCTGGCTACGGTCCGCCGGTGACCGGAAAGCATCACCGCAGGTCCCAGGGGAGTCGGGTCAGCGCCGTGGCCTCGGCGGCCGTGGTTGGCGCGCTGCTCGTCGGGGGTGGGGTGGGCGCGGTCCAGTTGGTTGGGGCGCGGACGCCGGAGGCGGTAGAGATCACCGCGGGCCCTACGACGAGCGCACCCACCATCGAAGCGACCCCGACGCCGTCGAAGACGCCGCAGCGGGCATCGCGGGGCAAAGCTCGGGCCGCGGAGCCCACCAAGACGACACCCAAGACCAGCCCCAGCCCGAAGACCACGAAGACCGAAGTCGTCACCGGCACCGGTTCGTGCGGGGCGTCCTTCTACGACGAGCCGCAGGGCACGGCGAACGGTGAGACGTTCGACCCCGAGGCGATGACGGCCGCGCACAAGACCTGGGCCTTCAACACGCGAGTGCGGGTGACCAACCCGGACAACGGCAAGTCGGTCATCGTGCGGATCAACGACCGCGGTCCGTACATCGACGGGCGTTGCATCGACCTGTCGCGGGCGGCCTTCCGCGCGATCGCCTCGCTGGACCAGGGGCACGTCGAGGTACGGTACGAAATCCTGAAATGACCGGGTGAAAGGCAACCTTCGGCCAAGCCGATCGCGAACTTTGCACCAGGCGGTCAAAACCCCATCGGACGAGGGGTCAACTTCGTTCAGTCGCGCCCGTCGATCAGGCATGCTGTTCGGCGTACCCATGCGTTTGCTGCCACCGGGCCGCCGCCCGCTGAGCCCTGGTTCCCGCGCCGGCCTCGGCGCGGCCCTTGTGCTGCTCGCGCTCGTGTCCGCGATCGAGCTCGCGGACGGCTCGGAGGCCCGCTACATCGGCCTGATCGTGGCCGCGCCGTTCCTGGCCGCGGCCTTCGCGTCGTGGCGTGTGGTGTTGGGGGTGGGCGTGCTGGCCACCGCGGTCGGCGGGGCGTTCGCCCTGGCCGGGCGGGAAAACCGGCTGGCCAACGCGACCATCGTGGTGGGCATCGGCCTGGCGACGGCCATCGCGGCCGCGGTCGCCGTCATCCGCGAACGGCAGGCCGAGCGCATCGCCGAGCTCTCCCGGCTGGCCTCGGTGGCGCAGCAGGCGGTGCTGCGGCCGCTCGGGCCCCAGGTGGGCACGCTCGCGGTCGCGGGCCGCTACATCTCGGCCACGGCGGCCGCCGATATCGGCGGTGACCTCTACGAGGCGCTGGATACTCCGTACGGCGTCCGCATGATCATCGGAGACGTGCGGGGCAAGGGTCTCGACGCGGTACGCCTGGCCAGCATCGTGCTCGGCTCCTACCGCCACGTGGCGTACGAGCGGGCCGACCTGCGCGCGATCGTCGCCGACCTGGACCGGGCGGTGGCCCGCAGCGTCGGTGACGAAGACTTCGTGACGGCCGCGCTGGTGGAGGAGCGAGGCGGCACCCTCACGATCGTCAACTGCGGCCACCCGGCCCCACTGCTGCTGCGGCGCGGCGAGGTGATCCCGCTGGAGCCGCCGGCGCCGGCGCCACCACTGGGCTTCATGCCGGTGGTACGCCCGCGGGTGGAGCGCCTCGAACCGGGCGACCGCCTGCTGCTCTTCACCGACGGGCTGGGCGAGGCGCGGCGGGAGGGCGAGTTCTTCCCGACGGCTGACCGGGCCTGGCGGCTGCTCGGCCACGGCACGGTCGGAGACGGGCTTGCCTCGCTGGAGACCGCCCTGGTCGAGTGGGTGCACGGCCGCCTCGACGACGACATCGCGCTGGTGCTGATGGAGTACGCGGGCGCCCGCCCGGTCACCGCCGCCGCTGTCCCCAGCTGGGAAGTCGGCGCGCCGGAAAACTAGCCACGGGCGCAGTGTCGGCGTGCCGACTTGCCCGCGGGCTAATCGCCACTAAAGGGGACGAAACTTCGCCCCTGTGGCGACGGTCACCTTAGCTGTCTCCTTGTCGCTCGCTACTGACCGGTAATAAAATCAACTTACTGACCGGTAACCACTGCCCGGGAGCGGGGGCCAACGAGCATGACGCACTACAAGAGCAACGTCCGTGACCTTGAGTTCAACCTCTTCGAGGTCTTCGGAGCCGAGAGCGACGCGTTCGGCAAGGCGCCGTACTCGGATATCGACGCGGACACGGCCCGCAGCATCCTCGGCGAGATGGACCGGCTGGCGCGCGAAGACCTCGCGGCCGGCTTCTCCGCGGGTGACCGCACGCCGCCCGTCTTCGACGCCGCCGCTCACTCCGTCGCGATGCCGGAGGAGTTCCGCAAGTCGTACGACGCGTTCATGAAGGCGGAGTTCTGGCGGCTCGACCTGCCCGAGGTGATCGGTGGCACGCCCGCGCCCCGGGTGTTCTGGTGGGCGCTGGCCGACCTCGTGCTCGGCTCCAACGCGCCGGTCTGGATGTACGCGTCCGGCCCCTCCTTCGCCACGACCCTGCACCGCGAGGGCACGCCTGAGCAGAAGGAGTGGGCAAAGCTCTTCGTCGAAAAGCGCTGGGCGTCGACCATGGTGCTCACCGAGCCGGACGCCGGCTCCGACGTGGGTGCCGGGCGCACGCGGGCGATCCCGCAGCCGGACGGCAGCTACCACATCGAGGGCGTAAAGCGGTTCATCACGAGCGGCGAGCACGACCTGACGGAAAACATCATCCACTATGTGCTGGCCCGCCCGGTCGGCGTCGAGGGCGCCGGCGGCGCGGGCACCAAGGGCCTGTCGCTCTTCGTCGTGCCGAAGTTCCACTTCGATCCCAAGACCGGCGAGCTCGGCGAGCGCAACGGCGTCTTCGCCACCAACGTCGAGCACAAGATGGGCCTCAAGGTCTCGACGACCTGCGAGCTGACCTTCGGCGAGCACGGCACGCCGGCCAAGGGCTGGCTGCTGGGCGACGTGCACGAGGGCATCCGGCAGATGTTCCTCATCATCGAGTACGCCCGGATGATGGTCGGCACCAAGGCGATCGCCACCCTGTCGACCGGCTACCTCAACGCGCTGGAGTACGCCAAGGAGCGCGTCCAGGGCGCCGACCTGCTCCAGATGACCGACAAGACCGCACCCCGCGTGACGATCACGCACCACCCGGACGTGCGGCGGTCGCTGATGCTTCAGAAGTCGTACGCCGAGGGGCTGCGTGCGCTGGTCATGTACACGGCGACGTGGCAGGACCGGATCAACCTGGCCGAGGCGGCCGGCGACGAGCGTGCCGCCAAGATCGCCAAGAAGATCAACGACCTGCTGCTCCCGCTGGTGAAGGGCGTCGGCTCCGAACGGGCGTACGAGCTGCTCGGCCACGAGGCGCTACAGACCTTCGGCGGCTCCGGCTACCTCCAGGACTACCCGCTGGAGCAGTACGTCCGCGACTCGAAGATCGACACCCTGTACGAGGGCACGACCGCCATCCAGAGCCTCGACCTCTTCTTCCGCAAGGTGGTCAGGGACGGTGGCAAGGCGCTGCTGACCGTGGCCGGCGAGATCCAGGCGTTCCTGGAGAGCGAGGGCGGCAACGGCCAGCTCAAGGAGGAGCGGCTGTCGCTGGGCAAGGCGCTGGCCGAGGTGCAGACCATCCTCGGCACGATGACCGGATGGCTCGGCGAGGCACAGGGCGGCGAGCCGCGCGCGCTGTACAAGGTGGGTCTCAACTCCCGGCGCCTGCTGCTCGCACTCGGTGACCTGATCATCGCGTGGCTGCTCCAGCGCCAGGCCGAGGTAGCGCTGCGCGCGCTGGCCGGCCAGCCGTCGGCCGCCGACAAGTCGTTCTACGAGGGCAAGGTCGCCGCGGCTCGGTTCTTCGCGCACGAGGTGCTGCCGCGCATCGGCGCCGACCGCCGGATCATCGAGTCCACCAACCTCGAGCTGATGGATCTGCCCGAGGAAGCTTTCTAGTTTCCCGGGCCCGTGTCAGCTGCGGACCGTTGCTCCCGCCGGAGACCGCGGAGGCCGGCGGCTCGCTGGAGCGAGCCGAAATCCCCGGCCTCCGCTGCCGGGTCCGCGGGTCAAGCCCAAACCGCGCGACCAACAGCGGGCGGGTGAGGCTGCGGGAGCAACGGTCCGGACCAATGCCCTTACCGTAAGTTGATCAAGGTGCTGGCCTGGACATTTCGGGGCGCACGGGGTGACGGGACCGGCAAGGGTCCACGGCGCTACATGGCGGGCCGGCCGCCGGCCACTGTCTGTGACGCAGCGTCAGCAGGCTCGGCTGAGAAACTTCCAGATCTTGGAGAGTTAAGGTTGAAATAGCGCCCTAACTCTCCAAGATCTCGAATCTTCGGCCGCAGGCACCGGCGACGGCGGTTACTCACTGCGACGTTTTCGGTTCTCCCATCGCGTGGGTCGGCAATAGGCATTGTGGACAAACACCGCGGGCCGCGCATCGCCGGGCGGCAAGGGGGTCGACCGCGACCAAACGCGAGGGTGGGCGCGACCAACAGCGGACGGGTGAGGCCGCGGGAGCAACGGTCTGGACCACGGCGGACGTCGCGGTAGCTCAATTCTCGATTTTGGTTGGTTTCTGACCTTCCCGGCCAATCGGACGCTGTAATGGTCGGATGGGCATCAGCGGCGGGATTTTCCTGATCGCGCTGGGCGCCATGCTGGCGTTCGCGATCCGGTTGGATCCATGGTGGATCGACATCGACACGGTCGGCATCGTGCTCATCCTCGCCGGCGTAGCCGTGATCCTCGTGACCCTCTGGTATTGGCAGGACCGGCGGCGGCGCGTCGTCCGCTCGTGGGTCGAGGAAAACCGGCTCTCACACCAGACGGGTGACGGTGGCTCGCAGCCCCCGATCCCGCCGGACGCCCCACCGCCACCGTCGCCGTCGGGTTAGCCCCGAGCCGTGTGCGTGTCCGCGAGCGCCGCCTTGCCTGGCTCGATGTCGGCCCACGCGCCCTCGAAGCGGTGCACCGCCAGGCCGCTGGTCCGCAGGCCGTCGGAGTCACGCATGGCGACCGGGTCGAGCAGGCCGGAGAGGTCGGAGATCGTCGGATTGTGCCCGATGACCAGCACAGTGCCCGCGTCGCCGGCCGCCCCTCGGATGAGATCGAGCAGGTCGCGCGCGGTCCCCCCGTACACCATCGGCTCGTAACGGACCTCGGGCCCGGAACCGCCGAGTGCCAGGGCGACCCCGTGCCAGGTCTGGCGGGTCCTCTTCGACGGCGAGCAGATGACCTCGGCCGGCAGCAGGTCACGGCGGTGGAGCCAGGCCCCGACCGCGGCGGCGTCGGCGTGGCCACGTGCCGTGAGTGGCCGGTCGATGTCGGCGGTGCCCGCGGGGCGCTCGGCCTTGGCGTGGCGCAACAGCACGATGGTGCGTTCCGTCATGTGTCACAGCTTGCCTGATTGAGGGACGAAACACCTGGGTAAGCAAGGCTTATGGGTATCGGTGGAAGCATTTTCCTCATCGCCTTGGGCGCGATCCTCGCGTTCGCGGTCGAGGCCAACCTCGGTTGGCTCGACATCAACGTCGTCGGTTGGGTGCTCATGATCGCCGGCTTCGCCGGACTCGTGCTCACTCTCTGGTTTTGGCAGAACCGCCGCCGCACTATCGTCCAGCCGACCGTAACCGAGCGGGTCGTGCCGGCGCAGACCGAGCGGATCGAGGAACGCCGCGAGGTGCGCCGCCCGAGCGGCCGGCTCTACGAGTAGATCGCGAAGTAGATCGCGATGTGGTGGCACAGCGCGGCCACCAGCGTGCAGGCATGAAAGAACTCGTGGTGGCCGAAGACCGTCGGCCACGGATTGGGGCGGCGTAGCGCGTAAAACACGGCGCCGACCGTGTACGCCACGCCGCCCACGATCAGTAGGACCAGCGCGGCGGTGCCGCCGCGCCGCCCGATGTCGGGCAGCACCGCGATCGCGACCCAGCCCAGCCCGATGTAGAGCGGCGCGGACGCCCAGCGCGGCGCGTGCGGCCAGAAAAGCTTGAGCACCACGCCACCCACGGCGCCGATCCACACGATCGCGAGCAGGATCGTCGCGGGCTTTTGCGGGAGCAGGAGCGCGCAGAACGGCGTGTATGTGCCCGCGATGAAGATGAAGATCATGGAGTGGTCGAGGCGCCGCATGATCTGGAAGCCGCGCGGCGTCCACACGCGGCGGTGGTAGAGGGCGCTCGTGCCGAAGAGCCCGCACACCGTGAGGCTGTAGATCACGCAGGTCACCAGTGGCGCGGTGCCGGGACGCGTGGCGGCCAGCGAGCAGAGCACGACGCCGCAGACCGCGGCCACGAAGAACGCGTACGCGTGCAGCCAACCGCGCATCCGCGGCTTGCCCACGTCGACCGGGCGAAGCCGGACAGGTGCGTCAGTCGTCACGGCATCCAGGTTACGACACCGTAGGTTACTTGCAAGTAGACCTGAGACATCGGGCACGATGACGTCATGCACACCCGCCGCGCCGGCTCCGCCGCCCTGCTGCTCGAGTGCGCGGACGGCGCCGAGGTGGAGGCGTGGCGGGCCGAGCTGTGGCGCCGCCGCGAGCGGGGCGAGCTGGCCGCCGCCGAGATCGTCCCGGCCGCGCGCACCGTCCTCCTCGACGGCCTGGCCGACCCCGAAGAAACGGCCGGCCTGGTCGCCAGTTGGGCGCCGCCGCCGGCCGCCAGCACCGCGCCGGGCCCGCTCGTCACAATCACCGTCTGGTACGAGGGAGAAGACCTCGCCGCGGTAGCAGCCGAGTGGCACGTGCCAGTTGCGGAGGCGGTGAAACGCATCGCCGGCACAGAGCTGCGGGTGGCGTTCTGCGGCTTCGCACCCGGGTTCGCATACCTGACCGGGCTGCCGTGGTCGGTACGCCGCCTCGACACCCCGCGGCCTCGCGTGCCCGCCGGCTCGGTGGCCCTGGCCGGGGAGTACGCGGGCATCTATCCCACCGCCTCGCCAGGTGGGTGGCGGTTGATCGGTCACACCGACGCCGAGCTGTTCGACATACACCGGGATCCACCGGCCCTGCTGGCGCCCGGCACGCGCGTGCGGCTGGTCGCCGCGTGATCGAGGTGCTGCGGGCGGGTCCGCTCACGACGGTGCAGGATCTGGGCCGCCCCGGCTTCGCCCATCTCGGTGTGCCACGCGCCGGTGCGCTCGACGCGCCGGCGTTGCGGCTGGCCAACCGCCTGGTCGGCAACCCCGCAGGCGCGGCGGGGCTGGAGGTGACGGCGGGCGGGTGTTCGCTGCGGCTGCCGTCCGCCGGGACTGTGGCGCTGACCGGTGCCTGCGCGCCGTTTTTGGTGGCCGGGCGGCCGGCTGGCTTCGGGCTGCCCGTGCCGGTGCCGGCCGGCGGCGTGGTCACGGTCGGTCGCGCGGTGCACGGCGTCCGCTCGTACCTGGCCGTCGGCGGTGGCATCGAGGTGGAGCCGGTGCTCGGGAGCCGGTCGACCGACACGCTCTCCGGGCTGGGGCCGCCACCCCTTCGCGACGGCGACGCGCTCCCGCTCGGGCCGGCCGCCGAGCCGTCCACTGTGGACTTCGTGCCGTGGCGACCGCCGCCGACGGCGCTGGCGCTCCGCATCGCGCTGGGACCGCGAGCCGACTGGTTCACGGACGAGGCGGTGGCGGCGCTGCTCGGCACGGTGTACACGGTGAGTCCGGTCAGCAACCGCGTCGGCGCGCGACTCACCGGCGTCGCCCTGACCCGCGCGGTGGTCGAGGAGCTGCCGAGTGAGGGCATCGTGCTCGGGGCGGTACAGGTGCCGGCGAGCGGCCAACCGCTGATCTTCTTGGCGGATCACCCCACCACCGGCGGATACCCGGTGATCGGGGTGATCGAAGACGTAACGCCGCTCGCGCAGGCGGTGCCCGGTACTACCGTGACCTTCCATGGACCTCAACGCTGACCTGGGCGAGGGTTTCGGCGCCTGGCGCCTCGGCGACGACGACGCGCTGCTCGACGTGGTCACCTCGGCAAACGTGGCGTGCGGCTTCCACGCCGGCGACCCGGGCACGATGCGGCGCGTGTGCGCGGCCGCGGCGGAGCGGGACGTCGCGGTGGGCGCGCAGGTCGGCTACCGCGACCTTGCCGGCTTCGGCCGGCGGCGGATCGAGTACACCTTCGCCGACCTGCGCGACGACGTGCTCTACCAGATCGGGGCGCTGGACGGCTTCTGCCGGGTGGCGGGCATCCGCGTGCGATACGTGAAGCCGCACGGCGCCCTCTACAACACGGCGGCCGTCGACGAGGCGCAGGCGGCGGCGGTGGTGGCCGCGGTGGTCGACTACGACAGCTCGCTGCCGGTGCTCTGCCCGCCCGGCTCGGTGCTCGCCCAGCTCGCGACCGGTGCGGGGCTGCGGGCGGTGGCGGAGGGCTTCGCCGACCGGGGATACCAGGCGAGCGGCGCGCTCGTGCCCCGATCGTCGCCCGGCGCGCTGGTGGAGTCGCCGGACGAGGTGGCCGCGCGGGCGGTGCGGATGGCGGTGGAGTCGAGGGTGCGCACGGTCGACGGGGTGGAGCTGCGCCTGCCGGTGGAGTCGATCTGCGTACACGGCGACACGCCCGGTGCGGTCGCGCTCGCTCGTGGGGTGCGTTCTTCTTTGGAAGGGGCGGGCGTCTCGCTAGGCGCCTTCGTCAAGTCCTCTGAGGACGAGCGGTAGGCGTGCGGTGCCTTCCGCGGTGACGTTGATCGGCACACCCCAGTCCTGGCGGGTGAGGTGGCAGGCGGCGTGCTCGGCCTCGGCGTCGCAGGTCGCGGCCTGCGCCATCACCTGGAGCACGCCGTCTTTTACGGCGGGGTTGAGCACGAGCCGGCGGGAGAGCTCGGTGGTCGTGCCGGCGCCGTCGAGCAGCAGCTCGGGTGGAGACGCCGACACCTCCAAGCGCGTCGACGGGCCGAACGACTCGTCCAGCTTTTGCCCCGGCGCCGGTGTGAAAACCACGTCGAGCCGCACCTCGCCGGGGGTGAGGTCGGTCGGTGGGCGCTCGGTGCGATGGCGGGCACCGGCCACCGTCGCCGCCTGCGGGATCGCGCCGGGCGCCAGCCGCACGATCCGGTGGGCTCCCGACTCGACGACGAGCACGCCGCCGTCGGCCGCCAGCACCACGTCGCTCGGCTCGGCCAGGTCACTGGCCACAGTGGACACCGCGTCGGTGGCGGGGTCGTAGCGGCGGACGGCGCCGTTGTAGGTGTCGGCCACCAGCACCGAGCCGTCCGGCAGGGCGCACACGCCGAGCGGGTGCTGCATCAGCGCCTGGCTCGCCGGCCCGTCCATGTGGCCGAAGTCGAAGAGTCCCTGGCCGACCGCGGTGTGCAGCACACCGTCGCGGATGTAGCGGAGGGCCGAGGTCTCACTGTCGGCGAGCCACAGCGTCGTCCCCCGCGCCTCCGCGGAAAGGCCGGAGGGCTGCGCGAGCCACACATCCGGGATCGGGCCGTCGCGGAGCGCCTCGACGGTCGTGCCCGCGTACATGCCGGTGGTGCGCTTGACCGGGTCGAACCACCACAGCTGGTGGATGCCGGCCATCGCGACGATCACCCGGTCGTCGTACCAGGCGACGTCCCACGGCGAGGATAGGTTGGCGGCGAGCGCGTCGTGCGCATGGTCGTCCACAGTGGAACGCCAAGGATTTCCGCTGCCGGCGATCGTGGTGACCTCGCCGGTCTCCAGCCGCAGGCCGCGGAGCAGGTGGTTGACGGTGTCGGCGACCACGACGTCGTATCCGGCGATGCCGGCCTCGTGCTCGGGGAGCAGGCACACGCCCTGCGGCTCCGAGAAGGCCGCTGCCTCCGGCCCGCCGTCGGCCCGCCCGCGCTGTCCCGAACCGATCCGCCGCACGACCGTCTCACCGTCGGGCGCCAGCTCCACCAGCGAATGGTGCGCCGAGTCGGAGACGAGCAGGTTGCCGCTGGGCAGCACGAGCGCCTTGCCGGGGAAGCGGAGGGTGGTGGCCGGGTCGGCCGGCGGCACGTACGGCCCGTCGCCCCGGTGCAGCGTGCCCTTGGCCTCGTGGGTCGCGACAAGCTCGTCGAACAGGCGGCTCAGCCCTTCGGCGTGCCCCTCGCCCGCCATCGAGGCGACGACGTACCCCTCCGGGTCGACGACGGAGAGGGTTGGCCAGGCCTTGGCCGCGTACTGCTGCCAGGTCTCCAGCTCCGGATCGTCGAGGACCGGGTGAGCCACGCCGTACCGCTCGACGGCGGCGGCGAGCGCGTCGGCGTCCCGCTCGTGCTCGAACTTCGGCGAGTGCACGCCGATGACCACGAGCACGTCGCCGTACGTCTCTTCGAGGGGGCGCAGCTCGTCGAGGACGTGCAGGCAGTTGATGCAGCAGAACGTCCAGAAGTCGAGCAGCACGATCTTGCCGCGCAGGTCGGCGAGCTTGAGCTGCCTTCCCCCGGTGTTGAGCCAGCCCCGCCCGCGCAGCTCGGGTGCCCTCACCCGGGCGTGCCGGCCGGTGGGGGACGGACGCTCCGCCACTGGCCGTTCGGCTTTCGCGCGGTCAGCCAGTGGCTGGTCGGCTTTCGCGCGGTCAGCCAGTGGCTGGTCGGCTCTCGTGTTGTCAGCCAATGGCCCTTCGGCTCTCGTGCTGTCAGCCACTGGCCGCCGGCTTGAGGCAGAGCACCTCGTCCTTGCCACCGTCGCCGGCGAGCACGATGTGCGGTTGACTCTTGTCGGCGCACTTGTCCGCGGTGTCCTCCTTGGACACCACCGTGAACGCATTGGCCTCGTCGCACTGCGCCGCGACCGCGCCGGTGGTGCCGGACTGCTTGACGCAGGTGCCGACGTCCGGGCTGAAGGCGCCGTCGGAGCCGCGCAGCGTGAGGAGCCACACGAAGCCCAACGGGACGATCACCAGCAGTGCCGCGGCGACCACCACCAGCACGAAGACGCGCAGGTTGCGCTCCTTCGGCGGCGCGTCTCCCTCAGGCTTGGCAGGTGCCTCCGTGGCCGCCGTCCGGTCCGGCTGGAACGAATTGAAGCGGTCCTGCTCGTTGTCTTGCGGCCCAACCCAGGCGCCGCCTTGGGGTGCCCCCGGCGGGAAGCCGGCGGCTGGGAAGGTGGCCGTGCCGTGCGGCGGCCCCTGCGGCGGCTGGAACGCACCGTGGGGGCCGGGCGGGTCCTGGGATCCGTAACCACCTGGTGGACCGTGCGGTGGCTCGAAGCCTCCGGGCGGCCCTTGGTGCGGCCCGAAGCCGCCCCCGGGTGGCCCTTGGTGGGGTGGTTCGAACCCTCCAGGTGGCCCCTGGTGTGGCCCGAATCCACCGCCGGGTGGCCCCTGGTGCGGGTCGAAGCCCCCAGGTGGCCCCTGAGGCGGCCCTTGGCGCGGGTCGAACCCTCCGGGCTGGCCCTGCGGTGGCGGGAAGCCGCCTGGTGGCGGCGGGTAGGTCGAAGGTGGGAACGTCGCAGGGCCAGGCGGGCCGCCGAACCCCTGCGGTGGCTGGTTGGGCCCCATCGGGCCGGCAGGGCTGCCCGGCGGCGGACCGACCGGGCTGCCGATGCCAACCGGACTGCCGGGCCCGACCGGGCTGCCAGGTCCGACCGGGCTGCCAGGGTGGCCGTCGCCGTATGGCGAGCCGCCCGAAAAGACACCGGTGGGCTCGGAGTACGGCGCGGCCGGCGAACCGGGCGGTCCCGGCGGAGCGCTGGACGGCGGCGGGGCGACGCGCGCGCTGGCCGACACGCTGCCCTGGCGGGGCGCGGGAGGCGGCGGTGGCGGCGCATCGTCCGGGTCAACCGGCGCCGGCCGGCCGTAAACACGCGGCTGAGGCGTCGACACCTGCGGCGGCACCGGCTGCTCGGTAGGCGGCGTGACCCGGCTGGCGACGGGCACCGAGGCACTAGCCGACACCGGCTTGGGCTCGACACCGGGCGTACGCGGCTGCGGCACCGGCGGCGCGGCATCCGGATGCGGCTGGCCGAACTCGTGGCCATTGGAGCCAAAGGGACCAGCACCCGGCACCGACGCGGCGCCACTGGGCCGGGGCGCCGACGCACGCGCGGGCGGCGCGTCGTCGTCCACACTGAACAGCCCACGGCCACTACTCGGCTCATCCGGCGGAGGCGTGCCGAGGTTGGCGCCCGGTACCCGCACCTCCTGACCCTCGAAGGGCCGCGGTGGCGGTGTGTCTTCACGCTCCGGCTGGCGGTGACCGGCAGCGAAGCGGGGCTGGTCGTAGCCACCCGCTTCGGCGCGCGCCGGCTCGTAGCCGCCGCTGTCGGGGCGTGCTGGTTCGTAGGCGCCACTGTCGGGGCGTGCTGGTTCGTAGCCGCCGCTACCCGGCCGGCCGGATTCGAAGCCGCGGCCAGCTGGGCGGCTCGACTCGAAGCCGCCGCCTTCGTAGTGCCCCGGCTCGAAGCCGCCTGGCGCCGGTCGGCCAGGCTCGCGACCGCCCGGCTCGTAGCCGCCGGCATCGGGATGCCCGGGCTCGAAGCCGCCGGCGTCCTGCCGACCGGGCTCGAAGCCGCCGGCGTCGTGGCGCCTGGGCTCGTAGCCGCCGGCGTCGTGGCGGCCCGGCTCAAAGGCGGCGGGCTCATGGCGCCGAGGCTCGAAGCCGCCCGCGTCATGGCGGCTGTTTTCAAAGCCACCCGCTTCGGGACGACCAGGCTCGAAGCCACCCGGCTCCGGCCGCCCGGGCTCGAAGCCACCCGGCTCGCGATGGCCCGGCTCGAACCCGCCGTCATGACGGCCGGACTCGAAGCCGGCTGGCTCATGACGGGTGGAGTCGAAGCCGCCAGCGTCGTGGCGGGTCGGTTCGAAGCCGCCAGCGTCATGACGGCCGTGGTCGAAGCCGCCGGCGTCGTGGCGGGTCGGTTCGAAGCCGCCGCCAGCGTCGGGGCGGCCTGGCTCGAAGCTGCCGGCATCGTCGCGGGCGGGCTCGAAATCGCCGGGCCGGAAGCCGTTGCCGGCGCGGCCGCCGAAGTCGACGCCGCCCTCGGGGAAGCGACCGCCACCACCGGCACTGGGGCCGAACGAGCCGGGCTCCGATCCGTCTGAGTCGCGGCCGCCGAAGTCGGCGCGGCTGGGCGGACCGGCGTCGAAGGACCGGTCGGGCTCGGCCGGGCCACCGTCGGGGTGTCCCAGGGCCTCGTAGCGGCTTGGTGGCTCGGCGCGCCCGGAGCGGCCGGAGTCGAAGGCGTCCGGCCACGCGGTACCGAAGCCGCCGCTGCCGCGCGGGCCTGGACCTGGCTCGAAGCCGCCGTCGTCGCGCTGGCCTGGACCGGCGAAGCCGCCGTCGTCGCGTTGGCCTGGGCCGGCACCGAAGCCGCCGCTGTCGCGCGGGCCTGGACCTGGCTCGAAGCCGCCGTCGTCGCGCTGGCCTGGACCGGCGAAGCCGCCGTCGTCGCGTTGGCCTGGGTTGGCGCCGAAGCCTTCCCCGCGGTCGGCCTGACCGAAGCCTTCGCGACCGCCCTGCCCGTAAACCCCACCGCCGGCGGGGCCGAAGCCTTCACGATCGCCTGCGGGGCCGAAGCCTTCACGAGGTGGACCGCCCGCCGGGCCGAATGCCGCGTCGCGGGGCATCGGCTCTAGCGGCTCGTAGCGACCGGGCTCGCGCTTGGGCAGGTCGCCCCGCGCGGCGAGGGGCTCAGGTGGTGAGCCAGGGGGCGGCAGGTCAGGCGGGGGGAAGCCGAGGCCCGGCTGGTATCCGGGCGGGAAGCCACGATCATCGCCATGGACCGGGGCGGAAGCCGGCGGTGGTGTGCCGGGCGGGACCGGCGGCGGGAAGGTCGCGGGCGGCGCGGTCGGGGCCGGCGGCCAGGAGCCAGCTGGTGCCCATGCCTCGGGTGGCAGCCCCACCGGCTCGGCAGCCGGGGGCGGCACCGAGTGGGAGCCCGGCGGCACGGAGGCGGAACCCTGCGGCACCGAGGCCGAACCCTGCGGCACGGACGCGGAGCCCTGCGGGACGGAGGCGGCGCCCTGCGGGCGGGCGCTGCCGTAAGCGCCACCCTGTGGCACCGACGCCGAACCCGAGGTGCCACCCGGACCGGGTGGTGGCGGGTATGCGGCTGGCGGGGGCGGGTAAGCGGCCGGCGGCGGGTATGCGTCGGGCTGGGGAGACCAGCCAGCGGGGAAGGTAGGTGCGGGCGGAGCCGGCTCGGCACCGCCGGGCGGTGGTGCGTCCCACGGTGGGGCGGCACCCCACTCGCTGTCGTGCGCCGCCTGGGGCGCGGGTCCGCTGGCGCCCCGCGCAGCGTCGTCCGGCTCGTGGCCGGGGTGCTGCGGGCCCTCGGACGTCATGTTGCGCCTCCTCCATCGCATCTCGGCCGAGCCGCCTCCGCGCGGGAGGTCCGGCTGGGCCGGCCGTGCAAATCGCCGGCCCTTCGCACGCTGCGCTGTCAAACGGTGGTCGATCGATGACGGCGGGTGCGTGGTCAGTGGCGGCGACCCCGCCAACCGTACCGGGCGCTCGCAGCCATGAGGAATCCCGGTCTCAGGACCTGTAAATGCCCGTAGAGGCCGGCACACATGCCAACGACCCGCCCGGTGAAACCGGACGGGCCGTCGATCTGAGTAGCGAAACTACCCGTAGTGACGCTGCGCGATGATGCGGATCTCGTCGCGCACGGCAGGCGAGTTGGCCTGGCTGAGCGCGCGCTCGATGGCGCGAGCGCGGCGCGAGGCCTCCCGGCGGCTGCGGTAGCGGTCGATCATCTTCATGGCATTCCCTCCCCCTGTGCTCTCGTCTATTGAAGCGCGAGGGAGGGGTGGGCGGCCAACGATTATTAGGTGAGGTCGGCCACCCGCCGAACAAACTAAGACCAAGCCAGGAGTGTGGCCTCCGGATCGGTGAGGAAAGCGCCTACATCGCGGAGGAACTTGGACCCTTGCTCGCCGTCGATGACCCGGTGGTCGAACGAGAGGCCGAGCGTCGTGACCTGGCGCACACGGATCTTGCCCTTGTGCACCCAGGGCGCCTCCTTCACCATGCCGAGCGCCAGAATCGCCGACTCACCAGGCGGCAGGATCGGCGTGCCGGTGTCGACGCCGAAGATGCCGACGTTGGTGATGGTGAAGGTGCCGCCGGACATGTCGGCCGGCGAGGTGCGCCCCGACTTGGCGGTCTGCACCAGCTCGGTCATCGCGTCGGCGAGCTCGCGCAGCGACAGCCGCCCGGCGTCCTTGATGTTGGGCACGATGAGGCCGCGGTCGGTGGCGGCGGCGATGCCCAGGTTGACGTACTGCTTGACGACGATCTCGTCGCCGGCCCACGTCGAGTTGACGATGGGGTGGCGGCCGATCGCCAGCAGGACCGCCTTGGCGACCACCAGCAGTGGGGAAATGCGCACATCGCGCCACTCCGGCAGCGTGCGCAGCCGGTCGAGCGCCTTGATCGACCGGGTCATGTCGATCGTCAGGAACTCGGTGACGTGCGGCGCGCTGAACGCCGACGAGACCATGTTTTCCGCGGTGAGCTTTCGCACGCCCTTGACCGGGATGCGCTGCTCACGCTCGGACGAGAAGGCCGGCGCGGCCGCGGGAGCCGACACCGCCGCCTGCACGTCGTCGCGCGTGATCGAGCCCTGCGGGCCGGTGCCGGTCAGGCCGGCGAGGTCGACGCCGAGGTCTCGGGCGAGCTTGCGTACCGGCGGCTTGGCGAGGGCCCGCGCCGGAGGCGCTGGCGCCTCCTCGACCGGCGGAGGCGGCGGGGGAGCGGGAGCTACCTCTACCGGAGGCGGGGAGACCGCGGCGGTACTCCCATTTGCTTTTCGGGGGCGACGCGACGCCGCGGCCGTCCGCGGGCCGTAACCCACCAGGACCGGGGTGCGCTCGGGCTCGGCCGGCGGCTCGCCGGCGTCCGGGTCGGTGTCGATCGAGATGATCGGGGTGCCGACCTCGACTGTCGTGCCCTCTGCCTGGTGGATCGCGTGGACCTTGCCGGCCCACTTGGCCGGGATCTCGACCGCGGCCTTGGCGGTCTCGACCTCGACGATCGGCTGGTTGAGCTCGATGGTGTCGCCCACGGCCACGAGCCACTTGAGGATCTCGCCCTCGACAAGGCCCTCGCCGAGGTCGGGGAGGGGAAACTCCTTGATCCGCGACATCCCGCTCACCAGCCGAAGGTGCGGTCGACGGCGTCGAGCACCCGGTCGAGGTCGGGCAGGAAGTCCTCCTCCAGCCGCGCGGCCGGATAGGGCGTGTCGAAGCCGGTCACCCGCAGCACCGGCGCCTCCAGGGAGTAGAAGCACTCCTCGGTGATCCGGGCGGCGATCTCGGCGCCGAGCCCCACGTTGCTGGGCGCCTCGTGCACGACCACGCATCGGCCGGTGCGGCGCACCGACTCGTAGACCGGCTCGAGGTCGAGCGGCGACAGCGTGCGCAGGTCGAAGACCTCCAGATCGCGGCCATCCTCGGCCGCGGCGGTCGCCGCGTCGAGGACGGTGCGCACCATCGGGCCGTAGGCCAGCACCGTCGCGTCGGTGCCGGGGCGCAGCCGCCGCGAGGCGTGCAGCGGGTAGGTGGCCTCCGTGTCGACGTCACCCTTTTCGTGATAGCGCCGCTTGGGCTCGAAGAACACGATCGGGTCGTCGGAGGCGATGGCCTGCTGGATCATCGTGTACGCATCCTGCGGCGAGCTGCACGCCACCACCTTGAGGCCGGCGGTGTGCGAGAAGTACGCCTCGGGCGACTCGGAGTGGTGCTCGACCGCGCCGATGCCCCCGCCGAACGGTATGCGGATCACCATGGGCACCTTGACCTTGCCCTGCGACCGGTAGTGCATCTTCGCGACCTGGGAGACGATCTGGTCGTACGCCGGGTAGACGAAGCCGTCAAACTGGATCTCGCACACCGGGCGGTAGCCGCGTATCGCGAGGCCGATGGCGGTGCCGATAATGCCCGACTCGGCCAGCGGGGTGTCGATGACCCGGTCCTCGCCGAAGTCTTTTTGCAGGCCGTCGGTGATGCGGAAGACGCCGCCCAGCTTGCCCACGTCTTCGCCCATGATGAGCACCTTGGGGTCTTGCTCCAAGGCGCGGCGGAGACCGGCGTTGAGCGCCTTGCCGATGGTGAGCTTTTCGGCCATCAGTGCGCACTCCCCTCGAACGAGTCCAGGTACTCGGCGAGCCGCTCCCGCTGGGCGTCCACCAGGGGTGAGCCGTTGGGATAGGCGTGGTCGAAGAGGGTCAGCGGGTGCGGATCAGGCATGGCGAGCACCCGCTCGCGCAGATGAAGGGCCTCCTGCTTGGCCTGCTCGTCGACCTCGGCGATGAAGTCGGCGTCGGCGATCTGCTGCTTTTCCACGAACGCGCGTACGCGGGCGATCGGGTCTTTGGCCGCCCACTCCTCGACCTCGCTGGCCACGCGGTAGCGCGTCGGGTCGTCGGTGGTGGTGTGTGCGCCCATCCGGTACGTGTACGCCTCGATCAGGGTGGGCCCCTGCCCGTGGCGGGCGCTGTCGAGCGCGGCCCGGGTCACCGCGTACGTGGCGAGCACGTCGTTGCCGTCGACCCGCAGGCCGGGGAAGCCAAAGCCGTCCGCCCGCCGGTAGAGGGGGATGCGGGTCTGCTTTTCGATCGGCTCGGAGATCGCGTACTGGTTGTTTTGGCAGAAGAAGACGATCGGCGAGTGGAACACGCTGGCCCAGATGAACGCCTCGTTGACGTCGCCCTGCGAGGCGGCGCCGTCGCCGAAGTAGCAGATCACGGCCTCGCCGTCGTCGCCGCCGACCTTGCCGTCCTTGGTGATGCCCATGGCGTATCCGGTCGCGTGCAGCGTCTGAGCGCCGATCACGATCGTGTACATGTTGACCTTGAACTCGATCGGATCCCACGCGCCCTGGTCGACGCCGCGGAAGAGGCTGAGCGGCATGATCGGGTCGATGCCCCGGCAGTAGAGCACGCCGTGCTCGCGGTAGGTGGGGAAGGCCATGTCCTGCGGCCGCAGGGCCCGCCCGGAGCCCACCTGCGCCGCCTCCTGCCCCAGCAGGCTGGCCCAGATGCCCAGCTCACCCTGGCGTTGGAGGGCGGTGGCTTCGGCGTCGAGGCGGCGGATCACCACCAGGTCCCGGTAGAGGCCCCGGTACTCCTCGTCGGTGAAGTCGACCGTGTACTCCACGCCGTCGGCGCCGACGGACTTTTCGATCCGCTCCCCGTCCGGGGTGAGTAACTGGACGAAATCCGGCGCTGGTTCGCCGGCAACCTCCTTGCCGCGGGCTGGAGCTCCGCGGTCGCCCTTCGCCATCCGTCTCTCCCTGTCGTCGGTGCGGCTGCCGGGGGTGTCCCGGACCGCGCGGCTCGGTCGCCACGCCTAGCCCGGGTGTGGGTTGCCGCGTGGCGGTGGCGGCGGACCGTCTCGTGATCACCGCGGCTGGGCGGAGACTACGGCGGCGGTGCCGTCGGGTCCATATTCGCAGAGGTGAGGAGGCTCTCTATAGAGCCACCTCAGATCCGGCGGCCGCCATCTTCATCTGTTGGCTGGTAGTGGCGTATTTCCCCTCTTCGGTCAAGGCCACCAGCAGTGGGCCAAGATCGCCACTGGGAGCGGATTGGGCGGATTAAGGCGGAAAGTTGGCACATTGACACGCCCGCCAGCGGTGGCGCTGTGTGTCGCGTTGGCCCACTCTGTGTGAGGACCTTGACGCAAAGGAGCTTCGGTCGTGCCGCAGTCCGGGGACAGCCCGGTGCCACTGCTCGTTCGCCACCGGCGGACGGGCGGCACACACGTCGCGGTGCGGCGGGTCGCCGGCGTGCACCGGGCAGGCGGCCTGGCAGGTCCCACCAGGCGGTACACGGTGATCGTGGTCATGCTCGCCACCATGTCGTCACTGCCGATCATCGCGGCCATCGGCACCGGCTCGGCAAACGTGGGTGATTCGGTCGACGCGAGCGGCACCACGCCGTTCATCGCGCCGCCCTCCGAAGGGCCGGCGGTCGTGCCGCCGCCCCCGCCGCCCACCGTGCCGGTCGAGGTGCCCGTGCCGGCGGGCGTGGCGGAGCAGCTGCGCGCGGTGGCACCCAAGCGGGAGCCCCGCCAGCGACGCCCGGTGCGAAAGCTCAAGCGGCCGGTGCGCGCCACCGAGTCGGCGCCCGCGCCCGCACCACCCCGGCCGAGCAGGCCGGTGAAGCCGACGAAGCCCTCGCCTTCGCCTTCGCCGTCTCCCTCGCCCACGCCGTCGCCGCGGCCGCCGCTCATTCCCCGGCCGCCGCTGCCATCCGCGCCATATGTGCCGCTGCCACCGTCGGCGAGCCACTCGGTGCCGCCCACCGGACTGCCGACCTGCTGGCCCGATCTCGATGCCTGCCTGTCGGATCCGAGCGCTAGCGTCCGGCCATGACTGTTCACTATCAGGTGACGTTCTCGACCGCCGATCCGCACGGGTTGGCGGCGTTCTATGCCGAGGCGGTCGGCTACGTGGTGGAAGACCACTCCGCCCTGATCAAGTCGTTGCTGGAGCAGGGCCAGACCACCGAGGCGGAGGTGGAGACCGTCGACGGGCGGCTGCGCTGGCGCAAGTACGCGGCGATCCGTGACCCCGAGGGCCCATTCGACGAGTTCTCCGGCGCCGGCCGCGGCGGGCGGATGCTCTTCCAGGACGAGCCGACACCCAAGACCGCCAAAAACCGGCTGCACCTCGACCTGCACGTCGGTGACCGGCAGGCCGAGGTGGTCGAGCAGCTGACCAAGCTCGGCGCGCGCCGGCTGTGGGACGCCTCGCTCGGCCCGATGAGCTGGGTCACGATGGCCGACCCCGACGGCAACGAGATCTGCGTCAGTTGAGGTCGTCGCGGTTGGCCTCGAGCCAGGCGTCCAGGGCCGCCGGGTCGCTGGGGTCGATGCCCTCCGCGATCAGCTGGGCCACCGCCGCCGTGGCAGGGCTGCGCCGCTCGCCGGTCGTGTAGAGGCGGACGAACTCCGGCACCATCTCCTCGATCGCGGCGTCGGTGCGTTCCGCCGCCGTCGCGGGCAGGCCGCGCTGACGGTTGGCGTATTTGGCCCAGGCCCGCACCACGCGCGGCAGCATCGCGGCGTCGTCCATGTCGAGCACCGCCCGCCGGTGCACCCAGTCGAGCAGAAAGAGGCCGGCCACCGCCGGGCTCCACCGCATCGGGTCCGGGTCGGGAAACGTCGCCGTGTGGTCGAAGACCAGGCTGAGGCAAAAGTGCAGCGACGGCAGCTCCGCCTCGGAGACGTGGGTCAGCCCGAAACGGGCCGCCTCCGAAGAGTCGAGAAACCGGCGTACCAACTGCGTGCGTTCGTCGGGCGAGAGCGGCTCGGGCTCGGCCGGCACCGCGGCGAGCGCGGGCGCGGGCAGCAGCGCCAGCCGGGCGCCGGCCAGCGCGCGGTCGGTGGCGAGCGAGCCCTCCTCCGGCAGGTTGGTCAGGCCGTCGGTGATCCGCAGATGGCGGGCCACCTCACCGCGGAGCCGGCGGGGGTCCTCCTCGCGAAACCAGGTCAGCTCGTCGCCCGCGCACATCTCGCGCACCTGCTCGAGGATGCGCTCGGCCGGCCCACCCACGAAGACGTCCTTGGTGATGCCGATGTTGTGGTCGACCAGGGCCACCACGGCGTGCTCCGGCCCGCCCGAGTCGCGGTCGTCGTAGGCGAAGGTGGCCAGGTAGGAGGTCTGGTCGCCCCACACGTCGCCGTACGCGTACGTGCCGGTCAGGCGTACCCGGCCGAGCTGGTCGGCCCACGACGGCGCCTGCGGCCCGCGCTTGACGGTGGCGGCGCCGGGAGCCTCGGGCACGAGCGTGGCGAAGATCTCCCGGATGGTGGTCGCGGCTGCGGTGCGGCGACGCGAGGTGGCGGCCAGAAACGCGCTCACGAAGTCACGCACCGCGCCGGCGCGGTCTTCTTCGGCGATGGCGTAGACGCTGCCCAGCAGGGCGGTCCCGAGCATCTCGGCGTCGAGCGCGCAGTCCAGCTTGGTCACGTCACGCGCGGCCCGGAGCACCGCGTCGTATGGAGTCGTTGGCGTGGCCATGTGCCAGACCCTACGCCCGCTCGCGGCGATCAAATACAAAAAGTGCGGCCGGGACCGTCACGAGCGGGCGGAGTCGAGCGCCTGCCGGGCCTCCGCGTACGAGTGCAGGACCGTGCGCACCGGCGCCACGATGTGCTCGCGGGCCACCTCGGTGACGGCCGCGCGGAGCCGGTTTTCCGCACGCCGCCGCGCCCGCCGGGACGCCTGCCGGATCAGCGGGCGCACGAGCAGGCTGAGCAGGAGCCCGAACAGCAGGCCGCCGAGCAGCATGACGGTGGGCAGCGGCACTACGCCGACCTCGGGATAGTCGAGCGGTGGCAGGCCGAGCACCCGCAGGGCGTACCCGACGACCAGCCAGAGCAGCCCGGCCAACGCGGCGAGCGTGACAAGCCACTGCAACCCACCGACCGCCCGCCACCAGGTGGGGCTGTGGTCCATGTGGATATTGGTGCTGGCCACCGCCTTGTCGAGCGCGTCGGGTACGTCGTGCAGGCGCGAGCGGGCGGCCGTGTTGACCGCGGCGGACCAGGGCGCGGGCAGCGGCGTGGCGGCCCGGTCGGCGACCGCGCGCACCGCGAGGCCGACCGCGGCGCGCTGGGCGGCGTCCGGATCCGGGACCGAGGTGGCGCCGATCGGGGTGCCCGGCTCGACCGGCCCCTCGGGCAGATGCAGCCGGCGCAGCGGGTCGGCCCGCAGCCGCCGCCAGCCGCGCACGATCGGCCAACCGGTGGCCCGTGCGGCCCGGTGCTGGTATGCCCGCTCGGTCGCCTCGGCCACCGCCGGCACGCCCGCCGTAACGGCGAGCGCGTCGGTCAGCCCGCGCACGGTGTTGCGGTCGATCTCGTCCTCGGCGACCGCCGCTCCGACCACATCGGACAGCTGGTCGACCACGGTGTCGACGTCGCCGGAGAGGCGCCGCAGGGACGCCTGGCGCTCGGCGACGGTGTGTTCGAGCAGGCCGCGCAGCTCGGTGATGGCCCGCTGGTGCAGTGCGGTGGTGGCCAGCAGCGGCACGCCGTCGAGCTCGTCGGCGTCGAGCAGCTTGCGCAGGTCGTCGAGGACCCGCTCCACCTCGTCCTGGGGGAGCCGGTCGGCCTGGTTGAGCACCACGACCGTGACGTCCTTGTGGTTGCGAAACTCCCGCAGGTAGCGCGTGTGCACCACCCGGTCGGCGTACTTTTGCGGGTCGACCACCCACACGACAAGGTCGACAAGGCCGAGGAGGCGGTCGACCTCCAGCCGGTGCGAGCGCTCCACCGAGTCGAAGTCGGGCAGGTCGAGCAGCACCAGGCCGCGCAGCGCCGCCTCGTCGTCGCCGTCGAGCGCGCTCTCCCGGATGAACCGGTGCCGGGGCAGCACACCGACCCAGTCGAGCAGCCGGTTGGCGCCCTGTAGGTTGCCCCACACACAGGCGTGGGCCATGCCGGTCGTCGGCCGCCGCACGCCCACGGGCGACAGGTCGAGGCGGGCGAGCGCGTTGAAGAGGCTGGACTTGCCGCTGCCGGTCGCGCCGGCGAGCGCGACGACGGTGTGGTCGCGGGAGAGCGCGAGGCGTGCACCGGCCCGCTCGACAACGGTGTGTGCCGCGATCAGCCGCTGCTCCGGCAGGTGGCCGGCGACCACGCGGACGAACCTGTCGATCGCCTCCACCCGCCCGGCGAGCCGGTCGGCGTCGATCCGCTCCTCGCCGCGCAACCTACTCAGAAGGCTCACCTATCCACCCCCGGGAGGGTCAGGCCGGTGCCGCTGGTCAGCTCCGCCTTCGCCCGCATGTACTCCACCAGGGCGGCCGCGTCGCGCAGGTCCTTGCCCGGGTCGGCGCTGATGCCGGCCGCGATGAGGCGGTCGGCGTACCGCCCGGCCTCCGCGTCCAGCAGGGCGTTGGTGCGGGCGATCAGGTCGTCGCGGGCCTTCGCCGCCAGCCTGCGGATCGCCTGATCACCAAAGATCGCTTCGAGTACCTTCTGCGCCGCGACCGTGGTGCCGCCGGCCACCGCCACCTCCGCGCCCGTGGGGATGAACGCCGTCGAGGCGAACACCCCGATCATGACGAGCAGCCCGGTGGCGTTGACCGCGTAGGCCGCTCCCCGGGCGGTCGCGCGCTTGTGCCCCGCCTCCTTGCGGATCAGCTCCAGCACGCCGCGCTGCCAGTCGCGGACCAGCCGCTCGGCCCGCTCGGCCAGGTCGGGGCTGGGCCGGCCCAGTGAGGGCTCAAGGAGAGCGGCGCCGGCCGGGTGGGCCTGCCAGCTCGTATAGGCCGTGTCGGCCGCGTCGGCCGCCGCGCCGCGGATCAGCGTGACGAGGTTGGCCTCGATCGCCGACTTCAGCTCGCGGCCCGGCTGGGGGCGGCCGGTGAACGCCGCGACGATCCGGTCGCGCAGCCGCCCCACCCGCGCCTCCAGGGTGCGCAGCAGCTCGCCGGTGCCGACGAACTCCTGCCACCGGGCGAGCACCTCGCCGCGCAGCAGCCGCCCGTCCTGCACGCCCTGGGAGACCGTGCGGCGGCTGGCCCGGTACGCGGTCCGCACCCGTTCGTCGAGCGCGTCCGCCGTGGTCACCTGCTCGTCCGCCGCGGACGCCAGCCCTTCCACCGCGGGTACCAGCGCGGCGAGCGCGCCGTCGAGCGTCTGCCGCACCACGGCAGCGCGGGTGGCCGCGTCGGTCGCGATCCGCTGGAACCACTCGCGCAGCGGAGCGGTCACCCCCTCGGGCAGCAGCCCTTGGCGGTCCACTTCGGTCTCCGGGAGCACGAAGAGCGGCGCGGTGTCGAGGCCGTGGATGGAGAGCATCTCCAGCAGGTGGGCGGTGACCTCGTCGGTGGCCTCGGACGGCACCCGGTCGAGCACCAGGGCGGTCACCGTGCCCCGGTAGCGCGCGGTCTGCAACAGCTCCCACGGGACCGCGTCGGCGTACCGGGCCGCGGTCGTGACGAAGAGCCAGAAGTCAGCGGCAGCCAACAGCTGCGCGGCGAGGGCCCGGTTTTCGTCCACGACGGAGTCGATGTCGGGCGCGTCGAGAAAGGCCAGCCCGGGCGCCAGCGCGGGCGCCGCGACGATTTGCAGCGAGTGCGGGTCGGCGGTCGCCTCGGCCGTGCGGGTCAGCCCCGGCAGCAGGTCGCCGCGGCGAAACCACTGGGTATCGGCGGGATTGCAGACGAGTACGGGCGTGCGCGTGGTCGGTCGCAGCACGCCGGCCGGGCTGACGGGCGCCCGCACGAAGCTGTTGACCAATGTGGACTTGCCCGCGCCGGTGGAGCCGCCGACCACGACGAGCAGCGGCGCGTCGAGCCGGGCCAGGCGGGGGAGCAGGTAGTCGTCGAGCTGCCCGAGGAGGGCCGCGCTGACCCGGCGGGCGTCTTCGGCGGACGGCAGGACCAGCGGATAGGCCGAGCCGGCGATCGCGGACCGCAGCCGGCGGAGCGCCGAGGCGATCTCCGCGCCAGTGTCGTCGTCGTTTTCGGTGTCGTCGTCTCCGTCGGCGGGCGCGGCGAGCAGGGGCGGCGCCGGGTCGTCGGCAGGGACGACCGGCTGGACCCGCAGGGCGGGCTCGAACGTCGGCTGCGTCTTGGCCGCGACCGCCGCGGGTGCGGGTGCCGCCTCCGCCTCGGCCTCCACCTCCGCCGGGACGGCGTCGCTGGCGCCGGGCTCGCTGGCGCCGGGCTCGCTGGCGCCGGGCTCGCTGGCGCCGGGCTCGGAGGCGCCAGGCTCGTTGGTGATGGGCTCGGTCGGGGTGGCGTCCGCCTTGGCGCTGTCCGGCTCTGCCGCGGCCTCAGCCGGGGCCATCTCCGCCGCGTCGGCCATCTCAGCCGCCGGAGCGGGCACGCCAGGCCCGGCGGCTTCGGCCGCTCCCACGGGCGCTTCGATCGGCGCGTCGGTCTTGCCGACCACGGCGGTCTCGGCGGCGGAGCCAGTTTCGCCGGGCGCTTCGGCCTCGGCACCCTCCGGCGCCTTCGCGGGGGTCTCGGTCGCGTCAGCCGCTGCCGGCTTCGGGGGCGGCTCGGGTGAGTCGGGCGCTTTGGACGACTCGGGCGGATCGGTCGCTCTCGCCTCGGCCGCCGGTGTTGCTTCGGCGGCCGCCTCCTTAGAGGGCTCCTCGTCGGCCGGGGGCTCGGCGGTCGGCTCGTCCTCGGCGGTCGGCTCGTCCTCGGCGGGTGGCTCCGCCTCGTTCACCGTCGGGTCTGTGCTCTTTTTTGTGGTTTTCGGGTCTTTGTCCTGTGCGGCTGCGGACGTCTCGCGCTCAGCGTCAGACTCGGTGCCGGTGCCCTGGTCAGGCCCCGGCTCCGGACTGGCCGGCGGCTCCTCGGGAGTCACGGTAGGCGTGCCAGATCTGCCCGCCGGCATGTCACCGTGCGACGTCACGGGTAAAGACTGCCCGATCCACGCATCGCAGACAACAGGAACCGTGCCGCTTCCGCTCGCCTTTGCCCGTTTCGGGAGGGCCCGGGTCGCGCGCTCGATTCATCAGGATCTACGTGTGGGCAACGTTGCGCGTGTCGGACTCAACCTTTGACTTGACGCTGACGAAGCCCGTGGCACTATTGAGTCCGGTCCACTCAACTTGACACAAAGACTCACGTCAGAAGCGAGGGAAGCGAACATGGCACGTGCGGTCGGCATCGACCTCGGCACTACGAACTCCGTCGTAAGCGTGCTCGAGGGTGGCGAGCCCACCGTCATCGCGAACGCCGAGGGATCGCGCACCACGCCGTCGATCGTCGCGTTCGCCCGTAACGGTGAGGTGCTCGTTGGTGAGGTCGCCAAGCGCCAGGCGGTGACCAACCCCGACCGGACCATCCGTTCGGTCAAGCGGGAGATGGGCTCCAACTGGAGCATCGACATCGACGGTAAAAAGTACACCCCGCAGGAGATCTCCGCGCGGGTGCTGATGAAGCTCAAGCGCGACGCCGAGTCCTACCTCGGCGAGCGGATCACCGACGCGGTGATCACGGTGCCGGCGTACTTCAACGACGCGCAGCGCACCGCCACCAAGGAGGCCGGCGAGATCGCGGGCTTCAACGTCCTCCGGATCGTCAACGAGCCGACCGCGGCCGCGCTGGCGTACGGGCTGGACAAGGGCACCAAGGAGCAGACCGTCCTGGTCTTCGACCTCGGCGGTGGCACGTTCGACGTGTCGCTGCTCGAGCTCGGCGAGGGCGTCATCGAGGTGAAGTCCACCAGCGGTGACAACCACCTCGGTGGCGACGACTGGGACGAGCGGATCATCGACCACCTGGTCAAGACGTTCCGCGGCCAGCACGGCGTCGACCTGTCGCAGGACAAGATGGCCATGCAGCGGCTCAAGGAGGCCGCCGAGAAGGCCAAGATCGAGCTGTCCGCGGCCACCACGACGAGCATCAACCTGCCGTACATCACGGCCGGCCCGGCCGGTTCCGACGGCAGCCCGTCCGCGCCGCTGCACCTCGACGTGACGCTGACCCGGGCCGAGTTCCAGCGGATGACGCAGGATCTGCTCGACCGCTGCAAGGGCCCGTTCGAGCAGGCGATCAAGGACGCCGGTGTCAAGCTGGCCGACGTCGACCACGTGATCCTGGTCGGCGGCTCGACCCGTATGCCGGCGGTCTCAGACCTGGTCAAGCAGCTCACCGGCCGGGAGGCCAACAAGGGCGTCAACCCGGACGAGGTCGTGGCCGTCGGTGCCGCGCTCCAGGCCGGCGTGCTCAAGGGCGAGGTCAAGGACGTCCTGCTGCTCGACGTGACGCCGCTGAGCCTGGGCATCGAGACCAAGGGCGGCATCTTCACCAAGCTCATCGAGCGCAACACCACGATCCCGACCAAGCGCTCCGAGGTCTTCACCACGGCTGACGACAACCAGCCCTCGGTGCTGATCCAGGTGTTCCAGGGCGAGCGCGAGATCGCGGCGTACAACAAGAAGCTCGGCACGTTCGAGCTGACCGGCCTGCCGCCGGCGCCGCGGGGAGTGCCGCAGATCGAGGTCACCTTCGACATCGACGCCAACGGCATCGTCCACGTCAACGCCAAGGACCTGGGCACCGGCAAGGAGCAGTCGATGACGATCACCGGGGGCTCGGCGCTGCCGAAGGACGACATCGACCGGATGATGCGCGACGCTCAGGAGCACGCCGACGACGACAAGCGGCGCCGCGAAGAGGCGGAGACCCGCAACCTCGCCGAGCAGCTCCAGTGGCAGACGGAGAAGTTCATCGCGGAGAGCGGCGACAAGCTGCCGGCCGAGTCCAAGGACCAGATCAACGAGGCGCTCGGCGACCTGCGCAGCGCGCTGGGCGGCAGCGACATCGAAAAGATCAAGTCTGCGCACGAAAAGCTGGCCACGGTCTCCCAGCAGGCCGGCTCACTCCTCTACGCCCAGCAGGCCGAGCAGGCCGCCCCGGGCGAGCCGGGTGACGCCAACGCCGGTGCGGGTGCGGCTGGTGCCGCCGGTGCCGGTGCCGGTGGCGCCAAGCAGGATGACGTTGTCGACGCCGAGATTGTGGACGAGGACGACAAGAAGTGAGCTCAGCACGAGACGATGGCCAGGCCGCCGAGCGGGTCGTCATCCGTGACAAGCGGAAGATAGATCCGTCCGGCGGCAAGACGAAGGAAGCCGAGACCGCCGAGCCGGACCAGACCGACGCGGCGCCAGTCGAGGCCACAAAGGACAGTGCCACGCCGGACGGCCCGGCCAAGAAGGAGCGCAAGCCCAGCCACGCCGCACCCGAGCCCGACGAGGAAACGTCCACTGTGGATGAGCCCGCGCCGGAGGAAAAGGCCGAGTCGGCCCCGCCGCTGGGCGCCGAGCTGGAGGCGCTGCGCTCCGAGCTGGAGGAGCGCACGCGCGACCTCCAGCGGGTCACCGCCGAGTACGCCAACTACCGCAAGCGGGTCGACCGCGACCGGGGCGTACAGGCGGAGCAGGCCACCGGGCTGGTGATCAGCGCGCTCCTGCCGGTGCTCGACGACCTCGACCGGGCCCGCGAGCACGGCGACCTCGTGGGTCCCTTCGCCGCGGTGGCCGAGCAGCTTGTCGCGGCGCTGGGCAAGTTCGGGCTGACCGCGTTCGGCGAAAAGGGCGACCCCTTCGACCCGACCCGGCACGAGGCGGTCGCGCACCGCACCTCGTCCGAGGTCACCGAACCCACCTGCGTCGAGGTCATGCGCCGCGGCTACCTGCTGGGCGACCGCCTCCTGCGGGCGGCACTGGTAGCGGTAGCCGACCCCGAATAACACCCCTCAGTTGATCAGGGAGTTGGCGTCGGCAGCCCGCCCGCCGACTCCCTGATCAGCAGCAAAGACGGAGGAGCTAGTGAGTTCAAAGGACTGGCTGGAGAAGGACTTTTACGCCGTCCTGGGGGTGCCCAAGTCCGCCTCCTCCGACGACATCAAGAAGGCGTACCGCAAGCTCGCCCGCGAGCTGCACCCCGACCACAACCCCGGCAACACCAACTCCGAAGACCGCTTCAAGGCGGTGTCCGAGGCGTACTCCGTGCTCTCCGACGAGCGCAAGCGCAAGGAGTACGACGAGATGCGCGCGCTGTTCGGCTCGGGCCAGTTCCGGCGCAACGCGCGCGGCGGCGGGTTCGACCCGTCCGACCTCTTCGGCGGGTTTCCGGGCGCGGGTGGCGGTGGCGGTGACCGCAGGTTCGGCGGTGCCGGGTTCTCCGACCTCTTCAGCACGATCTTCTCGGGTGGTGGCGGCGGCGCCACCCGCACCCGCGGGCCGGTGCGCGGGCGCGACGTCGAGGCCGAGGTCGTGCTCGACTTCGGCGACGCCGTACGCGGCATCACGCTGCCCCTCTCGCTCCGCTCGCCGGGCGTCTGCGACACCTGCCACGGCAACGGCGCCAAGCCGGGCACCCAGCCGCGCACCTGCCCGGTCTGCATGGGTTCCGGCCTGACGACACGCAACCAAGGGTCGTTCAGCTTCTCCGAGCCGTGCCGCGAGTGCCAGGGCGTCGGCTCGATCGTCGACGAAAAGTGCCCGGAGTGCCACGGCACCGGTGGAGTGACCAAGACCCGCACGATCAACGTCCGCTTCCCGGCCGGCGTGGCCGACGGCCAGCGCATCCGGCTGGGCGGCCGGGGCGAGCCGGGTGAGCGGGGCGGCCCTTCCGGCGACCTGTACGTGCTGGTCAAGGTCCGCCGTGACGACCTGTTCGGCCGCAATGGCGACGACCTGACCCTCACCGTGCCGATCACGATCCCGGAGGCGCTGCTCGGCACCGACCTGCGGGTGCCGACGATGGACGGCGCGGTGACGCTGCGGGTGCCGCCGGGCACACCTAGCGGGCGCACGCTCCGGGCCCGCGGCAAGGGCGTGGCCCGGCGGGACGGCAAGGTCGGCGACCTGCTGGTCACGGTCGAGATCGAGGTACCGACGGACCTGACCGACAAGGCCCGCGACGCACTGGAGACGCTGGCCGGGGAGATCCCACCCGCCTCGCGGGAACAGTTGGACGCGCGAGTGCGTCGATATGGTTGACCAGAGGAGGTGAGCCGTGGTGGAAGAGGAGTTCTCGATTACCGTCGAAGCCGCCTCCGACGCGAAGGTGTTGATCATCTCCGTCGCGGCACGGCTGGCGGGGATGCACCCACAGACCCTCCGCCAGTACGACCGGCTGGGGCTCGTGCAGCCCGGCCGAGCGACCGGCGGCGGGCGGCGATACAGCGCCCGTGACGTGGCGCTGCTGCGCGAGGTGCAGCGGCTGAGCCAGGAAGACGGCGTCAACCTCGCCGGCATCAAGCGGATCATCGGGCTCGAGCAGCTCGTCGCCGAGCTCCAGGAGCGGGTGAGCGAGCTCGAGGCCGCGCTGGGTGAGGCCTACCAGCGGCTCGCCGAGTACGAGGCCGGTGCGTACCCCCGCCGGGGTGATCTCGTCCCGACCACCCGCACCTCCAACGCGCTGGTCGTGTGGCGGCCACGCCGCTCCTCCTGATCAGCGTTTCCGCAGCGCAGGCGGTCCCCGTCGACTAACCTGACCTTTGGCTTGGACGGCACATTCCGGGCCAAAGGCAAAATTGAGGAGGGGTCAATGGGGATCGCCGATTCTTTTAAGGACAAGGCTGACCAGGCCATCGACAAGATCGGTGGCGACCGGGCCAAGCAGGGCGTAGAGAAGGCCGGCGACAAGGTCGACGACATGACCGGCGGCAAGTACGCCAGTCACGTCGACAAGGGTCAGGACGCCGCGTCTGACTACATCGACAAGATGGACGACGACTCGAACCGCTGAGTTTTGTCGGCGCGAAATGGCGACAGCGCGCGGGCGGGGATCCACGGGGGGTCCCCGCCCGTCTCTTTTGTCAGGATCGGGTGGAAATCAGGCCAAGCGGCGGGACTGCCGTACGAGGCCGCCCTCGCACCAGTCGTGGTAGTCGAAGAGGTCGGGCTTGGCGAGCAGCACGCGGCTGTTGTGCGCCCAGGTGACCATCAGCTCGTCGCCGTACTCCTCGGCCTGCTCCACCAGCTTGCGCAGCCGCCGCTTGGGGTGGGCGCGGAAGTTGGTGCGGATGCCGTCGGCCGCGTAGATGTACAGGCAGTGCAGCGCGAAGCGGCGGGCCGGGCACGAGCGGTCCATGGCGAGGTCGAAAAGGGTGCCGATCAGGCGGTCGCCGGACACGAGCAGATCCCAGTCTTGCGGCATCGTCTGAAGCGGCACCGAATCGGGCTGGTAGGCCCAGGCGCGCAGCTCAGCCGCAGTGGGATCGACAGCGTTGGCGAAGCCCCTAAATGTCGACTGCTGTAAGGTCACCCGCCGCTCCCCTCGCGAGCATGCCCCCGCAGCCCCGGGGCCCCGGCCCCCAGGATTCTGCGGCGAAACGGTAACGCGTCGCGAGCTATTTACGGAAGGGGCGGTTAGCGCCATTCGCCAACCCGTTACGTAAGCGGCCCTTGTCAGTCCGTCGTCGGTAACGGCTCGGCACGCGGTATGGGGCTCCGGCTGCGCCGGATAATCCGCTTGAACCAGGCGAAGTCCGGCAGCCGGGCGAGCATCGGCCCGCTCACCACTGTGATCAAGACGTAGGCCGTGGCCAGGGGCGCGAGCTTGGGCTCGATGCCCGGCGTGGCGACCGCGAGGCCCGCGATGACGATCGAGAACTCGCCGCGTGGCATCAGACCCAGCCCGGCCCGGACGCGACCCGGCAGGGCGATGCCCACGCGCTTCGCGGCCACGTATCCGGTGATGATCTTCGTGCCCATGGTGACGACGGCGAGGCCGAGCGCGGGCAGCAACACCGGCGGCATGTCTCCCGGCGAGGTGGCCAGTCCGAAGAAGACGAAGAACACGGCGGCGAAGAGGTCACGTAGCGGCGAGAGCAGCTCGGTGGCGTGGTGGGCGACCGGGCCGGAGAGCGCGATGCCGACGAGGAAGGCGCCGACGGCCGCGGACACCTGAAGCTCCGCCGCCAGGCCGGCGACGAGAAGGGTGAGGCCGAGTACCCCCAGCAGGAGGGCCTCCGGATCGCGGGCGGAGATGAACGCGGAGATCGCGTGGCCGAACCGGAGCGCCACCAGCAGCACGACGATGACCGTGCCGACCGCGATCGACAGGGCCTTGGCCCCGCCGATGAAGCCGGTGCCGGCCAGCACGGCCGTGAGCAGGGGCAGGTAGAGCGCCATCGCCAGGTCTTCGATCACCAGGATCGAGAGCATGACCGGGGTCTCCCGGTTACCCAGCCGGCCCAGGTCGGCGAGCACCTTGGCGATCACGCCGGACGAGGAGACCCAGGTGATGCCGGCCAGCACCAGCGCGGCCACCCACCCCCAGCCCAGCAGCAGGCCGAACGCCAGGCCGGGCAGCGCGTTGAGTAGCCCGTCCAGCATGCCGGCGCGGGCGTTGGTACGCAGGTTGCCGATCAGCTCGCGCGCGGTGTACTCCAGGCCGAGCATCACCAGCAGCAGGATCACGCCGATCTCGGCGCCGACCGCGATGAACTCCTCGCTGGCCGAGAGCGGCAGCACGCCGCCGTGGCCGAAGGCGAGGCCGGCGAGCAGGTAGAGCGGGATGGGCGAGAGCCCGATCCGCCGGCTGAGCCGGCCGAGGAGGCCGAGAACGAAGAGGATGGCGCCGAGCTCGATGAGCAGAACCGTGGTGTCGTGCATCCGCTCAGCTGTCCGGATCGCCGTCGGCGAGGATCCGGCCGACGCCGTCGAGACCCTCGCGGGTGCCGACCACCACGACCACGTCGCCCGCCTGGAAGACGAACTCCGGCCCGGGGGAGGCGATCACCTGGCCGTCGCGCAGCACAGCCACGATCGAGGCGCTGGTGCGGGTGCGGGCCTTGGTCTCGCCCAGGAGCCGGCCGACGAAGCGCGAGCCGGCCGGGATCGAGATCTGCTCGGTGAGCAGTCCGGCGGCCTGCTGGCGCAGCCCGGCGAGCTGGCCGAGCATGAGCGACGCGCCGAGCACGTCGGCCAGCGCCTCCGCCTCGTCGTCGTTGAGCGGGATCGAGGCGAGGCACGAGTCGGGGTCGTCTTCGTCGTACAGGACGAGGTCGCGCCGCCCCGAGCGGTGGGTCACGACGCCCACGCGCCGGCCGGACTCGGTCACCAGGTCGTGTCGCACGCCGATGCCCGGCAGCGCGGTCTGCTCCACCCGTACTCGCACCCCGAACACGGTACCTTTCTGCTGTGAGCGAGCTATCCCCTCAGCGTCGCGAGCTACGCATGTCCGATGCCGACCGGGAGCGGGTCGTGCAGCATCTCAACGCCGCCGTCGGGGAGGGCCGGATCACGCTGGCCGAGTTCGAGGAGCGGGTGGCCGGGGTGCTGGCCGCACGCACATTCGGCGAGGTCGAGCCGTATGTGGCCGACCTGCCCCAGGTGGTGCCGCCGGTCCGCGAGGTCATCGAGCTGAAGTCGATGGCGTCCGACCTCAAGCGCACCGGCAGGTGGACCGTGCCGCGGCGGATCATCGTGCGCAACTCGGCGGGCAGCGTAAAGCTCGACTTCACCGAGGCACTGATCACGCATCCGATCGTGGAGATCCACCTCGAGGTGCTGGCCGGCACGACGGTGCTCGTGATGCCGCCGGGCGCCTCGGTCGACGCGTCCGACGTGCACACGATGGCCGGCAGCCTCAAGGTCCGCCACCAGATCGGCGAGCAGGGCGGCGGCGCGCACTTCGTGGTCACCGGCCGGCAGCGGATGGGTGACCTGGTGGTTCGCCACCAGTACCAGTTCTGGCGCTGGCGTTGGTGAGCTGACGAGCCATCGGTGCGATGGCGCGCTAAAGTTGAGCGGTCCACGCTCAACTCTGGGGAGTCAGCTTGAACGCCGAACGTTTGACCACCAAGAGCCGCGAGGTGATCACCGGCGCGGTCGCCATCGCCAACCAGCGCGGGCACGCCACCGTCGAGCCGTGGCACCTGCTGCTGTCGCTCCTCGACACCGGCGGGTCCACCGCGGGTGGCCTGCTGCGCGCGGTCGGCGCCAACCCGGCCGACATCCGCCGGGCCGCCGCGCGCGCCGTCGAGCAGCTGCCCAGCGCGCGCGGGTCGAGCGTCGCCGAGCCGAGCCTGTCCCGCGAGTTCGTCAACGCGATCGGCGCGGCCGAGCAGATCGCCCGCCCGCTCGGCGACGAGTACACCTCGACCGAGCACCTGCTCGCCGGCCTCGCCCGGGTGGGTGGCGCCGTGGCCGAGACGCTCAAGGCGGCCGGCGCGACCGAAGACAACCTTGTGGCCGCGTTTCCGAGCGTGCGGGGTGGCGACCGCCGGGTCACCACCGCCGACCCCGAGCAGACCTACCAGGCGCTGGAGAAGTACGGCGTCGACCTGACCACGCGCGCCCGCGACGGCAAGGTCGACCCGGTCATCGGGCGCGACTCGGAGATCCGCCGGGTGATCCAGGTGCTCTCCCGGCGTACCAAGAACAACCCCGTGCTGATCGGCGAGCCCGGCGTCGGCAAGACCGCCATCGTCGAGGGTCTGGCCCAGCGGATCGTGGCCGGCGACGTGCCCGAGTCGCTGCGCGACAAGCGGCTGATCTCGCTCGACCTCGGCGCGATGGTGGCCGGCGCGCAGTACCGAGGGCAGTTCGAGGAGCGCCTCAAGTCGGTGCTCGAAGAGATCAAGAATTCGAACGGCCAGGTCATCACGTTCATCGACGAGCTGCACACGGTCGTCGGCGCCGGCAAGGGCGAGGGCTCCATGGACGCCGGCAACATGCTCAAGCCGATGCTCGCGCGTGGAGAGCTCCGCATGGTCGGCGCCACCACGCTGGACGAGTACCGGGAGAACATCGAGAAGGACCCGGCGCTGGAGCGGCGCTTCCAGCCGGTGTTCGTGGGCGAGCCGACGATCGAAGACACGATCGGCATCCTGCGCGGCCTGAAGGAGCGCTACGAGGTGCACCACGGCGTGCGCATCACCGACGCCGCCCTGGTCGCGGCGGCCGCGCTCTCCGACCGGTACATCACGGACCGCTTCCTGCCGGACAAGGCGATCGACCTTGTCGACGAGTCCGCCTCCCGGCTGCGCATGGAGATCGACTCGCGGCCGGTGGAGGTCGACGAGATCGAGCGGGCCGTTCGCCGCCTGGAGATCGAGGAGATGGCGCTGGCCAAGGAACCGGACGAGGCCTCGGCCCACCGGCTCGAGCGGCTGCGGCGAGAGCTGGCCGACAAGCGCGAGCAGCTCACCGCCCTCTCCGAGCGGTGGCGCCTGGAGAAGGAGCACATCACCAAGATCTCCACCGCGAAGGAGGAGCTGGAGCGGCTCACCGGCGAGGCCGACCGGGCGGAGCGCGACAGCGAGCTGGAGCGGGCGGCCGAGCTCCGATACGGCCGGATCCCTCAGCTACAGGGCGAGCTGGCCCGCGCCGAGGCGGAGCTGGCCGTGCTCCAGGCCGACGGCGCGATGCTCAAGGAGGAGGTCGGCGCGGACGACATCGCCGCGGTGGTGGCCTCCTGGACCGGCATCCCGGCCGGCCGCCTGATGGAGGGCGAGACCGCCAAGCTGCTGCGCATGGAGGAGTCGTTGGGCTCCCGGGTGATCGGCCAGGCCGAGGCGGTCGCCGCGGTCTCCGACGCCGTGCGCCGGGCCCGCGCGGGCGTGGCCGACCCGGACCGCCCCACCGGCTCGTTCCTCTTCCTCGGTCCCACCGGCGTGGGCAAGACCGAGCTGGCCAAGGCGCTCGCCGGGTTCCTCTTCGACGACGAGCGGGCCATGGTCCGCATCGACATGAGTGAGTACGGGGAGAAGCACTCCGTGGCCCGGCTCGTGGGCGCCCCGCCCGGCTACGTCGGATACGAGGAGGGTGGCCAGCTGACCGAGTCGGTGCGCCGCCGGCCGTACTCGGTGGTGCTGCTCGACGAGGTGGAGAAGGCCCACCCGGACGTCTTCGACGTGCTGCTCCAGGTGCTCGACGACGGCCGGCTCACCGACGGCCAGGGGCGCACGGTCGACTTCCGCAACGCGATCCTCGTGCTCACCGCCAACCTTGGCTCGTCGGTGATCGCCGACCCGACCCTGTCGGAAGACGAGCGGCGCGAGGCGGTGCTGGCGGTGGTGCGCTCGCACTTCAAGCCCGAGTTCCTCAACCGGCTCGACGACATCGTGGTCTTCCACTCGCTGACCGGGCGGGAGCTGACGTCCATCGTGGACATCCAGCTCGAACGCCTGGGCAAGCGGCTGGCCGACCGGCGACTGACCGTCGACGTCTCGGACGCCGCGCGGACGTGGCTGGCCGAGCACGGGTACGACCCGATCTACGGCGCTCGCCCGCTGCGCCGGCTGGTGCAGTCGGCGATCGGCGACCGGCTCGCCAAGGCGCTGCTGGCCGGTGAGATCCGCGATGGCGACACGGTGCGGGTCGACCTGGCCGACTCCAAGGAAGGGCTGTCGGTATCGGCTGCGCGAAGTTCGGCATAAGCGCAGGTCACGGTGGGTAAGAATCGGGTATGACCGCTTCTATCGCCGCAGCGGTGCGGGAGCTGGCGAGCGCGGAGGTCGTCGCGTTCGCCGGCGTGGGGCTGGCCGCGCGCATCCTGCCGGTCACCGAGGCCTACCGCACGGTCGAGGCCACGTTGCCCGAGGGCGCCGACGATGCCCGCCCGCACATCGCCTGGCTGCTGGCAAACGGCTCGCCGGCCGGCAAGGCGTACGCGGCGACGCTGCTGGCGACCTTCGATCCCGAGGCGGCCCGTGCCGCGTGGGGCTCACTCAGCCACGAGGCCGCGGAGTTTACGACCTTCCATGGCTGCATCATGGATCGCACGACGCTGGGGCAGTACGCCACCGGCCAGTTGACCGTCGCATGAGGACGCCCGGCGGGGCGCCGTTTGCGGCGGTGAACTGGCAGGGTATGCATACGTACTGACCGTGATCTAGGGAAGGAGCGTCGTGGCGGATCCCACGAGCCCGGCCGCGCCCGCGCGTCCGGGGAGCGTCACCATCTCCAGCTACATGCTCTACCTGTACGCCGCGCTCGGGCTGATCGGGGTGATCATCGGCCTGTCGGTGATCGGCACGACGTCCGACGTGTACCGCGAAGCGTACGAAGGCACGTCGGCCGAGGGCGCTGAGGCGTTCGTGACCGTCGTTTCGGTCATCGTGGCGGTCGTCGGTGTGCTCTTCGCCATCGCGTTCGTGGTGCTGGCGACCTTCAATAACCGGGGCAAGAACGCGTCCCGGATCGTCACCTGGGTGCTGGGTGGCATTTCGCTCTGCTGCTCCGGCGTCTCGCTCGCCGGCACGGCGTTTAGCAACTCGATGAACATCGACTCCGGCGACAACGACGTGCCGGACGCGGCGGAGATCCAGCGGCGGCTCGACGACGCGCTGCCGAGCTGGTACACGCCGACCTCCATCACCATCGCGGTGATCAGCCTGCTCGCGCTGCTTGTGGCGCTGATCCTGCTGGCGCTCCCGGCGTCGAACGAGTTCTTCCGCAAGCCGGCGCCGGCCTGGGAGCCTCCGGTCCCGGGTGCGGCATACCCCGCCTATCCGCCGGCCACGGCGGCGCCCGCTCCCGGCGCACCGCCGGCACCTGGTGCGCCGCCGGCACCTGGCACTCCGCCCGCCCCGTCGGAGGGTGCACCACCGGCCGCGCCGCCCGCGGCGGAGCCGCCGGCGCAGGACAAGAAGGACGACCCGAATTCACCCCCCAGTCAGTGATCAAGCTGCCGGTCCTGTAGTTCTAACTGCATGACCGACGCCTCGATCATCGAGCCGACCCGGCCACGGCCGGCGACCGTCACCGCCGCGGCGGCAATCATGATCTTCATGGGAGCCGCCGGCCTGGTGAACGCGGTCGTCGGCCTGGCCGCTATCGGGGGTGTGGTCGACCGCTTCCGCGAAGCGGCGCAGGCCACCGGCGCGAGCGACTCCGACATCGACGGCCTCGCCGGGCTGGCCTGGGGCACGGTGATAGCCGGCGCGGTCCTCGCGGTCCTCTTCGGTGGCCTGCTGATCGCGCTCGGCGTAGGCAACCTCCGGGGCCGCAACGGCGCCCGCATCGCCACGTGGATCGTGAGCGGGCTCGGCCTCTTCTGCGGCTGCTGCGGCCTCCTCGCGGTCGTCAGCCAGAGCGCACTCACGTGGAACGTCTCCACGGACAGCCGCACCGAAGACCTCACGCAGGCGCTTACCGACGCGTATCCGGGTTGGTGGATCGGCCTCAACGGCGTGGTTTCCGCCGGCCAGGCGTTGGGTTACCTTGTAGTAGCTCTGCTGCTGGCGCTGCCCGCCTCGCACCCGTACTTCCGCCGCCAGGTGGAGCCGGTGGCGCCCACACCCCCGACCACGGCACCGCCCCTCCCCGTCACCCCGCCCCCGCTCCCCGAGGTGAGGAACTCCGATTGGCAGCCTCCCGAACGGCCCTGATCACGGGTGCCAGCAGCGGGTTCGGGGCGGCGTTCGCCCGCCGGCTCGCGACCGAGGGCTACGACCTGGTGCTAGTGGCCCGCGACGAGCAGCGGCTGGCCAGCCTGGCCGGCGAGCTGTCGAGCCGGCACGACGTCACGGTCACCCCACTCCCGGCCGATCTGTCCACTGACGACGGCTGCGCTGTGGTGGAGAAGCGGCTCGCCGAGGGCGTCGAGATGCTGGTCAACAACGCCGGGCTCAGCCTCAACAAGTCGTTCGTGAAGTCAACGGTGGAGGCCGAGACGCGGCTGCTGCGGGTCAACGTGCACGCGGTCATGCGCCTCGCCCTCGCTGCTCTTCCGAGCATGATCGAGCGGGGCCGGGGTGACGTGATAAATGTCTCCTCGGTCGCCGGCTTCGCCGCCGTGATGCCCGGCTCCACCTACTCGGCGAGCAAGGCGTGGGTCACCAACTTCAGTGAATCCGTCGCCCATTCGGTGCGCCGGCACGGCGTTCGTGTGATGGCACTTTGCCCTGGTTACACGCACACCGAGTTTCACGAGCGGGCCGGCATCGACATGTCCAAGACTCCAGAGTGGATGTGGCTCCAGGTCGACCGCGTCGTGGCGGACGGCCTGCGTGACCTGCGCCGCGGCAAGGTCGTCAGCGTGCCCGACTGGAAATACAAGGTGACGGTCTTCGGGATGCGCCATCTGCCGCGCGGTTTGCTTCAGACTGTCGCGCGCGACACGCGGGGACGCACCGGTCGCGACGAACAGTAATCGGTGATGTGACCGGGTCGACGGTACGAACCGGGCATACGGCAAGTACCCTTGTGCGCCATGGGGGACCATGACGACCTGCGTAAATCCATCACTGCACTGGCCATCGTCCGGGGCCGTGTCGTGCTGTCCTCAGGTCGCGAGGCCGACTGGTATGTCGATCTACGCCGAGTGACCTTGCACCACGAGGCCGCCCCGCTCGTGGGTCGGGTGATGCTCGACCTCACCGCCGACTGGGATTTCGACGCCGTCGGCGGGCTGACGCTGGGTGCGGATCCGGTGGCCGCCGCGATGCTGCACGCGGCCGCGGCGAGGGGTCGGCAGCTCGACGCGTTCGTGGTGCGCAAGGCGGAGAAGACGCACGGGTTGCAGCGCCGGATCGAAGGTCCCGATGTAGCTGGCCGCCGGGTGGTGGCGGTTGAGGACACCTCGACGACGGGCAGCAGCGTGCTGACCGCGGTCGAGGCGCTGAAACAGGCCGGAGCCGAGGTTGTGGGTGTAGCGGTTATCGTTGATCGAGGTGCGGGTGAGGCGGTTCGGGACGTGGGACTCCCGTATCGCGCTGCCTACACGTTGGGCGACCTCGGCCTTTAGGCCTAACAAGTTTGTCGATTCGGACCTGCTGATATGCAGGCGGATCGATGGTGTAGGTGGAAGGATGGAGTACGTGGGAACTGCGTTGGCTGAAACGACCATGCCCCAGATCTCGCCGCTTGGCGGCGAGCCGATCGAGCGCGCTGATGCCGAGCGTCTCGCTGGGGTCCTCAAAGCACTCGCCGATCCGGCCCGGTTGCGGCTCTTGAGCCTCATCCAGTCCGCACCGGAGGGTGAGGCGTGTGTATGCGACCTCACCGCACCGCTCGGCCTCTCGCAGCCGACGGTAAGCCACCACCTGCGAATCCTCACCGAAGCCGGCTTGCTGGAGCGGGAGAAGCGCGGTGTGTGGGCTTACTACAGGCTGGTGCCGACCGCGATCGCTACGATCGCGGACCTGTTGACTCCGCCGCGTAAGCGCGCCACCAAGAAGGCTCGCTGAGTTAGCGCGGAATCGCCCGGCGTCACTGGAGCGCGTCACCATTCTCGGTGACACCGGGCGATTTCCTCATGCCTCATGAAGGCTCCCTGGCAAGATTTCGCCCATCACGGGCGGTAGTCGCCAGAGTTTTGATCAAACCTGAGAGTGCCGGCCCTGAGCGGCAGGCGTCGCAGGGTCTTCGGCGGCGATGGCCGCTGCGCGACGGCGGGCCCGCCGGTCGCGGATGATCTCGATAAAGATCGGCAACACCGAGATCAACACGATGAGGGCCACCACCGGCAGGATGTAGCGGTCGATGTGGTCGCCGACCGCGTCATAGATGCTGTCCGCCAGGAAGTAACCGCCGAGGATGATCCCGTCGGTCCAGATGATGCCGCCCACGACGTTCCACAAGAAGAAGGTCTTGGCCGGCATGCCGAGCACGCCCGCCACCGGGTTGAGAAACGTACGGACGATCGGGATGAAGCGGGCCAGCACCACGGCCTTGGCCGGGCCGAACTTCTCGAAGTAGTACTCGGCCTTCTCCACGTACTCCCGCTTGAAGAGCCGCGAGTCCGGCCGCTCGAACATCCTGCGGCCGTAGCGCGCGCCGAGGAAGTGGCCCAACTGCGCCCCCGTGATCGCGCAGATCGGCGCGCCGATCAGCAGGCCCATCAGCGATATCCGGGTGCCGTCGCCGAACATCGCGTCGGCGACCGGCGAGGCGCCCACGCCGGCGAGGAAGAGCAGCGAGTCACCGGGGAGGAAGAAGCCGAGCAACAATCCGGTCTCGGCAAAAAGGATCACCCATACGCCCACCAGACCGAACGTCTGGAGTAGCTCCTTGGGGTCCAGCGGGTTGACGGCGAGCTGCTCGGTGAGCGCGCGGGTCTTCTCGGCTGTGTCCACGGGCACATAGGCTACCGGGGCCCGGCCAGGTAAAGCTGTGTGGTCGCTGAAGGCCGACTTACCGGTACTCGTCGTCCAGGTCGACGACCCGGGCCTGCTCGAGCGCGTCCCACTCGTCCACCTCGAGACCGCGGTGCACCTCGGGCTCGCGGTCGGCCGGGTCGAGGGCCGTCGCCTGCTCCACCGCGTCTTCCTGCGGCGCTTCCGGGTCACGCTCCTCCGGCGCGAGGTGATCTCCCAGCGCGAAGTCCTCGTCGGGGTTGGCCATGGGTGGCCTCCTTCCGCTCTTCCCGGGGGTACCCGGGGCAGGGTGCCCAGGGATCAAGGCGAGGAAACCGGCCCCCGCCCGGGTGCTGCGGTGTCAGGATGGGACGGTGGGTTTTCTGGTCCGATGGGCGATTAACGCCGTAGCGTTGTGGATCACGACGCTGGTGGTGCCCGACATCGACGTGACCGGTAGTTCCAGCGGTCGTAACGCGCTGACGCTGATCATCGTCGCGCTGATATTTGGCCTGGTGAACGCCGTACTCAAGCCGATTATCCATGTCGTCGGGTGCCTGTTCTACATCCTTACGTTGGGATTGTTCGCACTCGTCGTCAACGCCCTGCTCTTCCTGCTCACCGACTGGATCGCCGATCAGGCCGACCTGCCGTTCCACATCGACGGCTTCTGGCCCGCCTTCTGGGGCGCGATCGTGATGGCCGTGGTGAGCTGGCTGATCAGCCTCGTGATCCCTGACCGGTGGGAAGGCAAGGCGTAACGCTCCCTGGGGCGGTGGCCTGGCCCTCGCTGACCTGCGCGATACTTCCCGCGGAGGACAGCGCGGTCCGGCGCACTCAAGCCCGCATACATAGGAGCGTTCGACATGCCTATCGCTTCCCCTGAGGTCTACGCCGAGATGCTCGACCGCGCCAAGGCTGGCGCGTTCGCGTACCCCGCGATCAACGTGACGTCGTCGCAGACGCTCAACGCGGCGCTGCGCGGGTTCGCGGAGGCGGAGAGCGACGGCATCGTGCAGGTCTCCACCGGTGGCGCCGAGTACCTGTCCGGCCCCACTGTGAAGGACATGGTCACCGGCTCGGTCGCGTTCGCGGCGTACGCCGCCGAGGTGGCGAAGAACTACCCGGTCAACATCGCCCTGCACACCGACCACTGCCCGAAGAACAAGCTCGACGGCTTCGTCCGGCCGCTGCTCGCGATCTCGAAGGACCGGGTCGCGCGCGGCGAGGCTCCGCTGTTCCAGTCGCACATGTGGGACGGCTCGGCCGTGCCACTCGACGAAAACCTCCAGATCGCCGAGGAGTTGCTGGCCGAGGCGGCCGCCGCGCACGTGGTGCTGGAGATCGAGGTCGGCGTGGTCGGCGGGGAAGAGGACGGCATCGTCGGCGCGATCGACGAAAAGCTGTACACGACCGTCGAAGACGGCATGGCCACGGTCGCCGCCCTCGGCCTGGGGGAGAAGGGCCGCTACATCGCCGCCCTCACCTTCGGCAACGTGCACGGCGTCTACAAGCCCGGCAACGTCAAGCTGCGCCCGGAGATCCTCAAGGAGATCCAGGACGCGATCGGCGCCAAGTACGGCAAGGAGAAGCCGCTCGACCTGGTCTTCCACGGCGGCTCGGGCTCGCTGCTGTCGGAGATCCGCTCCGCGCTGGACTACGGCGTGGTGAAGATGAACATCGACACCGACACCCAGTACGCGTTCACCCGCCCGGTGGCCGCGCACATGTTCAGCAAGTACGACGGTGTGCTCAAGATCGACGGCGAGGTCGGCGACAAGAAGTCGTACGACCCGCGCGCCTGGGGCAAGGCGGCCGAAGAGGGCATGGGCAAGCGCGTGGTCGAGGCCTGCGAGCACCTGCGCTCGACCGGCACCACGCTCTCCAAGTAAACGAACCACGGCATCCGCGGCCGGTCCCTCGTTGAGGGCCGGCCGCGCGCCGTTCCGTGGTCATGGGCGGCTTTTCGGTATGATCGCCCGATAATGCCCCCGGGAGGTCGGTCGTGCTCGGCATCGAAGGGTACGAGCCGCAGTGGTGTCACAGCGGAAAGACGCTGGCAGCCGTCCACCGTCCCCGCTTCTCCCGGATCGTCGGCCGGACGCTGGAGGGCGCCTGGCTGATGTGGGACCTGGAGCGCCACCGGTGGTTCGCCGACGGTCCGGTGATCCTCGGCTTCGGCGACGTCAACGTCGAGGTCACCCACCGCAAGTTCGACGAGTGCGGCATCACCTGGGGCCAGGTGGACATGTCGATGCCGCTCGACTGGCCCGGCCTCACGCTCGACTGGCGACCCGACGCCCACCCCGCACTGCTCAGCGCGCGCGGCCGCCGTCTGCGTGAGATCAACGTGATCGAGCGGATCATGCCGTCACACTGGCGGCCGCGGGTGCTGCACGCGGTCGAGTTCCTCTTCGAGGGCTCCCGGCTCGCGATCTACAACGCGCTCGACGAAAACGGCATCACCGACGCCACCGACGTCGACCTGCCAGTCGGCTTCTGGTGCCGAGTGCCCATCGCGTAGGCCTCTTTCACATACAGATTCGAGCTACCGCGACGTCCGTCGTGGTCCATGCCGTTGCTCCCGCGGCCTCACCCGTCCGCTGTTGGCCCCCGCTCACCTCCCGCCCCTGCCCTCAAGAGGGCAGCCGTGTCACCGTCTGGGCGGGTATACGGGACCCCCGCTGGGAATTCACGCCCAAGAGGGCTGCCCTCTTGGGGCAGGTGGGGTCTTGGCCCGCGGACCCGGCAGCGGGGGCCGGGGGTTTCGGCGAGCCCTGGCGAGCCGCCGGCCGCCGCGGTCTCCGGCGGGAGCGGCGGTCCGCAGCTGACGCGGGCCGGGAAATCTGCTCCTATGCCTCGGCGGTGAGCACCCGGACCGCTTCGTGGACGTCGTCGGTGACGTGGATCGTGGTGGAGAGGTCGCCGGCCGGCGAGAGGGCCAGTAGCGGGCGGAGCAGCGACTCGATCGGCAGCGTCTCCGTCCAGAACGCACGGTCGAGGAAGACGTACGCCCCGCTCGCGCCGTCGGTGCCGTAGAACGTCTTGGTCGCCGCCTGGAAGACCTCCTGCACGGTGCCGGCCCGGCCGGCGGCGAAGACGATGCCGCCGCGTGCGAGGCGCAGGATCGTGTCTTCGCGGATGGCGTTGGAGAAGTACTTGGCGATCCGGCCGGCGAAGAGGTTGGCCGGCTCGTGCCCGTACAGCCAGGTGGGGATGGCGAGGCCACCGCGCTGGGCCCAGTCGACGCCGTCGCCCGGCGTGAAACGGGACCGCACCTCGAGCGCCACCCTCGTGTACGGCTCGTGGTCCAGGAAGTCGGGCGCGACGCTCAGCAGGTCGATGGCGGTGGTCAGCTCCTCGGCGTCGCGCGTGGCGAGGTAGGCGCCGAGGTTGGCGGCCTCCATCACGCCGGGGCCGCCGCCGGTGACCACCAGCCGGCCGGCGCGGGCCAGCTCCCAGCCGAGGGCGGCCGCCAGCCGGTACGCCGACGAGCCGCGCGGCACGGCGTGGCCGCCCATCACGCCGATCACCGAACCGGGGCCGTGGCTGCCCAGCCAGGTGAGCGTCAGGTCGGCGAGCGCGTTGTCGATGCCATGGTCGTGCAGCCGCTGGGCGAGCGCCTCGCGGACCGACGGCAGGGCGCCGCCCACCGTCAGGAAGTGCTCGTAGACCACCGTGTCGTACATGCCGGCGAAGCCACCAGTCTCGAAGCCGGCGGCCAGCTCTTCCGGGGTGTAGAGGTGGGCCGGATGCGTCGGGAAGGGCAGGTCGCGGAAGGGCGGCACCACGTGCGCGCCGCGCCGCACCACGTCGCACTCGGCCTCGATCGTGGCGAAGTGGCAGCCGACGAAGAGCGTGCCCGTGACGTCGACGCGTGACAGATCGGGCACCGGCTCGGCGTCCAGGCGCAGCCCCTGGATCGTCAACCCGGCCAGGCTGCCGGCCTGAAGGTGCAGATCGAGCTCGGCGCGGGACTCCACTTCCTCCGGAGTGGTGTCGAACGGCTCAAGGACATCAAGGGACGGCACGTGCCAATCCTGCCCCATATGCACAAGAGGGCGCCTGGCGGAGCACAAGAGAGAGCCCGGCGGCCAAGACCACCGGGCTCCCGTTACCGGGTCCTGGGGAGGCTCCGGACCTTCATTTCTACGCCAGTGTGGGTTCTCGCACACCGGCCGCACGCGTGACGAATCCCTCAGCCTTTCAGGCACTGTATGAGCGAGGTTGCGGGTTGAATGTGCCCATGCAGAACCTGTTGCCCGAACCGCCCGCCACGCTGCTGCCCGCCGACGACAAGGCCGCGGCCGCATTGGCGCAGGCGGAGCGGGTCGACACCGACGAGGCGTATGCCGAGGTGGCGGGCCACTTCCCGGCATACAGCGCGGCGTGGGCGACGCTCGCCAGCCGCGCGCTCGCCGGCGGCAAGTTCGTGACGGCGTACGCGTACGCCCGGACCGGCTACCACCGCGGCCTCGACCAGCTGCGCCGCAGCGGCTGGAAGGGGCACGGCCCGGTGCCGTGGTCGCACGAGCCCAACCGGGGCTTCCTGCGCTCACTGCATGCCCTCTCCCGGGCCGCCGACGAGATCGGCGAGTCGGACGAGGCGGCGCGCTGCGCGCAGTTCCTGCGCGACTGCGACCCGGCCGCGGGCGACGCGCTCTCCGGGGTCTAGCCGGCCGCTCGCATCTCCAGGTAGCGCTGCTCGGGCACGCTCAGCGTGCGTTTGGCGGCCAGCCGATACTGCTCGCGTGCCGCCTCCGGCTCGCCGGCGAGGTCAAGCAGGTGCGCCCGGACCGCGTGCACCCGGTGGTGCCCGGCCAGCGCCGGGTCGGCCTCGGCACGGTCGAGCTGGTCGAGCGCGACCCGCGGGCCGTACACCATGGCGACGGCGACGACGCGGTTGAGCGTGACCATCGGTCCGGGCGCGACCCGGTCGAGCAGGTCGTAGAGGCCGAGGATCTGCGCCCAGTCGGTGTCTTCGGCGCGGGCGGCCTCGTCGTGCACGGCGGCGATGGCGGCTTGAAGCTGGTACTGCCCGACCCGGGTGGTGGTCAGCGCGGTGCTGACCAGCGCCACACCCTCCGCGATGGCCGCCCTGTCCCAGCGGCTCCGGTCCTGCTCGGCGAGGGGCACGAGGCTGCCGTCCGGGCGGGCGCGGGACGGCCGGCGGGCGTCGGTGAGCAGCATCAGCGCGAGCAGGCCGGCCACCTCGCCGTCGTCCGGCAGGCGGGCGTGGAGCTGGCGGGCGAGCCGGATCGCTTCGGCGGTCAGCTCCACCCGGTGGAGGGCCGGGCCAGAGGTGGCGGTGTACCCCTCGTTGAAGATCAGGTAGAGCACCCGCAGCACCGCCGCCACACGCGCCGGCCGCTCATCCGGCGGCGGCAGCCGAAACTCCGCCCCGGTCGACTTGATCCGCTGCTTGGCCCGGCTGATCCGCTGGCCGATCGTGGCCTCGGGCACCAGGAAGGCGCGGGCGATCTCGCCGGTCGTGAGGCCACCGACCGCGCGCAGCGTCAGCGCCACCTGCGACGCGGGCGTGAGCGCGGGGTGGCAGCACAGGAGCAGCAGCGTGAGCGTGTCGTCGACCTCCGGGAGCGGCTCCACCTCCGGCGGCTCGAGCAGCGCCACCGTCTCCTCGCGCCGCCGCCGGGCCGTCTCGTTGCGCCACAGCTCGGTGCGGCGGCGCGACGCGACCCTGATCAGCCAGCCGCGCGGGTTGGCCGGCACACCCTCGACCGGCCATTGGGTTGCGGCCGCGAGCAGCGCCTCCTGCACGGCGTCTTCGCACGCCTCGAAGCCGCCGTGGTGCCGCACGAGCGCGGTGAGCACCTGCGGTGCGTGCGCGCGGAGGAGGACCTCGACCTCGGTCACATGTCCGGACCGTTCATCGCCAGGACCGGCCGCACCTCGACGAGACCGAGGCTCGCCTCCGGCACCTGCGCCGCGATCTCCAGCGCGCGCTCGAAGCTCTCGCAGTCGACCAGGTAGAAGCCAGCAAGCTGCTCCTTCGCCTCGGGAAAGGGCCCGTCGGTGGCGAGCGACTGCCCCTCGGTCGCCGGCAGCCGCCGCCCCTGCGAGGGGTCGGCCAGCGCCTCGGAGATCACCATCTCGCCGGAGGCGATCAGGCTCTCGTCGAGGGCGGCGTACGCCCGCCAACCCTCCGCCCGCTCAGCGTCGGAGAAGCTCTCCCAGATCTCCCGCGACTTCGGGTTATGCCAGATCATGATCAAATACTTCATCGGGTACCTCCTGGTTTCCTTATCCCATACGTCGAGGCCACCGGACGCCTTTCGACATGAGCCCTTGTGGCTGACCCCGTCGCGGGAGCTGTCGAGCTGGGCGCACGGGGTCGGGGCCATCGCCTCCGCCATCGTGGACAAGAGCCGACCGGCGCGCGGCATGGCGGGGCTGCCGCGACCAGCAGCGGGTCGCTGCTCGTCGGGCGGTCTCCGCGGCAGTCGCAGCCCCTGCCACGACGACGCCCCGCTGTTCGCCCCTCACCGCCGATCCGGCAACAGACAATGTGGACAAAAATTCACGCCAGAAGGGGTAGCCGCAACCACCGCGAAGGGTGAGGCCGCGGGAGCAACGGTCTGGACCAGGGATTCAGGGGCCACGCGACCCCGACCCCGAAAGATCTCTAGAGGCCTTCGGACACCGCTGCGGCGATCTTGAGCCAGGCGTCGAGGGTGGCGTTGGAGAGCTGGCCGTAGCGCATCGGCTCGCCTGTGTCGATCAAGCGGTCGTAGGGCGCCAGCAGCACTGCCCGCGTGCGTGCCTCGAAGTGCCGCTGGATCGGTGGCAGGTCGATGTCTTTGGCGCGCGGCGGTATCGACACCACTGTGACCGCCTGCCGCACGAGCCGGGTGCGCCCGGACTCTTCGAGATGGTCGAGCATGCGGGCGGCCGTCTCGGCGGAGTCGTTGCGGGCCGACATGGTGACGACGAGCTGGTCGGTGGCGTCGATCGCGGCCTGCCAGTTTTGCGCCCGCACGTTGTTGCCGGTGTCCACGAAGATCAGCTTGTAGAAGCGGCTGACCACCTCGCGGATCTCGCCGAACGCGTGTGCCGTCAGCATCTCTCCGGCCGTCGCCGACTCGTCCGAGGCCAGCACGTCGAACATGCCCTCGCCCTGCGCCCGCACGTACTGCGACAGGTCACCCACCCGGCCCCGCGCGCCCTGGAAGCTGGAGAGGTCGCGGAGCATGTCGCGCACGGTGCGGCTGTGGAAGTCTTGCTGCGCCCGCATGCCGAGCGTGCCCTGGGTCTCGTTGTTGTCCCAGGCCAGCACGTAGCCGCCGCGCTTTTGCCCGAACGTCATCGCGAGCAGCAGCACCGCCACGGTCTTGCCGGCACCGCCCTTGGGGTTGACCACGGTCACCTGGCGCAGGCCGCCGAAGTTGCGCCGGACCTTCTCGACGTCCTGGCGGAACTCCTGCTCGTGCCGCCCCGGTGCCAGCTTGACCAGGCCCAGCGTGCTCTTGTTGACGGCCGCGCGCACGCCGGTGCGGGCCACCGGCTCGGGCGGACGGACCGCACGGCGCCGCGCGAACTCCTCCGCCGTCGGCACGCCCGGCTCCGTCGGGCGGACAGGCTGTTCCTGGTACGCCTGCGGTGGCACCCGGTAGACCCCCGGTGCTTCCGGCTGGGGCGGCATCGCGGTGACGCCGGGGTGCGCCTGGTGCGGCTGGGTGGGCAGCGTCGCCGGCTCACCCGGGCCGGCCCAGCCCTGTGCGGGGTGGCCTGGCTGAGCGGGCGCCACCTCAGGGGCGGCGGGTGGAGCGCTGGGCTGGCCCGGCGGGGTAGCCCAAGGCGAGCCGGGCGGGTGGTGGAGCGGCGCCGCACCGGCCCACGGGTCGGCCGGCGGCTGGAGCGGCTGGTTGTGCGTCGGCGCCTCACTCGGCTGCGGCGCCCAGCCAGGCGGCCCAGCAGGCGGCGGCGCGGGCTGACCCTGCGCAAGCGGGCCGTATGCGGGCGGCACCGAGGTGGGCTGGCCGTGTGCGGGCGGGCCGGACGCCGACTGGTTGTAGGCAGGCTGGTCGTGTGCGGGTGGCGCCGAGGTGGGCTGGCCGTGTGCGGGTGGGCCGGACGCCGGCTGGTCGTAGGCGGGCTGGGCGGCCCCAGGGTGGCCGTGTGCGGGTGGGCCGGACGCCGGCTGGTCGTAGGCGGGCTGGGCGGCCCCAGGGTGGCCGTGTGCGGGTGGGCCGGACGGCGGCTGGCCGGACGACGGTGGGCCGGACGTGGGCTGGCCGTATGCCGCTGCCGGGCCGAACAGATCCGGGGCGCCGAAGACAGCCGGTGGAGCGGATGTCGGAGGCGCGGAGGTGGGTGGCGGCACCGGCGCGGATGGGATCGGCGGGGCGTACTCAGCCGGTGGTGAAGACGTCACCGGCGGCGCCGACGTGGGTGGCAGCGACGGAAACGGGATGCCGCCCGAGTGGTGGCCCGAGGAGACCGGGATGCCGGCCGGCGGCGTGGTGGCGATCGGCGGGCCGTTGTGCACCGGAGTGGGTGGCTCGACCTCCGGTGCCGCGCCGGCCAGGTGCCAGACGCCCGGGGGGAGGTTGTCGCTGCCGTTGGCCCACCCCTGCGGCTCGCCGAAGCCGGGTGCGGGTGCGGGTGTCTCCTCCTGAGCCGGGGGCTGCCCATAGACAGCGGGCTCCGGGCCGCCGCCACCCAGCGCGGGCGGGTCGGTGAAAGGCTGCTCGCCGACGTGACCCACCGGCGGCGGTGGGAACGGCTCAGCTACCGGCTGCGGAGGCGGTGGCGGCGCCGCGGGAGCGGGCGCGAGGTCTTCCTCCGGCACGTAGTCGGCCGTGGGCCAGAGCGGCTTGACGCCGCGGTTTGGGCCGACCGGCACCTGCCGCGACTTCGGCCGTTCCTCGTCCACCGTGCAACCTCCTCTCCCAACCGGCAGCCTCGCACAGGACTCAGCGGACGTATACCGCCCAGGCTCCTGGCTCGATCCACCACGACCGCTTGTGGCTCAGGGTGCCGCTGACGCCGTCGTCGACGTACCCGATCTCGGACTCGCGGGGGGTGACGGCCACCGCGCGGCCGCGCGCCCGGCGTACCTCGATGCGCACGCGGGGGCGGCGCAGCAGGCGCGGCACGACCACCGGCACCGCCACGGCGACCTCGATCACGCCGTCGGCCGGGTCGGGGGTAGTGAGCAGCGGCAGCCCGTCGAGCCGCGTGTAGCCGGCGCCGTTGCCGACCGCACAAGCCAGTATGGGGTCGGACCCGTCGCTCAGCACCGCGTCGTCCACCTCCACACGTCCGCGCCACGCGCCCCGCTCGCCGCCGACCAGCGCACCGTCGAGCGTGACCGACCCACCATCGTTGCGGAGGAGGTCAAGGCGGCGCACCTTGTCGCCGAGTACGGCCTTGGCCACCTCGGCGGGGTCGCGCGGGAGGTCGAGCTGGGCGGCGAAGTCGTCGGCCGTGGGGTCGAGCGGCAACACGCCGATCGGCGGCAGGTCGGGCACCGTGCGGTCGGCGGGCAGGTCGGCGGGGCGCTTGCTGGGCGCCGGGGCGTACCGGCGGACCATGCGCCGCACGACGGCGCGCAGCTGCCCGTTGGTGGCGGTGGCGACGACAAGCCGGCGGCTGTCGAGGGTCGCGTCGATGTCGGCGTCGGACTCGGCCGTTACCGTCTGTACGGTGGCACCGGCCGCCGTCAACGCGTCGGCACAGGCGAGCACCGGCACGCGCGGAGCGCCACAACCGCCGCCGAGCGTGAGCAACACCACGTCGTACACCGGTGGTGACCCCCTGCTGATCTCTATGGCCAGCGCTGAGCTGGTCGTAACTTCTTGTTAGCCTGACACCTCGGGCTCGCCACGCGGTCGCCACATTGGCACCCGAGCCCCCAGTAAGGCGGGAAAGAGATGCCAGCGATCGTGCTCATCGGCGCCCAGTGGGGCGACGAGGGCAAGGGCAAGGTTACCGACCTGCTGGGAGAGCGGGTCCACTACGTGGTGCGTTACTCGGGCGGCAACAATGCCGGCCACACGGTGATCACACCAGACGGCCAGAAGTACGCACTCCACCTCATGCCATCCGGCGCGCTCTCGCCCAGCGCGATGATCGTCATCGGCAACGGCGTGGTCGTCGACCCCAAGGTGCTGATCGGCGAGATCGACGGCCTCGCCGAGCGGGGTGTCGACGTCTCCCGGCTCCGCATCTCCGGCGACGCCCACCTGATCATGCCGCACCACCGGGCACTCGACCGCGTGGTGGAGCGCTACCTCGGCTCGTCGCGGATCGGCACCACCGGTCGCGGCATCGGCCCGGCGTACGGCGACAAGGTCGCCCGCATGGGCATCCGCCTCCAGGACCTCCTCGACCCGGGCATCCTCCGCAAGAAGCTGGAGCTGGTGCTGCGGGAGAAAAACCAGATCCTGTTCAAGGTGTACAACCGGAAGGCGCTCGACACGTCCGCGGTCGTGGAGGAGTACCTGGCGTACGCGGAGCGGCTGCGGCCGTACATCGCGGAGACGCGCACGATCCTGTGGGACGCGCTCGACCGTGGCGACACGGTGCTGCTGGAGGGCGCCCAGGCCACGATGCTCGACATGGACCACGGCACCTACCCCTTCGTGACGTCGTCCAACCCGTCGGCGGGCGGGGCGTGTGTCGGCGCCGGCATCCCGCCCACCGCGATCTCGAAGGTGATCGGCGTCAGCAAGGCGTACACGACGCGGGTGGGTTCCGGCCCGTTCCCGACCGAGCTCTTCGACGAAAACGGCGCACACCTCCGCAAAATCGGCGCCGAGTACGGCACGACCACCGGCCGCGAACGCCGGTGCGGCTGGTTCGACGCGGTGGTCGCCCGCTACGCCACCCGCCTCAATGGCATCACCGACCTGGTCGTGACCAAGCTCGACGTGATGACCGGCATGGAGAAGGTGCCGATCTGCGTGGGTTACGAGATCGACGGCGAGCGGATCGACACGATGCCGATGACGCAGACCGCCTTCCACCACGCCAAGCCCGTCTACGAAGAGCACGACGGCTGGTGGGAAGACATCACCAAGGCCCGCGCGTTCAGCGACCTGCCGGCAAACGCGCGCGCGTATGTCGAGCGCATCGAGGAGCTCGTCGGCACGCGAGTGTCCATCGTGGGCGTGGGCCCGGGCCGCGAAGAAAACGTAGTGCGCCACGACCTCCTGTAACTTCGTCCGAATTGTCGCTGCCCGGACCATGATCAACGGGCAGGGCTAGGATCCGACGGGTGCGCGTACTGCTTATCGGGGGTGGAGGGCGAGAGCATGCCCTCGCCCTGGGGATTTACGCTGACCCTGCCGTTGCACAGCTTGTCGCGGCGCCTGGCAATCCGGGTATCGCCGACTTGGCGATCACCCGCGATGTCGACGGCGCCAGTCCCCACGCGGTCGCCGCCCTTGCCGTCGAGGTCGCGGCCGATCTTGTCGTCGTCGGGCCGGAGGCGCCGCTTGTCGCGGGCGTTGCAGATGCGGTGCGGGCCAAGGGGATTGCCTGCTTCGGGCCGTCTGCCGCGGCCGCTCAGCTCGAGGGGTCGAAGGCGTTCGCCAAGGACGTGATGGGCGCGGCCGGTGTGCCTACCGCCAAGTCCCGGGCGTGCACCACGCGAGCCGAGGCTGAGCAGGCGCTCGACGAGTTCGGCGCGCCGTACGTCGTCAAGAACGACGGGCTCGCCGCCGGCAAGGGCGTGGTCGTCACGGACGATCGGGACGCGGCGCTCGCCCACGCGGAGGCCTGTGGGCGCGTGGTGATCGAGGAGTACCTCGACGGGCCCGAGGTCTCGCTCTTCGTCGTGACCGACGGCGAGGCGGCCCTGCCGCTCATGCCGGCGCAGGACTTCAAGCGGGTCGGCGACGGCGACACCGGCCCCAACACTGGCGGCATGGGTGCCTACGCGCCCCTGGACTGGGCACCGCCCGGACTTGTCGACGAGGTCATGGACTCGGTCGCGCATCCCACGCTCGCCGAGATGCGGCGCCGGGGCACGCCGTTCGCCGGGTTGCTCTACATCGGGTTGGCGTTGACCAAGGCGGGGCCGCGGGTGATCGAGTTCAACGCGCGCTTCGGCGACCCCGAGACGCAGGTGGTCCTCGCGTTGCTGGAGACGCCGCTGGCCGGGCTGCTGCGCGCGGCCGCCACCGGCACGCTCGGCGACCACCCGCCGCTGCGGTGGCGTCCGGGCGCGGCTGTCACGGTGGTGCTCGCGTCGGAGGGTTACCCGACGTCGTCTCGTTCTGGCGATGTCATCACCGGCGCGGATCGCGCCGGCATCATCCACGCCGGCACCGCGCGCCGGGCCGCCGACGGTGCGCTCGTCTCCGCGGGCGGCCGGGTCCTTTGTGGAACAGCGACCGGCCCCGATCTGGCCTCCGCCCGCGAAGCCGCCTACGCGCTCGTCGACGGGGTGACGCTGGCCGGCTCGCACCGGCGCTCGGACATCGCGCTCGCCGCGGTGGAAGGGCGCGTCTACGTGCCCTAACGGCACGAACAAGGGATTACCCCAGCGCCACCGCGACCCTACCGTCTGTGTCATGAAGAACAAGACGGCAACGCTCGTGCTGGCGGGCGCTGTGGTGTTCGCCAGCACCATCGGCGCGGTCGCTGGCTGCCTCTCCCTGACCAATGGCGGAGAAACGGGTAGCGGTGCCGGTAGCACGCCGTCACCCAGCGCCGACGCCGGTCTCGGCACGGCGGAGGCGACTCCGAGCCCCAGCCCCGATGCGACGCGCGAGACGCCCACGGATACGGAGACGACGAGAGCGCCGACCACGACACGCCCGCCGCAAAACCAGGGCCCGCGGATCGTGGTGTTTCGCGTCAAGCAAAAGCCGCAATGTCCACAAGGGAGCAGCGAGTACCCGGTGGAGGGTACCCCGGTGATCCTGGAGTGGAAGGTGACCGGCACCGACAAGGTCACGATCTCCGTCGACGGCCCGGGGATCTACGGCACGTATCCGGCCGAGGGTTCGGAGACCTTCACGTTCTCCTGCGGCGGCCACGACCCGGGCGAGACGGTCAGACACACCTACCTGCTGAAGACCGTCGGTGGTGGGTCGGTGAAGTCGAAGCAGCTCAGCGCGACGGCCGAGGCCTACGAGGTCGCCGACGTCTGATCCGCCCGCTCAAAACGGGCGCAGGTCGCGGACGACCACCTTGCCGGTGGCGTTGCGCGGCAGGTACGGCACGAAGTACACGTCGCGCGGGATGCAGTAGCGGGCCCGGTAGCGGCGCACGTACTCGCGTACCGCGTCGGCGTCGAGTGTCTCGCCGCGGTGCAGCGCGAGGAAGGCGGCGAGGCGCTGGCCGTACTCCGGATCGGGCACGCCGATCACCGCGACTTCGCGTACCTGTGGCAGCTCGGCGAGCAGGTTTTCCACTTCGGACGGGAAGACGTTTTCGCCGCCAGAGATGATCATGTCGTCTTCCCGGCCCACCACGAAGAGCCGCCCGTCGCCGTCGACGTGGCCGAGGTCGCCGGTCGCGATCAGGCCGTCGTGCGACTCCTTGTCGGCTCCCGAGGTGTACCCCTCGAAGAGCATCTCGTTGCCCACGAAGATCCGCCCGACCTGCCCGTCCGCCACGGGCTGGCCGGTAGGTCCGAGGATCGCCAGGCGGGTGCCGTGTGGCGGGCGGCCGGCGGTCTGCGGCGCGGCACGCAGGTCGCGCGGCGTGGCGATCGAGGCCCAGGAGACCTCGGTCGAGCCGTACAGGTTGTAGAGCACGTCACCGTAGGCGTCCATGAAGCGCGTGGCCAGCCCGCCCGGCAGCGCCGAGCCGCTCACCGCCACGATCCGAAGCGGGTTGGGCTGGGGTGGCGCCACTTCCAGCAGTCGTTGCACCATCACCGGCACGGCGAAGAGCGCACGTACCCGATGCTGGGCCGCGAGCCCGACGCAGCCGGCCGGCTCGAAGCGGCGCTGGAGCACGACGGTGGCCCGGAGCGCGAACGAGACCTGGAGCGCCGCGTACCCCCAGGTGTGGAAGAGCGGCGCGGCGATCATGATGCGGTCGCGGGCGTGCAGCGGGATGCGATGGATGATCGACACGAGCGGGCCGAAGCCGGCCGGCGTGCGGCGGCGGGCGCCCTTGGGCGTGCCGGTGGTGCCGGACGTGAGCACGATCGTGCGGCCGTCGCGCTCCGGCGGGCGCAGCTCGCCGGGCGGTGCGTCGGCGATCAGCTCGGCCGCCCGCTCCTCGGTGATCCGCTCCACCTTGGCCGGCACCGCGAGCACCTTCTCGGCGAACTCCGCGTCGTGGATCAGGATGCGCAGCTCCTGCTCGTCGGCGACCGTGGTGAGCTGGGCCGGGGAGAGCCCGGTGTTGATCAGCACGGTGTCGGCGCCGATCAGCGTGCCGGCCACCATCGCCTCGACCATGCCGGCGTGGTTGCGGCAGAGCAGGCCGATGCGGTCGCCGGAGCGGACACCCGTGGTGCCGCGCAGCGCCCGGGCCAGCCGCTCGGCGTTGCCCAGCAGCTGGCCGTAGGTCACCGCGCCGCGCCACTCGTCGACGATCGCCACGCCCTCCGGGTCGCGGGCGGCCGCCTGGCGCAGCTCGCCGGAGAGGCTGAAACCCCATCGGCGCAGCGCGTTGAGCTGGGCGGCCACCCGCACCGGCGATCCGGGCGTGAGCAACCCTCGTCGGGTCAAGGTGGCCACGACGAACGGGGTGATCATCGAATCTGTACTCCAGAGATGGCACGGGAGATCACAAGGCGCTGGATTTCGGACGTGCCCTCGAAGATGGTGTAGATCTTGGCGTCGCGGTACCAGCGCTCGACCGGGTGCTCACGCAGATAGCCGGCGCCGCCGAGCAGCTGCACCGCTTTCTCCGTGACGGCCACGGCCACCTCGCCGGCCTTGAGCTTGGACATCGAGCCCTCGCCCGCCTCGAAGGCGCGGTTGTTGCGACCCATCCAGGCGGCCCGCCACACCAGCAGCCGCGCGGCGTCGATCTCCATCTTCATGTCCGCGAGCGCGAACGCGACGGCCTGGTTCTGGACGATCGGGCGGCCGAACTGCACGCGGCTCCGGGCGTACTCCAGCGTGTACTCGTACGCCGCGCGGGCCACGCCGATCGCCTGCGCGCCGACGGTCGGCCGGGTCAGCTCGAACGTGCGCATCGCCGCCTGGCCGGCCGCCCGCTGCCCGGACCGGGCGCGGTCGAGCCGCTCCCGCAGCGCCTCGCGCCCGCCGAGCAGGCACCGCCCGGGTACGCGGACGTCGTCGAGGAACACGTCCGCGGTGTGCGACGCGCGCAGGCCGAGCTTTTTGAGCTTGCCGGGCGAGGACAGCCCTTTCGTGCCGGGCGGTACGACGAAAGCGGCGTGCCCGCGCGACCCGAGCTCCGGGTCGACCACGGCGGTCACCACGTGCACGGTCGCGATCCCGCCGTTGGTGGCGTACGCCTTCTGCCCGTTGAGCACCCACTCGTCGGTGGCCTCGTCGTACACCGCGCGGGTGCGGATCGCGCCGACGTCGGAGCCGGCCTCGGGCTCGGTGTTGCAGAACGCCGCGACGGCCGGCTCGTCGACCGTGCCGTAGCACTGCGGCACCCACTCGAGCATCTGCTCAGGGGTGCCCGAACCGTAGATCGAGGCGACGACGAGCGAGGTGCCCAGCAGCGCCATCCCGATGCCGGCGTCGCCCCAGAAGAGCTCCTCGTTGGCGATCGGCAGCGAGAGACCGGTGGGATCCGACCAGCAGTTGGCGAGGAACTCGAAGCCGTAGAGCCCGATCTTCGCGGCCTCCTGGATCACGGGCCAGGGCGTCTCCTCGCGGGCGTCCCACTCGGCGGCGGCCGGGCGCACGACCTCTTTGGCGAAGCCGTGCACCCAGTCCCGCAGGTCCCGCTGTTCCTCGTTCAGGTCGAGCGAGAATTCCGACATATCAACCCTTGGGGATGTCGAACAGGTTGGCGATGTTGGCCGCGAGGCCCAGGTCGCCCTTCGCCTTCAGCTTGCCGGTCATGAACATCATCACCGGGTTGCCGGCGCCGGACACCACCTTTAGGAACTCGACCGGACCCATCGTGAGGCTCAGCTTGGGGTCACGGTCGGGCGACGGCGAGAGCGTGCAGACACCGTTTTCGATCACGACCTCGTACGTGTCGACCCCGCCGTCGGGGCGGTCCGTGACGTTCCAGTGGATGACCGCGTTGGTCGAGCCGGCCCGGTCGGGCCGGAAGAGCGAGGGCATGCGGGCGAACACCTCGTCGAGGATCTTCCCGCGCATGTCGCTCGACATCACCTCTTTGATCTGCGAGTCCGGAGCGGACTTTACGATCTGGGCGAACTGCTTCGGGTCGACACTGGAGAAGTCAGATAGGTCGAAGTCGGTCATCGTTGTGGCCTCCGGCTGAGTAGTTACTCGTGCGTAACCTTACGCACGAGTAGGTATGGTGGCAAGGGTGACCGCGGTATCAGGTACCCCGACCTTCAAACGACTGCCGCGGGCGGTACGTGAGCAGATGATGCTCGACTCCGCCGTCCGCGTCTTCTCCCGGCGTGGCTTTCACGCGGCGAGCATGGACGAGATCGCCGAGGACGCCGGCATCTCCAAGCCGATGGTGTACGCCTACCTGGGCCCCAAGGAGGAGCTCTTCGTCGCCTGCCTCCAGCGCGAGGGCAACCGCCTGATGGAGGCGATCGCGGACGAGGTCGTCGGCGCGGACACCCCGGACCAGCAGCTCTGGCGGGGCCTGCGGGCGTTCTTCGCGTTCGTCGGCGCGCACCGCGACGGCTGGGCGGTGCTCTACCGGCAGGCGCGCGGTGAGCAGCCCTTCGCCAGCGCGCTGACCGAGATGCGCGAGCGCATGGTCGAGGTCGTCGAGATGATGCTTGGGCGCGCGCTCGCCGCGGAGGGGCGCGAGGTCCGCGACACCGATCTCCAGGTCATGGCGTACGCGCTGGTCGGCGCCTCGGAGTCGCTCGCCGACTGGCTCGCCGACCACCCGGAGGCCGACCCGGAGAAGACCGCCACCCGGATGATGAACGTCACCTGGCTCGGCGCCGCCCAACTCCTGCACGGCGAGACCTGGACTCCGTAGTCGCTCCACTCACGACCTCAAGATAAGATCCAACCCAAGATCAAGATTTGGGCTACCGCGACGTCCGCGGTGGTCCGGACCGCTGCTCCCGCGGCCTCACCCGTCCGCCGCTGGTCACGGTCACCGCGAGGCCCGGGGGCAGCACCTCGGCAGAGCCGCGGGCAACGCCGCGTAACCAGAAGTCGCGGCGACCGCACCGTCGCGGCGACTGCTCTGGGCGATGAATCCCGACGCCCTCGCTGGGGTGAGCGTGAGCAACAGCGGATGGGTGAGGCCGCGGGAGCAACGGCATGGACCACGACGCACATCGCGGTAGCTCACATCTTTGGAAATTGGCTTCAAAGCCACGAAGACAGACGCACCCACTAGGTGGGCGTTACCGTGCCGGTCAGGTGTGGCTTGCCGGACTTGGCGCCGTGTAGGGCGAACGTCCACTCTGGAGTCGTAGAGAACGCCACTGTGGACGGTAGGAACACGGGCAGCTTGAACGAAACCTCCACTGTGTACGCGTCCGGCAGGCGGCCCTCCAGCGCGGCCAGGCACCGGGCCTTGCTCCACATGCCGTGCGCGATCGGCCGGGCGAATCCGAACAGGCGCGCGCCGAGCCGCGACGTGTGGATCGGGTTGTGGTCGCCGGAGGCGCGCGCGTAGTCGGTGCCCACGCGGGGGCTCAGGCGCCAGCGGGCCGACGCCGCCGGCGGCTCGGTCTGGTCGGCTTCGCGCCGCCCGCCGGCTGCCTTGCCCTCGCGGCGCAGGTATGTCGACACGTCCCGCCACACGACCTCGCCGCCGACCGAGGCGGTGGCGACCACGTCGAGCTGGCGGCCGCGCGGGTGCTCGCGCAGGTCGGCGGCGTGCACCGACAGGTCGAGCGGCTCGCCCGCGTCGATCGGACGCAGCAGCTCGATGCGGTTGGCCACATGCACGAGCCCGACGACCGGAAATGGGAAGTCTCGCCGCGACATCAGCCGGAACGCCAGCGGGAAGGCGAGCACGTGCGGGTACGTCGCCGGCAGCGTGTCGGAGAGGCGGAATCCGCAGACGCGGTTGTAGTCGGCGAGGTGGGTGCGGTCGACGGTCACACCCGACCGGTCGAGCACGACCTCGGGCAGCCAGCCGGGCCGGTTGAACCCGGGCACCAGGCCGATCGCGGCGCGGGCGAACATCACGCCCCCAGCAGGCTCTGCCCGCAGACGCGGACGACGTTGCCTGTGATGCCTCCGGACGCGGGCGAGGCGAACCAGGCGATCGTCTCGGCCACGTCGACCGGGAGGCCGCCCTGCGCCATGCTGTTCATCCGGCGGCCGGCCTCGCGGATCATCACCGGCATCTTGGCGGTCATGCGGGTCTCGATGAAGCCAGGCGCGACCGCGTTGATCGTGATGCCGCGCTCGGCGAGCACCGGCGCCATCGACTGCACCAGCCCGATCACGCCCGCCTTGCTGGTGGCGTAGTTGGTCTGGCCGCGGTTGCCGGCGATGCCCGCGATCGAGGCGACGCCGATCAGGCGCCCGCCGTCGGTGATCAGGCCGCGGTCGAGGAGTACCTCGTTGATCCTCTCCTGGCTGGAGAGGTTGACGTCGAGCACCGAATCCCAGCGGTCGGCGTCCATGCGGGCGATCGTCTTGTCGCGGGTGATGCCGGCGTTGTGCACCACGATGTCGACGCGGCCGTGCCGCCCGCCGATGTGGTCGGCCAGCCGGTCGGGCGCGCCGGCCGTGGTGAGGTCGAGCTGGTAGGCGGTACCCCGGATGTCGTTGGCCACCGCGGCGAGCGCGTCGCCGGCGGCGGGCACGTCGAGGCCGATCACGTGCGCGCCGTCGCGGGCCAGGACCCTCGCGATCGCCGCGCCGATCCCGCGGGCCGCGCCGGTGACCAGGGCGACCTTGCCGTCCAGCGGGTGCTCCCAGTCGGCCGGTGGGTTGACCGCGGTGGCCGGGCCGATGCGGATGACCTGCCCGGAGACGTACGCCGAGCGGCCGGAGAGCAGGAAGCGGATCGTCGACTCGATCGCGCCCTCGGCGCCCGGGGTGACGTAGACGAGCTGTGCGGTCGTGCCCCGGCCGAACTCCTTGCCGATGCTGCGGGTCAGCCCTTCGAGCGCCCGCTGCGCGGTGGCCTCCCGGGGCGTCTCGCACGCCTCGGGCGGGGTGCCCAGCACGATCACCCGGCCCGACGGGGTGACCGAGCGGGCGTTGGGGTGGAAGAAGTCGTACAGCGCGCGGAGGCCGGTGGAGTCGGTGACGCCGGACGCGTCGAAGACGAGCGCGCTGTGCCACTCGCCCTCCTCGGCGACGCCGGCGGCCTTGAGGATCTCGCGGACCGGCTCGTGGAGGCGGCCGCCAGGGGCGGAGTCGAGCAACACCGGGCCCGGCACCAGCGGCTGGCCGGGGCGGTAGCGGCGCAGGCGGGGCGGTGCGGGCAGGCCGAGGCGCTTGACGACCGCCCGGCCCGGACCGGAGTTGGCGAAGGTCGCATACCGATCGCTCATAGGCGTATCCTACTCGTGAGTAAGTTTCTCTGGGAGGGGAAGTCCCGTGCAGAGGGTCGCGATCATCGGTGGCAACCGGATCCCGTTCGCCCGCTCCAACAGCCGGTATGCCACGGCGTCCAACCAGGACATGCTCACCGCCGCGCTCGACGGCCTCGTCGCCCGATACGGGCTGGCGGGCCAGCGGCTCGGCGAGGTGGTGGCCGGTGCGGTGCTCAAGCATTCGCGCGACTTCAACCTCACCCGCGAGGTCGTCCTCGGTTCGCGGCTGGACCCGCACACGCCCGCGTACGACGTGCAGCAGGCGTGTGGCACCGGGCTCGAAGCGGCGATCCTGGTCGCCAACAAGATCGCTCTCGGCCAGATCGAGGTGGGCATCGCCGGCGGCGTCGACACCACATCGGACGCTCCGCTCCAGCTCAACGAGGACATGCGGCGCGCGCTGCTGCAAATCAACTCGTCCCGCTCGCTCGGCGGCCGGCTGCGTGCGGCCACCCGGCTGCGCCCGCTCCAGCCGTTCCGGCCGGAGGTGCCACGCAACGCCGAGCCGCGTACCGGCCTCTCGATGGGCGAGCACGCGGCGATCACCGCGCTGGAGTGGGGCATCGGCCGCCAGGAGCAGGATCAGCTGGCGCTGGAGTCCCACCAGAAGCTCGCCGCGGCGTACGAGCGGGGCTTCTTCGACGACCTGCTCACGCCCTACCTCGGGCTCGGCCGCGACCAAAACCTGCGGCCCGACACCTCGCTGGAAAAGCTCGGCTCGCTGAAGCCGGCGTTCCGCGCGCCGAACGGCGGCGAGCCGACCATGACCGCGGGCAATTCCTCGCCGCTCACCGACGGGGCGGCGGTCGTGCTGCTGGCCTCGGAGGAGTGGGCCGCCGCGCACAACCTCCCCGTGCAGGCGTGGTTCGTCGACGGGGAGACGGCCGCGGTCGACTTCGTACACGGCGGGGAGGGGCTGCTGATGGCACCCACGTACGCCGTGCCGCGGCTGCTCGCCCGCCGTGGGCTCACGCTCCAGGACTTCGACTATTACGAGATCCACGAGGCGTTCGCGTCGCAGGTGCTCGCCACGCTGGCGGCCTGGGAGTCGCCCGAGTTCTGCAAAGACAAGCTCGGCCTCGACGCGCCGCTCGGCTCGATCGACCGGGCCAAGCTCAACGTCAACGGCTCGTCGCTGGCCGCGGGACACCCGTTCGCCGCGACCGGCGGCCGGATCGTCGCCACGCTGGCCAAGCTGCTCGCGCAGAAGGGCGCCGGCCGCGGCCTCATCTCGATCTGCGCCGCCGGCGGCCAGGGCGTGGTCGCCATCATGGAGCGCTGAGCGCCGCCTCGTACGCCAGCAGGGTGTCGATGAACATCCGGCGCTGCGCCGGGGTCAAGGGCGCGAGGGCGGCCCGCCGGGCCACGGCGCCCTGACCAAGCCAGTCGTCGATCGCCGCGTGGTGTTCGTCGGCGATGCTCACGATCGTGCGCCGCCGGTCGGCGTCGTCCTCCCGCCGGCGCAGGATCCCCTGGCGGCTGAGGTCGCCCACCATCAGGCTCACCGTCGAGGGCGCGACCTCCAGTCGCGCGGCGAGTTCGTTGACGCCGAGCGGCCCCTCGAAGAGCAGGTACGCGAGCAGCGACAGGTGGCGCGGCGCGACCTGGCCGCTCTCCGGTCGGGCGGCGTGCCGGCCGCCGACCTGAGAGTGCACTGCCTGGCCTTCTGCGGGGCGCTGACCACGCACCACACGAGGGAAGACGGCGCCTTTCCCGAGTTCGAGCGGCAGATGCCCGAGCTGGGCCCGGTGCTGGCGCGGCTCCGCCGCGAGCACGCGGCCATAGCGAAGCGGATCGAGGACGGGATCGACGACCTTGATCAGCTCGCCGAGGAGCTGGAGGCACACCTGCGGTATGAGGAGGAGCACCTCGTACCGGCCCTCAACCGACTGTGAGAATGGGCTGGTGATCCCCAATGTGCTCGCTGCCCGTTACGCGTCCGCCGAGCTGACCGCGATCTGGGCGCCGGAGGAGAAGGTACGGCTGGAGCGGCGGCTGTGGATCGCCGTCCTGCGGGCCCAGCGTGACCTGGGCATCGAGGTGCCCGATGGGGTCGTCGAGGCGTACGAGCGGGTGCTCGACCAGGTCGACCTCGATTCGATCGCCGCCCGCGAGCGGGTGACCCGCCACGACGTGAAGGCGCGGATCGAGGAGTTCAGCGCGCTCGCCGGCCACGAGCACGTGCACAAGGGCATGACCTCGCGCGACCTGACCGAAAACGTCGAGCAGCTTCAGGTGCGCCGCTCGCTGGAGCTGGTCCGCGACCGCTCGGTCGCCGCCCTCGCCCGGCTGGCCCACCTCGCTGTCGAGCACTCCGACCTGGTGATGACCGGCCGTTCGCACAACGTCGCGGCACAGGCCACGACGCTCGGCAAGCGCTTCGCGTCGGCGGCGGAGGAGCTGCTCATCGCCTACGAGCGGCTGGAAGACCTCATCGCCTGGTACCCGCTGCGGGGCATCAAGGGCCCGGTGGGCACGGCCGCCGACCAGCTCGACCTCTTCGACGGCGACTTCGACCGGCTCGCCGAGCTGGAGCGGCGGGTGGCCGCGCACCTCGGCTTCAGCCGGGTACTCGACAGCGTCGGGCAGGTCTACCCGCGGTCGATCGACTTCGCCACGGTGGCGGCGCTGGCGCAGCTCGTCGCCGGCCCGTCGTCGCTGGCCACGACGATCCGGCTGATGGTCGGGCAGGAGCTGGTCACCGAGGGGTTCCGCCCCGGCCAGGTGGGCTCTTCGGCGATGCCGCACAAGATGAACACCCGCTCCAGCGAACGGGTCAACGGCCTTGCGGTGATCGTCCGCGGCTACCTGTCGATGGTCGGTGAGCTGGCCGGGGACCAGTGGAACGAGGGCGACGTCTCCTGCTCGGTGGTACGCCGGGTCGCGTTGCCCGACTCGTTCTTCGCGACCGACGGGCTGTTCCAGACGTTCCTGACCGTGCTCGACGAGTTCGGCGCGTACCCGGCGGTGGTCGCCCGCGAGCTCGACCGCTACCTGCCGTTCCTGGCCACGACGAAGATCCTGGTGGCGGCGGTGCGGCGGGGCGTCGGGCGCGAGGCCGCGCACGAGGCGATCAAGGAGCACGCGGTCGCGGTGGCGCTGGCGATGCGGGAAAAGGGCGTCGCGGAAAACGACCTCTTCGACCGGCTCGCCGACGACCACCGGCTGGGCCTGACCCGCGCGGAGATCGACTCGCTGGTCGCCGACCGGGAGGCCTTCGTCGGCGCCGCGCCGGCCCAGGTGCGGGCGGTGGTCGACCGGATCGCCGAGGTCGTGGCTCGCCATCCGCAGGCCGCCGCCTACGCACCGGCTCCGATCCTCTAGTGCGCGCTGGGCCGGGGAGCAACCTCCCCGACCCAGCGGCGTGACACGGCCCGCCGGGTAGCGGGCCGTGCGGCCCACCGGCACGTCATACGGCCGGCGGTCGCCCGGTGGCTCAAGACAGTGACATCCTCCACTGGTTACGCGACCGCCTTCGTCGCCACGACGGCGGTCCCGTATGCGCAGAGCTCCACCCACAGCGTGCCGGTGTCGCGGTGGTCGAACCGCATGCCGAGCACGGCGTTGGCGCCGCGCTTCCGGGCCGCCCGGCCCAGCTCGGCCACGGCCTCGGTGCGCCAGCGCAGCAAGTGTTGTGGAGCTCGGGGGTCGTACGCGCCACCGCGGAGGGACTTCACTCCTTCGGCGAACGCGTTGCGGGTGCGGGCGAGGGAGATGACGACTTCGCCCAGCACCGCGTGTATCTGGTAGCCGGGTAGGTCATCCGTCGTAACGACGAGCACACCGAGAAAGTAGGACTTTCCGGGCACCGCCACGCCGGCAATCGGTGGAAGCACCCGCGTACCGCAAAACCGCGCGGCGCGGACAAGCGTCCGCGCCGCGCAGGTTCGAGGTCGTAACCGTCACACACCAGACACCGAGCGGATCCAGCTCCGGTTGAACGCGACGCTGCCGTAGTTCTGGATGTTCACGCCGTTCGCGGTCGAGGCGACGCCGACCTGCTGGCCGTTGTAGAACTGCGGGCCACCGGAGTCGCCGCGCCACGCGTTGCCGTTGATGCGGGTGGTGCGGATCGCCTGGCCGCCGTACGCGTCGGTGGCGTTGTTGGTGGTCACCTGGACGCTCGCGGTCTTGAGCTGCACCGAGGCACCGCAGCCGCTGTAGCAGGTCATGCCCCAGCCGTAGATCGAGTTGGTCGAGCCGACCGGCGGGTTGCTGCTGGCGAGCGACACGTACGAGGTGCTCACCGGGCTGCTGAGCCGCATCAGCGCCAGGTCGTTCTGCCCGAAGGTGGCGGACACGCTGCGGGTCACGCCGCCGGACGTGCGGTTGACGCTGCCGACCCGCACCGACATCGTGCCGTTGAGGCAGTGCCGGGCGGTCAGCACCCAGTTCGCCGCGATGATCGTGCCGGAGCAGGTGAACGAGCCGTTGGCGAACACGGCCGCGGCCCACGGGGCGGAGGAGACGGTGCTGCCGCCGATGATCAGGGGCGTTGGGTCGCCGGCGACCGCGGTGCCGGGTACGACGAGGGCGCCGGTGACCGTTGCGGCGATCGCCGCGGCGGCGAGGCGGATGCGCATGGGAACTCTCCTTCGTGAGGGGGTTTGCCACACGCTAGAGAGCATCGATGGTCGTCTACAAATAACATTGCGGTCATATCGCTTTCGCGGCGCCCGCCGGCCGGCGGGTATAGTCGCTGCTCAGCGAAGGGGAGTAGCCCCCAATCGCGCGGTCGACACACTGGTGCTCCGGCGCCCGGCCACGCGAACCGCGGCAATCGCGGTGGGCGAGACCTTCGACCCAGGCCCGCGTGGGCCGGGTCGAGGGGCGCCCGTCTCCCGGCCCGGCCGGGAAGGATCCCGATGGAACTCGTGCTCGTCGCGCTCACCGCGTTCGTGCTGATCCTGCCGGTGGAGCTACCGGACAAGACGTTCGTGGCCACCCTCGTGCTCAGCACCCGCTACCCGGCCCTGCCGGTGTGGCTCGGCGTGATCGCGGCGTTCGGGGTCCAGTGCCTCGTGGCGGTCGGCGCCGGCCACCTGCTCTCCCAGTTGCCACAGCAGCCGGTCGCGCTCGTCGCCGCCGCGCTCTTCGCCGTCGGCGCGGTGATCCTGTTCCGCGGCGCCCGGCGCGCCGACAGCGGAGAGAAGGAACAGGAAAAGGAGTACGCGGAGAAGGTCGCCCCGGCCCGGAGTGGGCTGCGGGCGGCGGGCGCCAGCTTCGCCGTGCTCTTCACCGCCGAGTGGGGCGACCTGTCCCAGCTGCTCACGGCCGGTCTGGTGGCCAGCGGCAAGCCGGCGATCCCGGTCTTCTTCGGCTCCTGGGCAGCACTCGCGGTGGTCTCGGGGCTGGCGGTGCTCCTGGGACGGTGGTTGCTCCGCCATGTCCGGCTGTCACTCGTGCGGTACGTCGCGGCCGGCGTCTGCGCCCTGCTCTGCGTGATCACCGTGGTCGGCGCCGTGACCAGCTGAGCAGGGCGGCCGGTGCGTGCCCGTCGCTCTCTACCAGGTACGCTGGGCAACGCTCGTCTCCGTTCGCGAGGGCGACACATCCGGCCCAGCGGCCGATAGCGGCAAAATCTGCGTACACAAGTCAGGAGTGTCCAGTGGCTCGCGTCGTTGTCGACGTCATGCTCAAGCCGGAGATCCTCGATCCGCAGGGCCAGGCGGTCGCCAGCGCGCTGCCCCGGCTCGGTGTCGACGACGTCACCTCCGTGCGGATCGGCCGGCGCATCGAGATCGAGTTCGCCGGCGAGCCCGACCTCGACCGGGCTCGTGAGATCGCCGACAAGCTGCTGGCCAATCCGGTGATCGAAGACTTCACGTTGCACGTCGACGGCTCGGTCGAGACCGAGAGCGACTCGCAGGAGTCCGAGCCCGCCGAGGCGCCGGCATGAGCACGCGGGTAGGCGTGGTCACGTTCCCAGGCTCGCTCGACGACGGCGACGCGGCCCGGGCGGTGCGGCTCGCCGGCGCTGACGCCGTGGGCCTGTGGCACGCCGACCCCGACCTGCACGGCGTCGACGCGGTGGTCCTGCCCGGCGGCTTCTCCTACGGTGACTACCTGCGCGGCGGCGCCATCGCCCGCTTCGCCCCGGTGATGGAGACGATCGCCGACGCGGTCCGCGACGGCCTGCCGGTGCTCGGCATCTGCAACGGCTTCCAGATCCTCTGCGAGGCGCACATCCTGCCCGGCGCCCTGATCCGCAACCAGCACATGCACTTCCGCGCCCGCGACCAGCGGCTGCGGATCGAGGCCGTGCAGCCGGTGTGGACCAACGCGTTCACCGACAGCCAGGAAGTCGTCATCCCGATCAAGCACGGCGAGGGCCGCTACGTCGCCGACGAGCGCACTCTCGACGAGCTCGAGGCCAATGGGCAGGTCGTCGCGAGGTACATCGGCGGCAACCCCAACGGCGCGCAGCGCGACATCGCCGCGATCAGCAATGCCGCTGGCAACGTTGTCGGCATCATGCCCCACCCCGAGCACGCGGTGGACGCCCTCACCGGCCCTTCCACCGACGGCCTCGGCTTCTTCACGTCGATGCTGAAGTTCCTCGCCGGCGCCCCGGCGGACCAGGGAGCGTCATGACCACCCAGTCCGAGTCAGCGGACATCGTCGTAGGTGAGTTCGACGGGGGGCCTGACACAGTCAAGCGCGCCGCCGCGACGCCTGAGGAGCTCCAGCCGTACGCCGAGCTGGGCCTGCGCGACGACGAGTACCAGCGGATCCGCGAGGTGCTCGGCCGCCGGCCCACCCAGTCCGAGCTCGCGATGTACTCGATCATGTGGAGCGAGCACTGCTCCTACAAGTCGAGCAAGGTGCACCTGCGCCAGTTCGGTGAGAAAGCGCCGCCGAGCGACAAGCTGCTCGCCGGCATCGGGGAAAACGCGGGCGTCATCCAGATCTCCGACGACCTCGCGGTGACGTTCAAGGTCGAGTCGCACAACCACCCGAGCTACGTCGAGCCGTACCAGGGAGCCGCCACCGGCGTCGGCGGCATCGTCCGCGACATCTTGGCGATGGGCGCGCGGCCGGTCGCGGTCATGGACCCGCTGCGCTTCGGCGCCGCCGACCACGAAGACACCGCCCGCGTGCTGCCCGGCGTCGTCGGCGGCATTGGTGGATACGGCAACAGCCTCGGCCTGCCCAACATCGGCGGCGAGGTCGTCTTCGACCCCTGCTACCAGGGCAACCCGCTGGTCAACGCGCTGTGCATCGGCGTGCTGCCGGTCGACCGCCTGCAAAACAAGGCCGCCGCCGGCGCCGGCAACATCGTGGTGCTGATGGGCGCCAAGACCGGCCGCGACGGCATCGGCGGCGTGTCGGTGCTCGCCAGCGCGACGTTCGACAGCGAGAGCGAGCAGCGCCGCCCGTCCGTGCAGGTCGGCGACCCGTTCATGGAAAAGCTCCTGATCGAGGCGTGCCTGGAGCTCTACGACGACCGCCGCGTCGTCGGCATCCAGGATCTCGGCGGGGCCGGCCTGACCTGCGCGCTCACCGAGACCGCCGCGGCGGCCGGCACCGGCATGACGGTCGAGCTCGACAAGGTGCCGCTCCGCGAGCCGTCGATGGCGCCGCACGAGATCCTCGCCAGCGAGTCGCAGGAGCGCATGCTCCTGATCGTCGAGCCCGACCAGCTCGAGGCCGTGCTCAAGACCGCCGCCCGGTGGGGCGTGCTGGCCACCGCGATCGGCGAGGTCACCCCGCCCGGTCCCGACGGGCTGCCCGGCCGCGTCACGATCACCTGGCAGGGGCACACGGTCGTCGACGTTCCGCCAGGGTCGCTCGCCGACGACGGCCCGGTGTACGCCCGGCCGATGCGCGAGCCCGCCGACCTGATCCTGCTCCAGGCCGACCGCGCCGAGACGCTGCCCCGACCGTCCACACCGGACGCGGTGCGGGAGACCGTGCTGCACATGATCGCCTCGCCCAACCTCTGCGACAAGACCTGGGTGACCGAGCAGTACGACCGGTACGTGCTCGGCAACACTGTGCTCGCCCAGCCGGAAGACGCCGGTGTGATCCGCATCGACGAGCGCTCGGGCCTCGGCGTGGCCCTCTCCGTCGACGGCAACGGGCGATACGCGCGGCTCGACCCGTACACCGGGGCAAAGCTGGCGCTCGCCGAGTCGTACCGCAACGTCGCCGTCACCGGTGCCACGCCGCTCGCGGTCACCAACTGCCTCAACTTCGGCTCGCCCGAAGACCCGGCGGTGATGTGGCAGTTCGCCGAGGCGGTGCGCGGCCTCGCCGACGGCTGCGCCGAGCTGGGCATCCCGGTGACCGGCGGCAACGTGAGCTTCTACAACCAGACCGGCGCGGCGGCGATCCACCCGACCCCGGTCGTGGGCGTGCTCGGCGTGCTCGACGACGTCGCACAGCGGGTGCCGATGGGCTTTCCCAAGCCGGCCAACCCCGAAGGCGACATCATCTTCCTGCTCGGCGAGACGAGCGTCGAGCTCTCCGGCTCCGAGTGGGCCTGGGTCACCCACGAGCACCTCGGCGGCGTGCCCCCGCGGGTCGACTTGGGCCGGGAGAAGGCGCTCGCCGGCCTGCTCGCCGAGGCCGCCCGGGTCGGCCACCTCACCGCCGCCCACGACCTGTCCGACGGCGGCCTCGCGCAGGTGCTGGTGGAGGCCTGCCTGCGCCACGGCGTCGGCGCCCGGGTCAAGCTGCCCGACGAGTTCACCGGCGGCTCGATGCCGTTCGTCTTCCTCTTCAGCGAGTCGGCCGGCCGGGCCATGGTGTCGGTGCCGCACGGCCACGAGAAGGCGTTCACGGCGCTCTGCACCGAGCACGGCGTCCCGTGGACCGCGCTTGGCGTGACCGACGAGAGCGGCGGCCAGCTCGAGGTCCGCGACCAGTTCACGATCGGGCTCGACGAGCTGCGCGAAGCGCACACCGCGACCCTGCCGCGCATCTTCGGTGGCTGAGCCGGTATTCGCGCAGCCCGGTGCCGGGGTTCGCTTCGACTGGGGTCTCGCCGGAGCGTCCGAGCTGGGCCGGGTGTGCGCGGCGCTGGTGGTCGTCGACGTGCTGTCGTTCACCACGTCGGTCGACGTCGCGGTCGGGCGCGGCATGCGGGTGCACCCGTTTCCGTGGGGCGCGCAGGCCGACGACTTCGCCCGCCGGATCGGCGCGATCGCGGCCGTCGGGCGGCGCAAGGTGAGCCGGGAGCGCCCCTGGTCGCTGTCGCCGGCGTCGCTCAGGTCCGCGCCGGTCGTGCCCGACCTGGTGCTGCCCTCGCCGAACGGCTCGGCCATCTCCGCCGCCGCGAGCGCCACCGGCCTTCCAGTCGTCGCCGGCTGCGTCCGCAACGCACCCGCCGTCGCACGCTGGCTCCTTTCCCAGGGGTACGGCACGTCGCGCGCCCCGATCGGCGTCGTCGCCGCCGGTGAACGGTGGCCGGACAGCACGCTCCGCCCCGGCGTGGAGGACCTGCTCGGAGCGGCCTCGGTGCTCGACGGGTTGGCCAACGCACCCGGCGGGCTGTCAGTGGAGGCGGCGGTGGCACTGGCCGCCCTGACCGGCGTGCCGGACGTGCCCGCGGCGATCCAGGGCTGCGCCTCCGGCCGCGAGCTGGCCGAGTCCGGCTTCGCCGAAGACGTCGCGATCGCGATCGAGGTCGGCGTCTCAGACGTGGTGCCGGTGCTCGACAAGGGCGTCTTCGCCGCTGCGTGAAACCCTGCTGAAGCTCGTGATCCGGCAGGATGTCGTGATGAGCGACTTGGTGCTGCGCGGCGGCCGTCCCTGGCGGAGTCCGACCGCGGCCGACATCCTGGTGCGCGACGGCGCGATCGCCGCGATCGAGCCGGACCTGCCGCCGCCGCCCGGCGCCGAGGTGGTCGACGTGTCCGAGCGGTTGGTCCTGCCCGGCCTCGTCGAGGCGCACTGCCACCTCGACAAGACGCTCTTCGGCGGCGACTGGGTGCCGCATACCGCCGGCGACGCGCTGGCCGACCGGATCGCCACCGAACGCGGCCGCCGTGGCGAGCTGGGTGTGCCGGACGTCGACCGGATCACCGCACTCCTGGTGCGGATGATCGCGGCCGGCACCTCGTACGTGCGCAGCCACACCGACATCGACCCGGCGCTCGGGCTGTCCGGTGTGGAGGCTGTCAACGCCGCGGCCGCGCGGCTCGCCGGGCGGGTCACGGTCGAGCAGGTGGCGTTCCCGCAGTACGGCATCCTCGCCAACCCGGGCACCGAGGCGGTGCTGGAGCGGGCGCTCGCGGCGGGCGTTGGCACGATCGGCGGGCTGGACCCGGCCGGCTTCGACCGCGACCCGGTGCGGCACCTGGACATCGTCTTCGGGTTCGCCGAACGGTACGGCGCGGGCGTCGACATCCACCTGCACGACGGCGGCACGCTCGGCATCTGGCAGCTGGAGCTGATCGCCGAGCGCACCAAGGCGGCCGGGCTCGACGGGCGGGTGACGGTCAGCCACGCGTACGCGCTGGGCCAAGCCGACGGCGCCACCCAGGAGCGGATCGCCGGCCGGCTGGCCGAGGCGGGTGTGGCCGTGGTGACCGCGGCGGTGTACGACTTTCCGGTGCCGCCGATCAAGAAGCTGCTCTCGGCCGGCGTCACCGTCGCCTGTGGACACGACGGCGTCCGCGACCTGTGGGGCCCGTACGGCAGCGGTGACATGCTGGAGCGCGCGATGCACGTGGCGTACCGGAGCATGTTTCGCCGCGACGAAGACATCGAGATCGCGCTGACCGCCGCCACGTACGGCGGCGCGCGGTTGCTCGGCATCCCCGCGTACGGGCTGGCGATCGGCGCGCCGGCGGACCTCGTGGTCGTCGACGCCCGTACGCCCGCGGAGGCGGTGGTCGTCCACCCGGTTCGCGACCTCGTGCTCAAGGCCGGCCGAGTGGTCGCCCGCGGAGGCGTGCTGGAAAAGTGAAGTGGCCGCGCCCGAAACGGGCGCGGCCACTTGTCGGGCTCGGTATCCGATCAGTCGTCGAGCCAGTCGAGCGAGCGGCGCTCGCCCCGGCCGGCCGGCTGCTGCGGCCCACCCCGGCCGGCGCGCGGGCCGGCCTGCTCGTCGTAGTAGCCACCCTGGTCGTCGTAGCCGGCGCCACGCGGGTCGGCACCGCGCGGGTCGTAGCCACCGCCCCGCTGCTGCGGCACCTGGTCGTAGCCACCGCGCGGGTCGTAGCCGGGCTGCTGGTCATAGCCGTTGCCGCCGTAACCGGCGCCGGGCTGGCCGCCGTAGCCGCCACCCTGCTCGTAACCGCCACCACCGCCGGCCGGCCGGCCGTAGCCACCGTCCGCGGGGCCGTAGCCGGCACCCTGGTCGTAGCCACCGCCGCTGGGCACAGGGCCGTAGCCAGCACCGCGGTCGGGCTCGGGCTCGGCCCGGTAGCCACCGCCACCGCCGCCGTAGGGACCGGACTCGTACGCCGGGGGCTGAGGCTGGCCGTAGCCGCCACTCGGCCCGGCGCCGTTGCTGCCGTCCCACCGGCCGGTGGGCTCGTCGTAGCGGTCGCTAGCGCCGCCGTATCCAGCGGCACCGCCGGGGGCGCCGTAGCCGCCGCCTGGAGGCTCGCGGTAGTCGCGCCCGCCGCCGTAGCCGTCCTCGCCACCGCGTCCGCCGCCCGCGTACGGGCCGGCTGGTGCTGCCGGGCTGCCGTATCCGCCCGGAGCGGCCGGGCCGCCGTAGCCGTTGGCGCCGCCGCGCTCGTAGCCGCCCTGCCCGGCCGGCGGACCGTAGCCGCCGCCGCTCGTCGGGCGTCCGTAGTCGGGGCCGGCCGGCGCGCCGTTGGGCCCGCCGTAGCCGCTACCGCTGGTCGGACCGGGGCCATAGCCGCTACCACTGGTCGGACCGGGGCCGTAGCCGCTACCACTGGTCGGACGGCCGTACTCCCCGGCGCCGGCCGGGGGCCGGCCGTACGCGCCGGCGCCGTTGGGGCCGCCGGGCTGGGGACCGCCATAGCCGTTGGCCGGGCCGGACGCCGCGCCGTACACGCTCGTGGCGCCCGCGACGCCGGGGCCGTAGCCAGCCTGGCCGTTGTAGCTCGGGCTCTGCGGGGGCAGCGGCGCTCCGTAGGGATCGGGGAACTCGTCGGCCGCCGGCACCGGGCTCTGGAGCATCGTCGGCGCGTCGGAGATCGAGGGGCGGCCCACCATGGTCGGTGCCGCGCCCGCACCGGCGCCCGCGATGCGGGTCGCGTCGTTGGCGGGATGGTAGACGCCGGCCGCACCGGGAACCGGCGTGCGGCCGCCCGGACGCACCGGCTGGTCGTCGTCGATGCCGGGGTCGCCGTTGTCCTGCTTGCGACGCACGACGAGGAGCACGATCGCGCCGACACCGAGGGCGACGAGAAGGCCACCGACGATGATGAGGAGCCACGAGCCCATGCCGCCGGAGTCCTCGTTGGACGCGTTGTCGGCGGCGATGCCGGAAGCCTCCGGAGTCGCCTCTTCGCTCGCCGCCGCCTCTTCGGTCGGCGGCGGGACCGAGGCGCTGGCGGTCGGCGTCGCGGCGGCCTTGGCCGACGTCAGAGCGAACTGGACGGTCAGGGACTGGCCGGCGCTGCCGTTGACCCGCTTGGCCTCCGGGTCGGGCTTTTGGTAATCCGGGTGCGAGACGCCGATGAGCAGCTCGCCGACCGCGATGGGCTTGCCGTCGCAGGACGTGAACCGGTAGTTACCCGTGCTGGTCGTATTTGTGCTGCAATTGTGGCCCTGCGAGTCGAGCAGCGCGACGATGACGTCTTCGATGCCGTCGCCGGTGGTCGTGTCCTTGACCTTGCCAGACACCTGCTTGACCGACTGCTCCACCTGCTTGGCGACGAGTGTGACTCGCACGGTCGCCTGCTGGTTTCCGCCACCCAGACCGCCACCGTTGGCTTGGATCGTGACCGTCGCCTGCTCGTTTTGGGTGAGGTTGCCGGTGACGCGGAAGGTGGCGGTCTTCTGCTGACCGTCCTGGTCTCGGGTCACATTGCCCAGAGAGCAGCCGTCGGTGCAGCTCAGCTTTCCGTTGTTGGAGCTGACGGTGATGTCGGCCCGGGTGTTGTCGTTGTCCTCGAAGTCGAGTGTGTACCTGATCTGCGTGCTCTGGCCGGCCTCCACCGAACTTGGCGACGCAGAGGTGTTGGTGATGTTTGGCGCGGCCATCGCGGCTGTGGGGAAGGCGACGGCAGCGCCGACAACCAGCGCCCCGACCACACCGGCGCGAAGCATCCAGGCTCGTCGGTGCGTAGTCACGTCCACCGCCCTTCCGTCTCTGTCATCCCGCTCACGGCCGCCGCAGCGCAGCAACCAGCCCGTGACAAGTACACCGTCGGCCACTATGCCTTGTTTGGGGGTACCGGCGCGACCCAGGGGCGGGACGATGTGGCGAATCCCAGGGTCGTATCGTCCCGACGTGTCCCCTGCGCACAATAAGTCCGTCGTGTTGGAAGCGGTCTTGGCGGCGCTCGACGCGGGCCAGACGCCCGACCGGTCGATGCTGCGCGACGCCGTCCGGGAGCTCCTCTCCGCCCTCGCGCGCCGCGCGCCGGGACGGTCGGTGGAAGTGCGCGTCCCACCATACGGTGCGGTACAGGTGGGTGAGGGTCCACGACACACCCGGGGTACACCGCCGAATGTCGTCGAGATGGATCCGGTCACTTGGGTCCGTTTAGCCACGGGTCGGATGGCGTGGGACGAGGCGGTTACGCAGGGGCGCATCAGTGCTAGCGGCAACCGGGCCGACATATCAGCCTACATACCTATGTAACACCGTAGTAATTTAACGACCTCGGTAACGAGAGGAAGCCGAAAGGTGGCTCTCTGTTATCGGCCTCGCCTCGCGTACACTGTGGCGACAGGAAGTCCCGGATCAGCACTGAGGAGCGGCAGGTGCCCCGAGGCGACGGCCGGTTGAGCCACGACCTCGACCCCCAACGGCCCGGCCCGCAAGATGCTTGCGGCGTGTTCGGTGTCTGGGCGCCGGGGGAAGAGGTGGCAAAGCTCACCTATTTCGGTCTGTACGCGTTGCAGCACCGTGGCCAGGAGGCCGCGGGCATCGCGGTCAGCGACGGCTCCGGCGTGGTGGTCTACAAGGATCTCGGCCTCGTTGCCCAGGTCTTCGACGAGCCGACGCTCGCCAGCCTCCGCGGCCACCTCGCGATCGGGCACGCCCGCTACTCCACGACCGGCGGCTCGACGTGGGAAAACGCACAGCCGACGATCCGCGCGACGCCGGCCGGCACCACCATCGCGCTCGCGCACAATGGCAACCTTGTCAACACCGCTCAGCTCGCCCGCGAGGCGACGACCCGCGGTCTCGGCTCTGACGGCGCCACGTCGGACACCGCGCTCGTCACGATGCTGCTCGCCAGCCGTCCCGACCTCTCTGTCGAGGCGGCGGCGCTGGAGGTCCTGCCCACCCTCCGCGGCGCGTTCAGCTTCGTCTTCATGGATGAGACCACGCTGTACGCGGCACGCGACGCACACGGCGTGCGTCCGCTGGTGCTGGGCCGGCTGGAGCGTGGCTGGGTGGTCGCCAGCGAGACCGCCGCGCTGGACATCGTCGGGGCCAGCGTCGTGCGCGAGGTGGAGCCCGGAGAGCTGATCGCCGTCGACGAGCATGGCCTGCGGTCGGCTCGCTTCGCCGCGCCCGAGCCCAAGGGCTGCCTCTTCGAGTACGTCTACATCGCCCGTCCGGACACCACGATCGCCGGCCGCAATATCCACGCCGCACGCGTGCAGGTCGGCCGGCAGCTCGCCAAGGAGCACCCGGTCGAGGCCGACCTGGTGATCCCGGTGCCGGAGTCGGGCACGCCCGCCGCTATCGGCTACGCGGAGGGCTCCGGCATCACCTACGGCGCCGGCTTGATGAAAAACCCGTACGTCGGGCGCACCTTCATCCAGCCGTCGCAGACCCTTCGCCAGCTCGGCATCCGGCTCAAGCTCAATCCGCTCCGGGAAAACGTCCGCGGCAAGCGGCTGGTGGTCGTCGACGACTCGATCGTCCGCGGCAACACCCAGCGGGCGATCGTGCGGATGTTGCGCGAGGCCGGCGCCCTGGAGGTGCACGTGCGCATCTCCTCCCCACCGGTCACCTGGCCGTGCTTCTACGGCATCGACTTCGCCACCCGGGCCGAGTTGCTTGCCAATGGCCTGGATATCGAGGGCATCCGCCGCTCGATCGGCGCCGACACGCTCGGCTACGTGTCGCTCGCCGGCCTCATCGCCGCCACCGAGCAGCCGAAGACGCGACTGTGCCGCGCCTGCTTCGATGGCGAGTACCCGATCGAGCTGCCCGCCGGCAACCTGATCGGCAAACACGTGCTAGAGGGCGTCGACAAGCGCGTCGTCGCCGATAGCGGCACCGCGGGGGCGCCGCATGACCACGAGGCCGGAGCCGACCGCTCCGCGCCTGGCGCACATCCACTCGTCGCCAGTCCCGGCGGCGGGGACGCGCTGCACCGCCCGTAGCTAGTTCGTCGAGAGATCCTCGACCGCTACCCGACGCGGCCCGCCGCGAATGCACAAAGGGGAGAACCGTGACGCACGTGACCGAGCGCAGCAGCAGCGCGGGCAGCAACGGCGCCGGAAGCAGCCGCCAGCCGTGGAGTGCGGGGACGAGCCGTTCCGGCCGCAAGCGCACCGTGACGTACGCGGACGCCGGAGTGTCGATCCACGCCGGTGAGCGGGCTGTCGAGCTGCTGAAGTCCAAGGTGCATCGGACACTGCGGCCGGAGGTCATGGGCGATCTCGGTGGCTTCGCGGGGCTGTTCCGGCTCGACGTCAAAAAGTACAAGAACCCGATCCTCGCCTCGTCCACCGACGGCGTGGGCACCAAGCTGGTGATCGCGCAGCAGCTCGACATCCACGACACGGTCGGCATCGACCTCGTCGCGATGGTGGTCGACGACCTCGTGGCGTGCGGTGCGGAGCCGCTGTTCCTGCTTGACTACATCGCCTGCGGCGAGGTCGTGCCCGACAAGGTCGCGGAGATCGGCGCGGGCATCGCCGACGGCTGCCGGTACGCGGGCTGCGCGCTGCTCGGCGGCGAGACGGCCGAGCACCCCGGTGTGTTGCGCCCGGACGAGTACGACCTGTCCGCCACCGGCGTGGGCGTGGTCGAAGAGAGCGACATCCTCAGCCGCGAGCGGGTCGAGGTCGGCGACGTCGTGATCGCCATGGGCTCCTCCGGCCTGCACTCCAACGGCTTCTCGCTCGTGCGGCACGTGCTGCTCGGCGCCGGCCGGATGCGCCTCGACACGGTGGTGGACGACTTCGGCCGCCAGCGCACCCTCGGCGAAGAGCTGCTCACGCCGACCAAGATCTACGCGCGCGACTGCCTCAAGCTGATCGAGGAGTGCGAGGTGCGGGCGCTCGCGCACGTGACCGGTGGCGGCATCCCCGGCAACCTCGTGCGCATCCTGCCCGAGCACGTCGACGCGGTGGTCAACCGCTCCACCTGGAAGCCCCAGCCCATCTTCGAGCTGGTGCAGGCCAAGGGCCGGATCGACGACCCGGAGATGGAGTCGACGTTCAACATGGGCGTCGGCATGTTCGCGATCGTGTCGGCCGATGACGCCGACCGGGCGCTCGCCTTCCTCGCCGGCCGTGGCATCGCCGCCTGGCAGGCCGGTGAAATCATCGAGGGCACGGGCATGGTGCAGATGATCGGCCAGCACACGCGCGGCTAGTAACCCGCCGCTGATCTGGAAAAATCGGCGCGGGTGGATTCATCGGCGCGGATATATTCTAGATCGACGGGGCGGCGGCGGAGGAGTTGCACGGTGGCGGGCCAGCGGCAGGCGTTCAGCGGCATGCGTGGCATCGCCCCCGTACCGACCTATGTCGTCATGCAGCCCACGACGCTGTGCAACCTCGACTGCGCGTACTGCTACCTGCCCTTTCGGGCCGACGACCGCAAGATGCCGGCGGAGGTGGCGGCCGCGGTCGCCGGCGCGGTCAACGAGTGGGCCGTCGACGGCCGGTTTTCGGTGGTGTGGCACGGCGGTGAGCCGCTCGCGACCGGGCGGGAGCGCTTCGCCGAGCTGCTGGCACCCTTCGATCGCGCGGTCGAGCACCACGTGCAGACCAACGCCACGCTCGTCGACGACCGGTGGTGCGAGTTCTTCGCGGCGCACGAGATCCGGGTCAGCGTGAGCGTCGACGGCCCCCGCGAGCGCAACGCCGAGCGGGTCACCCGCGGCGGACGCCCCTCCTACGACCGCATCATGGGCGGCATCGAGGCGCTTCGCCGGCACGGCATCGGCTTCTCGGCCCTCTGCGTCGTGGCGCGCCCGGAGCCGGGGCTCGCCACGGAGCTGTACCAGTACTTCCTCGACCTCGGCTGCGATGTCCTCGGCATCAACATCGAGGAGTTGGAGGGCGTCAACGCCCGTTCCAACGCGCGCGACCCGGCGGCGGTCGCCGGCTTCTGGTCCGAGCTCGTCGCCGCGTGGCGCCACGACCCGCGCATCCACGTGCGCGAGGTGGAGTGGTCGCTGCGGTACGCCGCCGCGGTGCTCGACGGCACGGCCGACGAGGTGCTGCCACGGCAGCTCGACCCGATACCCACCATCGGGTACGACGGCTCGGTGGTCCTGCTCTCTCCCGAGCTGGCGGGCTTCACCGATCCCCGGTACGCGGACTTCACCAGCGGCAACGTGCTCTCCAGCCCGCTGCCCGACATCATCGCGGGCGCGGCCGCGGGCACGCCGTGGGTAGCCGAGTTTCTCGCCGGGGTGGAGGCGTGCCGGGCCACCTGTCCGTACTTCGGCTTCTGTGGCGGCGCGCACGCCGCCAACCGCTACTTCGAGCATGGGCGTTTCGACGGTACGGAGACCGATCACTGCCGCAACAGCAAGATCCATCTACTAGAGGGAGTGTTGGACCATGCCCGAGACCACGAGCCACCGGCCCCATGACGGTGCTCTCGATCCGGTGGCTCAGCGGGTGCACGACGCCCGGGCCGGGCTGACCGCGCTGCTGACCGAGGCGGAAGAGGCCCGCCGGCAGCGCGCCGAGGCCACCCCCACGGACTCCGGCGCGGTCTGCGCCTGGAACCACTTCGAGAACATCCCCACGTTCTACAACTGGAACAACCGTCCCCGTTGACGAACTGACCCCGGGATCAGGGCGCTCCGACGAGAACGGGGCGCCCTGATCGTGTTAGGCGGGTGACGTGGCGCGGGCACGCATGAGCACGCGGGCTGTCACCGCGTGCTCAAGTGTGACTACCGGTCAGTGGGCGCGGGGCGCCCAGTCGTCCGGGTCGTCTGCGTCGTCGTCCTCGTCATCGTCGACGTACTCCTTGTAGTCGTCGTCGATGACGTGGTCCGACTTGCCGCTGCCGGAGAGCTCTCGCTGCAAGGCGGCGAGGTCGGTGTTCGGGGAGTGGTACTTCAACTCCCGGGCCACCTTTGTCTGCTTGGCCTTAGCACGGCCGCGCCCCATGGCTCGACCCCCTCGCACAGAATTCGGGGCAGCCCGAAGGCGGGCCCCGATGACGTCAGGCATCTCTCGTGGCTCTTACGGTACATGGGGATGCCACGGTTCGGCACCTCGGGTTACCCGCGCCACCCCCGCGCGTCGCGCGAGATCGTCCGGATCCGGCCTCTGGGGTGGGTAAGGGTCGTTTTGCGGATCCGGTCATGACCGACACCGCCCGTTAGCCGAGATGGATGGAACGGAGCCGCCCAACCTCGGCCATGCGCCGCTCAGCCAGGTGATCGGCGGCCACGGCCGGTGGCACTCCGTCGGCGTCGGCGAGCCGGAGGATGTCCCTCGTGGTCTCGTAGATCCGGGTGGCGCGCAGCTTCGCCCGCTCGAAGTTGAAGCCCTCGATCTCGTCCGCGACCTGGATCACGCCGCCCGCGTTGACCACGTAGTCCGGTGCGTAGAGCACGCCGCGGTCGGCGAGCAGCTTTTCGATGCCGGGGTGGGCGAGCTGGTTGTTGGCCCCACCGGCGACCACCTTGGCACGCAGGATCGGCACCGTGTCGTCGTCGAGCGCGCCGCCGAGCGCGCAGGGCGCGTACACGTCGATGTCGGAGGTGATCAGCTCGGTCGTGTTCGCGACGATGTCGACCTGTGGGTGCGACCGGCGGACGAACTCGACGGCCGACTCGTTGACGTCGGTGGCGACGACCTTGGCACCGTCGTCGAGCAGATGGCGCACCAATACCTTGCCCACCTTGCCCAGGCCGGCCACGCCGACGCGGCGCCCGGCGAGCGTCGGCGCGCCCCAAGTGTGCTCGGCGGCCGCACGCATGCCCTGGAAGACGCCGAAGGCGGTGAGGATCGAGGAGTCGCCGGCGCCGCCGTGCTCGCGGCTGCGGCCGGTCACGTAGCGGGTCTCGCGGGCCACGACGTCCATGTCGGCCACGTAAGTGCCGACGTCGCAGGCGGTGTAGTAGCGGCCGCCCAGCGACTGCACGAAGCGCCCGTACGCCCGCAGGAGCGGCTCGGTCTTGACGCGCTCCGGGTCGCCCCAGATGACCGCCTTGCCGCCGCCGTGGTCGAGGCCGGCGAGCGCGTTCTTGTACGCCATGCCGCGGGAGAGGTCGAGCACGTCGCGGAGGGCGTCTTCTTCGCTCGCGTACGGGTAGAAGCGGGTGCCACCGAGCGCCGGGCCGAGCGCGGTCGAGTAGATGCCGATGATCGCTTTCAGGCCGGTCTGCTGGTCCTGGCAGAAGACGACCTGCTCGTGCGGGGTGGCGTCCTGGCTCTCTGTGCTGGTGAACACGTGCATGGGCTGCCTCCGGTAGGTCGTGGTGCACCCTTTTGGGGCGCGGCGACTCCAACGGCCGGCGGGGTGTTGCCGGCTCGATTCCGAGCCTAGTGCGACGCACCGGCCCCTCGCGTACCGCCAGAAACGAACCTTCTTCGACCCCACTCGCCCTCCGTCGTTGTCAAGCCAAAGGTTGGGCGCACTCGCCGCTCTGTCCGGTTGAAGAAGGTTCATTGGTGACGCCGACGTTGTCGGCGTACTTTTTCGTGGGAGGATCGCGCCGTGCCGTCGCTGTTCGCTTCGTATTTGCGGGTCTATGAGCCGTTGACCGCCTTCGACCGCGACCGCCAGATGTTCTGGCGGCGGTACGTGCGGGAGGGCCGTGCGGTGGCGCCGATCGAGGGCCCCGGCCGCCAGCGCACCGCCGTGCTGGAGGCGCTCGGCGCTGGCTGGACCCGCCTGCCCGACCTGCCCGACGAGGCGTACGTGTTGGAGGCCGACGACACTCTGCTGGTCTGTCCCTGGAACCTGCGCGTGCGCGTCGCTGAGGCGGCCCTGAGCGCCCGTGACGGGGTGCCCTCGGTGCTCGCCGACGCGTTCGTGCCGCCGATTCTGGCGGGCCAGGCGAAGGCGATCGTCGAAGACTGGCGCAGCGGCGCCCGGGTGCTCGAGCACGGTGTGCCCCGCGTGCACGAGCAGATCGCGACGTGGGGTGTGCCGCTGCGGTGGTTCGTCTTCGTCGACGCCGACGAGCGCGAGCTCGTCACCCGGCGCGGCCGGCGGGCGCTGCGCTACCGCACGGAGATCTCCAAGGCGCGGCGGCGGGCCCACCGGGGCGTCTCGGTGCTCCGCAAGTCGGTGGGCGACGCGCCGATCACCGAGGCGGTCGAAGAGGGGGCGCGGTGGTTGGAAGAGTTCCACCCCCGATCGGTCGTGGAGCTCGATTACGGCGGTCTTGTCGACTTGCTGTCGGACGACGTCCTAGAAGACGACGATTCGCCCAAACTGGTCGCCGCCGGGCTCGCCGGGCTGTCCCGTGGAGACGCCGACGCGGCGACCGAGGCGTACGAGAAGCTGGTGTCTCGGTGGCGCGCGGTCCAGTTACTGGAACGGTGCAATTAAGGCCGATTTCGGTACACTGGGCGCGCTCCCAGTGGCCCAAAAGCACGTAATTGGCTAATCACGAAGCGTGACACAGGGTCCAAAAAAGACGGTTTCTGGCGTATAAAATCACCATAAATCGGTCATTGCTCATCCGTCCATCCAAGGACGTTAGGCCGTTCGGCCCATGTCGGACATCGGGGACTAGCCGGACCATGGGAGACGCGTCGGCCGGCGGGACCCCGGCCGATGTCTATAGGTATGTGGAGGAGTGACCGATGGCATCGCGAACGCACGAACCAGAGCCGCTACTCACGCCGGCCGAGGTGGCGTCGATGTTCCGTGTTGACCCGAAGACTGTGACCCGGTGGGCGAAGGCGGGAAAGCTCAGTGCGATCCGGACTCTGGGTGGCCACCGGCGTTACCGCGAGTCTGAGGTTCGTGCTCTGTTGCAGGGGCAGATTCCCCAGCAGCGTCAGGGAGACTGACGGACCGCTCTCCAGTCGAGCCTTTGTGCGAAGGGCGGGACACCCGTAAGGTGTCCCGCCCTTCGACTGTGTGGGAACGCGAACTACGTCAATGCGGGATCCGGGCTGGCCAGAGCGCCGTCGCGGAGCATGAGCACGCGGTCGGCCATGTCGATGAGGCTGGCGTCGTGGGTGGCCACGAGGGCGGTCATGCCGCGCGCCCGCACCAGGGCCCGGAGCAGGTCCATAATGGACCGTCCGGTCTCGGAGTCGAGCTGGCCGGTCGGCTCGTCGGCGATGAGCAGCTGAGGATCGTTGGCCAGCGCCCGCGCGACCGCCACGCGCTGCTGTTGGCCACCGGACAGCTCGTACGGCCGCTGCGCCGCGTGCGCGCCCAGCCCCACCATCTCCAGCAGCATCGCCACCCGCTGCTCGCGCTCGGCCGGCGGCACCTTGGCCAGCCGCAACGGCACGCCGACGTTTTCCGCGGCCGACAAGATCGGGATCAGGCCGAACGACTGGAAGACGAACCCGATCGTGCCGCGCCGCAATGACAGCAGCTCCGCCTCGCCAGCGGCGGTGACGTCGTGCCCGGCCACGCACACCGTGCCGGCGGTGGGGCGGTCGAGCCCGCCGATGAGGTTGAGCAGCGTGGTCTTGCCGGCGCCGGAGCGGCCCCGGATCGCCACCAGCTCGCCCTCGCCGGCCGCGAAGCTCACGTCGCGCACCGCGTGCACCACCCGCCCGCCGCTGCCGAAGTCACGGCTGACGCCCTCCACCTGGACGATCATTTCTCCCCACCATCCCCGCGGCGGACCTCGACGTGGTCGGGTTCGAGGTTGAGCTTGACCCGTTCGCGCAGCGCGAGCGAGTCGACGAAGGCGGCCGGCAGCTGCATGCGGCCGGCGCGGTCGAGCAGCGCGTACTCCTCGGTCACCAGCTCGTGCGACCCGTCGTCGGCGACCCGTGCCGAGCGGCGCACCTCCGATGCCGTCCGGCCGTCGCGGATCGCGACCGTGCGGCGGACCTGGGACGCGACCTGCGGGTCGTGGGTGACGACCACGATCGTGACGCCGAGCTCCGCGTTGATCGTGCGTAGCGCGCCGAAGACCTCGCCCGCGGTGGCCTCGTCGAGCTCGCCGGTGGGCTCGTCGGCGAAGAGCACCTCCGGGTCGTTGGCGACCGCCACGGCGACCGCACAACGCTGCTGCTCGCCACCACTCATCTGGGCCGGCCGCCGGTCGGCGCAGTGCGCTACGCCGACCATCTCCAGAAGCTCCTGGGCGCGCGTGCCGGCCCGGCGCCGGGCCAGGCGCATCGGCAGCTCGACGTTTTCCTTGGCGGTGAGGTACGGGAGCAGGTTGCGGGCGGTCTGCTGCCAGACGAAGCCCACCATGTGCCGCCGGTAGCGCAGGCGGCGCTTCGCCGACATCGTGAGCAGGTCGACGCCGGCCACCCGGGCGATGCCCGCGGTCGGCACGTCGAGGCCGGAGAGGATGTTGAGGAGCGTCGACTTGCCCGATCCGGAGGCGCCCACGATCGCCAGCAGCTCGCCGCGGTCGACCACCAGGTCGAGCCCCTGGAGTGCCACGACCTCGATGCCGTCGGTCTTGAAGATGCGCACCAGGCCGTCGCAGACGATGTGGCCACGCAGCCGGTCGGTGCCGCCGGCCCGCGCCGCCGCTCGCTCGGCCGCCCGCTGCTGCAACTCCGCGAGGCTGGGCGTGTCGGTCGTCGCTGTCACTGTGTCCCTCCGGTCGCTCGCTCAGCACCGGCCCGAGGAGGCCGCCTCCGCCGCTCGTTCAAGAGCCCTCCTGTCCCACGCGCAGCACCTCACCGAGGCGCAGCCGCCGGTTGATCACATTCTCGACGAAGACCGCGGCGGCCAGGGAGGCCGCCACGAGCGCCAGCACCGCGCCGACCAGGAGCGGATCGAGGGCGGTGCGCACGGCCGCGCCGCTGGTGAAGCTCGACAGGCCCAGCGCCGGCCCGATCACCCGGGGCAGGAACACGCCCACCAGACCACCGGCCAGCACCGCGATGGCCACGAGGGGCACCAGCTCGTACACGAGCAGGCCCCGGCCCTGCCGACCAGAGAGGCCGAGCGTGCGGAGGCGGGAGAGCACCTGACCGCGGATCCGGGCGCCGGCCAGCACGGTGAAGCCGACCGCCAGCAGCGCCAGCGCGGTCGCACCGACCGCCCCGGTCGTGAACGTGAAGCTGAGCACCTCGTTGGCGCCGGTCTCGTCCAGGTCGCGGCGGTGGTCGGCCCAGGTGGTGACCGTGACGCCGCTGGCCGAGCCCTCGGCGCTCGCCGCGCGCAGCGCCTCCGCGCTCGCGTCGCCGGCGACCAGGAACTGGTTGAGCGCGACCGCGGCCGGGTCCGGCAGCGCCTGGAGCGGCAGCACGATGAACCGCCCGCTCGTCGAGCCGATACCCGGGAACGCGTCCGCGACCGCGGCGACCGTGAAGTCGAACGCGTGGCTGTGCATGGTCGTCGCCCCGCCGGCGCCCACCTCGGCGGCGATGTCCGGAGAGACGAGTGCCGGCAACGGGCCACCGCCGGGCCGGGCGTCGACAAGGGCGGGCGGCACCGAGACGCCCACTCCGCTCGACCTGACGACCCGGTCCAACGCGGCCGCGTCCACCACGGCCACCAGCACCGAGCCGCGGCCGCTCGCGCTCGTGTAGCTGGTCGCCGTGTCGACGGCCACCGGCGCGACCGCGGTCACGCCGGGCACGGCGGCGAGCCGCTCGGCGGTATCCGGCGTGAAGGCGAACCCGGACACCCGCGCGTCGGCCGGGATCTCCTGGTCGGCGGCGCGGTCGCGGGCGTCGCCGATCGACGACATGACCACGGCGCTGAAGATGCCGGTGGCGATCGCGACCACCAGCACAGCCAGCGGTCCGATCGTGACCGGTGCGCCCCGGCCGGCGCGTGCGAGGCCGAGGAAGGCGACCGCGCCGCGGGCCCGCGCGGCGAGCCTGCCGAGCTGCCCCAGCGGCCACGGAAACACCCGCAGGGCGATGATCGCCGCGCCGACGGCGAGCAGCACCGGCACCGACGCGAGGTAGGGGTCGACGCCACCGTCCTGGCTCAGCCCGCGCCGCCGCAGCAGGTACACGCCGAGGCAGGCGACCACGAGGAAGAACAGCTCGGCCGTGAGCCGGCGCACCGAGGGCCGGTGGCGGACGAGATCCTGCCTGCGGGCGGTGAACGACAGGCGGCGCTGGCTCACCGCCGCGAGCACCGGGATCACCAGCGTGGCCACCACGCCGGTAGCCACGACCAGCCAGCCGGTGGCCGCCGCACGGCCGGGTACGTACGTGCCGAGGAGCCAGCCGGCGGCCGTGGCCAGCGGGAGCACGACCAGCGACTCGGCCAGCGCCCGCCCGCCGATCGCCGCGATCGTGCCGCCCCGCGCCCGCAGCAGCGCGAACTCCTCCCGCCGCCGCTCCACCGCCAGCGCGGCCGCGAGCGCGATCAGCCCGAGGAGTGTGGCGACGAGCCCCGCCTGTACGACCGCCAGCAGCGCCGAGACCGCACGCAGCTGCCCGTCGAAGCGCACGAGCGTGGCGTCCAGGTTTGTCGACGTGGTGAGGCCGGGCGCCGGCGGCGTGCGCTTGACCTCGGCGAACGCGGTGATGAGCGGCTCGAGCATGCCGCCGTCGAGCCGTTTCTCGTCGATCCGGTATCGCCAGGTGAGCGACAGCGGCCCCAGCGAACGTGCGGCGGTGCCGAGGCCCGGGCCGTCGGTCACCGCCATCACGGCACCAGGAGTCTCCGGCGGCAGGCCCGCAAACGGCTCCAGCGCCAGGCGCAGGGTGTCCCAGGCGCGGTCGGTGGCGTCGACCGGCTCGAAGACGCCGACGACCGTCACCGCCGGCAGGCCGGCACCCACCCCCCTCTGCGGGGCGGGATCGACCTCGAGGACGGTGCCCACCGATGCGCCGAGCTGCTTGGCCACCGCGGTGGAGACGGCCACCTCGATGCCGCGTACCTCCGGGCCGTTCGCCGGCCAGCGACCCGCGGTGACGCGTACCCGATCGGTCATGCCGGCCTGGGTGCGGAGGCCGAACTGGGTCCGCGGGCCGGCCGGCGCGAACGTGACCCCTTCGATCCCGGCGGTGAACCACGCGTCGCCTATCAACCCGCGCACCTGCGCCGGCATCCGGTCGCGGTGGGTCGCCAGCGCGGCCTCCGCGGAGCCGAGCTTGGGGTCGTCTGCCACCGAGTCGGGCCGCTGCTCGAGGGTGATATCCCTGGCGGAGTACGGCAGCCGGGCGACGTCTTCGCGCAGCGCGCGGTCGGTGAGGTCGTTGGCGAGCCGGGGCGCTGCCGTGATCAGGAGGGCGGCGACGAGGGCGAGGGCGGCGAGCAGCCCGAACTGTCCGGCGAAGACCCGGACCCGCCAGAGCACGGCTCTCACGCGTCCGCCCCGATCCGCAGCTGGGCCGCGATGAGCCGTTGTCGGGCCGCGAGAGCCACCGACGCGCTGAGCACGAGCGTGAGCGCGAGCAGCCCGGCCGCGGTGGCCCCGACCGGCGACCACTCGACGGTGAGCAGCGGCTCCGGCACCGGCCGGCCGGCCGCGGGCGTGAGGATGACCAGCGGCGCCATCGTGGCGGCCACGCCCACGCCCACCACCAGCCCGACCAGTACGCCCACCCCGGCCAGGAACGTCTGCTCCGCCACCAGCGAGCGGCCGAGCAGGCGCGGGCTCGCGCCGAGCGTGTGGAGCACGGCGAGCTCGCCGACCCGGCGGCGGGCGGTGGCGCGGATGTCGACGCCGATGCCCATCGCCGCGATGAGCACCGCGCCGAGGGCGGCGGCGAAGAGGGCGGCGCGCGCGCCCACGCCGTACGGGTCGCGGCCGGCCGCCGCCGCGGCGGCGCGGCGGTCGAGCACCTGGATGCCGGACAGCGCGGTGGCGGCCGTAGCGGTCGCATGTGGATCCGCGCCGGTCGCGAGCCACCACTCCTGCGGCTGGCGCACCTCGCCGTAGCCGTAGAAGGCCTCCGCGGCCAGGGACGGGAGGTCGGCGAGCAGCGCGGCGGTGTCCTCGGTGCCGGGCACGGCGGACACCGTGCCCACGACCTTGACGCCGACCTCGTCCGCCCCGAGCGACATGCGCGTCTCGTCGCCGCTGCCCATGCGCAGCGCGGAGAGGGCCGCCGGCGTGGCGACCACCGGCACCGGCGCGGCCTTGCGGGCGCGGGTGACGACGAGCGTGACGGGCTGCGCGCCGCCCCACCTCGCTGCGGTCTGGAGGGTGTACTCGGCGGTCGCCTCGGCACCGCCGACGGCCTCGTCACCGGCGCGGGTACGCGCCTGCCACGGCCCGGCGGCGCCCAGGTCGACCGGCGTGCCTCCGGCCGACAGCGAGCGCATCCGCCAGCCCACCTGGAAACCCGCCGGCCCATTGGTGTTGACCAGGAACCCGGCCAGCCGCGCCGGCTGGAGGTCTGCGGGCAGGTCGACGGAGAAGCGCAGCGGCTGTGCGTTGCCGCTGAAGCCGAGCGGGACCCGCCGGTAGCCGCCCGCCACCGCGAAGACCGCGGAGGTCTCCACGGGCGGCTCGGGCGGTGCCCAGAACTCGTTGGTCCAGTTGGCCACCTCGGTCTCCACCACGCCGGAGATCCGCCGGGTCTGCGCCGGCAGGTCGACGACGGGCGACTCGGCCCGAGCGTCGCTCAGCTTCGCGAAGAGGCTCTGCGGTGAGCCGCCGGCCAGGTCGTCGCGGACCCGCACCACATCGGCCGCCCGCGTCGCGTCCAGCGAGATCACTGACGCGCTCACGCCGTCGGTGCCCAGCCGCAGGCTGTCTCGCCAGGCCGGCAGCACGGTCTCGGCGCCGGGCAGCGCCTCGATCTCGGCCGCCCGCCCGTCGGGCGCGAAGCGGGTCGACTCCAGTAGCCGCAGGTCGGCGCCGACCTGGTGGTCGGCCTGGTCGACCAGGGAACGCTCGGAGGTGCCGGCCAGGCACCACGCGAGCGTGCTCACCGCGACGGCGAGCGCGAGCAGGAGCACCGGACCGGCCTGCGGCCGCCGCCCCGCCTGCCACATGCCGAATATCGTGGCGGTCCACGGCTTGCGGTCGACCGCCCGCTCGGCGAGCCGGGTCAGCGGCGGGAGCGCCCGCAGCGCGATCGCCGCGCCGGCCAGCACGCCGAGCGTCGGGCTCGCCGCGAGCAGGGGATCGATACCGAGATCGCCGCCGGCCAGCGGGGAAGAATATTGCCGCAGCTGGAACCAGCCGAGCACGGCCAGGCCCACCAGCGCGATGTCGAGGCTGGCCCGCTGGGCGGCCGCGCGCCGGGTCGGGCGGGAGCGGCTGGCCATCTCCGCCACGTACGTGCCGCCGCGGCGCAGTGCCGGGCCGAGCATCGCCAGCGCGCAGCCGGCGGCGGCCAGGCCGGCCACCACCCAGGTCAGCGCGTCGAACCGGGGGTTGAGCCGCAGGGCACCGGCCGCGAGCATGGGCACCCGGTCCACGTACCGGAGGATCTGGCTGGTCAGGAGCGGCGCCAGCACGGCCGCGGGTAGGACGACCAGCGCGGCCTCGCGGGCGGCCAGGCCGGCGAGCTGCAATCGGGCGGCGCCGCGCGCCCGCAGCAGCGCGGTCTCGCCGCGGCGCTGCTCGTTCATGAGCAAGGCGACGAGCACGAGCGCGTATCCGCCGAGCACCACCATCAGCAGCATCGGCGTGACGAGTGCCGAGCGGCCGACCAGGTCGGCCCGCTCCAGGCGCCCGGTGAGCTGGTCGAGCCGCGAGGTGACGAGCCCGGACGAGCCCAGGCCGACCTCGTCGGCAAGCGAGTCGACGGCGGCGGTGGTGGCCCGGCGGAGCCCGCCGAGGGCGGAGAGCGGTGCGCCGCCCAGGTCCGGCTCGACGAGCCAGGCGGCCGAGGCGCTGGTGGCGTAGCCGCTGAGGAAGTCGGCCCGGTCCACGACGAACGGCCCGTACGTGGAGGACTGCGGCGCGACGCCGTCCGCGACGCCGGGGGCGAGGCGCCAGTACGGTGCGGTCGGGTCGCGCGGGCGCCAGATGCCGGAGACCTCGATCTCGGAGGTCTTGCCGCTCAGCCGGTCGCGGATGGCGACCCGCTCGCCCACGTCGACGTGCAGGGAGCGGGCGGCCGCCTCGGCCAGCACGGTGCGCACCGGTGTCGCGCCCGGCTCAGGCCACGCGCCGGCCACCAGGTCGGCGTGCTCGGCCAGCCCGTCGAGAAACGTGACCGACGCGAAGACCACGCCGTCCTTGTCCGGGCGGGCGTCACCGACGTCGCCGGTGAGCTGCCGCCCCACCGCGTACCCGGCGGTGGAGACCTGCGCGGGAATGCCCGCGAAGCCGCCCGCGAACTTGTCGTGGACCGCGGCGTCCCGCGTGGCGAACTCCCTGCCCCCGGCCGGGCCCTGGACGAGGATCGAGCGCTCCTCGGGCGCCGCGGAGGCGACGGCGCTGCGCGCGCCGGCGTCGACCACCTCGCGGCTGTAGTCGGCCAAGCCGGTGAGCAGGACGGTCGCGATCAAGGTCGCACCGGTCGCCGCGAGGAGGAGACTTTTCACTCCACGGGCGCGACGAAACACCAGCCTCATGCGTCTCCGTCTCTTCGCCGTCTACGAGCGATGGATGTCTCGGGAGGCGAAGAAGGTTGGCGCAGTTACCGGAACGTGATCTGTCGGAGAGTAGTCAATAAATCACCTGCCGTTGGTCAGCGGCCGTTAGCGTCGATGCATGAGGGTCGCGCGGAGCCGGCTGCTCCAAAACGCCGCAGCCAGCTCGTGCATCCTGCTGATCCTCGTGGCCATCGGCGTCGGCCTGCCCATGGTCGACCGGGCGCTGCCCGCCGAGCGGCCCGTCCCGCCCCACCTGCCGTACGAGGTGGGTGGCGGTGTGACCGTCGTACCGCCGGCCGGGGCGATGCTCGACGTGACCCGCACCCGCCCCACCGCGCGGCAGGGCACCGCGCTCTTCGTCCTCGGCCAGGTCCGGTACGTGATCGTGGTCGCGCCCTTCGGCGGTGACCTCGACGGCGCCGTCGACCGCCTCCGCCGCAAGGTGGCCAACGCGGACGGGCAGCTCGAAGCGGGCCTGCCGGCGCTGACCGGCACGGGGCTCACCGGGCGCGAGGGCGCGTACACGACACCGGACCGCGCCGGGCGGTACGCGGTCTTCCTCGCGCCCGAGGTCTCCATCGAGGTGACGGTCAGCGGCACCGAAACCCAGCTCGCGGAGAACGAGCCGGCGATCGAGGCGAGCGTCGCCACCATCACCTACCGGGGGCGGTTGTGACGGCGACGGCCGGGTGCCCCGGTGGCCACGGTGTGCCGCCGCGGAGCGCCCGCACCGCTCCCGTACATCCGACGCCGGCCTGGGCGGTGGCCCGAAAGTCGCTCCTGCTGCCGGCGTTCTGGCTTGTCGCGCTGCTGATGGCGGTGGGCGCCGTGCGCACGGTCGTGCTGATCCGGCACGCGATCGCGGAGTTTCCGGTGGCGACCACCGCCGCGCTGGCGCTGTTCGCCGTGTACGCGGTGCCGTTCTGGCTCTTCGTCGCCGCGCTCGACTACCTGGAGCGGGAGCCGCCGCTGCTGCTGGCGACCGCGTTCGGCTGGGGCGGGCTGGTCGCCACGACCGTCTCCGCGCCCGGCAGCATCGCGATCCAGAACATGCTCGCCAAGGCCTACTCCCCGGGCTTCGCCGCGGCCTGGGGCTCGGCCATCGCCGGCCCCACGGTCGAGGAGGTCGCCAAGACGCTCGGCATCGTCGCGATCGTGCTGATCGCTCGGGCGCAGATCAACAGCGTCCTGGACGGCGTCATCTACGGCTCGCTGGTCGGACTCGGCTTCCAGGTGGTCGAAGACGTCGTCTACGCGGTGAGCGCGGTCGCCGCCGCGGGCCGGGGCGACGACGTCGGGCCGGTGGTGGGCACGTTCTTCGTGCGGGGCTTCCTCGCCGGCCTCTGGAGCCACACGCTCTTCAGCGCGCTGGCCGGCGCCGGCGTGGCCTCCGTGCTGGTCCGGACCGACCGCACCGTGCGCTTCCGGATCGGCGTGGCGGTGGCCTGCTTCCTCGGCGCGTGGGCGTGCCACTTCGTCTGGAACTCACCGCTGCTCGCCGTCGAGGTGGGCGACAACGGATACCTCCTGATCGCGGTGCTGCTGGCCAAGGGCATCCCGCCGATGCTGGCGATCCTGCTGCTGGTGCGCACCGCCCGGCACCGGGAGGCGGACTACTACACCCAGCAGCTCGCCGCGCTCGACGACCCGGACATCGCCACCCCTGCCGAGCTGCGCGTGCTGAGCATGGGACACCTGCGGGCCAACGCCCGGCGCTACGCGTACGCGCGGGTGGGCGTGCTCGGGCGGCGGGCGGTGCGCCGGCTCCAGCGGGCCCAGGCACGGCTGGCGCTGGAGCTGAGCCGGACGCAGGCGACGCACGAGTCGGCGGCGGTGAGCCACTGGCGCGACGAGGTGCTGCTCCAGCGGGGCCGGCTGCGCGCACTGGGCCACCCGGAGGCGACGACGCTCGACGACCGCCGCGGCTCCATGCGCCGCCGCATGCTCATCCTCACCGTTACGCTACTCATCCTCGCCGCAGCGTGTGCCGCACTGTCTTTCTAGAAGACGAAGATTTGAGCTACCGCGACGTCCGCCGTGGTCCCGACCGCTGCTCCCGCGGCCTCACCCGTCCGCTGTTGGTCGCGCCGCGTCACAGACGGTGCTCCCGCGGCCTTGCCCGTCCGCTGTTGGTCCTGCGGTTTGGTCTTTGCACCGCGGACCCGGCAGCGGAGGCCGGGGGTTTCGGCGAGCCCTGGCGAGCCGCCGGCCTCCGCGGTCTCCGGCGGGAGCGGCGGCCTACAGCTGACGCGGCCCGGGAAATCTGCCTGAGAAACATTAGGGGCGCCCCATTGAGGGGCGCCCCTAACTCTGATCGGTCATTCGGTCGGTGGGTGGCCGCCGTCGCCTTCTACAACCTGGTCCGGCGTGCCGTCCTCGTCCAGGTCGGACATCGTGACGTTGACCTTGCCGTCGCCGTCCGTGTCGAACTGGTACAGATCGGTCTTGCCGTCGCCGTCGGTGTCGGCGGCCCACAAGTCGGTCTTGCCGTCGTTGTTGGTGTCCATCTTCAACAGGTCGACGCGCTCGTCGCCCCTGGTCTCGACCGTTTCCTGCGGCTCGCTCATAGTCGTCCCTCGCTTAGGGTGTCGTCCTGGTCCCAGGTCCTACGGCACCCTAAGCGTCGGTGACGATCCGTGCCAGCCGAACGGGCGGTCAGCTGGCGGCGTACGGGTTGACGGGCTGCTGCTCGGGCGTGCCGTCGTGGTTGGTGTCGGTCACAGCCACGTCGGGCGTGCCGTCGTCGTTGGTGTCGACGAAGGCCACGTCCGGCTTGCCGTCGTAGTCGACGTCGGCGATCCAGGTGTCGGCCTTGCCGTCGTAGTCGGTGTCGAGCGTGACGTGGTCGACCTTGTTGTCGTCGTTGAGGTCGGCGGCGGCGTAGTCGACGCGGCCGTCGGCGTTGGTGTCGGCGAACGCGGCGTCGAGGTCACCGTCGTCGTCGTAGTCCTTCAGGATCGTGTCGAGCCGGCCGTCGTGGTTGCTGTCCACATAGGTCGTGTCCGCGTACCCGTCGCTGTCGCTGTCGTGCTGCACGACGTCCGCGTACCCGTCGCCGTTGAGGTCGACCACGACGTCGGTGGAGCCGTCGACGTTCTTCTCGACGATCGAGTCCGGGTCGCCGTAGTGCGGCGGCTCGTCGTGCGGCTGGTCGTGGCCGTACGGCGGCTCGTGGCCGGGCTGCTCGTAACCGGGCTGGTCGTAGCCGGGCTCGTGGCCACCGTCGCCGGCGTGACCGAAGCCCTCGTGTCCGGTGTCCGGGGTGTCGGTCAGGGTCGGGTCGTCGAACTCGCTCATCGTGGGCTCCGTTTCGGTGATTGCTTCGTTGATGAGGGAACCGTACGGCCCGAACACCACCCGAGGGATCCCGGAAACGTGCCACCAACGTCGACTAGTGGCGGAGCTCCACCCCGGCCGCGACGAGGGCCTTGATGACGTTCGCCGACTCGCCGAAGCCGATCACCAGTACCGCGTCCGCCTTGAAGTCCTTGATCTGCTTGGCCCCGTCGCCGAAGTCGAGGGCAGCGGCCGGATCCTCCGGCGGGTCGTAGGTCAGCAGCTTGATTTTGCTGGCCTCGACGCCGGCCTTCTCCAGCTCGGCCCGGACGTTGCCCTGTAGGCCCTCGCCGTAGGAGTCCTTGCGCGCGACGATCGCGATGTGCTGCGGGCCGTCCCGCATGATCACGTCGGCGAGTGCCTTGCCTTGCAGCAGGTCGGAGGGCGCGGTGCGGAAGTAGAGGCCCTTGTCGTCGATCTCGCTCAGCCCGGCGTCGGTGTTGCAGGGCGAGAAGAGGATCAGGCCGGCCTTCACCACGTCCGGCAGCACGGCCCGGGAGATGCCCGAGGCGCCGGCGCCGATGATGACGTGTACACCCGCGTTGACGTGCGAGGCGACCGTCGCCTTGGCCTTCTCCGGGTTGGTGCCGTCGTCGCCGTCGATCCAGTCGACCGGCTCGCCGAGCACGCCGCCGGCGGCGTTGACGTCACGGATCGCCAGGGCCGCGCCGGCCGCCAGCGGGGGGTTGGCCAGGGCCAGGTCACCGGTCTCCGGCAGCAGGCCGCCGATCTTCAGCGGCGCGCCGGTCTGCGCGGCGTCCCGGCCGTCGGAGGGGCGGCCGGCCGGCGAGCGCTTGTTGGTCGTGGACGACTCGTCGCCCGCGCCCACGAACTCCGTCTTGCCGTCGTCGAGCCGGTCGCTGGAGTCGAAGTGCAGCGTCGCGTAGCTGGCCGTGGAGGGCTCGCCGGCGTCGGTGAAGCCACCGCGCTTGAGCGAGACGCCGCGGTACTCGATGTCTTTACCGGTGCGCGCGAGCGCGAGGCAGTCCTTCGCCGTGTCGCAACGCTCACCGCCGGTAGTCACGCCGTTGATGTACTTTGCGATCTCGCTAGGCGCGGTGCTGCCGGCGAGCTGGGCGGCGAGCGCACTGATCACCACGGCGTCGTAGCTCTCGCCCGCGTACACGTAGTCGCCCAGGTCGGCGTCGACCGAGCGCAGCCGGCCCTTGAAGTCTTCCGAGAGCGGGGTCAGCGGCGTGGTGCCCTTCATGCCGGCGAGCACGCCAGCCTGATCCTTGAACTGCTCTCCGAACGAGTTGATCATGTTGCCGTCCGACCCGTAGAGGCGGACCGGACCGGCGGGGGTCTCCTCCGGTGCGTCTTCCGTCCTCCCGCAGCCCGCGATAGCGAGCAGGAACGCGGTGCAGGCGGCGATGGCGGCGCTGCGCGAGCGGCTCATGGCTTGTCCTCCCTCCCCGGGGGTCGGCGGGGCTCCGCTGGGGACACTAGCGTGCCGCCCGTACGCAGTGTGACTGCGGTCGCTGGCCATTCTCGTACGGGCCGGTAACCTGCGCTGCGTGGAACCTGCGACAGAGGTCTCGATCGTCCCGACCGCGGACAGCCCGGGTGCGCTCGCCGAGCGGATCGGGATCACCATCCTCGACGTGTCCGCCGAACGGGTGGTGGGCACGATGCCCGTCGAGGGCAACACCCAGCCCCTCGGCCTGCTGCACGGTGGCGCGTCGGCGGTGCTCGCCGAGACACTCGGCTCGTATGGCGCGGCCATGCACGGTATTACGATCGGCCGCCCACTCGCGGTTGGCATCGAGCTCAACGCGACACATCACAAGAGCGCACGCTCCGGCATCGTGACCGGCGTGGCCACACCGGTACACCTGGGCGGCACACTCGCCACCTACGAGATAGTCATCACTGACGAAAAAGGGGCCCGCGTCTGTAGCGCCCGGCTCACCTGCTTCTTGCGCCCGGTGCCCTGAAGCTGTGTTTGCGGCCTGCGCCGTGAGGCTGTGTTTGCGCCAGCGTCGGGGCGGTTGTTCTGCGGCCAGCGTCTTGCGGCCTTTGCCGAGCGCGGCTTGACCCGGCGGCATACCCTTCGGCTCGTGACGGATGTTCCGCCCGAGGCGTTCGACGATGCCGCCCAGGTGCTCCGCAGCGCGCTGGCCGGCGACAGTGACGCCGTCGTCGGAGCCTTCGACGCGGTCGTCGACCGAGCCGGCGTCGCCGGCGCCTATGACGTGGCCTGGTGTCTGGCCGCCACGATGGTCGGCGACAACGTGCAGCAGGGCCGCTGGACGCTCGACTTCCCCGGCATCGACGAGGCCCGCTACGACGCCCGCTGGGTGGCCAGGTTCGTGAGTGCCTACGCCAACGCCGACTCCTCGACCGGCGAGGCCCTCTTCGGCGCCGCGCTGGCCGACGGCCAGCTGCCTGAGTGCCTTCTCACACTCGCGGGGTCAGCCGTCGCCACCCTCCGCCGCCGCGCCGCCTAGCCTTCGCCGCGCCGCCCAGCCTCCGCCGCGCCGCGTAGCTTTCGCCGCGCTGCCTGGCCTTCGCCGCGCCCCGCGTAGCTTTCGCCCGCGCTGCCTGGCCTCCGCCGGGCCGCCTAGCCGAGGTGCGGCTTCGGGCCGCCCGCCAGATAGTGCCCGATCCGCATGCGCATCGAGCGGTCCATCTGGAGATCGCCCACCGCGTCCGGAGCGACCCAGCGGACCTCGCGGGACTCGTCGCTCGGGGTCGGTTCGCCGCCCAGCGGGCGGGCCGTGAAAACGACGGAGAACTCCTGCCGCACCTCGCCGTCGCCGGTGTACAGGATGACGTGCCGCGGGTCGGTGTAGATGCCGACCAGGCCGGTGACCTCGACGCGGACGCCGGTCTCCTCCAGCGTCTCCCGGACCGCGGCGGCCGGCAGCGACTCGCCTAGGTCCATCGCACCGCCCGGCAGAGCCCAGTTGTCGTTGTCGGCGCGCCGGATCAGCAGGATCTCCCCGGTGGCGCTGATCACCACGACGTTGACCGAGGGCACCAGGCTCGTGGCCGGGGGCGCGGCGGGATCATCGAAGTAGTCGACGCGACCTGCCATGCGGCAAATCATCCCGCATCCGGAAAGCAAAACGCCCACCCGCGTTTCCGCTGGTGGACGCTGCTGTAGCCCGGCGAAAGGCTATGTGGCCAGGGGCGGGGTCGAACCGCCGACCTTCCGATTTTCAGTCGGACGCTCGTACCAACTGAGCTACCTGGCCGGGTCTCGCCTCATGTTAACCGCGGTCCTGACGGGACTTGAACCCGCGACCTCCGCCTTGACAGGGCGGCGAGCACTCCAACTGCTCCACAGGACCTTACTCTCCGGCCGGGCCGGAACCGTGCCCCCAACGGGATTCGAACCCGTGCTACCGCCTTGAAAGGGCGGCGTCCTGGGCCACTAGACGATGAGGGCGGGCCCCGCCATCATTGCACATCACAAGTCAGGCAGCCTTGCTCCCATCCGGCCCCGCCGGAGGCTTCGAAAGCATACGTGACGTGCGACCGTCCTTCCAAACCGATACCGGGCGCGTCACATTCCCCGCAGATGGCCACAAGATCGGCGTCGGAGTCTGGGTCAGCGGAGCAGGACGATGCCGTACTTGCGCTTGAGCTCGGACACGATGGCCGGGCAGGCGGCCAGCGTTGCGCTGCGGTCGCCGCCGCCGTCGTGGAGCAGCACGATCGAGCCGGGGCGGGCCTGGTTGACGACCCGGGTGCGGATGGCCTCGGCGCTCGGCTTCTTCCAGTCGAGCGGGTCGACGTCCCATCCGAGCGCGGTCATGCCCAGCTCGCGGGCGACCTTGACGGCCGCCGCGGTCCACAAGCCACCGGGGTGGCGAAAGTACTTGATTTTGGCGCCGGGCACTGCGCGCCGGATCTCCCGGTTGGTGGCCTCAAGGTTGGCCCGGATCTCGGCCTCGGGCTTGGTGCCCAGGTCGAACTCGTGGTGCCAGGTGTGGTTGCACAGCGTGTGTCCCTCGCGCACGATGCGCTGCACCAGCGCCGGGTACTGGTGCACCTCGGTGCCGACCAGGCAGAACGTCGCCTTCACGCCGTTGCGCCGCAGCAGGTCGAGCACCTTGGGCGTCCAGGTGGGCTGTGGGCCGTCGTCGAACGTCAGCGCGACCTTCTTGCTACCCGTCAGCCGCTGGGTCCGGACCGGGCCACCAGCGCCCTTTGGCGGCTTAGGGGACTTCGACGGCGGGGTGGTGTGCTTCGGCGTTGGCGACGGCTTCGGCGAAGGGCCGCCGGCGTGCTCGGACGCCGAGGGCGCCGGCATGCCGGGGCCCTGCTCGACGAGGATCGTTTCGACCGGCCCGCGGCCCAGAGCCCATCTGCCACCGACCAGCAGCGCGAGAACGACAAGCGCACTGACGATGGCTGCTCGGTGGGTCACGTCGCGTACTCCCGACGGTTCGGGGCCAGAGCGACAAAACCCTACTAGAGTGCCCGCTGAGAATCGAGATTCAGCTTTGCCAGGACGCCTGCCAACCACGGGGCGTAGTCGTCAGATCGCGTGTTGAGCAGGTCGAAAATCTCGCCGGGAGCCACCCACCGCAGCTCGGCCACCTCGGCCGGGTCGGGGCGCAGCGGGTGGTCGGCGGCGATGTGGCCGAGTAGTACGTGGTCGTACTCCACCTCGACGCGGCCGGTCGCCGGGTCGTCGGCGCGGTACACGTACACGCCGAGCTCGGTGAGCGGCAGCGGGGCGAGGCCAAGCTCCTCACCGAGGCGCACGTTTGCCGCCTCCGGCACCGGCTGGCCGGGCCCAGGGTGGCCGCAGCAGGCGTTGCCCCAGCGCAGCGGAAAGCGGGTCTTGACCGCCGCCCGCCGCTGGAGCAGCACGCGCCCAGCGGCGTCGGTCAGCAGCACGGAGAACGCCCGGTGCAGCATCCCGGGCGCGCGGTGCGCGGCGTCCACGGTGGCCTGGCCAGCAGGGGCGCCGTCCTCGTCCACCAGCTCGACGAGGTATGTCTCACGGTCCGGCGTCATGCGGCACGCCCCGTGACGCGCTGTGCGGCGAGCTTGCCGGAGATGAGCACCATGGGCACCCCCACGCCGGGCTGCGTGCCCGAGCCGACGAAGACGACGTTGTCCAATGTGGAGTGCAGGTTGGCCGGGCGGAACGGGCCGGTCTGCCAGAAGCTGTGCGCGGCCGCGAAGGGCGTGCCGGCCGCCATGCCGAGGTCGGCCCAGTCGGCCGGGGTGACCACATGGGACACCTCTATGCCAGCACCGAAGCCGTTGTAGCCGCGTGCCTCCAGCACTTCGACGAGCTCTTCCGCGTAGCGCTCGCCGAAGCCGCCGCGCCAGTGCGGGGAGCGACCACTCGCCAGGTTGGGCACGGGGGCGAGCACGTAGTACGCGTGGCGGCCCTCCGGCGCCAACGAAGGGTCGGTGCGGCTCGGGTTGGTGACCAGCAGCGACGGGTCCGACATCAGCACGCCGTGCCGGATCACCTCGTCGAAAGCCGCTTCCCAGGTACGTCCGAAGTGGAGGTTGTGGTGCGCGATCCGCGTGTACTCCTGTGTGGATCCGACGTGGAGCACCACGCACGACGGTGAGTAACGCAGCGGCCGGTGACGTTTCGGTGGCAGCAGGTCGCGGCGCGCGACCGGCAGGTCGGGGTTGAGCACCACGACGTCGGCGGGGATGCGCTCGCCCTCGGCGGTCAGCACCGCGACGGCCCGGCCCGCGGAGGTCTCCACGCGGCTGACCGTGGTGCCGTAACGGATCTGGACGCCGTGCTTTTCCGCCGCGCCGGCGAGCGCGCGGGGCACCGCGTGGATGCCGCCGCGGGGGAAGTAGACGCCGGCGACCGAGTCCAGGTACGCGATGACGGCGTAGATCGCGAGCGCGTCGCGTGGCGCGAGCCCGGCATACATGGCCTGGAAGGAGAAGATGCGCCGGGTGCGCGGGTCGGTGAAGAACTGGTCGATCTTCGACTGCAACCGGCCGAACGCGCCCATCGCCAGCAGCCGCAGCAGGTTGGCGGTGAGCAGATCGGTGGGTGCGTCGAGGTTGCGCTCGACGAAGTCGGCGCGCTCCAGCTCCCACAACCGCTTGGCGTAGTCGACGAAGCGCAGGTAACCGTCCGCTTCGGATGGTCCACACACGCGTGCCACCTCCGCCGCCATGCGCTGCGGCTCCGTGATGATGTCCAATGTGGAGCCGTCCGGGTAGTGCGCGCGGTACGCCGGGTCGAGCCGGGTCAGCTCCAGCCAGTCGGGCAGCCGCTCGCCCACCGCGTCGAGCGCCTCCGCGATGAGGTCGGGCATGGTGAGGACGGTCGGGCCGGTGTCGAACTCGTATCCGTCCACGGCCAGCCGCCCGGCGCGCCCGCCCGGCACCGCCTCGCGCTCGAGCACGGTGACGTGGCGCCCGGCGCCGGCGAGGTGCAGGGCGCAGGCGAGACCACCGAGGCCAGCACCAACGACAACCACCCGGTCGGTCCGCCCACTTACGCTCCGCACGCGATCGAGCGTAGCGACTACCTGCGGTTACGCCCCATGGCCTACCGCTTCCCGGCGGCCTCAGTCACCCGTTGGTGGCATGCTGGCGACATGAGCGGGAGCCGGGAGGCTACGGGCCTTGACCACGACGGCGGACGAGCGCCGAGCGGCGGAGCGGGGTAGGCATGAGCGGGAGCCGGGAGGCTACGGGCCTTGACCACGACGGCGGACGAGCGCCGAGCGGCGGAGCGGGGTAGGCATGAGCGGGAGCCGGGAGGCTACGGGCCTTGACCACGACGGCGGACGAGCGCCGAGCGGCGGAGCGGGGTAGGCATGGTGCGGCAGGTGGACATTGTGGTGGTCGGGCTGGGCGTCGGCGGCGAGGAGGTGGCCGGCAAGCTCGCGGAGGCCGGCCTCTCGGTCGTCGGCATCGAGCACAACCTAGTTGGCGGCGAGTGCCCGTACTGGGGGTGCGTGCCGAGCAAGATGATGATCCGCGCCGGCAACGCGCTCACCGAGGCGCGACGGGTCGAGCAGCTGGCCGGGCAGGCCCAGGTGGAGCCCGACTGGGCACCGGTGGCCAAGCGCATCCGCGAGGAGGCCACCGACACCTGGGACGACACTGTCGCGGTCGAGCGGTTCACCGGCAAGGGCGGCCAGTTCGTGCGCGGGTACGGCACGCTGGTCGGTCCGGGCCGGGTCGAGGTGGGCGGCGAGGTCTACGAGGCGCGGCGCGGCATCGTGCTCGGCACGGGCACCTCCGCGGTGATCCCGCCGATCGAGGGTCTGTCCGGCACGCCGTACTGGACCAACCGCGAGGCGATCGAGGTCGAGGAGCTGCCCACCTCGCTCGCGGTGCTCGGCGGCGGTGCGATCGGGCTGGAGCTGGCGCAGGTGTTCGCGCGGTTCGGCGTGCGGGTAACGGTGATCGAGGCGCTCGACCGCATCCTGGCGCTGGAGGAGCCGGAGTCGTCCGAGCTGGCCACGAAGGCGCTCGGCCGCGACGGCGTGGAGTTTCGCACCGGGGCGCGGGCGGAGCGGATCGGGTACGACGGCGGTGAGTTCACCGTGCACGTCGAAAGCGGCGCGCCGGTCGTGGCGGAGAAGCTGCTGGTCGCGATCGGCCGGCGGGCGCAGCTCGGCGAGCTGGGTCTGGAGTCCGTCGGGCTCGACTCGGCGGCTGAGCAGATCGAGGTCGACGAGCGGATGCGGGCCGGTGCCGCGATCTGGGCGGTCGGCGACGTCACGGGGCACGGCGCGTTCACGCACATGGCGATGTACCAGGCCGGCATCGCGGTCCGCGACATCCTCGGGCAGGAGGGACCGCCGGCGGACTATCGGGCGGTGCCGCGGGTGACGTTCACCGATCCGGAAATCGGCGGGGTGGGGCTGACCGAGGCACAGGCGCGCGAGCGGGGCATCCCTGTGCGCACCGGCCTGGCCCAGGTGCCCAGCTCGGCGCGGGGTTGGATCCACAAGGTGGGCAACGACGGGTTCGTCAAGCTCGTCGCCGACGCGGAGCGCGGCGTGCTGGTGGGCGCCACCTCCGCGGGCCCGGTCGGCGGCGAGGTGCTGGCCCCGCTCACGCTTGCGGTGAAGGCCGAGGTGCCGGTGGAGACTCTGCGTCACATGATTTACGCATATCCGACTTTTCACCGCGCGATTGAAGATTCTTTGCGTGATCTGCGTTAAGAACTCACCAGCGAGCTGGCCTGAGGTGTCAATTCTTGCAGCGGTTTGCCGTACGATTTCGCCGTGACACGACGCCTTACCGAGGTCGCCAAGAAGGCGGGGGTCAGCGAGGCCACGGTGAGCCGCGTGCTCAACGGCCGCGAGGGCGTTTCCGAGGCGACCCGGGCCGCGGTGCTGACCGCCCTCGACGTGCTCGGCTACGAGCGGCCCTCAAAGCTGCGCGGCGAGCGTGCCCGGCTGGTCGGCCTGGTCCTGCCCGAGCTGCAAAACCCCATCTTCCCGGCGCTCGCCGAGGCGGTCACCGGCGCGCTGGTGCAGCGTAGCCTCTCGCCGATCCTCTGCGCGCGCACGATCGGCGGCGTCTCCGAGACCGACTTCCTCGAGATGCTGCTCGAGCACCAGGTGTCCGGCGTGATCTTCGCTGGTGGCAACTACGCGATGGCTGACGCGCCGCACGACCACTACCGCACGCTGCGCGAGCGTGGGCTGCCGGCGGTGCTGGTCAACGCCGGCGTCGCGGGGTTGGGCTTCCCGAGCGTCTCCACCGACGACGCGGTCGCGGTCGAGCAGGCGTTCGCCCACCTTGTGTCCCTCGGCCACCAGAAGGTCGGCGCGCTGCTCGGCCCGGAAGACCACGTGCCCTCCCGCCGCAAGCTCGACGCGCTCATGGCCGCCGCGAAGGGCACCCCGGATGTGACGTGCGACGTCGAGCGGGCGAGCTTTTCGATGGAGGGTGCCCGTCCGGCCGCCACCCGGCTCGCCGAGCGCGGGGTGACCGGCATCCTGTGCGCCAGCGATGTGCTCGCTCTCGGTGCCGTGCGCGCCGTCCGCCGGCTGGGCAAGCGGGTGCCGCAGGACATCTCGATCGTCGGCTACGACGACTCGGCCATCATGACCTGCACCGACCCGCCGCTGACCACCGTCCGGCAGCCGATCGAGGCGATGGGCCAATCGGTCGTCGACCTGCTCGTGCAGCAGATGGAGGGGGTCGGTGTGCCTCCGGAGGAGCTGTTCTTCGAGCCGGAGCTCGTCGTCCGCGGCTCCACGGCGCCAGCACCGAAGGACTGATTGGTCCGTCTCTGCACTTCCATTTTTGCGGCTACCAGTCGTATTCTTGCGATCACCGCCACGAAACACGGCAGATGTGAGCCGGTTTGTGGGCGGCTGACCGCCGCCGGGACAGTGGCGACCGCCCACAAACCCTTTTTTACCGTTTTCATCCCACCGAACGGTGAAAGCACGCATGATTCCCCTTGTTCGGTTGCACGAGGAACGGGGTATTCATGAGGCTTAGTCACGTTATCCCAGCCGGTGCCGTTGCCGCCGCGCTGGTGCTGACCGGCGCGCCCGCCGCGTCGGCCACCGCCAGCGCCGAGGGCAAGCCGTCGGTGAGTGTCGTCGCGCGCGGGTTGGACAACCCCCGCGGCATCACGGTGGGTAGGAACGGATGGCTCTACGTCGCCGAGGCCGGCCGCGGCGGAAAGGGCCCCTGCATCGATGGACCCGAGGGCGGCAGGGAGTGCTTCGGCACCTCGGCGGCTCTGACGGTGGTGGCACCGCACCACCACCGCGGCAAGGGCTGGAAGCAGTGGCGCGCCATCACCGGCCTCCCGTCGCTCGCCGGCGAGAAGGACGGCGGCTCGGCCATCGGCCTGCACAAACTCTCCCCGGCCGGTCCAGGGTTGGTGGCCACGATCGGCGGCGCCTTCAATCTGGACACCCGGAAGCTCCTCGGCAAGAAGGCGCGGCTCATGGGCCACGTCGTCGGCCTGTACCCGGGGGCACGCGGCCCGGTCAAGCCGATCGCCGATCTCAACGCGTACGAGGCGGCGAAGAACCCCGACAAGGGCGAGGTCGACTCGAACCCGTACGGCGTCCTGGCCACGCCGTTCGGCGCGTTCGCCACGGATGCGGGCGGCAACGACCTGCTCAAGGTCACCAAGAACGGCAAGGTCTCCACCGTGGCGGTCTTCGGCGACCGGACGGTGCCCCATCCCTTCGCGCCCCCGCCGGCGACGGTCCCCATGCAGGCTGTGCCCACGGCCGTGGCCTGGGGTCCGGACCGCGCGCTCTACGTGAGCGAGCTGACCGGCTTCCCGTTCGTAAAGGGTGCCGCGCGGGTGTGGCGGATCGCCCCGGGTCACGCGCCGAAGGTGTACGCGACCGGCTTCACCAACATCGTCGACATCACCTTCGACCGCTGGGGCCGCCTGCTGGTGCTTCAGATCTCCAAGGAAGGGCTGCTCGCCGGAGACCCGAAGGGCGCGCTGATCCGGGTGGACGTCAAGCGCGGCGCGAAGCGGACCGAACTCGCGAAGGGGAAGCTGACCGCTCCCGGCGGCGTGACGGTCGCCCGGGACGGCACGATCTACGTGACCAACAAGTCGATCGTCGCGGGCGGCGGCGAGGTGCTGCGCATCAACGCGTAGCCGCGGCTCCGGTCTCGACCTCAGGGCGTCCCGCTTCGGCGGGGCGCCCTGGCCTTTGCCGGAAGCGTAAAGGGACATCGGGTCGTGCGTGGTCCGTCTACGATCGGCCGGAGCAAGTTCGAGGTGTGTCGTTGTGCGTGGGGTCACACGGATAATCGTTGTTCTGGTATAGAGATTTCACTTAGCGTTGAATTGCGTAAACCGTGGATGAAATCTCGGTGGGGGACGGCGATGGCAGTCACGGAAGGGGTCACGCGGCCCGCTACAGGTCCGCGGACAGTAACACCGGTAACCCCGGGGCCTGAGCGCTCTCGGGCGGCGCGCTTGCGCGAACTCGTCATCGAGGTGGTCTTGATCGCCTCGATGATGGTTATTTACCAGGGCATCCGCCACCTCGCGGATGGCCAAATGGGTGTTGCTTTCCGCCATGCGGACTGGGTGTGGGAGGTCGAACGGGCATTTCGCTTGCCCAGTGAGGCAGTGATCCAGCATTGGGCGCTCTCCTGGGGCGGCACGGCTCGACTCGCCAACCTTTATTACGTGGGCGTCCACTTCCCCGGCACGATCGCGGCGATGGTGTGGCTGTGGATCCGGCACCGGCCCGACTACCTGCGCATGCGCACCGAGATGGCGGTGCTCACCGGCGCCGCGCTCTTCGTGCACGTCATCTTCCCGCTGGCGCCCCCGCGGCTGGTCAACAGCTTCGGCATGGTCGACACGATGATCCTCACCGGCCCCTCGGCCTACCCCGACAACAGCACGGACGGAGTCGCCAACCAGTTCGCCGCGATGCCCTCGCTGCACGTCGGCTGGGCGCTGCTCGTGGCGATCGCACTGATCCGGGTGAGTTCCAGCCGTTGGCGGTGGCTGGCGCTCGTCCATCCGGCGCTGACCGTGAGCGTCGTGGTGATCACGGCCAACCACTACTGGCTCGACGGGATCGTGGCCGGCCTCTTGCTCGTGGGGGCGGTCCGCCTGGTGGGCCTGCGCAGCCGATATGCCACCGGGCTGCCCGGGCAGCCCTTGCCGAGCTTCTCCCGCGTACTGCTCTGAGCGCGCCGTCCCGTGCGGCGCGCTTCACTGTGCCCGCATCTTGACAGTGACAAGACTGCCTGGCACTGTGGAGTCATGGCGAACGAACTTGAGCGTGTGGGCACGGCCGAGCGCGAGTCGGTGGCCGCGCTCCTGAGCGACGCCCTCGCTGCGGGCTACCTGGAGACGGAAGAGTTCAGCGAGCGGTCGACGGCGGCTTACACCGCGCGTACCCGCGGCGAGCTCGAGGCACTGGTCGCCGACCTACCGGCGACCTGGGTGCGGTCGCGCGCCCGTGACCGCCGGCGGGAGCGGCACGCGGTGGGCGCCCGGCTGGGCATGCGGACGCACGTGGCGGCGTACATCGCGGGCTCGCTCCTCATGCTCGGCATCTGGGCAGCCGTGGGCCTGAGCAGCGGCGCGTGGTACTTCTGGCCGGTCTGGCCGATCCTCGGCTGGGGTGTCGGCCTGCTGGGACACGTGATCCCGGTGCGTGCGGTGCTGGAGGCGCAGTCTCGCCGTCCGCTGCGCCGCTAGCCACAACGTTGGCCGGCCTCACCCGGTGAAGTTTTGTGGCCACCGCACTATCTAGAGACCTTTTCGGAGTCGGGGGATTTCGACCGCTGAATCCCCTTATTTAGACAGAGACTTGAGCTACCGCGACGTCCGTCGTGGTCCGGACCGCTGCTCCCGCGGCCTCACCCGTCCGCCGTGGGTCACGCTCACCCCGGCGGCTGCGCCGGGCCTTGCGGCCCCGGCCTTGCCGCGCGGGCCTGGCAGCGGAGGCCGGGGGTTTCGGCGAGCCCCGGCGAGCCGCCGGCCGCAGCGGTCTCCGGCGGGAGCGGCGGTCCGCAGCTGACGCGAATCCGGGACACCTGTTTCGAGTGGACCTGACTCCTAAAGGTCTCTAGAGAGCGCGTCAGGGGCGGCGGGTGCGCTCGCGGGCCTGCCGTCGCTTGTCGCGCAGGCCCAGCAGCACACCGATCTGGGCGCCGACCAGGCTGGCCGCGGTCAACACGGCGGTCACCGCCAGCGGCAGGTTGAGTCCTTCCTTCCTTTCCGGCCGTCCGGCCGCGGCGTCCACCGGCTCGCGGCCGTCGTCGCCTTCCTGCACGGTGGGCGGTGGCGGGACGTAGGGCACCGCCGGCTCTTCAGTGGCCGGTTTCGACGGGGTGGGCGACGGCTTTCGGCCCTCCGAACCACCCTCACCAGGCAACGGGCTCGGCGTCGGGTGGGCGCCTGGTGACTCCTCGCCACCGCCGGGGGCAGGCGGCGGAGGCTTCTCGGCGGCCGGCGGGGGCGGGACCGAAACCAGGCCGGTCGCGTGGCGGCGTACGCCGCCGTCGGCCGCGTTGTCCGGCAGGTGCAGCATCTGCCCCGGACGGATGAGGTCGGGGTCACGGATCTTGTTTAGCTTGGCCAGCTCCGGGTAGCGGTCGAACTCGCCCAGGTAGCGGTCCGCGATGTGGCCCAGGTAGTCGCCGCGTTCGACCCGGTAGACCGGCTGCGGATCCTCGTCGGCGGCTGCTGCGGCCGTGCGCTCCCAGGCCGCCGCGGCGGGGGCGGACACCGCGGCCGGCGTGTATGGCGCGGCGGCGTACGACGTGGGCGGGGCGGTGGTGGCCGCCGAGGCCATCGCCGGGCTTGCCCCGATGATCAGCGCGACGCCGCCGACGAGGGCCGCCGCCATCCGCTGCTGCCGCCGCATGCCGGGCAGCCGGGGTACGGGGATGCGCAGCGCCCGCGCCGGGATCTCCACGAGCACCGACAGCGCGAACGTCGCCCAGCCCAGCCAGCCCACCACGGCGAGCGCGCGCAGGAAGAGCTGCCCGTCGTCGCGGCTGGTGAGCGCGTCACCGATCTCGGAGAGCGCGGGCACGTGGTCGGGCAGCGGGTTGCCGGCGAACACGACCAGCGCGACCGGCGCGCCAACCAACAGTCCAATGAGGATGACGAGCGCACCCAAGCCCTTGACGACCTGTCGCAGCCGCATGGCGCCCTCCTATTCGTCGGGTGTGGTGAGCAGCACCGCTGTGGCGGTGCCGGTCACCGTGCTGGTGTCGGAAAACCCGAAGACGTCGAGAAACTTGTTGTCGTACGTGACGGAGACCTCGACCTGGATCAGCGGCTGGCCGTCCGGGCCCGTGGAGAACGTGGGTGGCGGCCCGCCCACTCCGGCGGCCGCGCGGTAGGCGTCGACGGCGGCGACCGCCTCGGCCTCGCTGATCTGCGTCGGGCCGCCCTCGATCGCCTGCGCCCGGTCGATCGACTGGCCACCGGCACGGGCCGCCTCGGCGGCGAGGTTGTGTGCACGCTGGAGGGCGCCGAGCTGGCCGGCGCCGTCGTACGCCAGGCCGATCACCATCAGCATGCCGGCGAGCGCGATCGCCAGGAAGATGCTGACCCGCCCGTCGTCCCGCGTGTTCATCCGCGGCTCCGGTAGCGGTCGAGGGGTGAGACGTAGGTCGCCACCACCGTCTTGGCCCCCGGCACGCCCGGCATGACCAGGTCGGCGAAGGAGACCGTGCAGCTCACGGTCGCGGTGACGGTGGCCGGCTCGCCGAGGTCCGCGGCGAACCCGCTCGTGTCGACCGCCACCTGGAGGCTGTCGCCGCAGTCGAGGCCCTGCGCGTCGAGGGTGGAGTTGGCGGCAGACTCGCCGTCGGTCTCCGCGGCCGCGGCGGTGCGGGCGAGGGACGCGGTGCGGGCCGCCTCGTGCGCGGCCAGGTCGACGGCGTTCTGGGCGATCGCGGTGCGGCCGGCCACCGCCGCGAGCACGATCAGCATGAGGAACGCGGGCGCGAGAATGGCGATCTCCACGGATACGGAGCCCTGGTCGCCCGTGCCGGGCGCGCGGCGAGCCGAAGCCGTCACGGCGTCTCCTCCTCCACGAAGCGCTCGACCGGCCCGCGCGCGGTCTGGCTGACCGTCCAGTCGACGCCGGGGATCACCGAGACCACGGTGCCGGTCACGGTGGCCGTGACCTGCTCGTCGTCGCGGGATACCTGCACGTCCCAGCCGACGAGCCAGCCGCCCGTGTCGGCGATGAAGGAGCCCGCCTGCTCCTCGCCGGCCTCCGGGGACGCGCCGTTGAGCGTGCGGGTGGAGCTGACCGCCACCTGGGCGGCGTTGAGCGCCACGGCCCGGGCCAGAAACCATGCGCCCACCTGGATGGAGGCGAACGTGAGGATGAGGATCGCCGGAAACGCGACCGCCAGCTCGACGGGGGTAGCCCCCCGATCCCGGCCGCCAGCCGACCGGCGCCGGACCAGCTCGACGGCCCGGCGCACGCGAGCGACAGCGCGGCGACGCATCCCGGTTACGGCGTGCCGCCGCCGCCGATGGAACCCATGAACGAGTCCACCAACCCGCTCGCCGCGAGCACCACGGCGCCGGCGGCCGCCGCCAGGCCGGCGATGATGATGGCGGTGGGCACCGGGCTGTCACCCCGGTCTCGCTCGCCCGGACCGCGCAGCCGCGCGATCCGCTCCCGCAACGTCCTGATCATCGTTTTCCTCCCTGGGGTACGGCTCAGATTCGGGCCAGGAACGGGTACATGACGAAGCCGACGAGCACGAAGACGAGCAGCGCGCCGGGCACGTCGAGCCGGCTGGTGATCGCCTCGGCGCGAGCCAGGTTGTCGGTGCGGATCTGGTCGCGCAGTGAGTCGGCGCGGACCCGCAGCGTCTCGTGCACCTGGGCACCCTCGGTGCCGGACGCCTGGACGATCGCACCGACATCGCCCAGCTCCGGTACGCCGATCTTTTCGGCGAGCGAGCGCAGCTCGTCCCACGGTGACTGCATCTGCATCTGCGCCATCCGCAGCGACTCGCGCAGCCGCTCGAACACCCAGCCGTCGCAGACCTCGGCCGCCCGTTCCAGGGATTGCACCGGACCGTGCGCGGCGGAGAGCTGGAGCGCGACGAGGTCGAGGTAGGTGCATACGGCCTGGGTGAACTCGCGCCGTGCCGCTTTCGCCTTGGAGAGCACGTCGGCGTGCGCGACAAGCGCGAAGAGCGCGGCCAGACCGAGGCCGGCCGCGGTCGGGATGACGAACGGCAGCGAGACACCCGCGGTGCGCGCGGCCAGCGAGAGAAACGCGGGGATGGCCAGGCCGATCAGCGCCGACAGCAGGAGCGAGAGGGTGTACTGCTCGGGCGACTTGCCCAGCAGCGCCAGCTCCTTTACCGGCGGCCGGGTCCACCGGGACAGGCCGGTGAGCCACTCCAGCCGCCGGCTCGGGTGCGTGGTGCGGAGCGTCGCCGGCGGATGCAGGCGGTGCAGCGCGGGGCCGAGGGCCGGGGTTGCGGGCAGCAGCGTCTCACGGACGACGATAAAGATGCCGAGGCCCACCGCCGCGCCGCCGAGGATCGCGATGACCAGGTACGGGTTGCCCATCACCCCTCCCGCCGCTCGTCGGGGATCGCCAGGAAACGCACCGGCGCGGGCGGCAGGCTCATCGCGCGGGTCCACGCGAGCAGCGCGACGAACGTGCCGCCGAGCACCACCAGCACGACTTGGCCGGTCGGCGTGCCGTACGGCTCCATGTACTGGGGGTTGAGCAGCCCGTACGCCAAGGTCAGCAGCGTCATCCCGGTGAGGAAGCGGACCGCGAAGCGCGGCTGCGTGCGCTTGGCCTCCACCTCGCGTCGGGTCGCGACCTCGGCCGCGGCGGCGGTCGCGATCGAGGAGAGCACGTCACCGAGCCGCTCGCCCCGGTCGCTCAGGTGCAGGACCAAGGCGGCGACGACCTGGTCGCACATCGGGTCGCCGAGCTGGCCGGCGAAGGCGAGCAGCGCGTCGCGGGCGTGCCAGCCGGCCTGGAGCCGGGCCGCGAGGAGCGCGACCTCGTCGCCGATCTCCTCCGGTGCGGTGGAGACGGTCGCGATGATCGCCTGCTGCAACCCCTGGCCCGTGCTGGATACGTCGCGCAGCCGTCGGGTCCATTCGCCGACTGCCTCGATGCGGGCGATCGCCCGCTGCTCGGCCCGCCCGACGCCGAACAGCCACGGCGCGCCGGGCACGGCGATGCCGGCCAGTAGGCCCACCATCGGCAGGCCGGTCACCATCCAGGCGAGCGCGCCGGCGGCGATCGCGGCCACCACGACGATCCGGTGGCGGCGCCGCTCGGCGGCGCTGACGCCGGTGCCGTTCCAAAGGCGGCTGAGGCGGCGGCTGCTGCGGGACGGCGGCTTGGCCGACGCACGAGTGCCCACAACGGACACCACCGCGAGCACGATGCCGCCGACGCAGGCGGCGCCGGAGAGCAGGGCGATCAGCTCGATGTCGGAGCTCACGAGCGGCTCCGCAGCTGGCTGTGCCGGGGCCGCCGCCAGGCGCCGGCGTGTGCCTCGATGTAGCGGCTGAGCACGCGCGCGTCGTAGCCCACCCGCATGAGCTGGTCGCGGACCCGCTCGGGCAGGTGCATGGGCACCGCGCGACCGTCGGCACCCGGGCCGAAGATGGTGGTGGTCGCGATCCGCGCCCCGTCGCCCACCCCGACGATCTCCTCGATGTGCGAGACGAAGCGGTGTTTGCGGCCGCCGATCGCGGTCTCGTCCTCGATCGTCACGTACACGATCAGGTCGAGCGCGTTGCCGGCCATCCGCCGAGCCTGCTCGACGGTCATCTCCCGGCCGTGCGACAGCGCGAGCTCGATGATGCGCTCGCTCACCCCGCCCGGTGTACGCGCGTGGATGGTGCACATCGAGCCGCGGCTGGTGGTCATCGCCTGGAGCATCGGCACGATCTCCCGCGACCGCACCTCGCCGACGATGATGCGCAGCGCGCCCATCCGCAGCGACACCGGGATCAGGTCGGCGATCGTCACCTCACCCGCCGGCCGCCCGTCGGCGCCGCGCTCGCCGTGCCCCTCCCGCGACTCGAAGCTCATCACCGCCCGGTGTCGCTCACCGCGACGGGCGGGTAGCAGCTCGCGGCTCTCTTCCAGCAGCACGTACGGCTCGTCGGGCGGGATCTCCGACATCAGCGCCCGGATGACCGTGGTCTTACCGGCACCGGCCAGCCCGGCGACCATGATGTTGAGGCCGGCCCGCAGCGCGGCGCGCAGGAAGTCGCGGATCAGCGTGTCCATCATCTCGTCGAGGTCGGGGCGGCCACCGGCGATGTCGTCGAGGGTGATGTCGAGCGTGTTGTGCTTGCGGATCACCGCGTACGGCCGGTGGCTGACCAGGTAGACCGCGGCCAGCCGGCTGCCGTCGGGCAGCTGGAGGTCGAGCGTCGGCTTGGAGGTCGACAGGGAGCGCTCCGTCGCACCGGCCCGGCGGGCGGCCGCTTGGAGGATGTCGACCAGCTCCTCGTCGCTGTCGGCGATCGGGGCGGCCCACTCCACGCCGCCGCCGTGTCGGGTGATCCGCACGTGGTCGCAGCCGAGGATGTGCACCTCCTCGATCGTGTTGTCGACCAGCAGCGTCTGGAGCCGACCCAGCCCCACCAGCTCGGCGGTGACCTGGTCGAGCAGCATCCGCTCCTCGACGGCCTGCATCGGGGTGCCGGAGCGGCGGACCGAGTCGGCGTACTCCGACACGACGGCCACCGCAAGCCGGACCCGCTCGACGTCTTCCTCTTCGGGCGTGAACTCCCGGCCGCGCTGCCACTGGGTCAGCCGCTCGGTGAGCTGGCGTCGCAGCTCGCGTACCACCGAGAAGTCGGCCTGCCGCCGAGGCGGAGGGGGAGGTGGTGGCGGTGTGGGCGGCGGGGTGAACGGCGCCACCGGAAGGGCCGGCACGCCGTTGGCCTGATGGCGGCCGACGTGCACCTGCGGCGGGCGCATCGGCGGCGCGGTCGACGTCGCCTCCGGCTGCTGGGTGCGTGGGTCGTGGGTGACCGGCTCAAACCGCATCCGGCACCTCCGCGGGCAGGCTCCGCCAGCTCAGCCGGGCGCGGCGGCGGTCGAGGATCGCGTTGATCGGCACTTCGAGTGCGTTGGCGGCACGCATGAGCGGACGGTTGGCCTTTACCGTGCCGCCCAGCGTGAGCACTTCGGCGGTGCGCGGGTCGTGCGGCAGGCGGGCGATGACCGGCAGCTCCAGCGCCTTGCTGATCTCGCCCTGCGCGTGTCCCTCGCCGACCAGCAGTAGCCGGAGCGAGCCGGCGGCGACGCGGTGTTCGCGGAAGTCGCGCTGGAGCGCGGCGATCGTGGCCCGCGCGCTGGAGAGGTCGGGCAGGCGCGCACCGGTGACGACGAGCACGAGGGCGGCGGCGCGCAGGATCGGCCATGCCGGGTTGGGGGCGTGCAGCCGTCCACAGTCGACGATCACGTCGTATGCCGGCTCGCCCTTTTCCAGCGCGAGGAAGAAGTCGGCGAACCGCTGCCACAGTGGACTGACGCTGCCGGACTGTGCCGGGTCGACGATGCCCGGCAGCAGGAGCCGCTCGCGCCGGGGCGCGTCGAGGTCGATCAGCTGCGACCAGAAGTCGCGGTCGAGCCGCCCGTCGCGCAGCTCGGCCACGGCCAGCTCGCCGATGCCGCGCGGGCCGGGCACCGCCCCGCCCAGGTAACCAGCCATGATCGACCCGCCCGCCGGGTCGCACTCGGCGAGCACGAGCCGGCGGTGCCAGGTGAGCGCACAGGCCAGTGCCGTCGTTGTCACCCCGGGCGACCCCTTCGGCGAGACCAGCGCGACGATCGCCATGGTCAGGCAGCCCCGGTGAGGATGACGGCGAGCCGGTTTTGGGCGGCGAGCGTGACCACCGCGGGCGCGTCGCGGCCGGCCAAAGCCAGGTAGACCACGACCGTCGTGCGGTCGGGGCCCTTTTCGTCGGGCTCGGTGGCGTCGACGACCGTCGCCTCGTATCGCGTGGTCTGCGTCGCCCGCGCCTCGCCGGTCGTCGACGAGTTTTGCGGAGGCGTGCTGACCAGCAGCACCTTGTCGCCGGGGCGGAGCTCCTTGGCCGGCACCTGGTTGGGCTTGAGGCCGATCGCGACCTGCTGCTGCCCGGGGCCGAGCAGCGGCTTGTCGGTGAGCTGGGCCATCGTGATCAGCGTGCCCTCCACGAGCGTGACGGCCGCCCGCTTGCCGATGACCTCGTTGATCTTGCTGGCCGGCACCGGCGAGAGCCCGACACCGCCCGCCACCTGCACGGAGCGCATGTCGTCGGCGGTCAGGGCGGTGCCGACCGAGACCGACCGGGCCACCGCGAGGTAGGTGCCGGTCGAGCGCACCGAAGTCACCGCGAACGCCGCGCCGAGGCCGCCGAGCGCGATCAGCAGCACCGCGAGGCCGAGCAGGCCGGGGCGCATGCGCCGCTGCCGGACGACGCGGGGCGGCTCGACCGGTGCGTCGACCGGGCCCGCCACGCGGTGGTTGGCCGCCAGGCTCATTCGGTCACCACCTGGAGCTCGTTGATCCGCACGCCGACGGTCGCCTCACGGATCTGCGGCTCGAACGTGCCGATCTCACCACCGCCGCTCCAGGTCACGGTCCACGTCGTGGTCGCGGTGACCGTGAACTTCTGGCCCGGCTGCTGCTTGCTGGACTTGGTGAAGACATGCCCGCAGTCCGGCGAAGGGCCGGTCGCGCCCTTCGGGTACGGCGTGCCGCCGCCCGGACAGCTGACCGGTGGGCTCCCGTCGCCCAGGTCGAAGGTCAGGTTGTTGACTCTTGCCTCGATGGTCACAGTCAGCCCTCGGTCCGACTCGCTGTTGAAGATCGGCCCCCAAGTCTCAAGACCTCTTTCCACCCAGAGCCACACCGGGAGTCCGACAAGTCCGGCGCCGTTGGGATCGGGCTTGATCTGGAGGTCGGGCGCGCGCAACGTGATCTCGGCGAACGCGCGGCGGGCCAGCGTCTCGGGGTCGGGCGGCGCCTCGGCACCGGCCGGCGGCGCGTCAAACCACACCGGTAGACCGACACCCTGGGCGCATGTCGGCGTGTACCAGGCGCCGTCCGGGCTGCCGCCGGGCTTTGGCGGGTGCTGAGGCTCGGTGAGCTTGTAATAGCACCCGTCGGCCTGGTTGAACCAGCCGAAGATCGGGTCGTAGCAGGGGACGACCTCCTCGCCGCGGGTGCACTCGCGCTCACCGCCGCCGCCACCCTCGTTGCCACCGTTGTTTCCGTCACCGTTGTCGCCGCCGCCACCGGTGTCTTCGTCTTCGTCGATGATGTGGCAGCTGTCGGATCCAGGCGGGCACTCGGTGATCGGCGGGTCGGCGACCGCCGCCGACGGGACGGCGAGCACGAAGAGAGTGGCCGTGAGGGCGAGGACGCGGCGGGTCAGCACGGCTGGTCCTGGTGGATCGCGCCGTCGCTGATCAGCCAGCGGCCGTCGGGATAGAGGGTCGCGGTGGCGGTCGCCACGTATCGGCCACCCACGGTGCCGGGCACGGGCTTTTTGCTCTTTGCGTAGACCATCTTGTATCCCGAGGAGTCGATGCAGTCCTGAATGGACACCGTTGGCGGATCGGCGGTCAGGTCGAGCGCGCTCACTCGCGGATCGGAAACCATCTTTCCGGTGCGCACGGCGCCGTGCGTCTCGAGGTCGCGCACGGTGTCTCTGACCCGGGTGAGCAGGGGGTCGGCCAGATACTTCGCCAGAGCGGGATGGGTGGGATCCGGATCGGCCGACGCGTCGCGCGACGCCGCGAGATAACCGTTGTACGCGGCCAGCGCGGCCTTTGACGCGGCACCCGCGTCCGGGCCGGCGGAGGCGGCCGTGCTCGGTGCGGCGACGGGAGGCGTGGCCTCGCCGGATGACGAACAGGCGCCGACGAGCAGCGCCACAAGGACCGCAGAGGCTCGGCCCAGGTGCTTTGCGGGCAACGGTGTTTCCTCTCCCCCTGGCGCGCGCCCGGTGCCTCCGAACCGCTCGCGTGCCGTGTCTTTCCCGTGCTGTCGTGCCCCCCAGGCGATGTGTGCATTGAGAACCGTCGCCGCGCGGTCGGCGGACGGCTGGTGCTCTCACCCAGATGGGCAGCATAGGCTGACTGCCGCCAATGCAACAGAGGCAATCCAAATGATCACGCCGAGTGATGATCGTCGGCGGCCGGATGCTGGGAAGGGTGCGATGGAGATCGATTGGCCGGATCCCGGTGTCAGTGCCCATGTGCACGCGTATCCCGGACATCCGGCATCGCTTGGCGTCCGGTGCGCCAACGTGGTTTCCCGCAACCAACTGTTCACCGTGCGTGGCGCTTGATGGGCAGGATTCTGGCAGCCGCCGTCGTGGGCCTGTTGCTCGGCCCGTTACTGCGCGCGCAGGTGTTCACACACACCGTGCCGGCTGGCGAGCCGTGGCGACACGGTTGCCCGCACTGCCAAGCCCGGCTGCACAGCGCTTTCCTGCCGCCCACCGGCCGCTGCCCGCGGTGTCGCGCGCGGATCGGGCCGCCGCCGGCCCTGGTCGAGGTGGTGGCCGCGGCGGCGCTCGCGGTGGTCGCCTGGCGGGTGCGCGAGCCGCTCCCACTGCTCGCCGTCGCGTGGGTCGCGTTGTTCGGCGTCGTACTGGCCCATGTGGACGCTACCGTGCGCCGATTGCCCGACCGGCTGACGTTTCCGGCCGCCGGCGGTGCGCTGGTCCTGTTTGGACTGTCCGCAGTGGTCGACGGCGAGTACGGCCACCTTGCCTCCGCGGTGGCATGCGCTCTGGCACTCGCGGCCTTCTATCTCGTACTGGTGCTCATCTCACCTAACGGGATGGGTCTCGGCGACGCCAAGGCCGCGCTCGCGGTGGGTCTGGTGGCCGGCTGGTTCGGCTGGGGGATCGCGGTCGCCGCGGCGGTCGCCGGTTTCCTCCTCGCCGGCCTCTACGCCGCGGCGCTGCTCCTGCTGCGCCGAGCCGGCCGCAAGGACCACATCGCACACGGCCCGTTTCTGCTGCTGGGCGGGCTCGTCGCGATCGCCCTGCTGGCGGTGTAGGTCGCTCACTCAAGAGCCGGGCCGCGAGCACCCCAGGGGGCGCTCCGGCACTGCCGGAGCGCCCCACGAAATCACCTACGGGCGGGCGCCCCACCTCGGGCGCTCGGTGACCGCGGCGTACGCGTCGACGACGCCGTACCCGTAGAAGCCGTTGAAGTTCGTGCCGCCTGCGCAGTAGGCGTTGAACTCCGGCTCCCGACCCTCGTTGGTGTACGTCTGGAGGCGCGGCTCCGGGCAGGCGTGCTCGGCGGCCGTGCGCAGCAGCTGGTTTTCCACCTTCCACGGCTCCAGCGTCAGGCCGCCGCGGTGCCGGTCGCGGTGGCCGAACTCGCTGACGATCAGCGAGGCGACACCGGCGGCGTGCGGGGCGGCCATCGAGGTGCCCTGGAGGTACGTGTAGTACACGCAGGTGCCGTTCGGGCAGAGCTTGACGACCGCACCCTCGCCGGCCGGCGTGATGTTGCCGTCGGCGTCGACCAGCGGCGGGTCCTCCTCCTGGAGCGGCTTGAGCGGGTACGTCGACAGGATCATGTTTTCGTCGGTGCGGAACGTCGGCGTGCCGAAGCCGTCCCGGAACCAGCCACCCGGCGCCGACACGGAGATCTGCTCGGTGCCGTAGTTGGAGAAGTCCGACTTCTTGCCGGACGGCCCGAGCGCCGAGACGCCGATCACGAACGGGCCCTCGGCCGGCATGGTCCAGCAGGACCGGTTGTCGATCTGCCGGGTGTAAGCCGGTGCGCCGTAGTCCGGGCTGATCGTGTCAGGCAGCGGCTTGCCGAGGTCGGTGTGCTCGTTGCCGAGCGCGCCGACGAGCGTGACGCCGCGCAGGTGGGCGTACGTCAACGCGCGCGTCATGGCCCGGAGGACGGCCCGCTGCTCGGCCTTCGCCGCCGCGCTGTCCGCGGAGTTGTCGAGGCAGTTGTACAGCCACGGGTCGACGAAGAACGACATGTTGACCACGTCGATGCCGGCGTCGGCGGCGTACGTCAGCGCGTTGACGACCGGCTCCAGGAAGAAGAAGCCGGAGTCCTGGCCGCCCTTGAGCTCGACAAGGGTCACGTTGGGCGCGACGCCGGAGACGCCGAGGCCGTTGACGGCGGCGCCGATCGTGCCGGCCACGTGGGTGCCGTGGCCGCCGTCGTCCGTGCCGACCGGGTCGAGGCAGCTCGGCACCTCGCACGCGCCGTCGATGTCGGTCAGGTCGGGCGCGAAGTTGCGGGAGAGGCCGCGGCTGAAGTTGGGCGCCAGGTCGGGGTGGCTGGCGTCGAGGCCGGTGTCGAGGATGCCCACCGTGACGCCCTTGTCGCCGGGCTGCTCGCGGCGCGACTCGTCCGAGCGCACCATCTCCAGGCCCCAGAGCTTGTCGTCGAGCGGGTCGAGCCCGGCCGAGGCGTGGCCCGTGCCCTTGCTCTTGCCGGTCGTGCCGGCCAGCAGGTTTTCCTGCTCGACCGCGTCGACCTTCGGGGCGTTCGGCGCGTAGCCGATCGCGCGGCGCTGTGCCGCACCCACCAGCGCGCCGTCCGCGGCGGCGCGGCTGGCGAAGTCGGTGCGGGCGGACTTCACCTGAAACACGCCGACGCTGTCGTTGCGGGCGACCACCGTGCCGCCGGCGGCGGTGATCGCGGCGACCGCCGCGTCGGCCGCGACGCCGTCTTCGGCGACCACGGTGTACTCCGTAGTGGTGGCGGGCGCCGCGCTCGACGGTCCGGTCGGGACGATCGCCACGAGGGCCAGCGACGTCGCGGTGGCGATCGCTCCGGCCATCAGTCTCTTGCTCACATCTGTTTCCTCTCGTTGAGGCTTCAGCCGAGCATCCAACCGGAACGATGTTTCGAAAACATCAAGATCGCCAACCGATGAACTCACGCTCGCCGAGCTGCTGAGTTAACGTCTGATCATGGATCCGCGGGCCCGGCGCTTGTTCGGCGGCACCGCGATCGCGCCCGGCGACCTCGCGGCGAGTCCGTTCCGGGTCGATCGCGACCGCATCGTCAGCTCGCCGTTCTTCAGCCGGCTCGGCGGCGTAACCCAGGTGATCAGTCCGGGTGGCTCCGGGCTGCTGGTGCACAACAGGCTCACCCACAGCCTCAAGGTCGCCCAGGTGGCACGCGCGATCGCCGAGCGGCTGATCGCCGACGAGCGCTACAGCGGCCTGCTCGACGAGTTGGGCGGGTGCGACCCCGACGTGGTGGAGGCGGCCGCACTCGCCCACGACCTCGGTCACCCGCCCTTCGGGCACCTCGGCGAGCAGGTGCTCGACCGGCTGGCCCGCCAGCGGCTCGGGCTGGCCGACGGCTTCGAGGGCAACGCGCAGTCGTACCGGATCGTGACCAGCACCGAGATCCGCCGCGCGACGACGATCGGCCTCGACCTCACCGCGGCGGTGCGCGCGGCGATGCTCAAATACCCGTGGACCCGCCACTCGTACCCGCAGCCGCACCCCCGCCACCTCCACCCGGCGCCGCGCGGTGCGAGCCCGTCACCCGGCGACCTGGACGGCGGCTCGGCCAAGTTCGGCGCGTACACGACCGAGGTGGCGGACATGCGGCAGGCACGCGAGCCGTTCGCCGGGCGGATCGCCGACTGGCAGCAGACCGTCGAGGCGTCCGTGATGGACACCGCCGACGACATCGCGTACGCCATCCACGACGTGGAGGACTTCCACCGGGTGGGCGTACTCCAGCAGGGCTCGGTGGCCACCGAGCTGATCGCGTGGCAGAACGAGGTCGCCGAGCTGCGCAAGCTTCCCGACGCCGAGCTGGACGTCGGCACACGACGCCCCGGCCGGTCGGTCGAGCGGCTGCGCCGCCAGCTGCACCGCAAGGACGGGTGGATCAGCGACGACGAGGCGTTCGCGGCGGCGGTCGAGCAGGTGCGGCACGAACTCGTCGACGGCCTGCTCGCCGCACCGTTCGACGGCTCGGTCGAGGCCGAGCAGTACGTCGCCCGCTTCTCCGCACAGTGGACCCGCCGCCTGATCGGCGCGATCACGGTGGCGCCACACCCGCCGCTGCGATCCGGCCACGTGATGCTCGCGCCCGCACAGTGGCACGAGGTGCAGGTGCTTAAGTTCGTCCACCAGGGCTTCGTGCTCGCCCGGCCCGACCTGGCGCTGCACCAGCGCGGCCAGGCCAGCCTGCTCACGACCCTGGTCGAGGCGCTGTACGAGTGGCTGCTCGACCCGGACGAGCAGGCCCGCCTACCCCGGCGCCTGCACGATCTGGTGGAGCTGGCCGACGCCGAGCTGGAAGCCATGGACGCGACTGCCACCGCCCCGGAACGCGCGGTGCAGGCCCGCGGTCGCGCGGTGATCGACTTCGTGGCCGCGCTGACCGACAGCCAGGCCGTAGCCCTCCTCGACGCGCTCTCCGGCCGCTCCCGCCAACTCTGGACGGACGCTTTCGTCCTCTAGCCAGCTCGCCGCCCCAGCCTGGGACCCAAGAGGGCAGCCTGTCACCGCCTGGGCGGGTGTACGGGAGCCCTCCTCAGAATTCATCCCCAAGAGGGCTGCCCTCTTGAGGGCGAAGCGCGACCAACGGCGGACGGGTGAGGCCGCGGGAGCAGCGGTCCGGACCACGACGGAGATCGCGGTAGCTCAAACCTGGATCTTGAAGTTGGCCCTTCAGTAGGGCTGAGATGAGTGAACTAAGCCAATTGTTCCGTCACCGTTCGGGGTCTTCACGACATCAGGGGCAGCGCATACCGTCGATTTAAGACGGTCCCCGGGAGCTGCGATGCGATCGACGCTCGGCGCTCAACTGTCCGCCCTGCGCCGACGGCGGGCCATGTCGCAGCGCGACCTGGCCGAGCGGGCCGGCGTCTCGGTCGACCTAGTGCGCAAGCTTGAGCAGGGGCAGCGCCACGCCACCCGGATCGCCAGCCTCACCGCGCTGGCCAACGCGCTCGACGTCACTCCCGCGGATCTGCTCGGCAAGCCGCGCGGGTTGCCGGCGGGGCGGGTGAGCGGCGAGGTGGGCGCGATCAGGCGGGCCGTGCTTGGCGTGCGGGAGCCCGCGGTGGAGCCGCCCGTGCTCGACGACCTGCGCACGGAGGGGCGGGAGGCGTGGCGCCTCTACTGGGCGGGCCGCTACGCCGAACTCGCCCGCGATCTGCCCGCCCTGATCGCCGGCGCGCGGGCGGCGGTCGAGGCGGCCACCGACAGGGCGGCCGCCGCGGCGACGCTTGCCGAGTTGTTGCAGCTCACCGCGTCGCTGCTGGCCCACCTCGCGCACGAGGACCTGGCCCACCTCGCCCTCGCGGAGGCCGTGCGTGCCGCCGAGGCCTCCGGCGACGAGCTGCTCTTCGCCGGCCAGCAGGCCACCCGTTCGTGGGTGCTGTCCCGCCAGGGCCTGTGGTCGGAGGCCGAGCACGTCGCGGTGACCGCGGCCGAGCAGGTGGAGCCGGCGCTGTCGCGGGCCTCCATCGACCAGGTCGCGGTCTGGGGCGAGCTGCTGCGCTACGGCACCACGGCCGTGGCGCGCTCCGGCCGCCAGTCCGAGGCGCAGGAGATGCTCGGGTTGGTCCGCGCCGCCGCCGCGCGGATGGCGGGGGACCAGCGCAGCACGTACGTCGGGATGGCGTTCGGCCCGACGGTCGCGGCGATGAAGGCCGTGGACGTGGCGATCGCCGCCGACCGCCCGCGGCAGGCGATCAAGCTGGCCGAGCGGGTCGAGCACCCCGAGGCGGCGCCCACCGCGATGCACGCCCGCTACCTGCTCAACGTGGCGTGGGCGCAGATGACCGACTGGCGTTCGCAGGACGCGGTCGACACGTTGCGCACGGTCGAAGCCCTGGCGGCGGAGATGCTGCCGCACCAGACGATCGTCCACACGATCATCGCCGAGCTGTTGCCGCGGCGGCGCAAGCAGCGCCTACCCGGCCTCGTGGGTCTTGCCGAGCGGATCGGCATCGCGGCCGGCGGGTAGGACGTGTTGTCCCCGTGCCGCACGTTCGGCGGCGACGGGGTAGCCCATCGCGCCACACCGGGGTGGTCGCCCATCGCCGTACGTTCCCTCAGTTCGATCTGACGATGGGGGTGAGAGCATGGCCGACGGCGAACATACGCCGACCCGGCCGTCCTGGAAGTGCTCGTCATGCGGCTCGGACTGGCCGTGTGACGACGCTCGGGACCAGCTCTACAAGGAGTACGGCGAGCAGCGGGTCAACCTCGCCGTCTACATGGCGACGCAGCTCGGCCACGCGGCCGGGGAGCTGCCGGGCGTGTCGACCACCGAGCTGTACCAGCGCTTCATAGCCTGGACCCGCCCGTAGTACATGTACTACAGTTTGGAGGAGCCTTTAGACGAGACGGGGGATACGTATGACCGTCGTGAGGCAGCTGCGGACACCGGCGGCGGTTGTGGAGCCGTCCGACGATCTCGCCGCGATCGAGGTCCATGACCTCCGGATGCGTTACGGCACCAACGATGTGCTCGATGGGGTCAGCTTCACCGCCCACCGCGGCGAGGTGCTCGCGCTGCTCGGGCCAAACGGCGCTGGCAAGACCACCACGATCGAGATCCTCGAGGGCTTCCGGATCCGTTCGGCGGGCGAGGTGCGGGTGCTCGGCGTCGACCCCGGCCACGGCGACGAGCGGTGGCGGGCCCGGCTTGGCGTGGTGCTCCAGTCGTGGCGTGACCACGGCAAGTGGCAGGTGCGCGAGATCCTCGCCCACCTCGGGCTCTACTACCGGCCGTATTCCACGCCGCGGATCACCCGTCCGTGGGATGTCGACGACCTGATCGACGCGGTCGGCCTGACCCCGCACGCGGGCAAGCGGGTCAGCCAGCTGTCCGGCGGCCAGCGGCGCCGGCTCGACGTGGCGATCGGCATCGTGGGCCGACCCGAGATGCTCTTCCTCGACGAGCCGACCGCCGGCTTCGACCCCGAGGCTCGCCGCGAGTTCCACGATCTCGTGCACCGGCTCTCCGACATCGACGACACCACGATCCTGCTGACCACACACGACCTCGACGAGGCGGAAAAGCTCGCTGACCGCATCCTCATCCTGGCCGGCGGCGCGATCATCGCGGACGGCTCGCCCGACCAGCTCTCCCGCGGCGTCGCCGCCGACGCCGAGGTGCGGTGGAGCCGCGACGGCGAGCGGTTCGTGCACGCCACCAGCGACGCCACCCGGTTCGTGCGGGAGCTGTTCCAGCAGTACGGCGAGGCCGTCACCGATCTCGAGGTACGCCGCGCCAGCCTGGAGGACACCTACATGGCCTTCGTCCGGGAGTACGAGTCGGGACGCGGCGTGGCGGCCCTGCGCGCGTTCGAGGAGGTCACCCGATGACCACAGTCTCCTTTGGCCGCCCCGCGATGGGTGCGGCTCGCGCGGGCCTTACCCGCGGCCGCATCGAGCTGCGGCACACGTTCACCAACGGCCAAGACGTGTGGAACTATCTTTTTCCCGCCGTCCTCCTGCTGGTGGTCCTGTTCTTCATGCGCGGCGCGACGGTGCCGGGCACGAGCTTCTCGCTCGGCTCGCGCACGATGCCGAGCGCGCTGGGCATGGGCATTGCGTTCGGCGGCCTCGTCACGATGGCCATGGTGCTGACGATCGACCGCGAAGACGGCACGCTGCTCCGGGCCAAGGCGATCCCCAACGGGATGGTCGGCTACCTGATCGGAAAGATCACACTCGTGGCCGGCATGGGGCTGATCAGCCTGGCGATGCAGCTCATCCCTGGACTGATCTTCTTGGACGGCCTGTCCGTGCGCGGCGCGTCGAGCTGGTTCACGCTGATCTGGGTGGTGCTCCTGGGCATGGTCGCCACGATGCCGATCGGTGCGATCTTCGGCTCGCTGATCGCCAACCCGCGCAACATGGGCATGATCATGCTGCCGTTGATGGGCCTGATCGCCACCTCGGGCATCTTCTACCCGATCACCAACTTCCCCGTCTGGCTACAGTGGATCGCCCAGGTCTTTCCGGTCTACTGGCTGGGGCTTGGCATGCGGTCCGCCCTGCTCCCCGACAGCATGGCCGCGGTCGAGATCGGCGAGTCGTGGCGCCACCTGGAGATGGTCGGCGTGTTGGGCGCGTGGGCCGTCCTCGGGCTTGTCGTCGCGCCGATAGTGTTGCGCCGCATGGCCCGCCGCGAATCCGGCTCCCGGGTTGCCGAGCGCCGCGAAAAGGCCATGCAGCGGATCGCGTGAGGGGCGACGCGGATGAGTGAGGTCATCTACAACCGCATCGCCATGCTGCGTGCCGAGCGGGGCATCTCCCGCCGGGAGCTGGCCGAGGCGCTGGGCGTCCACTACCAGACGGTGGGCTATCTCGAGCGCGGCGAGTTCAGCCCGAGCCTCCATCTGGCGCTGCGGCTGTCCCGCTACTTCGAGGTGCCGGTCGAGGTCATCTTCTCCATCGACCCGTTTCCGCGTATCGGCGCAGCCTCCACTTCGGACGTCCAGCGCAGCGCATAGTCACGCTCTGGTGGCTATCAGCAAGATCCACCCATCGTTCGGCGTGATTGTCGTGGCGCTGGTCGGCGGCTACGGGCGGGCGAGGCGACAGGCCCTGACCAGGAGCGGGTCGTCGAGGCCGGCGTCGAGGGGGCACAAAAACGCGAAACCGCCGGACACAGTGTCGGTCGTAGCGCGGGGGCGGAGCACCTAGGATCGCAGCGTGACATCGGATCGCATCTCGACGACGCAGCGGATCGCCGACGAGCTCGGCGTGCGGGAAACACAGGTGACGGCGGCTGTCGACCTGCTGGATGGCGGGGCCACGGTGCCGTTCATCGCCCGCTACCGCAAGGAGGCCACCGGCGCGCTCGACGACGCACAGCTGCGCACATTGGAGGAGCGGCTGCGCTACCTGCGCGAGATGGAGGAGCGGCGCACCGCGATCCTGGAGTCGATCCGCAGCCAGGGCAAGCTCGACGAGGCGCTCGAGGCGCAGATCATGGCCGCCGACTCGAAGGCGCGCCTCGAAGACATCTACCTGCCCTACAAGCCAAAGCGGCGCACGAAGGCGATGATCGCGCGCGAGGCCGGGCTGGAGCCGTTGGCCGAGTTGCTGCTCAGCGATCCGACGCAGGAGCCGCTGGTGGCGGCGGAGGCGTTCACAAAGGAAGACCTCGACAAGGCCGCCGCTCTCGAAGGGGCGCGGCACATCCTCGTGGAGAAGTTCGCCGAAGACGCCGACCTGATCGGCGCCCTGCGCGAGCAGATGTGGTCGCGCGGCCAGCTCGTTTCGCGGGTGCGAGACGGAAAGCAGGACGACGGCGCCAAGTTCGCCGACTACTTCGACTTCGCCGAGCCGTTCACCAAGCTGCCGTCGCACCGGATCCTGGCGATGTTTCGCGGTGAGAAAGAAGAGGTGCTCGACCTCACGCCGCAGCCGGAGGATCCCGACCTTCCCAACTCGTACGAGCCGCGGATCGCGGGCCATTTTGGCATCGCCGACAAGGGACGGCCGGCCGACCGGTGGCTGCTCGACACCGTGCGGTCCGCGTGGCGCACCCGGATCCTGATCCACCTGGATGCCAATATCCGCAGCCGGCTGTGGCAGGCGGCCGAGGAGGAAGCGGTCCGGGTCTTCGCGGCCAACTTGCGCGACCTGCTGCTCGCCGCGCCCGCCGGCACGCGCCCGACGATGGGGCTCGACCCCGGCTTCCGCACCGGTGTGAAGGTGGCGGTTGTCGACGCGACCGGCAAGGTCGTCGCCACCGATACCATCCACCCGCACGTGCCCGCCCACCGGTGGGACGAGTCGATCGCCACGCTGGCCAGGCTGGCCGCCGCTCACAAGGTGGAGCTGATCGCGATCGGCAACGGCACGGCCTCGCGAGAGACCGACAAGCTGGCCGGCGATCTGATCGCGCGCCATCCCGAGCTCAAGCTCACCAAGATCGTGGTCTCCGAGGCCGGCGCGTCGGTCTACTCGGCGTCCGCGTACGCCTCGTCGGAGCTGCCCGACCTCAACGTCTCGCTGCGCGGCGCGGTCTCCATCGCCCGCCGCCTCCAGGATCCGCTGGCCGAGCTGGTGAAGATCGATCCCAAGTCGATCGGCGTGGGGCAGTACCAGCACGATCTCTCGGAGGTCAAGCTCTCCCGCTCGCTCGACGCCGTGGTCGAAGACTGCGTCAACGCCGTGGGTGTCGACGTCAACACCGCCTCGGCGCCGCTGTTGACCAGGGTTTCCGGCATCGGCGAGGGGCTGGCGGCGAGCATCGTCATGCACCGTGACAGCAATGGGCCGTTTCGCAGCCGGCAGGCGCTCAAGGAGGTGCCGCGCCTGGGGCCGAAGGCGTTCGAGCAGTGCGCCGGCTTCCTCCGCATCCCGGGCGGCGACGACCCGCTCGACACGTCCAGCGTGCACCCGGAGGCATACCCGGTGGTCCGCCGCATCTTGACCGCCACGAAGAGTGACCTTCGCTCGCTCATCGGTAACGGGCCGATCCTGAAGGGGCTCAAGCCCACAGACTTCGTCGACGACAAGTTCGGCCTGCCGACCGTCACCGACATCCTCAAGGAGCTGGAGAAGCCGGGGCGTGACCCGCGGCCGGCGTTCAAGACGGCGACCTTCGCCGAAGGGGTGGAGACGCTCGCCGACCTCCAGCCAGGGATGGTGCTGGAGGGCGTAGTGACCAACGTCGCAGCGTTCGGCGCTTTCGTAGACGTGGGTGTGCATCAGGACGGGCTTGTCCACGTATCGGCGATGTCGAAGACATTTGTCAAGGACCCTCGTGACGTAGTGAAACCGGGCGACATCGTTCGGGTGAAGGTGCTCGAGGTCGACGTGCCGCGCAAGCGGATCTCACTGACCCTGCGCCTCGACGACGAAGGCCCGCGGGCCGGTGGCAACGGCGCCGCCGGCGGACCGGGGCGCCGCGACCGGCCGGCCAGGCCGAGCGGCAAACGCCCAGCTCAGCCGGCACGCCAGCCGCAGGGGGCGATGGCCGACGCGCTGCGGCGCGCCGGGCTCGACAAGGGAATCGGCGGCCCCCGCTGACTCGTCAGTAGATACGAGATAAATTCTGTTATCGCGTCGCGCGTGCAGCATCTCCTATACACAGGGGGTCGGGCGCGCCCGGCCCGGTCATGCCGAAGACCGTGAGGTGAGGGTGTCAGTGACCGTGTTCGCGTCGGGCGGCCGCGCATGACGTCGGGGCTGACCGCGGGACGTCACCACCGGGGCGAGGGCAACGAAGACGCCCTGGTCCGCCAGCTGTACGAGGAGCACGCGGCGCCGCTGCTGAGGTTCGTCCTCCAGCTCGTCGCGGGTGACCGGCAGCGGGCGGAAGACATCGTGCAGGAGACGCTCCTGCGCGGTTGGCGCAACGCGCACCGGCTGGGCGCTCAGGGGCAGGTCTCGCTGCGCCCGTGGTTGGTGACCGTGGCCCGCCGCATCGCGATCGACGAGCACCGCAGCCAGAGGGCGCGGCCAGCCGAGGCCTACGGCGTAGATCTGGAAAACGTCTCCGAGCCGGACGAGAGCGACCATGTGCTGCGCCGGATGACCGTGACCGACGCGCTCAAGACGCTCAGCCAGCCACACCAGGAGATGCTGCTGGAGACGTACTTCAAGGGGCGCACCGTGGCCGAGGCGGCAGAGGCGCTCGGTCTGCCGCTCGGCACGGCGAAGTCCCGTGTGTACTACGCCCTCCGAGCCCTGCGCAGTGCCCTGGAGAAGCGCGGCGTCACGGGCTGACCGAAGAGGCCAGCCTTCTCGAACCTCAGATTCCAGATTTGAGCTACCGCGACGTCCGTCGTGGTCCCGACCGTTGCTCCCGCGGCCTCACCCGTCCGCTGTTGGTTGCGGTCACCCCCTTGCGCCTCTGTCGGGTTGGCACAGGCAGGCGGGGCGGTCCGGGCATGCTTTGCTCTGCTTCCTCTAGGGAAGCAGAGCAAATGTGGTTGGGCCTGAGGGTGACCCAGACGCTGCGCGGGCCTGCCAAACCCCGATGCCGGGGGGTGGGTGGTGAACCGCGATGGATCGTCGGGGCCCGCCCGCATTTGCGGGACGGACCCCGGCGATGGGGTCAGAACGTGATCAGCGGATCCCCGACGAAGTCGGCGACGAAGTTGATGAAGAAGAAGCCGAAGAAGAGGACGTTGAGCCCCAGGATCACGTAGTGGTACGCCCGCGGGCGGGCCGGGCGGGGGAGCTTGCTGTTCAGGTACATCAGCATGAACGGAAAGATCAGCGCGCCAAGGTTGGAGATGTTCGCCGACCACTGCACCAGGTTGACCGGCAGCGCCAGGTGCAGGATCACCGAGATGACCACCATCAGCAGGAACATGAACGGGTAGTAGAAGCGGCGCGGATCGCCTTCGATCAGCCGGCGCAGGGTGGGGCTGGTCGCGTGCGCGGCGTCCGTGGTGACCCGCACCATCGCCTCGAAGATGCCCAGCTGCGTGCTGAAGAGGATCAGCACGCCGAGGAGGAGCGCGATGTAGAAGAGCGTGGAGCCGTACTCGTCGTCGAGCGCACTGGCCACGAACGTCGGCACGTTCGCCGTCGTGGGCCGCTCGCCGGTGGACTCGACCGCGTGGGCCATGAGGATCGTGGGCAGCAGCATGCCCAGCATGGCCCCGACGAAGAAGACGCCCCACATGTCGGTGAGCAGCAGCTTGTACCACCGCCGCCAGCGCGCCGTGTTGGCCTCGTCCTCGGGGAAGGTCATGCCGACCGGTTCGAGCTTGCGGCCTTCGCCGCGGAGCCCGGCGATGAACCCCGTGCGGTAGCCCATCCCGTAGCCCTTGTCGCGGTAGTGGCCCATGACGTACCAGTTGAGACCCGACGCGAGCGCGGTGAAGCCGGCGAGTGCGCCGAGCTGCGTGGCCGTGATGCCCTCCGGCGGCGCCGCGGGTGTGACGAAGCCCTTGAGGCCGTCCCACCACAGCTCCCACGGCACGACGAAGAGGTCGATGAGCAGCAGTCCCACCAGGATGGACACGACCATCACCCAGTTGGCCAGCTCGAGCGCGCGGCTGATCCGGCGGGCCGAGGCCGTGATCAGGAAGACCAGCACCAGCAGCGCGATCGCCCAGATCCGTGGCTCCTCCGCGCCGGACGGGGCGATCTCGCCGTGCACCAGCGCGTACAGGCCCTGGCCGGCGCTGGCCGCCCAGCCGCCGGCGATGAACGCGAAGATGACGACCGCGACCGAGATCGGCACCCACAGGAACCAGCCCGGTGGCACCCGCCCCCAGCCCACGACCGGCACCTCGCCGGTGGCGAGCACGTAACGCGAGCACTCGACGTTGTAGAAGGTTTGCAGCAGCGCCGACACCAGGATGACCCAGCCGACACCGACGAAGCCGTACTGCCCGACTGCCTGCGGGCCCAGCAGCCACTCGCCGCTGCCGATGGAGATGCCCAGCGCGATAAGGCTGGGGCCGATGGCGTACTTGATCAGTTCGCGCGGTCCGAGACGCCGGACGCCGAAGACCTCCTCGGGCTCCGGCAGGTCGGTCACGGTCAGCGGCGGGCGGCTGACCCCGAGTTGATAGGTGCGAACATCTGTCACCTCAGCCATGAGGCGCCTCCTTGAGTAGACCCCCCTTGCGTGTAATCAAGGATGATCTATCAAGTGATTTATGTCACGCCCTAACAGCCGCCAAGTGGGGCCAAATCGATCGATTCCGTCGAGTCGGCGACGTGCAGGCCCGGCTTCGGACCACCGGCGAACGTGAACACGGTCGTGCCCATCGCGATGACGCCCAAGCCGTGGCGGGGCGTGGGCGTCGGTGGAAGCGAGGCCCACGTACCGGTCTTCACGTCGAAGGCCTCCGCCTCCTCGAACGTGGCCTCCGCCTCCCCGCCGACCGCCACCACCTGCCCGGAGCAGGTCGCCGCCGCGGCGAGGCCACCCCGGCGGGTGGGCAGGTCGGGCAGCACCGTCCACTGGTTGGTGGTCGGGTCGAAGGACTCGAACGCGGTGAAGTTGCCCTTGCCGCCGGCGCGCCCGCCGACGGTGTAGACCTTGCCGCCGAAGCCGGCGCCGCCCAGGTGCTCGCGGGGCGTGGGCGGGCCGGGCGCGTTGGTCCAGGTGTCGGCCGCCGGGTCGTAGACGAGCATCTGGCGGGCCAGACCGCCGGCGTTGAGGCCACCCGCCACGTACACCTTGCCGCCCTGTGCCACCGCCGTGCCGGCGGCCCGCTCCTGCGGCAGCGGCGCGATCGGCCGCCACGTGGCGCCGTCGAGCTTGAACGCGTGCTTGCTCGGGTCGCCGCTGGCCTCGAAGCCACCGAACACATACACCTGGTTGTCGACCGTCGCCGCCATCGCGTGGTTGACGGCGACCGGCAGCGGTGCGGCGTCCTCCCACTTGCCGGTCGCCGTGTCGAAGACCTCGACGGTCGGGACCGTCCCGCCGTCCGCCCGGTAACCGCCCACCACGTACACCCGGGTGCCGCTGGTCGCGGCCGCGACCTCGGTGCGGGCCGAGGGGGCGGCGGCCAGGCGCTGCCAGGTCAGGCCGGTGGTCACGCTCGGCGCCGGGGACGCCGGGGCGGATTCCTGGGTGCGCGGCTCGTCCGAGCCGGTGCACGCCGCCGTGGCCAAGACGGTGACGAAGAGCAGACTGGGGTGCCGCAGTCGCATCGACCAAGGGTGTGCGATCGTGCACCTCATGCGCAAGTACGTGGTGATGGGCGTCCAGGGCAGCGGCAAGGGCACCCAGTGCGCTCTGCTCTCCAAGGAGTACGACCTCGTACATATCAGCGTCGGTGACATCTTCCGGTGGCACGTGCAGCATCACACCAAGCTCGGCGCCCAGGTACGACGCACCATGGCCGCGGGCGAGCTGATCGGCGACGACCAGGTCGAGGCCGTGGTCCGGGAGCGCCTCCACCAGCACGACTGGAACTATGGCTTCGTCATCGACGGCTTCCCGCGCAACGGGCGGCAGGCGGAGTTCTTCCTGGAGAGCTACGACATCGACAGCGTGATCCACCTCGATCTGCCCGACGACGAGGTGCACCGCCGGGTGCTCAACCGGCGGCTCTGCTCGCGCTGCGGCATGGACTACAACCTCATCGCCGACCGCCCCGAAGAAGAGGGCAAGTGCGACGTGTGTGGTGGCGAGCTCGTCACCCGCCCCGACGACACCCCCGAGGCGCTGGACGCCCGCCTCCGGGAGTACCACGACAAGACGAAGCCGGTGCTCGACATCTTCCGCCGCAAGGAGTTCGTGGTGACCGTCGACGCCCGCCCCGACGCGGACACGGTGCAGCAGGAGATCCGCCGAAAGCTGGGCCTGTGATGCGGGTCGCGCGGCTGTATGGCGTCGAGGACATCCGGGTCGTCGACGAGCCGGCGCCCGAGCCGACGGCGGTGGAGAGCCTGGTGCGGGTGACCGCGGTGGGTCTGTGCGGCTCCGACCTGCACTGGTACACCGAGGGCGGCATCGGCGACGCCCGGCTCAAGCAGCCGCTCGCGGTGGGGCACGAGATGGCCGGCGTGATCGAGGGCGGGCCGCGGCACGGCGAGCGGGTGGCGATCGACCCCGCCATCCCGTGTGAGCACTGCGAGCTGTGCCGCCGCGGCCACCCCAACCTCTGCCCGGCCATCCGCTTCGCCGGCCACGGCACGCTCGACGGTGGACTGCGGGAGTACCTGGCCTGGCCGACCGCGCGCCTGCACCCGCTGCCGGACTCGCTCTCCGACGCGGACGGCGCGATGCTCGAGCCGCTCGGTGTCGCGCTGCACGCGCTCGACCTGGGCCACCTGCGGCTGGGCATGACCGTCGGCGTCTTCGGCTGCGGGCCGATCGGGCTGCTGCTCGTGCAGCTCGTCCAGCTGATGGGCGCGCGGGCCGTCTACGCCGCCGATCCGCTGCCGCACCGCCGGCAGTCGGCCGAGGCGTACGGCGCGTCGATTGTGGACGATCCGGCTGGCCTCGACGTCGACGTCGCGTTCGAGGTCGCCGGCACCGACCCGGCCGTCGACGCGGCGATGCTGGCCGCCGGACCGGGCGCCCGCGTGGTGCTGGTGGGCATCCCGGACGGCGACACCACGACGTTTCCCGCGTCGGTGGCCCGCCGCAAGGGCCTGACGATCGCCATGGTGCGTCGGATGAAGGACGTCTACCCGCGCGCCATCGACCTCGTGCGCCGTGGCCTCGTCGACGTCTCCACTGTGGTCACCGCCCGCTATCCGCTGGACGCGGCGGCCGACGCCTTCGAGGCCGCGGTCGCCCGCCGCGGCCTCAAGGTCGTGGTGGAGCCCACTACTCCGGTGGTACCTGGCGCAGATCCGGTTGCGGGCGAGGCGTCCCCAGCGTGAAGACGTCGCCGGCGTCGCCCTTGGCGAGGCTGTCCAGCAGATCGCCGGCGGCGGGCCAGAAGGTGGCGTCGCCCGGCTCGAACCAGACCGCCTCCTGCCCGCCTGGCGGGTCGTACGGGTAGTCGACGCCGGCCTGCCGCAGGAAGTCGTCTCGCCCGGCGAGGATGTCGGCGTAGTACGGCACGCTTTCCCGCACCGAGCCGCGCAGAGCGTCCAGGTTGTCCAGTGCCGAGCGCAGGCGCAGCCAGCGATGCCGGTCCCACTGGGTCGGGTGGCCGAAGCGGCGGCTCAGCCGGGCGCCGGCCAGTGCCCCGCGCAGCGCCATCGAGGCGATGATCTCGCGCGGCATGTAGAGGTTGGTGCCGCCCTCGTCGGCCCGCTGGCGCACCCAGGCCACCCGGCCGCGGTAGCCGGGCATCGCGGTCTGCATCGAGTCGCGCCAGGAGCGGGCCGTGTCCAAGATGGACCCGGCGAACCTCGCCGCCCCGGTGCCCAGGTCGGTCGCGGGCACCACCGCGTCCTCCCAGTCTTGCGGCAGCCACACGTCCTGGTGTGGAAACTGGTACGGGTGCTGGCCGAGGTTGAGCCCGAACGTGGGCCACCGCGGCAGCGGCGAGTCGAAGAGGTGCACCGGAAAGTTCGACGTGATGCCGCCGTCGGAAAACCACAGCTCCTGTGCCCGCGGCCGGCCGTCCTCCGGCCACATGAGACGGTGCTGCTCGCGGTTGCGGATACCCCGGCCGAACTCGTCACCGATCTCGGTGGCGGGCACCAGCCGGTACAGGCGGATGGCTTTGAAGAGCCCGGGCAGCGCGAGGCTGAGCCGTACGGCGAAGATGACCGGCAGGTTCCACGGGTCGGGCAGCCGGTGCAGGGTGACCGCTTCGGCGTTGGGGTCGGTCTGTGGCACGGTCTGCGGATCGGGGTCGCGCATCGCCTCGATGACGTCCGGCGGGAAGACCGCGTCGTCTCCGTCGCCGAGGTCGTCCATCCGGAAGTACAGCGCGTCGTCCGGGCCGGCCGCGGCGAGCGGAAAGCGGTACGGCCGCTGGCGCGACAGGTCGGTCGTGATCAGCTCCAGGTTGACGAGCCGCCGGGCGGGCTCCCGAGCCAGCCTGTGGATCTCCGCCGTGCCCTGCGCCAGCGGCTTGAACGACCGCCCCTGCCACAGGTGACCGAAGCGCAGCACCTCGCCCTTGTCGAGCGCGGCGACCTCGTTGAGGCAGCCGCTCAGCCAGGGGATCACCGAACGGGACACGGTGGGCCGAGCCGCGCCGGCGACGAGCTCCGACGGGCGCCGCGAAGTCTGTGGGGCCGACCCGGCGAGCAGGCCGAAGTGGCGGCGGCCCACCCGCGCGAAGTACCGCCAGGTGCTGGTGGCGACCACCGCGCCCATCGCGAGGCTCAGTGCGGCGCCGGCCAGCGCACCGGCGACCCAGTCCCACCAGCGCAGCCAGGTGAGGACCCCGGCGACGGCGAGGACCACGACGGCCACCGGCCATCGCCATGACGGGCCTGCCGTGTGGTGCCGGCTGGAGGCGCTGGTCAGCAGGGTCAGCCACTGTGGTGTTGATGGTTTTGGTCGCCGGCCGGCAAGCGTCGGGACGAGCACCAGCAGCGCACCGACGCTGGCGAAGAAGAGGTAGAGGTCGAGCGCGGCCCACGCGTATCGCCACGAGCCGTGGTCGCCGCCCGGCCGGTCGACCGCCGGCCACGAGGGCAGCCGCGCGCCCAGCCAGACCGCGAGGTAGAGCCCCGCGGCGGCGAACACCGCGACCATCAGCTTGGACCACTTGCCGAACGCGAGCAGCAGCGCCAGCGCGCCGGCCCACACCTGCTTGCGCATGAACGCGGTGACCAGCGTGTAGAGCCGCCGGTCGCGCGGGCCGGGGCGGAAGAGCTGGGCCAGCCGGTACGCGTCACGCTCGCCGCCGAGGTCGTCCGGCGACACCTCGGCCAGCCACGCGATCGTGTCGGACATGCCCACGAAGCCCGGTCGCACGTGACCGTCGCGGCGGTCCTCTTCGGACAGTGGCGCGTATGCCTCCGCCGGCAGCCGGCTGCTCCGCCCGACCTCGGCGGCAGCGGTCACGGCGGCGGCGATCGCGCCGGCCGAGGCGCCGCCCACGTTGCGCACCCGAAAGCGGCTGGCCACCTCGCAGACGGCCAGCGGGTAGACGACACCGGACGTGGTGCCGCCGCGCATGGTGAGGTCGACGCTGTGCCGCACGTACGAGCGGCGCGTGTCGTCGTCGGCACCGTCCACTGTGTAGGGCGGCGCCCACACCTGCGGTGGCGCGCCGGAAAGTGCGTACGTCTCGGGGTCGCCGTATCCGCCGACCTCGCCGGGCGGCGGCTCGGACCACAGCCACTGCCGCCCACCGTCGGGATCGGGGATGGTGAGACCACCGGGCAGGTCGCCCGCGCGGAGCAATGTCGCGTAGGGCACCCGGCCTCCGCCGATGAGCTGCTGGAGTGCCTGGCGCGCTTTACCAGAGCTTCGGACAGCCATGCGGCTAGTCTCCTGGGCATGTCTTCACCAGCGCTGCAAGCGCTTGACAGATCAGGTGTCGTCTATCGGATTCTCCGGCACGGCCCGGTGCGCAGTCTGCCCGAGGCGGCCGAGGCACGGGGCGTCGAGATCCCCGACGTGGTGAAGACCATCGTGGTGCGCCGCGGCAGCGACGACTTCCTCTTCGTGCTCGTGCCCGGCGACCGCGTCATCTCCTGGCCCAAGCTGCGCACGCTGCTCGGCGTGAGCCGGCTGTCCATGCCGGACGCCGCCTCGGCCAAGGAGGCGACCGGATACGAGCGCGGCACCATCACCCCTTTCGGCTCCACCACGAGCTGGCCGGTCATCGCCGACGAGCGGGTACGCGGCCGGGAGATCACGCTCGGCGCGGGGGAGCACGGCGTGGCGGTCGCCTTCGACGCCGAGGCGGCGCTGGCTGTGCTCGACGCCACGTACGCCGACGTCACCGACCCCGAGACGCCCTGACTTCTCTTCTGTACGCTTGTACATGTACAGGCGTACTAGATGGGGGCGATCATGGCGTACGTACTTCTCGGGCTGGCCATCGCGGCTGAGGTGCTCGGCACGAGCCTGCTCAAGAGCACCGAAGGCTTCACCAGGCTGTGGCCGACCGTCGCCAGCCTGAGCGCCTACGCGGTCTCGTTCCTCGCGCTGTCGACGGCGATCCAGAAAGGGCTCCAGGTCGGTGTCGGATACGCGATCTGGTCCGGGCTCGGCACCACGCTGATCGTCACCATCGGGGCGCTCTTCCTCAGCGAGCCGGTCACGCCGGCAAAGGTGATCGGCGCGGGGCTGGTGGTCGCCGGCGTCGTCGTGCTCAACCTTGGCGGTGCCCATTGAAACGTGACCCGGAAGGGCGGCGGCGAAAGATCGTCGAGGCGGCGGGGGAGCTGATCCCCGAGGTGGGCGTGGCAGGGCTGACGCACCGGCTGGTCGCCGCCCGCGCCGGGGTGCCGCTGGGCGCGACCACGTACTACTTCACCGACCTCGACGAGCTGTCCGCCGCCGCGCTGCGGCACCTCACCGACCGCGTGATGGCGGACCTCGCCGGATGGGCGGCCCTGCTCGACGCCAGCGACGACGTGCCGGCGACGCTGGCCGACCTCGCCGCGGAGTACCTCGCGGACCGGAGCCGGGCGCTCCTGGAGACCGAGCTCTACGTCGCCGCCGCGCGCCGGCCCGAGCTACGGCCGCTGGCCCAGGAGTGGGACGAAGGGCTGGTCCGGCTCCTCGGCGCGCACACCGATCCAGCGACGGCGCGGGCCACCTCGATCTTCCTGTGCGGGGTGCTGGTCTACGCCTTGGTGCGGGACGAGCCGGTCGACGTGCCCGCGCTCACCACGACGCTCACGAAGCTGCTGACCTGATCCACTCCAGCGCCGCCGCGCCGGAGGTCATGACCGAGATGTGTGCGCCGTCGGGGTCGAGGCGCAGCTCGGCCCGCGGGATGCGCTTGGCGAGCCACTGTGCGTGCCCGCTCGGCACCACGATGTCGCGGCCGCCGTGGACGAGGAGCACCGGCGCGGTGATCTGCGCGGGGTCACAGCCCCACGGCGTGACGTACGCGATGTCGTCGTCGACCTGCCCGCCCGGCCCGCCCGCCTCGGCCGGACCGACCACCTCGCTGAACCACGACCAGCCACTCTCGAACGCGGCGAAGTCGGCCGGCGTGAACTGGTGGTCGTACTCCACCCCCGACGCCTCGAAGGCCTCCTTGACCGCGAGCCCTTCGCGGGCGGCGGTGAGCGCGGCGACACCGGAGTCGCCCATGCCGGCCCACCAGTCGAGCCCTTCGGCGTCGGGTGGGGCGAGGCCGGCCGCGCTCACGGCGGCGAGCACCCGGTCGGGCAGCAGGGCGGCGGTGGCCAGCGCGTGTGAGCCGCCCCCGGAGTGTCCCATCACCGCGAACCGCTCGATGCCCAGCGCGTCGGCGACCGTCGTGGCCCAGGTGCCCGCGTCGCCGACCGTGCGGCCCGGGGTGCGGGGCGATCCGCCGTAACCCGGGCGGTCGTACCCGATCCACCGGATGCCGAGGCGGTCGGCGGCCGCGAAGAGCGGCTTGGGCGGCGCGCCGATGTTGGGTGTGCCGTGGTGCCACAGGACGGCGAGCCGGTCGTCGCCACCCGTGTCGTACGCGTGCAGCCGTCCGCCGTCGGGGAGCGTCAGATCGATCTCCATGCGCCTCAGCCTAGGGCGCGCAGCCGCGGCAGGAGGTCCTCGCCGAACTGGGTCAGGAAGCGCTCCTGGTCGTGCCCGGGCCCATGAAAGACCAGGTGGTTGAGGCCGGCGTCCACGTACGGCTTGATCTGCGCGAGCGCCTCGTCCGGATCGGACGCGACGATCCACCGCCTCGCGACCTGCTCGATGGGTAGCTCGTCGGCCAGGCGCTCCATCTCCGTGGCGCTGTCGACGGTGTGCTTCTGCTCCGGGGTCAGCGACAGCGGCGCCCAGAAGCGGGTGTTTTCCAGCGCGGCGTCGTGGTCACGGTCGTACGACAGCTTGATCTCGATCATCTTGTCGATCTGGGCCACGTCGCGCCCGGCCGCCGCCGCGCCCTCGGCCACCGCGGGCATCAGCTTCTCCGTGTACAGGTCCATGCCCTTGCCGGACGTGCAGATGAAGCCGTCGCCGGACCGACCGGCGTACTTCGCGACGACCGGGCCGCCGGCCGCGACGTAGATCGGCACTGGCCGCTCGGGACGGTCGTAGATCACGGCGTCGACGAGCTTGTAGTAGTCGCCGTCGAAGCTGACCTCGTCCTTGGTCCACAGGTCGCGGATGAGCCGCACCGCCTCGCGCAGCCGCGCGAAGCGTTCCTTGAACTCAGGCCAGTCCAAACCGGAGACGGCGATCTCGTTGAGCGCCTCACCGGTGCCCACGCCCAGCATCACCCGGTTGTCGTACAGCAGCGCCATCGTCGCGAACGCCTGGGCGATCACCGCCGGGTTGTAGCGGAACGTGGGCGTGAGCACGCTCGTGCCCATCTTCACGCGGCTGGTGCGCTCGCCGACAGCGGCCATCCAGGCCAGGGCGAACGGCGCGTGCCCGCCCTCGTGCCGCCAGGGCAGGAAGTGGTCCGACACCAGCACGCTGTCCAGGCCGACCTCTTCCGCGCGCACGGCGTACTCGACGAGCTGCCGCGGCCCGAACTGCTCCGCCGACGCCTTGTAGCCGATCGTGAGGCCCATCGCCGTCCCTTCCGTCGCTGGTTTGACCACCCGTTTTTGGACCACCCGCCCGCGCCGGAGGAATCGGTGCGACTCCTTTCCGGCCGCCGCCGGGTCACCACTCCTGAACCGTACGGCCCTCTCGGCGGCGACGCCCAGGAAGGACGATCATCGTGACGATCTCGTTCAGCATCTTTCTGCCGACCGGATTCGGGCGCGAGTTCGCGCATGTGACGGATCCGGTCGAGGCGTTCGAGTCGGTGGTCCGGGTGGCGCGGGCCGCCGACCCGCTCGGCTATCGGACGCTGTGGGCGCCGGACCACCTTGTGACGATCCCGCCCTCGCAGGACTTCGTCTTCGAGGCGTGGTCGGTGGTCACCGCGCTGGCCCGGGAGACGTCCCGGGTGCGGCTCGGGCAGCTCGTCACCGGCAACGGGTACCGCAACCCCGCGTTGCAGGCCAAGCTCGCCTCGACCGTGGACGTCATCTCGCACGGCCGGCTCTCGTTCGGGATCGGTTCCGGTTGGTACGAGCCGGACTACGTCGGGTACGGCTACGACTTCGGCACCCCCGGCGAACGGCTGCGCAAGCTGGGCGAGGCGGTCCAGGTGATGCGAGCGATGTGGACAGAGAAGGAAGCCACCTTCGAGGGGCGGCACTACCGGGTGCGGGGCGCGATCAACCAGCCCAAGGGGGTGCAGGCGCCGCACATCCCGCTGATGATCGCTGGCGGCGGCGAGAAGGTCACGCTCCGGCTTGTCGCCGAGTACGCCGACGCCTGCAACATGCTGGAGTCGCCGGAGGTGCTGGCGCGCAAGTACGCCATCCTGCGCCGGCACTGTGACGAGCTCGGCCGCGAGTACGACAGCATCCGCCGCACCGCGACGACGCTCTGCATCATCGCGGACACCGACGAGGCGGCGCGGGCGCAGGTGCCGCCGGGCATCGAGTTCGCGTACCCGGGCGACGTCGGCTCGTACGGCCTGGTCGGCACCTTCGAGACCGTGCGCGAGCGGATCGCCGTCTACGCGGACGCGGGCGTGCAGGAGCTGATTGTCGGCTTCAGCGACCCGACGAACGTGGAGCTTGTCGAACGCTTCGCCGCCGAATTCATCAACTGAGACAGATATACGCCGAGGGTATATACGCGAGGTATACGCTCAGGGTACGCTCCCTTCCATGAGCGTTCCGTTGACCCTCCTCGGCCTGCTTGAGCGCGAGCCCAGCCACGGCTACGACCTCAAGCGCGACTACGACGCCTACTTCAGTCGCGGCCGTCCCCTGCCGTTCGGGCAGGTGTACGCGACGCTGGGACGCCTGGCCCGAGACGGCAAGGTGGTGATCAGCGAGGTGCAGCCGGGCGTCGGGCCGGAGCGCAAGCGCTACGTCATCACCGAGGCGGGCGCGACCGAGTTCGACGCCTGGCTGACCGAGCCACTCGAGGCCGAGCCACACCTACAGTCGGTGCTCTTCTCCAAGGTGGTGCTCGCGCTCATGCTCGGGCGCCCCGCGCACGAATACCTCGACATCCAGCGCGGCGCCCACCTGGAGCGCATGCGCCAGCTGACCGAGATCCGGCGCAGTGGCAGCCTCGTCGACACGCTCCTCGCCGACCACGGCCTCTTCCACCTGGAGGCCGACCTCCGCTGGATAGACACCACGACGGCCCGACTCGACGCCCTCCGCGCCGAGGTGGTGAAGGCATGACGTCACGTGCAGCTCGTCGGAATGGGACCCAGCAAGCGTTTTCAGCCGAGGTGATGATCGAGGCACGCGACGTCGTGCGCTCCTTCGGGCAGACGTCGGCGCTGCGCGGGGCCACGGTGGCGGTCGCGCCCGGCGAGATCCTGGCGATCATGGGTCCGAGTGGATCCGGCAAGTCGACGTTGCTGCACTGCCTGGCCGGCATCCTTGTGCCCGACTCCGGAGAGATCCACTTCGACGGCCGCCGGGTCGACACGATGGACGAGGCTGGGCGGAGCACGCTGCGCCGCGACGGCTTCGGGTTCGTCTTCCAGTTCGGCCAGCTCGTGCCCGAGCTCACCGCGGAGGAAAACGTCGCGCTGCCGCTGCTGCTCGGCGGCGCCCGGCGCGACGCGGCGCTGCGCGAGGCCCGGCCGTGGTTTGGCCGGCTGGGGCTCGACGGGCTGGAGCGCCGCCGGTCCGGTGAGCTGTCGGGCGGGCAGGCCCAGCGGGTGGCGCTCGCTCGCGGCCTCGTCACGAGCCCCAAGGTGCTCTTCGCCGACGAGCCGACCGGGTCGCTCGACTCGCTCACCGGCGAGCAGGTGATGGACCAGCTCGTCGGGGCGGCGCGCGAGCACGGCACCACGGTCGTCCTGGTGACGCACGAGGCGCGCGTCGCGGCGTACGCCGACCGGCACATCATGGTCCGCGACGGCAAGGTGGCCGCGCTCAGGCCGGAGCGGGTGCTCTCATGATCCGCTTCGGCTTGCGCCTCACGCTGGCCACGGGTCGCGAGGCGCTCGTCCGGCTGGTCGTCATCTCGGCCGCGGTGGCGCTCGGGGTGGGGCTCCTCCTGACCGCGCTCGCGGGCATCAACGCGGTGGACGCGCAAAACATGCGGTACGCGTGGCTCAACAGCGGCCTCGTGGGTGAGACCTCCGGGCCAAAGGCGGCAAACCCGAGCTGGTGGGTGCTGCGCGACGACTACTACCAGACCCAGAGCATCGGCCGGCTCGACATCGCGGCCACCGGCCCGGACTCGCCGGTGCCGCCCGGCATCCCGCGCCTGCCCGGCCCGGGGGAGTACTACGTGTCTCCGGCCCTCCGCGAGCTGCTGCGGTCCCACCCGCCGGCGGAGCTGGCCGACCGGTTTCCCGGACGCGAGATCGGCACGATCGGCGACCGCGCCCTGCCCTCGCCCGACTCGCTGCTGATCGTCGTCGGCCGCACGCCCGACGAGCTGTCCACAGTGCCCGGAGCCGACCGGGTGGCCAGCATCATGACCACCGACCCGAGCGCGTGCGACCGCTGCGTGATCGGCATCGGCGCCGACGGCATGACCCTGGTCCTGTGGGTCGTGGCCGGCGCGCTGATCGTGCCGGTGCTCATCCTTATCGGCACGGCGACCCGCCTCGCCGCCGCCCGCCGCGAGCAGCGCTTCGCCGCCATGCGCCTCGTCGGCGCGACGCCCCGCCAGGTCTCGGTGATCTCGGCGGTGGAGTCGACCGTGGCGGCGATGGCCGGCACGATCGCCGGCATCGGCCTGTTCTTCGCCTTCCGGTCGGCGCTCGCCACGATCGCGTTCACCGGTCAGCGTTTCTTCGCCAGCGACCTCTCGCTCCGGCCGCTCGACGTCGTGCTCGTCGTGCTCGGCGTGCCGGTGGGCGCGGCCGTGGCCGCACGGTTCGCCTTGCGCCGGGTGCAGATCTCCCCGCTGGGCGTCACCCGGCGGGTCACGCCGCGCCCGCCGCGGGCCTGGCGGCTGATCCTGCTCGCGGCCGGTGTCGCCGAGCTCTGCTACTTCGCCAGCCGGCGCCCGGACACGACAAGCGGCCAGCTGATGGCGTACATGTCCGGGTTTGTGATGATCATGATTGGCCTCGTGGTCGCCGGACCGTGGCTGACGCTGGTCGGTTCGCGGGTGCTGGCCGGGCGGGCCCGCCACGCCGCCGCCCTGATCGCCGGCCGGCGCCTGGCGGACAACCCGCAGGCCGGCTTCCGCGCGGTCAGCGGGGTGGTCCTGGCGCTCTTCGTCACCAGCGTCGCCACCGGCGTGATGTCCACGATCGTGGCCGAGGTGGGCGGCGCGCGCAGCGGGTCGGTGGTGAGCAGCGCCCTCACCCAGCCGTTCGACACCAAGGACGGTAACGGGCCGAGCGCATCGGAGGTGCCGTCTGGTCTCGCGTCGATTCCCGGCGTCGAGGCCGTCCACCTGGTCCATGCCAGCCCGCAGGATGGGAGTACGAATCGGGACGACCCCGACTGGTATCCCGGCGTGATCTCCTGCGCCGACCTGGCCCGCTCGCCTGAGTTCGGCACGTGCGCGCCCGGCGCGCAGGCCGCCTACGTGTGGCCGGATCTGGTCGGGCCGCGCAACACTTCCGACGACGCACCGGTCTGGCCGGTCGCGCCGGTAGACGCCGCCGGCGTCCAGCGACTGCCACTTGCGTCGGTCGTCGTGGCCACGGACGGGTCGGCGCCGGCCGTCGAGCGGTCGCGCACCATGCTCGAGGCGGCCTTCCCAGACAGCAACCGGCTGCCGAACACCATCGCCGACTTCGAGAGCGACTTTCGAAACACGCTGGTGCAGTGGCAGCAGCTGGCCAACGTCGTGATCGTCACCAGCCTGGCGATCGCCGGGTGCAGCCTTGCGGTCAGCGTCGCCGGCGGCCTTACCGAGCGCAAGCGCCCGTTCAGCCTGCTGCGGCTCACCGGCATGCGGCTCGCGCTGCTGCGCCGGGTGGTCGCGCTGGAGAGCACGGTGCCGCTGCTCTTCGTCGCGGTGCTCGCGATCGGGATGGGCTTCCTCGCCGCGCAGCTGTTCCTCACCTCGCAGCTCGACTACAACCTGCGCGCGCCCGGGCCGAGCTACTACGCGGCGGTCGCGGCCGGCCTCGTCGCCTCCCTCGCGATCATCGCCTCGACCCTGCCGATGCTCCGCCGGATCACCGGCCCAGAGACCGCGCGAAACGAGTAGATATTCGAGCGTTCGAGAGGCTTTCCGAGCCGGTGGTGGCTTCGGCCCTGAATCCCTTATTTAGACAGAGATTTGAGCTACCGCGGCGTCCGTCGTGGTCCAGACCGCTGCTCCCGCGGCCTTACCCGTCCGCCGCTGGTCCCGCTCACCCCTATTGGGGTAGGGGGCTTGTTTCGCGGAGCTGGCAGTGGACGGTCGGGGTTTCGGCGAGCGCTGCGAGCCGCCGGCCGGGAGCGGTGCCCGCGGGAGCATACGGTCCGCAGCTGACGCGGACGTGGGCAAATCTGCCTCGAAGAAACGTCACGACGAGCGGCGACCCTGACCCCGAAAGCCCTCTTGAAGGTTCTCCAGTCGGGAGGTGGCGAGCCATGCGGTGGCGGACGCGAGCGCGGCGGCGGGCACAGCGTCCGTCCCCGCGGTGCCAACGAGCAGCGCGCCAAAGATGAGCGGCGAGAAGAGCAGCTTCGTCTGCGCGGCCATCCCGGCGGCGGCGCCGACCGCGATGGCGAGCGTCGGCGACGTGTCGAACCAGACGACCGCCAGGGCGGCGAGCGCGACGCCGAGGAAGACCGCCGGGAAGATCGGGCCGCCGCGAAAGCCGCAGCCGAGGCTGACCGCGTACGCGAGGAACTTCGTGACCAGGAGCACGACCACGAGCCGCGTCGAGTTCGTCTCCACCACGGTCGCGATCGAGGTCTGGCCGGAGAAGAGCACGTCCTGCGAGTCGGCACCGAGCGCGTCACCGGCCAGGGCGAGCGCGCCGACCGCCGCGCCGCCCAGGACGACGACCGGCCAGGCGTCGAGCCGTTCGATCCGGGTGGCGACCGCGCGGACGCCGGTGACGGTGAGTGCGGCGGCGAGCCCGATCGCGATGGCGACCAGCAGGTCGTAGAGGTGGACGCCGGTGTACTCGGGCAGGTTCGGCACCGCGAGGCCGGGTGCGTCGAGGCCTGGCCAGTCGCGGACTCCGACGAAGATCAGGTAGCCGATCGCCGCGGCGACCAGGCCGGGTAGGAGGGCGGGAAGCAGGGCCGCGCCGATCCCGACGCCGCCCTCCACGAGCAGCATGCCGGCGACGATCGGGCCGCCGAAGAGTGCGGATACCGCCGAGAACGAGCCGGCGTTGGAGAGCATCGCCGTGCCCTGGTCGCCGGCGGCGCGGTAGAGGCGGCTGACCGCCACGCCGACCGCCGAGCCGAGGGCGATGACCGGCGCTTCCGGGCCGAGCACGGCGCCGAAGCCCAGCGTGCCGAGCGCGGCAAGTGCGACGCCGGGCACGTACCGCGGCGGTGTCGGTGTGGTGCTCAGGCCGCCGAGCGGTGAGTGGCCGCCGTCGCCGGGCAGCAGCCGGCGGGCGGCGAGAACGATGAGCGCGCCGCAGGTGGGCAGGCCGAGCACCAGGTACCAGGGCGGCGAGTCGGGCCAGAGCCAGTGCTCCAGCTCGTGGATCAGCGTCAGGAAGAGCGCGGCCACCAACGCCGCCGGGATGCCGATGGCCGCGCCGAGCCCGACAAGCCGCAGGTACACCGCGCCGCTCGGCCGCCCGTCACCCACTCATGCCGCCTGCCCGGTCATGTCGTGCCCCCCGCTCGAGCGAGCCCCAAAACGTGAGACTAATTGCGTATATCAGGGCATGCTGGGAAAACCGGGAAGACGGGAGGGGTCTCATGGCCGTCTCCACAACGAGCCAGGTGACGCACCGGTGGGTCGCGCTCGCCGGGCTCTGCGGTGCCGCCGGTCTCGTGTGGCTCGCGTTCGCGGAACTGGCTGTCGCGCTACCGACCATCTCCACCGAGCTGACCATCGGGCTTACCGATCTACAGTGGACAAACAACGCCTTCAGCCTCGCCTGCGGCGCGCTCGTGCTCGCCGCGGGCCGCTTGAGCGACCTCTACGGGCGCCGCCGCCTGCTGCTGATCGGTGTCGCGATGTTCGGCGGCTTCTCGCTGCTGACCGCGTTTCTCTCCAGCCTGCCCGGGCTCGTCGCCGGCCGCGCGCTCATGGGGGTCGGTGCGGCGATGATCCTGCCGGCCACGCTGGCCCTGATCCCGCCGCTGTTTCCACGCGAGGAGCAGCCCAAGGCGTTCGGCGCGTGGATGGCCGTCGCCTGGGTGGGGCAGGCGGCCGGGCCGGCCGTCGGCGGGGCGCTCACCAGCGCACTTGGCTGGCGCTCGCTCTTCTGGATCGCCGCGCCGCTCGCCGCGGCCGCGTTCCTGGTAATCCTCCGGTACACGCCTGAGTCGCGGGACGTGGGCGCCTCCGGCGGCGTCGACGTGGTGGGCCTGGTGGCCAGCGCGGCGGCGGCGTTCTGCCTGCTGTACGCGTTCACGGAAGGGCAGTCGACCGGCTTCGACGACCCGCTGATCATCGGGCTGCTGGTCGTCGCCGCCGCCCTGGGCGTCGGGTTCGTGCTCGTCGAACGGCGGGTGCGCGAGCCGCTCGTCGACCTCCGGCTGTTTCGCGCCCGCGACTTCGACGGCGCGCTGACCGCCAACCTCGTCATGAACATCGTCTTCGCCGGCCTCAGCTTTCTGCTCGCGCTCTACCTACAGACCGTGCGCGGGTACAGCGCGCTGGAAGCCGGGCTCCTGCTCTTTCCCTCGACGCTCACGATCCTCGCGCTCAACCCGGTCGGCTCGCGGATGGCCGCGCGCCTCGGTCCACGCCTGCCGGTCGCGTGCGGCCTGGTGCTGCTCGGTGTGGGTACTCTGCTCGCCGGCCTGGTGAGCACCGACTCGCCGTACTGGCTGCTGCTGGTCGGCCTGCTCGTGCTCGGCGCCGGCCTGGGCCTGCTTTCGGTGCCTATCTCCGACACCGCCGTCGCCGGGCCGCCGCCCGAGCTCGCCGGCACCGCCTCCGGCCTGTTCAAGATGAGCAGCATGCTCGGCGGCGCGATCGGTGTGGCGCTCTGCGCGGCGCTGGCCAAGGGGATCGGGACGAGCCGGGCCCGCGACGACGCCATCGCCGCCGGTCTCACCGAAGACGACCTCGCGAAGCTCGACAACGCGTTGAACGGGTCGGACGCCGCGGCCACGGTGCTCGAAAGGCTGCCGCCGGACGAGCGGCAGGCGGTCATGGCGGCATATCAGGACGCGTACGCCACGGGCGTCGCCGGCTCGGTGCGGATCGTGGGACTGTTTGCCCTGTTAGCGGTTGTTCTGCTGCTTTGGCTCTGGCCTAGGCGCACGACTCTTGCGGCAGACCGCTAGGAAGTTGCAGAGATCCATCTAGATATTGCGCTGTTGTGTCGAGAGAGTTACGGTCCCGGGTAGCCCGGCACCCACTTTCATCGACCCCCACGAAAGTGAGCAGCGCATGCGTCCCCGGACTTCCACCCTCGCCGGCGCGGTCGCGAGCGGCGTGCTCGTCGCCGCCGCCGCGAGCGCCATCCTCGCCGGCCCCGCCTCCGCCGCCGGTGGTGCCGGCGCCCCCTTGCCCTATGTGCACGTCGAGGCCGAGGCCTCGGCGACCAACGGCACCGTGATCGGCCCCGGCTACACCTACAACACGCTCGAGGCCGAGGCGTCCGGCCGCCGTGCGGTAACGCTCGACGCCACCGGCGAGTACGTCGAGTTCACCGTCCCGTCGACGGCAAACTCGATGGTGGTCCGCCTCAGCATCCCGGACACCGCGACCGGCTCGGTCTACACCGCGCCGCTCTCGCTCTACATCGATGGCGCGCGCCAGGCCGACATCACGACGACGAACAAGTACAGCCACCTCTACGGCGGCTACCAGTTCTCGAACACGCCGCAGGGCAACCACCACTGGTTCTACGACGAGTACCAGCGACTGCTGCCGCAGATGAACCCTGGCGCCAAGGTGCGCATCCAGAAGGATTCGAACAGCTCGGCGTCCTCGTACACAGTGGACTTCATGGAGTTCGAGCAGGTGGCGGGCGCGCTCCCGCAGCCGGCCGGCTCGGTCTCGGTGACGAGCCACGGCGCCGACCCGAGCGGCGCGGTCAACTCCACCGCCGCCTTCAACGCGGCGATCTCGGCCGCCGGTCCGGGCGGCACCGTGTGGATCCCGGCGGGCCGCTTCCTCGTCACCGGCCACCTGGTGCTCAACAACATCAACATCCGGGGCGCCGGCATGTGGCACTCCATCGTGGGCGGCGAGGGCATCGGCTTCTACGGCCGCTGGATCGACCAGGGCGGCAGCTCGAACGTCAACATGTCGCACTTCCAGATCCGCGGCGAGGTCATCGAGCGGTGTGACGCCTGCCAGGTCAACGGCATCGGCGGGGCGATCTCCAACTCGAACATCAACAACATCTGGATCGAACACACCAAGGTCGGCATGTGGATGGACGGTCCGATGACCAACCTGACGTTCGACCGCATGCGGGTCCGCGACCAGACCGCCGACGGCATGAACTTCCACAAGGGAGTGACCAACTCCGTCGTCTCCAACAGCCACTTCCGCAACACCGGTGACGACGCGATGGCGATGTGGTCCGACCAGGTGGAAAACTCCGGCAACACGTTCCACCACAACACCGTCGAGCAGACCCAGTGGGCGAACGGCATGGTGATCTACGGCGGCCGCAACAACAGCATGACCGACAACGTGGTGATCGACTCCGGCATTTCGCAGGGCGGCGGCATGCACGTGGCCAACCGCTTCGCCTCGACGCCGCTCGCCGGCACCACCAACGTGCTGCGCAACACGATCATCCGGTCCGGCAGCCTCGACCCCAACTGGCAGTTCGGCGTCGGCGCGCTCTGGTTCGACGCCCGCGACCAGGCGATGACCGGCGCGGTGGTGGTCGACGACCTGGTCATCCGCAACGCGCCGTACGAGGCGATCCACTTCGTCTCGGGGTCCAGCATCACCAACGTGAGCATCCGCAACGCGACGATCGACGGCGTCGGCACGTTCGTGCTCCAGGCGCAGGTGGGTGGTTCGGTGTCGTTCGCCAACGTGCAGGCGACCCGGATCGGCCAGGCCAACGCGCCGATCTACAACTGCCTCGGCGGCGGCTTCCAGATCGTCAACGCGGGTGGCAACGGCTCGTGGATCAACGGACCCACGTACGCCCAGTGTGGACAGTGGCCGCAGCCGGTCTTCTGGCCGGACTCGTCGGGCCTCACGGTCGCGCCGAGCGCGCTCGACTTCGGCTCCCAGGCCACCGGCACGACCAGCGCCGCGCGGGCCGTCTCGGTCAGCAACAACGGCTCGGCCGCGGTGTCGCTCAGCGGTGTGTCGGTGACCGGCGACTTCGCGCAGACCAACAACTGCGGCGCGTCGCTCGCGGCGGGCGCGTCGTGCGCGGTAAGCGTGACCTTCCGGCCGACCGCCGCGGGCAACCGCACCGGCACGCTCACCGTCGCCAACGCGGCCGCACCCGCCACCGCCAGCCTCTCCGGCGTGGGCGTGGCACCGGGCCCGGTCCTGAACGCCAACCCCGGCTCGCTCTCGTTCGGCGCGGCGGCGGTCGGCTCGACCACGGCCGCGCAGAGCGTGACGGTCACCAACAGCGGCACCTCCAGCGCGACCGTCTCCGGCGTCTCCGCCTCGGGCGATTTCGCACAGACCAACAACTGCGGCACGCTCGCGGCGGGTGCCTCCTGCACGGTCAACGTGACGTTCCGGCCCACCGCCGAGGGCAGCCGCACCGGCTCGGTCACGGTGACAAGCAATGCCAACAACAGCCCCGCCACGGTCGCCCTTTCCGGCAGCGGTATCGGCTCCAACACCAACATCGCCGCCGGCAAGCCCGCGTCCGCGAGCAGCCAGGCGAACCCGTCACTGGCACCCGGCAACGTGACGGACGGAAACGCCGCCACCTACTGGGAAAGTGTCAACGGCTCCTTCCCGCAGTGGGTGCAGGTGGACCTCGGCGCGGCCACCGGCGTCGGCCGGATCGCGCTGAAACTCCCGCCGGACGCGGCCTGGGCCACCCGTACGCAGACGCTCTCGGTGCAGACGAGCACAAACGGCTCGTCGTTCACCACGGTCGTCCCGTCCGCGGGGCACACGCTCAACCCGGCGACCGGCAACACGGTGAGCATCGGGCTCCCGGCGGGCACGAGCGCCCGGTACGTCCGCGTGAACATCACCGGCAACACCGGCTGGCCGGCGGGCCAGGCTTCCGAGTTCGAGGTGTACCCGGGCGCCGGCAACCCAGGCGGGGCAACGCTGTCGGCCGGCGCGTCGTCGCTGACCTTCGGGTCGGTGCCGGTCGGCGGTGCGAGCACCGCCCAAGCGGTGACCGTGTCCAACACGGGCAGCGCGGCGGCCACGGTCACCGGCGTCTCGGTGACCGGCGACTTCACACAGACCAACAACTGCGGCACCGCACTTGCCGCAGGCGCCTCCTGCACGCTCGACGTGACCTTCCGGCCAGCCGCCACGGGCAACCGCACGGGCACGCTCACGGTCAACAGCAGCGCCACCAACAGCCCCACGACGGTGGCGCTCTCCGGCACGGGTGGCGGCACCACGAGCGCCAACCTGGCGGCGGGCCGGCCGGCCACCGCATCCAGCCAGCAGCAGAGCTACGCACCGTCCAATGTGACCGACGCCGACCAGAACACCTACTGGGAGAGCGCCAACAACGCCTTCCCCCAGTGGGTGCAGGTCGACCTCGGCTCGGCACAGAGCGCCAGCCGCGTGGTGCTCCAACTGCCCGCGTCGTGGGGCGCCCGCAACCAGACGCTCTCCATCCAGGGCAGCACCAACGGCAGCACCTGGACGACGGTGGCCGCGTCAGCCACGTACAACTTCGCCCCGACGGTGACGATCACCTTCCCAGCGACAACCCAGCGATACTTCCGCCTGAACATCACCGCCAACACCGGCTGGCCCGCCGGCCAGCTCTCGACCTTCCAGATCTGGAACACCTGACGCGTCATGGTGGGCGGGGTCGTGCGACGCGCCGCGACACCAGGTCCCTGGTCAACGGCGTGGGTAGGGTGGTCCGGTGGGTTGGGACGCGAGTGAGCCGGGCGTCGTGGAGCTGCCGTCCGGGCGCACCGTGCGGGGGCGCGGGCTGCGGCGGCCCATGCCGGCCGGGCCGCCGCCGACCTTCGGGGTCTACCTGCTGGGGCGTCCGCCGCCGGCCGTCGGCTGGGCGAGCCGGTGGATCCGGTGGCCGGACTTCTGGCTGCCCAGCGACCGCCGCCAGGCCCGTGACACGCTGCGTGAGGCATGGGAGCGGGCGGCCGGCGAGCGTGTCGAAATCGCCTGCGGCGGCGGTCGCGGGCGTACGGGCACCGCTCTCGCCTGCCTCGCCGTGCTCGACGGCGTGCCGCCGGACGAGGCGGTGGCGTGGATCCGTGCGAGGTACGACAAGCACGCCGTCGAGACACCATGGCAGAAGCGCTTCGTACGAGGAGGCTGACGGATGCGGGTGACACTTTCCCCAGACGGCCCCGGTGACCTGTCGGCACTCGCCGACGCGCTGGCTGCCGCCGATCCACCGATAGCTGCCGAGCCGGCCGCCGACGGCGCCTACACCATCCATATCGGACTGTCCGGTGTGGCGCCGCTCTTCAACGCCGTGACCAGCTTCGTGGTCCGCCAGACCGCCGACACCGCCGTGCTGATCCGCAGCGACACCGGAGCCGAGGCCCGCGTCGACCGCCGGGTGGCCACCGACCCGTTCGAGGTGCTGATGGCCGTCAGCCTCTTCAACCCACCAGTCGGCCTGGGCTGACGCAACACCGCCCGCTCGCGTTAGCGCCAGTACTCCCAATAGCCGGGGTCAGGCGCGGAGGCCGGTGCAGACAACCGTGATTATGCGGTCTAGCGCGGCCTTGTCTGTGCTGCCACCCGGGTGGGCCTGGCAGCCGACCATGAGTGCCTTGACGTCGGCAAACTCCACATCGGACCGGATCGTGCCGGCGGCCTGCGCCATCGCGAGCAGTGTGCGGAGGCGGCCCGAGACGTCGTGGCCGGCCTCGACGCCGGCCGCGTCCAGGTCGTAGCCGGCGCCGGCGAGCGCCTCGGCCAGTCCGCGGTTGGCGGCGCCCTCGTGGACCAGCGTGGCGAAGAACCGGAAGAACGCCTCGCCCGGCTCCTCGCTCGTGGCGAGCGCGTCCGCCTCGGCGGTGAGCCGTTCCATCCGTTCCAGCAGGATCGCCGCGTACAGCGACTCCTTTGTGGGGAAATGGCGGCTGACCGTGCCGGTGCCTACGCCCGCCCGGCGGGCGATCTCGTGGATCGGCACCGCCAGACCTTCGGCGGCGAAGACCTCGGCGGCGACCGCCAGCACCCGGGCCCTGTTGCGCCGGGCGTCGGCACGGAGCTCTCTCGCCAACGCGCACTCCTCCATTGCTAAGCGGGACGACCGTCCCGTATAGTCGAAGAAGCGGGACGTACGTCCCGGATTCTATCTCAGGAGGTGTGCGATGGCACGGCGATGGACCGAGGCGGAAGTGTCGGATCAAAGCGGCCGCGTCGCGGTCGTCACAGGCGGTAACACCGGTCTGGGGTTCGTGACGGCCCGGGTGCTCGCCGCGCGTGGGGCGACCGTGGTGCTGGCGTGCCGCAGCGACGAGCGGGCGGCCGGCGCGGCGGAGCGCATCCGGGCCGCCGCCCCGGGCGCGACCGTCGAGACGCTCCGGCTCGACCTGGCCTCGCTGGAGTCGGTGCGGCGTGCCGCCGCCGAGCTGCGCGCCACCCATCCGCGGATCGACCTGCTCGTCAACAACGCCGGTGGCCTGTGGCCGCGCCGGGAGACCACAGTGGACGGCTTCGAGCGGACGCTCGCCACCAACCACCTCGGCCCGTTCGCGTTCACCGGGCTGGTGCTCGACCGGCTGCTCGCGGTCCCCGGCTCGCGCGTCGTGACGGTGAGCAGCATCGGCCACCGGTTCGGCGCCGGCACGTTCAACTTCGACGATCCGCACTTCGCGCGCGGCTGGGTGTACACCGCCCGCGACCGCGCCGCCTACTTCCAGTCGAAGCTCGCCAACCTGCTCTTCACGTACGAGTTGCAACGGCGGCTCGCGGCCGCCGGCGCGCCCACCATCGCCGTGGCCGCGCATCCGGGCAACGCGCGTACGGAGTTCACCCGCGAGCTCGATCCGGTCTCCCGTGCGGTGGCCGGGCGGTGGTTTCGGCCGCTCACGTGGTGGCTGCTTCAGGATCCACGGGTCGGCGCGCTGGCCACGCTGCGGGCCGCCGTCGACCCGGAGGCGCGCGGCGGCGACTTCTTCGGGCCGCCCGGCCGGCTCCAGTTCACCGGACATCCGGTCAAGATCAGGTCCTCACCGCAGTCGTACGAGGTCGCGGCGCAGCGCCGGCTCTGGGAACTCTCCGAAAGATCGACCGGCGTGACGATCGATGTGGGCGAACTGTTGACGAACCAGTGACACATCTGAAACCTTAGACCCCTGGCCCGCAAGAAATCGATGCTTGCGTGCAAGAAGCTAGCAGAAGTGCGCGTTAAACCACACCGCCATGCCGCACGGCTGTCCCGGACCAGCGGCGCTCCACCTCGTCGTTCACCAGCGCAAGGGGACACCATGAGACGGAAACAGCTCAGCTGGCGGCTGATCAGCGGCGTTCTCGCCGCAGGTCTGGTCTACGCCGGGCTCGCGCCCACGCCCGCGATGGCGGCCGGCGGGCCCAACCTGGCCGCCGGGCGCACCGCGTCGGCCAGCGGGTCCAACGGGCAGTACACCGCGGGCAACGTCAACGACGGCAACCCGGCCACCTACTGGGAGAGCCCCGGCAACACGTTTCCCCAGTGGGTACAGATCGACCTCGGCAGCAGCGTGAGCATCGACCAGGTCGTGCTCAAGCTGCCGAGCGGCTGGGAGACCCGCACACAGACACTCAGCGTCCAGGGCAGCACCAACGGCACCAACTTCAGCACCCTCTCCGCGTCGGCGGGACGGATGTTCAACCCGGCGAGCGGCAACGCGGTCACGATCAACTTCACCACGGCGAGCGCCCGGTACGTGCGGGCGAACATCACGGCCAACACCGGCTGGCCGGCCGCGCAGGTCTCCGAGATGGAGATCTACGGCGCCGGGGGCGGCGGCGGAAACCTCGCCACCGGCAAGGTGATGACGGCGAGCAGTGCGCAGGGCGGCTTCGGCGCCAACCTGACCAACGACGGCAACCCGGGCAGCTACTGGGAAAGCACCAACAACGCGTTCCCGCAATGGCTCCAGGTGGACCTCGGCACGGCCGCGAGCGTCAGCCGCGTCGTGCTGAAGCTGCCGACCGGCTGGGGCGCCCGCACCCAGACGCTGGCGGTGCAGGGCGGCACCGAGGCCGGCACCTCCAGCACACTCTCCGCCTCGGCGGGCCGGGCGTTCGACCCGGCCTCGGCCAACACCGTCACGATCGACTTCGCGGCCACGACGGTCCGGTACGTGCGGGTGCACATCACCGCCAACACCGGCTGGCCGGCGGGGCAGATCGCCGAGTTCGAGGTTTACGGGACGACCACCGGCGGCGACACCCAGGCGCCGACCGCGCCGGGCGGCCTCGCCTTCACCCAGCCGGCCGCCGGCCAGATCAGGCTGACCTGGAACGCTTCCACCGACAACGTCGGCGTCACCGGTTACACGATCTTCGCGAACGGTGCCGAGCGGGCGAGCGTGGCGGGCAACGTCCTGACGTACACGGACACCCAGCCGGCGAGCGCGACGGTGGAGTACTTCGTGCGCGCCCGCGACGCGGCCACCAACGAGTCGGCGGACAGCAACCACGTCACCAGGGTCGGTGAGAACCCGCCGGGCGGCACCAACCTTGCCGCGGGCAAGCCGATCGACGCGTCCTCGTTCGTGCACACTTTCGTCGCGACCAACGCCAACGACGGCAACCTCGCGACCTACTGGGAGTCCAACGGCCAGCCGGGGACGCTGACCGTCAAGCTCGGCGCGAACGCGGATGTCACGTCGGTGACCGTCAAGCTCAACCCCGACCCGGCGTGGGGTCCGCGCACACAGACCTTCGAGATCCTCGGCCGGGACCAGGGCGCGACCGGGTACACGTCGCTGAAGGCGAGCGGGACGTACAGCTTCAGCTCGTCGACGAACCAGAACTCGGTGACCGTCCCGGTGACCGGCCGCACCGCCGACGTGCAGCTGCGCTTTACCGCCAACAGCGGCGCGCCCGGTGGGCAGGTCGCCGAGGTACAGGTCGTCGGCACCATGGCGCCCAACCCCGACCTCGTCGTGAGCGCGGGCAGTTGGAGTCCGGCATCGCCGAACGAGGCGAGCGCGATCACCCTCTCGGCCACGGTGCGCAACGACGGCTCGGCGGCCTCCGGCGCGACCTCGGTCAACTTCAACCTCGGTGGCGCGCTGGCCGGCAGCACCCCGGTGGCCGGCCTCGCCGCCGGCGCCTCGGCGACCGTCACGTTCAACGCCGGGACGCGGCCGATGGGCAGCTACAGCTACACCGCGACGGTCGACCCGGCCAACCAGGTCGTCGAGCAGAGCAACGACAACAACAGCTTCACCGCGCCCTCGCCGCTGGTGGTGGCGCAGGCGCCCGGCCCTGACCTCCAGGTCACCGGTATCACCTCGAACCCGCCGAACCCGGCGGTGGGCGCCTCCGTCACGTTCACGGTGACGGTCAACAACCGCGGCACCGCCGCGAGCGGCGCCACCACGGTGACCCGCGTGGTGGCCGGCGGCACGACGCTCAACACGAACACCGCCTCGATCGCCGCCGGCGCGACCGTCAACGTGGCGATCAGCGGCAGCTGGACGGCGACGAGTGGCGGCGCCACCATCAGGGCCACCGCCGACGCGACGAACGCGGTCACCGAGACGAACGAAAACAACAACTCGCTCGCCCGGTCCATAGTGGTCGGTCGCGGTGCCGCTGTTCCGTACACCGAGTACGAGGCCGAGGCCGCCGACTACCAGGGCACGCTGCTGGTCGCCGACCCGCTGCGTACGTTCGGGCACACCAACTTCGCCACCGAGTCGTCGGGGCGGCAGTCGGTGCGGCTCAACAGCACGGGGCAGTTCGTCGAGTTCACCTCGACAAACCAGGCCAACTCGATCGTCGTGCGAAACTCCATCCCGGACTCGCCGGGCGGCGGTGGCATGGAAGCCACCATCAGCCTCTACATCAATGGCACGTTCGCCCAGAAGGTCACGCTGTCGTCGCGCAACAGCTGGCTGTACGGCACGACGGACGACACCGAGGGGCTCTCGAACTCGCCGCAGGCCAACGCCCGCCGGCTCTTCGACGAGTCAAACCTGTTGCTCGGCCAGAGTTATCCGCCGGGCACGAAGTTCAAGCTACAGCGGGACGCCAACGACAGCGCGCAGTTCTACATCATCGACCTGATCGACCTGGAGCAGGTGGCGCCGGCGCTGAGCCAGCCGGCCGGCTGCACCTCGATCACGCAGTACGGCGCGGTGGCCAACGACAACGTCGACGACAGCGCGGCCATCCAGCGGGCCGTCACCGACGACGAAAACGGCGTGATCAGCTGCGTCTGGATCCCGGCCGGCCAATGGCGCCAGGAGCAGAAGATCCTGTCGCCGGACCCGACCCGGGGCCAGTACAACCAGAAGGGCATCCGCAACGCGGTCATCCGTGGCGCGGGCATGTGGCACACGCGGCTCTACACGAACACCGAGCCGCAGAACGTCGTCGGCAACATCAACCACCCGCACGAGGGCAACGTCGGTTTCGACATCGACGACAACACCCAGATCTCGGACCTGGCCATCTTCGGTATGACCACCAACCGGGCCAACCGGGGGCACGGGATCAACGGCCGGCTCGGCAAGAACACGCGGATCAGCAACGTCTGGATCGAACACGTCAACGTCGGCGCCTGGGTCGGCCGCGACTACTCGGACACCCCGGCGTACTGGAACCCGGGCGACGGCCTCGATTTCAGCGGCATGCGGATCCGCAACACATACGCGGACGGCATCAACTTCGCCAACAGCACGCGAAACTCGCGCGTCTTCAACTCGTCGTTCCGTACCACGGGTGACGATTCGCTGGCGGTCTGGTCGAGCACCTTCGTCCGTGACCAGGCGACGGACATCGGGCACGACAACCACTTCACCAACAACACCATCCAGTTGCCGTGGCGGGCGAACGGTATCGCCATCTACGGCGGCTACGGAAACACCGCCGAAAACAACCTGATCTACGACACGATGAACTACCCGGGCATCATGCTGGCGACCGACCACAGCCCGCAGCCATTTTCCGGAACCACGCTGCTCGCCAACAACGGGCTCTACCGCTGTGGCGGCGTCTTCTGGGGTGAGCAGCAGAAGTTTGGCGCCATCACGATATTCGCCCCGGGCCGGGACATCCCCGGCGTCGTCATCCGCGACTCCGAAATCATGGATTCCACGTACGACGGCATCCAGTTCAAGGGCGGCGGTGGCAACATACCGGGCGTGGTGATCACCAACGTGCGGATCGACAAGTCCAACAACGGCGCCGGCATCCTGGCACAAGGCAGCGCACGCGGCAGCGCGACGCTGACCAACGTCACCATCACCAACTCGGCGACCGGACACATCGTCGTCGAGCCGGGTTCGCAGTTCCAGATAACCGGCGGCTAGCCCGTCACGGAGGGTGGCCTGGCCGATGTGGGCGGGCCACCCTTCTTCTTGTCCGGGTGTTTCGGCGACTCCGTCGGCGTCGGCGGGAGCAGCGGTGCGCAAAATCCGGGAATCCGTGGCTCTCCGCCGGCCAACCGAGCAAGCTCGGCCAGGTCCTTGGGCTTCATCGGCTTGCCCTTCACACGCCGGTCGTCCCACTGGCGGCAGAGCCTGGCCGCGGTCTTGTCGGCAGGGCCGGCCGTCGGGCCGCTGGCAGTGGGGCTGGGCGTGGGGGCCGGTCCGCTCGTGGCACCACCACCCGGGCTCGTCCGCGCGGCGGAAGACGGCACCTCGCGCGGCGCGAGGCTCTCCTTCGCGGGCGGGCCGGTGCCGGGCAGGTAGCCGGTCTCGGCGGCCACCGCGACGCCGCCGACGAGCAGCACCGACACGGCCGCCGCGGCGGCGAGCGGCCGGAGCACGTGCCGCCGGCGGGGCGCCGGTGCCGGGCGCTCGACCCGGCCGGCCTCCTCGAACGCGGCGAGGGCCGAGTCGAGCCCGGTCAGCTCCTCCGGCCGGGGCGGGGCGGCGGCCGCGGCCAGCAGGCGGCCCAGCTCCGGGTGCTCGGTGTCCGGCCGGCCGGCGAGCAGCCGCTCGGCCTCGTCCGGCTTGATCCGGCGCCGCCATGGCCGACGAATCACGGCGTCACACCCCCTCGGTCCGCGGCGAATGGAGGTCGAGCGGCGGCCTCGACGCGGCGCGGCGGGCCTGCACCTCGGCGTGCTCGGCGAGCCGGCGCAGGCCCCGCATCGACGCGATCCGTACCGCTCCCGGCCGCTTGCCCAGCACCTGGGCGGTCTGCGCCACGTCGAGCCCGGCCACGACCCGGAGCGTCACGGCCTCGGCCTGCTCCTTGGGCAACGTGGCGATCACACTCAGTGCCCAGTCGGTCTCGGAGTGCTGGATCACCTCGGTGGCCGCATCCGGATAAGTCGCCGGCAGCTCACGCTCCGTCAGGTCGCGAGGCTCCTCCGGGCGCCGCCGGACCCGCCGCCGCTCGTCGATCGCGCGGTTACGGGCGATCGTGAAGAGCCAGACGCGAAACCCGGCCGCCGTGCCCGTGAACCCGCGCAGAGCCCGCGCGGTCTGAAGCCACGTCTCGGAGGCCACGTCTTCGGCCGCGTCGCCTACGATCACCCGCAGATAGCGCAGCAGCGCCGGCTGCTGCGCTCGCCACAGGCAGGCGAAGGCCGCGGAGTCTCCCCGCACCGCACCGGCGAGGGCGCTCTCGAGTTCCTCGTCGTCCAAAGCCCCGATCCCTGTCGCGCTGGTCCGGCCAGCAGGTTACACCCGCTCGCCGTGATCGTGACCAGGGTCGCGGGCCGCACGGTTGAGCCGGGTACACGCAAGGTCATCAGCGCCCTGTTACCGATATCGGGCCGCGAACCGGAAATGTGTACGGACGTCTTCACTCGTTACCCCTTCCTCCGCCGCCTCGGCCCGATCGACCGGTCGCGCCACCTGTACCGGGTCTGTTGGCATCGTCTTTCGGAAGCGCCTGGTGGGCACGTGGGAGGAATCCGCAATGGGGGCACATTGGCCGGGGCGGCTATCGGCCGCGGTCGGAGCGGTGGCGCCCGCCCGGCTGGCACGACGGCCGGCACCAACCCCGGCAGCGTGCCCACCATGGCGTTCGCCTCAGCTCCCGGCAGCTCGGCCGGCGGTGGTGGGACACCCCCCGATTCCCACCGCTTCCGGAACGGGTGCGCCGGGCACGCCCGCCCGGCCCGCTGCGCCGGTCTCCGGTATGGCTGGCGTGGGCTCGGCAGCGGGCGAGGTCGCTCTTCTCGTGGCTCGCTGGCGCTGGAGGCCCCCTCCTCCTCCGCCGGCTCCTCCTCCCGAGAAAAGCGACCAGGGCGCCGGTGGCAGGCCGACCGCATGCCGGCCACCGGCGCCCGTCCGCCGAAACGTCGATGAGTTTTGTCGGTCCCGTCCGTCATAGTCCCCAGAGGGTCGACACCAAGGGGGCAGGACGATGAGCGACACCGGATCCCGATGGCTGCGCGGGCCGCTGCGCCCGTTTCGCTTGGGGCAGTACAGGCTGCTCGCCGGCTCCGTCACGATGTCGCTCTTCGCCGCCGGTGTCTGGCTGATCGCGCTGGTCTGGCAGGTCATCGCGCTCGGCGGCGGTCCCACCGAGCTTTCGCTGGTCTCCGCCGCCGCGGCCGGTGGCATGGTGGCCACCACGCTGCTCGGCGGCGTGCTGGCCGACCGGGTGCCGCAGCGCCGCATCCTGCTCGCGGTCGCCGGCGCGCGCACGGTCGCGATCGCGGTGGTCGCCGCGCTCGCGGTCGGTGATCTGCTTCACCTTTGGCACCTGATCGTGGTGGCCGGCGTGATCGGCCTCGGCAACGGGTTCACCTACCCCGCTTACTCGGCGCTGCTCCCGTCGATCCTGCCGGCCGAAGACCTGATGGCGGCCAACGGCGTCGAGGGCATGCTGCGGCCGACCATCATGCAGGCCGGTGGCCCGGCCGTGGCCAGCGCGCTGATCGCGGCCTCCTCACCTGGCGCGGCGATCGTCATGGTGGCGGTGCTGGAGGCGATCGGCGTGGCGTTCCTGCTGCTCGTCCGCCCGGTGCCGCTGCGCCGCGACAGGTCCGCCGAGCCGGCCCACCCGGTCCGCGCCGCGCTCGTCGACCTCAAGGACGGCTTCGTCTACATGGCCCGCACCCCGTGGCTGCTGGCGACGCTGCTCTTCGCCTCGGCGCTGATCCTGCTGATCATGGGCCCGGTCGAGGTGCTGATCCCGTTCGTCATCAAGGACCGCGCCGGCGGTGGCCCCGGCGACCACGCGATCGTCATGGCGGCGTTCGGCATCGGCGGTGCGATCGGGTCGCTCGGCATGGCGATGTTCAAGATGCCCCGCCGCTACCTCACGGTCATGAACCTCTTCTGGGGCGCCGGCTGCCTCCCGCTGGTGCTGATCGGCCTGATCGCCAACGTCTGGGTGATCGCCGCGGCCGTCTTCGTGGTCGGCATCTGCTTCTCCGCGCCGATGGTCATCTGGGGCACGCTGTTGCAGCGCCGGGTGCCGCCGCACATGCTCGGCCGGGTCTCCAGCCTCGACTTCTTCGTCTCGTTGGTCTTCATGCCGGTGTCGATGGCGCTAGCCGGCCCGGTCAGCAGCGGCATCGGGCTGGGCGTCACGTTCGCGGTCGCCGGCCTGCTGCCCACCGCCTTCGCCGTGGCAGCGATCGTGCTGGCCAGGATGCCGAAGGACGAGCTGGCCCATCCGCTCGACACCGCACCGGCCGACGAGGAGAGCGCCGACGCCGAGGATCCCAGGCAGCTCGTCGGCGCCGCCGCCTAGCCGGCGGCAGCGCGCACGATCAAGCTGGCGCACATGGGCTTCGCCACCAGCGAGGCCCACGTGCGCCAGCTTCAGATCTGCTGTTGTTACCTCGGCAGCCCAACTCAAGCCACCCGCCCGTGAAAGTGTCGGTCAGCGTCCAGGGTCGCCAGGTCATTTGCGGTGAGACGGAGTGCGCTGGCGGCGATGTTTTGCTCGAGGTGGTGCGGGTCGCCGGTGCCGGGGATGGCCAGCACGTGCGGGCCCTGGTACAGCGTCCACGCCAGGCGCACCTGGTGCGGGGTTACGCCGTGGGCGCTGGCGACGGCCCGCACGGCTTCGTCGTGGTCGGTGCCGGCGCCCTCCTCGCGCCGTGCGCCGGCGATCGCGAAGAACGGCACGAAGGCGATGCCGCGCTCGCCGCAGGTACGCAGGAGCGCGTCGTCCTTGCGGTTGTTGTCGAGGGCGTAGCTGTTTTGCACGCACGCCACCGGCGCGATGGCCGCAGCCTCGTCGACGTGGTCGAGGCGCACATTGGACAGTCCCAAGTGGCGGATCAGCCCGGCGTCGCGGAGCTGCGCGAGCGCGCCGAAGCGCTCCGCCACCGAGTCGCGGCCGGGTCGTTTCACGATCCGCAGGTTGACGAGGTCGAGGTGGTCGCGGCCGAGCCGGCGCAGGTTTTCCTCGACCTGCGCGCGCAGCTCGGCCGCCGAGGTCGCGTCGGTGTATGCGCCGGTCACCGGATCGACGCCGGGCCCGACCTTCGTCGCGATGAGCAGATCCTCCGGGTACGGCGAGAGGGCTTCGCGGATCAGTTCGGTGGCGTACCGCGTCGGGCCGCTGCCCACGCGAAGTATGCCGCCGGGCGAGAAGTAGAAGGCGGCCGTGTCGATGTGGTTTACGCCAAGCTCGACCGCCCGCCGGAGCACGCTGACGGCGAGCTCGCGATCCGGGTTGGCGGTGATGCGCATCGAGCCGAAGCCCATCCGGTGGACGGTGCGGCCGGCGAGTGTCCAGGTGCCGGCCGCTGCGGCGGTGATGGGCTGGGAGGGCATCCGCCGAAGGTACCTCGCCGGCGACTGGTGTCAGGGCCGCGGCCCGGCGGCCCTGACACCGCGCTGCCTCTGGGAGTCGGCGGCGGGGTGGGTGGTTCAGTCGGTGCGGCGGCCGTTGCCCGGTGATGCCAACGGCCGCACCGTGCTTTCACGTCCGTGGCTGAGCAGGTAGCCCTCCACGAACCCGGCGTTGTGGTCGGTGGTGCGCTCGTCGATTTCGGACAGCCGGGTGACGAGGAAGTCGGTCAGTGCATTCAGGCGATCCTGAGTGCGATTGTGGAATTCTGCCTGTACTGCGACGACGGTGGACACCGACGCGGTCGCGAGGGTGAAGAGGTTGACGATGGTCGGGACCTCGCCGCCGGTTAGCGCTTCGACGAGGATGTTGACAGTTAGGCACTGGGTGACCGCGACGGTCGCCGCCACGACCGCCGCACGTTTCAGGGTCATAGGCAGACCCTCCTTTGTCCCGCAGGGCTGCATCCGGTCTCCTCCCCGCCGCCGTTTACAACCCCGAGCACGAAGGAGGGACGATAACCCGAGAAGAGACCCGCGCCGTGGAGCCATTGATGTCAACAGATGGTTCTTTCGTCATATGGAAAAGCGGCGTGGTTGCGCTGGTAACGCACATAGACGTTAGTCAAACAATTTCGTGGCCGCCGGGTACACATAGGACCCGCAGACGCGCGCCTCGCCCGCGGGCAGCTGTGGGCACGTCGTCAATGGAGTCGTCCTTAAGTACGGTCGGCGGACCCGACCATGGGCCGTCCCAGACGCGGCCCATGTACCGATGAAAGTGATGCCCTGCGCTCGTCACCATCGATGCTATGAAGGCGATCGTCCAGGAGCGGTACGGCTCACCCGACGACCTCGCGCTGCGCGAGGTGGACAAACCGGCACCCGCCGACGGCGAGGTGCTCGTGCGCGTGCATGCGGCGGCGGTCAACGCGCGCGACTGGCACGTCATGCGCGGCGACCCCTATCTGGCCCGCCTGGCCATGCCCAAAGTCTTCGGCTTCAACGCACCGAAGCGGCGGATCCGGGGCAGCGACGTGGCCGGCCGGGTGGAGGCGGTCGGTAAAGGCGTGACCCGCTTCCGGCCGGGCGACGAGGTGTACGGCGACGTGTGCGACATGGACGGCGCCTTCGCGGAGTACGTGTGCGTGCCGGATGGCCAGGTGGAGCACAAGCCGGCCAACCTGACCTTCGAGCAGGCGGCGGCAGTGCCGATGGCCGGCTGCACAGCGCTGGTCGGGCTGCGCGACGTCGCCCGGGTCACGGCGGGGCAGCGGATCCTGATCAACGGCGCGTCCGGCGGCGTGGGGACGTTCGCCGTGCAGATCGCCAGGGCCTTCGGCGCGGAGGTGACCGCCGTGTGCAGCACGCGCAACGTCGAACTCGTTGAGTCGCTGGGTGCGGACCGCGTGATCGACTACACGAAGGAAGACTTCGCCCAGGACGGGCAGCGGTACCACATGGTCTTCGACCTTGTCGCCAACCGCACGCTGGCCGACCTCCGGCGGGTGCTCACCGCCGATGGTGTGCTCCTGCTTTCCGGCGGCGGTGTGTCGCGCAACGGCCGCCCGCACGTCACGGGACCGATGGGCCTACAGATCAAGGCGCAGGTCGCGGCCCGGTTCGCCCGCCACCGGCTGACTTCCCTGATGGGTATGGCGCCGCGCGCGGAACACCTCGCCACGCTGCGCGAGCTCATCGAGTCGGGCAAGGTCGTGCCGGCCATCGACCGGACGTTCACGCTCGCGGAGGTGCCGGAGGCCATCCGGTACCTGGAGGTGGAGCACGCGCGGGCGAAGGTGGTCATCACCGTCTGAGGCCGCCTTACGGTTTTCCCTCGCCGGCCCGTACGGAAATCAGCACCCGTACGGGCATGGCGCTGCGTCGATTCACGCGGTAGAAACAAGCGTCCCCTTATTCCACGACGTGAACGAAGTGGTCCTGGCGGGAGAGCGCTCTCACCCAGGGCCGCAGCGGAGAGGACGAACCGCATGAAAAGGCACCTGAGACGGGCACTCACGCTCGGCCTCGTACTGGCGACGGCCACCGCGGGCACCGGGACCGCCGCCGTCGCCGCACCATCCACGTCAGCCAGTCCCGCGTCGGTCTTCGGGCCGAACGTCACGATCTTCGACCCGAGCATGCCGATCAGCCAGATCCAGGCCACGCTCGACGCCACGCATGCCGCCCAGGTCAACGCCGAGATGGGCACCAACCGGTACACGTTCCTGTTCAAGCCGGGCACGTACGGCACGGCGGAGCAGCCGCTCCAGGTCAAGGTCGGCTACTACACGGAGATCGCGGGCCTCGGCGCCTCGCCCACCGACGTGGTGATCAACGGCAAGATCGAGGTCTACAACCGCTGCCTGGAGAACGGCGGCACGAGCAACTGCCTCGCGCTGGTCAACTTCTGGCGCACGCTCTCCAACCTCTCGCTCAACATCAACGCACTAGGGCAGGACGGCTGCCGCGCGTCGGCCAACTTCTGGGCCGTCTCCCAGGCCGTGTCCCTGCGCCGCGTGAACATCACCGGCGGCAACCTGTCGCTGATGGACTACTGCACGGCCGGCCCGCAGTACGCCAGCGGCGGCTTCATCGCCGACTCCCGCCTGCCCGCCACCACGAACGGTTCGCAGCAGCAGTGGCTGACCCGCAACAGCGAGGTCGCCGGCTGGTCGAACGCCGTGTGGAACCAGGTCTTCGCGGGCGTGACCGGCGCGCCCGACGACTCGGCGTTCCCCAGCCCGCCGTACACGACGCTGGAGACCACCCCGCTGAGCCGGGAGAAGCCGTTCCTCTTCGTCGACGCGAAGGGCCGATACCAGGTCCGCGTGCCGTCGGCGCACCGCAACACCAGCGGCGTCACCTGGGCCAACGGCCTCACGCCGGGCCGCACGATCCCGCTCTCCGACTTCTACGTGGCGAAGCCGGGCGACTCGGTCCTGAAGATCAACCTGGCGCTGGCGCTCGGCAAGCACTTGCTGCTCACGCCGGGCGTGTACGACATCGCCCGCAGCATCGAGGTGTGGCGCCCCAACACGGTCGTCCTCGGCCTCGGCCACGCCACGCTCACCGCGGTCAACGGCTCGATCCCGCTGGACGTCGCCGACGTGCCCGGCGTGATCGTCGCCGGCGTCACGATCGACGCCGGCCTCAAGGAGTCGCCGGTGCTGCTGCGGGTGGGCCGCAAGCACGGCCTGGGCTTCGACTCGCCGAGCAACCCCACCACGCTCAACGACGTGTACTTCCGGGTCGGCGGCCCGCACGTCGGCAAGACGAACATCGCGCTGGAGGTCAACAGCGACAACGTCCTCATCGACCACACCTGGGTGTGGCGTGGTGACCACGGCGTCGAGGGCTTCACCGACACCGAGCGGTGGAACACCAACACCGGCCGGTACGGCGCCGTCATCAACGGCGACGACGTGACCGCCACGGGCCTGTTCGTCGAGCACTTCCAGCGGTACAACACCGTGTGGAACGGCGAGCGCGGCACGGTGGTCCTCTACCAGAACGAGCTGCCGTACGACCCACCGACACAGGCCGACTGGATGAACGGAAGCGTCGAGGGGTACGCCGGCTACAAGGTCGGCGACAAGGTGAAGACCCACAACCTCTACGGCGCGGGCGTGTACGTCTTCAACCAGAACAACCCGTCGATCCACACCGAGAACGGCTTCGAGGTGCCGCAGCGGCCGGGTGTCAAGCTGCACCACATCATGACCGTCAACCTCAGCGCCGGCACGATCGACCACGTGGTCAACGGTGTGGGCGAGGCGGCCGACACCACGAAGATCGGCGTTCCGGTGTACATCGCGGACTACCCGATCCCGTAGGACACGGTGAATGGTGATCCTCCGGCCCGTGTCACTCTCCGGGCCGGAGGATGACCTCGCTGCCGATCGGGGTGAAGCCGACCGCGAGAAACGCGCGCAACGAGCGGGCGTTGCCGGGCGAGACGGCGGCGAAGACCGGCTCGCCGGGCGGCACCAGCCCGAGCGCGTCGTGCACCAGGCTCCGGCCCCAGCCGCGTCCCTGACCCTCGGACGCCGCCTCGACGCTGATCTCGGTGCGTCCGGCCAAGCCTTCGGAAAGCGTGACGAGGCCCCGCGCGTCGCCGTACACCCGGACGTCGTGCCGCAGCTCCGTCGCGTGCCGTACCCGCGGATGGTCGGCCGCGTCCGGGCGGAGCGGAAGGCTCGCGCCGCCCCGCCCGCGTGCGACGAGCGTGGCGTCGACGACGCCGATCCAGCCGGCTGGTCCGGCCAGCCAGCGCAGGAAATCCGGGCTCATCGACCCGCCGAACCCGTCCGGCCGCTGAGCCAGCACGGCCTCCGGCGGATGCGCGGTGGCTACCAGCGCGTGGCCGGTGAAGGCGACCGAACAGGCCAGGCCACTCGCGAGCGGCGGAAGCACCGTGCAGGCGCCGTCGACCGGCGGAAACTCGCCGTCGGCGGCCGCAAGGAGGTAGGCGAGCAGCGGGTGTGCTGTTCTTTCGTCATCAGCACGCCTTCTTTCGTCATCCAATCGGCTCTTGTCTCCTCTCGCGTCGGGATTTAACGTCATCGCAACACTCCCGCACTCGCAGAATCGAGCCCGTGCTGATGACCTACAGACGCATGCTGGCACTGCCCGTTGTGTTGACATTGTCCGCGACCGCCTGGGCCGCCCCGGCCAGCGCGGGTGCCCGCACCGCCGCCCCGGTCGTGACCCGGGCCGCCCTCGACCCCGCCCTCGTCACCGGCCGCGGCGCGCGGGTCGACTTCCTGGAGCAGGAGGCGGAAAACGCCGTGACGAACGGCGCGGTCATCGGGCCGGACCGCACCGCCTACACCCTTCCCGCGGAGGCCTCCGGCCGCAAGGCGGTGAAGCTGGCGCCCGGCCAGTACGTGGAGTTCACGCTGCCCGCGGCGGCCAACGCCGTCAACGTGCGCTACAGCATCCCGGACGCGCCCAACGGGGGTGGCATCACCGCGCCGCTCGACGTGACGGTCAACGGCAAGGCCAAGAAAACCATGACGCTGACCTCGCAGTACGCGTGGCTGTACAACCAATACCCGTTCACCAACGACCCCAACGCGGACCTGCTGCACCCCGACTGGTGGATCACCGAGTGCTCGTGCGTGCCGGCCGCCACCACGCCAACACCCACGATCACCAAGCCGTTCCGCCCGATGCACTTCTACGACGAGCAGCGGCTGCTGCTCGGCAAGACCTACCGGGCCGGCGACCGGGTGCGGCTCACCGCCCCGGCCGGCACCAACGCCGCGTGGACGGTCATCGACCTGCTCGACTCGCAGCTCGTCGGCCCGCCGCACGTGCGGCTCGTCGCGGCCAACGTGCTGCTCTTCGGCGCCGACCCGACCGGGCGCCGCGAGTCGTCGGACGCATTCGACCGGGCGATCGCCTTCGCCAAGCGGGCCAAGCTCAAGGTCTACATCCCGCCGGGCACGTACCAGGTCAACCGCCACATCATCGTCGACAACGTGACCATCGAGGGCGCGGGCAGCTGGTACACGATCATCAAGGGCAAGGAGGTCGCGCTCCCCGAGCCGGCGCCGGACCTGTCGGTGCACACCGGCGTCGGTTTCTACGGCAGGTACGTGAAGGACGGCGGCAGCAGCAACGTGCATCTGTCCGGCTTCACGATCGAGGGCGACGTGCGCGAGCGGATCGACACCGACCAGGTCAACGGCATCGGCGGCGCGCTGAGCAACTCCACGATCGACGGTCTCTACATCCGCCACACCAAGGTCGGCATGTGGTTCGACGGGCCGATGACGAACACCCGGATCACCAACAACGTGATCGTCGACCAGATCGCCGACGCGCTCAACTTCCACACCGGCGTCACCAACTCGGTCGTGGCCAACAACTTCGTCCGCAACACCGGCGACGACGGCTTGGCCATGTGGGCCGAGAAGACGACGAATGCCAACAACACGTTCGACCACAACACCGTGCAGACGCCGACACTGGCCAACGGCATCGCCATCTACGGCGGCACCGACAACACCGTGTCGAACAACCTCGTCGCCGACCCGATCCGCGAGGGCAGCGGCATACACGCCGGATCGCGCTTCGGCGCCGAGGCGTTCGCCGGCCGGCTGGCCATCACCAACAACACGGTGGTACGCGCCGGCACCTACGAGCTCAACTGGAACATCGGGCTCGGCGCGATCTGGCTCTACGCGCTCGACAAGAGCATCGCCGCCGACGTGCAGGTGACCGGCGACCACTACCTCGACAGCACGTACAACGCGATCATGCTGGTGAGCGACTGGCCGGTGAAGGACCTGTACTCGATCAACGGCGTCAAGTTCAAGAACATCAGGGTCGACGGCACGGGTACATCCGTGGTGAGCGCCCGGGTCGCGGGCAGCGCGTCCTTCGAAAACGTGGACGCCCGCAACGTCGGTGCGGTCGGCGTCAACAACTGCGGCACGTTCCACTTCACGCCGGCCGGCTCCGAGTTCGCGGTGACCGACCTCGGCGGCAACGACGGCGGTGGCGTCACCGGGCCGTGGCTCGCCCCGTGGATGCTGCCCAACACCATCACCTGCGACGACCGTCCACCGGTCGTGCCGCCGGCACCGCCATCCCCCTGGTGACCAGCGGCAGGTAAGACGGGAGGGGTCGCGCTCAATGGCACCGCGCGGCCCCTCCCGTTTTGTTTCATGGGTTGACGTAAATGAGGGTGGGTCGTACCGTACATCGAGCGGTTTAAGTCTCTTGCCACCCCCTCTGACCGGGGCGTCTGCCCGGCCCGGTGCGGTTCGCCACGCCTGTGAAGGGACGTGCCCCATGATCGAACAGCCTCTGCGAAGCCGACGGGACATGTTGCGGATGGCCGGGCTCGCCGGCCTTGGGCTCGGCCTCGCCGCGTGCGGCCGTGGTTTCGGCGGCGGCGGCGACGAGTCCGACGGCGGCGGCGTCCAGCTCAACATGGTCTGGTGGGGCGCGGCCGACCGTGCCCAGAAGACGCAGGCGGCCCTGGACATCTTCCAGCGGCAAAATCCCGGCGTCACCGTCAAGACGGAGTACCAGGACAGCGGCCCGTACAAGGACAAGCTGGCCACCCGCTTCGCGGCGGGCGACCCGCCGGACGTGATGGCGATGCGGATGGACAGCCTCCGCGAGTACGCCGACCGTGGCGCGCTGCTCGACCTCGGCCAGCACGCCGGCGCCGTCGACCTGTCCGGCCTGAGCGACAACGCGAAGGCGCTCGCCGCGGTCGGCGAAAAGACCTACGGGGTGCCCGCCGGCCTCAACGCGATCGGCTTCGTGGTCAACAAGACCATGACCGAGAAGTACGGCGTGAAGATCCCGGACGGCGATACGTGGAGCTGGGACGACCTTGCCGCGTTCGCCCGCGACATCACCAAGGCCAGCGGGCGCAAGGTCTACGGCACGGCATTCGAGCCGGCGACGCTGGCCAACATCATCGTGTACACCCGGCAGCGCGGCGAGGACTTCTACACCGAGGACGGCGCGCTCGGCATCAGCGAGGCCACGGTGGTCGCCTGGTTCGAGCTGGTGGAGAAGATGCGGGCCGAGGGTGGCTTCCCGCCGGCCGGCTTCGTCGAGACCGTGGGTGGTTCGCCCGAGCAGTCGTACCTGGCCAAGGGCTCGATCGCGTCCCAGATCATCCCGACCAACAACTTCCTCGGGTACAACAAGGCGGCGGGCGGCAACCTCGCGCTGCTGCGCATCCCCGGCGAGACGCAGGGGCCGCGGCGGGGCCAGTCCGTCGACTGCCCGCACCTGTGGTCGGTCGCGGCCCAGTCCAAGCACCGCGACGAGGCGCTCAAGCTGCTCAACTTCCTCGTCAACGACGTCGAGGCGGCCAAGGCGACCGGCACGACTCGGGGCGTCCCGCCCAGCACGAAGGTCGCCGACGAGATCAAGCCGGCGCTCAGCCCGGACGACCAGGTGGCCACCGAGTATCTCGGCGCCCTACAGAAGGAGACGCTGCCGCGCTCGTTCACCTACCCGCCGGGCTCCTCGAAGATCGCGTCGAGCCTGCTGAGCATCGCCACGGAGGTGGAGTTCAAGCGGCAGACGGCGCAGCAGGCCGCCAAGGCGTTTCTCGACGCGGGGCGGAAAGCCCTGGGCAAGTGACCACCACGACGCGGGTCACGCTCCCCACCGGCTCGACCGCGCGACCCGCGCCACCGCCGCGGCGGGTCAAGCGACGCAAGGACCGCGCCGGGTACCTCTTCCTGTTGCCCTGGTTCATCGGGATGCTCTTCACGGTCATCCCGTTCTTCGCCTCGCTGTACCTCGCCTTCACCGACTACAACCTGCTCAACGCTCCACAGTGGATCGGCTTGGACAACTTCCGGGAGATGCTCGACGACCCGCTGCTGCGCCAGTCGCTGAAGGTCACCTTCGTCTACACGTTCGTGTCGGTGCCGCTGTCGCTGGTGGTGGCGCTGGGCGTGGCGATGCTGCTCAACCGCGGCGTGCGCGGCCTGCCGGTGTACCGGGCGATCTTCTATCTGCCCTCGCTGCTCGGCGGGAGCGTCGCGGTGGTGCTGCTGTGGCGGTACATCTTCGGCCTCGACGGCATCGTCAACGCGTTTCTCGGCTGGTTTGGCATCGACGGTCCAGGATGGACGTCCGATCCGGACTACGCGCTGACCACGCTGATCATCCTGCATATCTGGACCTTCGGCTCGCCGATGGTGATTTTCCTCGCCGGCCTGCGGCAGATCCCGACGATGTACTACGAGGCGGCCGCCGTGGACGGCGCGTCGAAGTGGCGGCAGTTTCGCTCGGTCACGCTGCCACTGCTGAGCCCGATCATCTTCTTCAACCTGATCCAGTCGCTGATCTCGTCGTTTCAGACCTTCACACAGGGATTCATCATGAGCGGCGGCACCGGCGGGCCGGCCGACTCCACGATGTTCTACAACCTCTACCTGTACCAGCAGGGTTTCTCGCAGTTCAACATGGGCTACGCCGCGGCCATGGCCTGGATGCTGCTGGTCATCATCGCCGCGTTCACCGCGCTCAACTTCCTGGCCGCGAAGTATTGGGTGTTCTATGACAACTAGAAAGCGCTTCGCCCGGCACGTGCTGCTCTGCCTCGCCGGCGTGGTCATGATGTATCCGCTGCTGTGGATGGTCTCCAGCTCGCTCAAGCCAAGCAAGACGGTCTTCACCGACCTGTCGCTGTGGCCGTCCGACTGGGACCTGAGCAACTACCCGCGGGGTTGGGTCGCCCTCGAGCACCCGTTCACCGTGTACATGGTCAACTCGTTCGTAATCGTGGTGTTGAGCATCATCGGCAACCTGATCTCGTGCTCGCTGGCGGCGTACGGCTTCGCCCGGCTCAACTTCACCGGCCGCAAGCTCTTCTTCGCGCTGATGCTCGGCACGATGATGCTCCCCGGCCACGTGCTGCTGGTGCCGCAGTACATCGTGTTCGCCAAGCTCGACTGGATCAACACGTACTACCCGCTGCTCGTGCCGAACTTCCTCGCCACCAACGCGTTCTACATCTTCCTGATGGTGCAGTTCATGCGGTCGCTGCCGCGCGAGCTCGACGACGCCGCGCGGATCGACGGCTGCGGGCCGTTCCGCACGTTCTGGAGCGTGATCATGCCGCTCTGCCTGCCGGCGTTCGCGACGACGGCCATCTTCACGTTCATCTCGGTGTGGAACGAGTTCTTCGGGCCGCTGATCTACCTGACCGACTCGGAGCTGTACACCGTGCCACTGGCGCTGCGGCAGTTCATCGACTCGGAGGGCCAGTCGCAGTGGGGGCAGATGTTCGCGATGTCGTTCCTGTCGCTGGCGCCGGTCATCGGGTTCTTCATCGCCGGCCAGAAGTACCTCGTCAAGGGCATCGCGACGACGGGGCTCAAATGAGGCGCTACGCATTCGTCGGCACCGGGTCGAGGGCGCGGATGTACCTCGGCGCGTTGCTCGACACGCACGCGGACGCCGGGCGGCCGGTGGCGTTCTGCGACACGAACGAGGTGCGGATGGCCTACCACGACCGGCTCGTGCGGCGGGCGCGGCCGGACCTGCGGGTGCCGCACTACGCGGCGGCCGACTTCAAGGCGCTGCTGGCCCGGGAGCGGCCCGACGTGGTGATCGTGACCTCGCCGGACGCCACCCACGCCGGGTACGTCAGCGCGGCGCTGCGCCACGGCGCGGACGTGGTCGTGGAAAAGCCCATGACGACCGACACCGCCGGGCTCGACGAGATCCACGACGCGCTGGCGGCCAGTGACGGCCGGCTGACCGTCACCTTCAACTACCGGTACTCGCCCCGCAACACCTTGGTCCGGCGGCTCGTCGCGGACGGCGCGATCGGCGAGGTCACCTCGGTGGCGTTCGAGTGGTGCCTGGACACCGTGCACGGCGCCGACTACTTCCGCCGGTGGCACCGCGACAAGGCCACGTCGGGCGGGCTGCTGGTGCACAAGGCGAGCCACCACTTCGACCTCGTCAACTGGTGGCTCGCCGACCGCCCGGAGGTCGTCTTCGCCCGCGGCGGGCTGCGCTTCTACGGGGCGGACAACGCCCGGCGCCGGGGCGCGGCCAGTGACCCGTTCGAGTTGGAGATCACCGCCGAGCTGCGCGAGCTCTACAAGGACGGTGAGCACCTGGACGGGTACATCCGGGACCGGGACGTCTTCTCCGGCGGGATCACCATCGAAGACAACCTCAACGTCGTGGTCGGCTACCGGGGTGGCGCCTCGATGTCGTACACGCTGCACGCGCACAGCCCGTGGGAGGGCTACCGGGTGGCCGTCAACGGCACGGCCGGGCGGATCGAGCTGGACGTTGTCGAGCGTGGCCGGCCGCGCAGGTCCCGGGTGATCCTCCAGCGGCATTGGGAGGCGGCCGAGGAGGTGCCGATCCCGTCCGGGCGGGGCGGGCACGGCGGCGGCGACGGGATGCTGCTCGACGACGTCTTCCATGGGCCGAACAGCGACCCGCTGCGCCGGGCGGCCGGCTACGCCGACGGCGCGGCGAGCGTGCTTGTCGGCATCGCGGGCAACGAGTCGCTGCGCACCGGAGAAGCCGTGCGGGTGGCGGAGATCGGCGCGCGATGACCGATCGCAGCTACCGCAACCCCGTGCTGCACGCGGACTGGTCCGATCCCGACGCCGTCCGGGTCGGCGAGGACTTCTACCTTGTCGCGTCGAGCTTTCACCGGGTACCCGGGCTGCCGATCCTGCACAGCCGCGACCTCGTCAACTGGTCGATCGTCGGGCACGGGCTGGCACGGCTGGAGCCCGAGGAGGCGTTTCAGACGCCCCAGCACGGATGCGGCGTGTGGGCGCCGGCCATCCGTCACCACGACGGGCTGTTCTGGATCTTCTACCCAGATCCCGACCGCGGCATCTTCGTCATCACCGCCACCGCGCCCACCGGCCCCTGGAGCCCGCCGCACCTCCTCAAGGCCGGCCGAGGGCTGATCGACCCGTGTCCACTGTGGGACGACGACGGCTCGGCGTACCTGGTGCACGCCTGGGCCAAGAGCCGGGCCGGGTTCAACAACAAGCTCACCTGCCACGAGATGAGCCCGGACGGCACCGTGTTGCTGGACGGCGGGCGCCACGTCGTCGACGGCGACGCGCTGCCCGGCTACCGCACGCTCGAAGGCCCCAAGTTCTACCGCCGGGACGGCTGGTACTGGATCTTCGCGCCGGCCGGCGGGGTCGCCGAGGGATGGCAGTCGGCCTTCCGGTCGCGGCACGTCTTCGGCCCGTACGAGGACCGGATCGTGCTGGCCCAGGGCGACACAGCGGTCAACGGTCCGCACCAGGGCGCCTGGGTGACCACAGTGGACGGGCGGGACTGGTTTCTGCACTTCCAGGACAAGGGGCCGTTCGGGCGGGTCGTGCACCTCCAGCCGATGCGTTGGGTGGACGGCTGGCCGTCGATCGGGTCACCGCCCGGCCAGCCGGTCCCGTTGTGGGAGAAGCCGGCCGGATGGGGCACGCCCACCGCGCCCGCGGCCGGGCCTCCCTTTGGGGCGCAGTGGTTCTGGGCGGCCAACCCCAGACCTGGATGGCGGAGTTTTCGCCCCGGCGGCGGGCTACGGCTCGCCTGCGTGCCCGGCGACACCGACCTGCGCCAGCTGCCCAACCTGCTCGGCCAGCGGCTGCCCGCCGAGCGCTTTCTGGCCACGACGACGCTCCGGCTGACCGGCACCACCCCCGACGCGCGGGCCGGCCTGGCGATCGTCGGCCGCACCTACGCCTGGATCGGCCTCGAACACACGCCGGACGGCCTCATGCTCGTCCACCGCGTGGCCGGTCTGGGCGACGCCGTGCCACCGGCGCCCGTCGACGGCGCGGCGGTCCCGGTGGGAGTCCTGGTCACTCCCGACGCGCGTTGCCAGTTCCTGGCCGGCGAGCCGCTGCGGCCGATTGGGCCGCCGTTTCCCGCGACCGCCGGGCACTGGGTGGGCGCGACCCTCGGGCTGTTCGCCACCGGCGACGGTGGCGCGGTCGACGTTACGCCGCTGGGCATAACATGACCGGCGAGACGATCAGCCTGCGACTGGGCGACCGCCAGGTCGCCGAGTACGCCTGGCAGCCCAGCCTCCCCGCGGCCGTCTCACCGCGCCCGTTCCTGCACCCGGTGCGCACATTGGCGGGCACCGAGGTCACCGAGTCGATGCCCGCGGACCACCTGCACCACCTCGGCGTGAGCGTCGCGGTCGCGGACGTCGGCGGCGCCAACTTCTGGGGCGGCCGCACGTTCGTGCCCGGCCGCGGGCCGGTGCACCTGCCCAACCACGGCACCCAGCGGCACCACCGGTGGACCACGCGCGACGCCGGCAGCATCCGGCACGAGCTGCGGTGGATCGGCCCGGCCGGCGCTGACCTGGTACGCGAGCGGCGCCGCATTGCCGCCCTGCCGCTGGACGGCCGCGCGTGGGCGCTGGACTTCGGCTTCGAGCTCACCAACGTGACCGGCGAGCCGCTCGCGTTCGCCAGTCCGGCCACCAACGGGCGTCCCGGCGCGGGGTACGGCGGCTTCTTCTGGCGGGCGCGGCGTGGCGACCGGCGGGTGCACGTGCTCGGCCCGGACCGCACCGGGGAGCGGCGGCTGCACGGCAAGCGCACCGCGTGGCTGGCGCTGAGCGGCACCAGTACCGACCCGTGGACCTTGATCTTCGTGCCGAGCCGGGCGGACCTCTGGTTCGTGCGCAGCCGCGACTACGCCGGTGTGGGCTCCTCGCTCGCCTGGGACCAGCCGCTCGTCGTCGCCTCGGGCACCGCGCTGCGTCGCCGTATCATCACCGTGGTGGCCGACGGCCGGCTTCGCACGCGCGAGGTCGCCGACCTCGCCGGTGAGGTCACGGCGCTGCACGACGGGTGGCCGCCGTGACCGCCAGTCGCCGGCCCGCCCCAGCCGTCCGGGCCGGCGCGGGGTTGGCGACGAGAGACGGCGAGGTGACGATGGCGGGCGCCGACCAGCCGCACGGCACCGCCACACTGAGCGTGCGCGGGCTCCACGTCGCGCGATACGTGTGGGAGCCCGACCTGCCGCTCGCCATGTCTCCCCGCCCGTACCTGCATCCCGTCCGCACGCTCGGCGGGAGCACCGTCACCGACGCCGCACCCGACTCGCACCGCCACCAGTTCGGCATCAGCATCGCCGCCCCCGACGTGGGCGGCCGAAACTTCTGGGGCGGCCGCACGTTCGTCGCCGGCCACGGCCCGGCCTGGCTCGACAACCACGGCCGCCAGCACCACCAGCGGTGGCTGCGCCACACCAGCGACGAGCTCGTGCACGCGTTGCGGTGGGCGGACGCGCACGGGGCGGCGCTGCTGCACGAGCACCGCACGATCACGTGCCGCCCGGTCAGCGAGACCGCCTGGGCGCTGACCACACACACGCGGCTGACCAACGCGACCGGCGCACCGCTCACCATCCGCAGTCCGGCGGCGCAAGGACGTCCGGGCGCCGGCTACGGCGGCTTCTTCTGGCGCGGCGCGGCGGTGGAGAGCGCGCGCATCCTGAGCCCGGCCGGCGCGGGCGTGCAGCCCGTGCACGGCAGCACCGCGGCCTGGCTCGCGGTCACCGGCACGGCCGCCGGTGCCACCTGGACGGTGCTCTTCACGCCGGGCGACGAGACCACCGCGCGTGACCGTTGGTTCGTCCGGGCTCGCGACTACCTCGGGGTCGGCTCGTCGCTCACCTGGGACGAGCCGCTGGTGCTCGGCCCGGAGGAGACGATCGAGCGCAGCCTCGTCGCGTTCGTCGTAGACGGCGCGCTGACCACGGCTGAGGCCGCCGCCCTCGCCGCCGACGCCCGGCCAGCGACATGACGACTCCGATCCGGCCGAGCAGCCCACGACAGCGCCAAGAGCCGGTCCGGCAGGAAAGCCTGCGCATCATCAACCTCGAGCTCGTCTTCCGGCACATCCTCGCCGCCACCGACCCGATCTCCCGCACCGAGCTCGCGGCCGCCACCGGGCTCACCCGGCCCACTATCACCCGGATCGTCGAAGACCTCCGCGCCGGACAGCTGATCACCGAGACCGGCACCGCACACGACGGGCGCGCCGGCCGGCCGCGGGTGGGGCTCACCCTCTCCGACCGCGGACCCGCCGGCCTCGGCCTCGACATCCGCGCGGACGGCCTGGCCGCGTGCGCCGTCGACCTGACCGGCAACGTGCGCCACCTCGCCTTCGCGCCGTCGCCCTACGCCGGGCGGACCGCGGACGCCGTGCTGGCCGACCTCGCGCGGATGGCCGGCGCCGCCATCGAGGCCATCGCCGCGGAGAGCCTCACCGTCGTCACGGCCACCTTGGCGGTACCCGGACCGGTGGATGCCGGGGTGGTCCGGTCCGCGCCCGCGCTCGGCTGGCGCGATGTCGACGCCGGTGCCCTGCTGCGCGACGCGACGAGCCACCTCGACCTTCCGGTGCGGGTGGAAAACGAGGCCAACCTCGCCGCCCTCGGCGAGCTGTACGCGGGCGGCAACGCGCTCAGCGGCTTCGTGTACGTCTCCGGCGGGCTCGGCATCGGCGCCGGCATCGTCCTCGATGGACAGTTGCTGCGCGGCATGCGCGGCTGGAGCGGCGAGCTGGGGCACGTCACGGTCTACCCGGACGGCAAGCCGTGCCCGTGCGGGGCGCGGGGGTGCCTGCACACGTACGCGAGCCTGGAGGCGATCCTCGGTGGCGAGCCAGTCCCGCCCGGGATCACGCCCGACGCCGCGATCCTCACCCGTGCCGACGCGGGGGAGCCGGCCACCCTCGCCGCGCTCGAAACCGCCGGCACCACGCTCGGGATCGCACTGTCCGATGTGCTCAACATCCTCGACATCGACACGGTGCTGCTCGGCGGCAGCTTCGCCCTCCTGGCGTCCTGGCTGACCGCGAACGCGCGGGCGGAGATCGACCAGCGGGTCCTCACCACCGACTGGGCGCCGGTCACGGTCCGCCCGGCGATCCTCGGTCCCGACGCCGCGGTCATCGGCGCCGCCCTCACCTCGATCGACCAGATCCGCCAGCGCCCCGCGACGTGGCTCCTTCACAAGGCGTCGGTGAGGTAGAAACCCCAGCACAGGGGGTTTGTTTCATCGATTGACATAACGGTCGGGCGTGGCATAGCCTCATCTACGCATCGACTGGGATCGGTGGCTGGGCAACCGCCGTCCCCGGTCTCGTCGCCTGTCCGGGCTCGCGGCGAACTATCACGCAGCCACTCGACGACGGCCGGCGCCACTCTCCCATCGCACGCGCGGCCGTCCCCTGTGCAAGAAGGGATGCGCATGTTCAAACGACTGACGCTGGCCGCCGCCCTGGCTGTCGCGGTGCCGGCGGCGATCGTCGCGGTGTCCGCGCTCCCGGCGAGTGCCGCCACACCGGCGAACGGCGGTGTCTACACGCTCGCCGTCGGAGCGTCCGGCAAGTGCCTGGAGGTCGCGGGCGGCTCGGTGGACAACGGAGCCCTGCTCCAGCAGGCCTCGTGCACCGCCGGCTCGACCCGGCAGCAGTGGCGCGTCACATCGTCGTCGGCCGGCGGGTTCAACCTGGTCAACGTGAACAGCACGCGCTGTGCCGACGTGCCGTCCGCCTCGACCGCTTCCGGTGTGCGGTTGCAGCAGTGGGGCTGCGGTGACGGCACGAAGGTGAACCAGCGGTGGTCCTTCGCCGCTTCGGGCGCCGCGTCCGGCAAATACACCATCGCGAGCGCGGCGAGCGGGCTGTGCGTGAGCGACAAGGACGGCTCGACGGCGGGCAACAACCCGATCGTCCAAGAGGGATGCTCGGACGTCGCGCGGATGCAGTGGCTCTTCAACCAGGTGGGCGGCACGACACCGCCGCCGACCGGAACGCCGACCGTGGCGTCCGACGGCACCGGCACGTACCGCACCGTGCAGGCGGCGATCGACGCGGTCCCGGCCGACAACACCACCCGCCGGGTCATCACCATCAAGGCCGGCACCTACCGCGAGGTCATCCGGGTGCCGTCCAACAAGCCGCTCGTCACGCTTCAGGGTCTCGGCTCCGGACCGTCGAATGTGGTCATCGTCTACCACAACTCCGCCGGCACGCACGGCACGTCCGGCAGCGCCACCGCGTTCGTCGACGGCCGCGACTTCGTCGCGACCAACCTGACCATCTCGAACGACTTCGACGAGAACTCGGCGAGCAGCGGTCACCAGGCCGTGGCGCTCAACCTCAACGCCGACCGGGCCGTCTTCGACAACGTGCGGCTGCTCGGCGACCAGGACACCTTCCTGGTGAACGACGCCACCCGCGCGTATGTCGTGAACTCCTATGTGGAGGGCACCGTCGACTTCATCTTCGGCGGCGGCACGATCGTCTTCGACAACTGCTCCATCTACGAGAAGCGCTCGACGGGCGGGCCGATCACCGCGGCCAGCACCGCCGCCACGAAGACGTACGGGTTCCTGTTCTATCGCTCGAACATCACCGGGGCGACGAACAACACCACCCAGCTCGGCCGCCCGTGGCGCCCGGACGCGCAGGTGCTCTACCGCGAGTCGACGCTCAGCGCGACCATCCGCACCGCCCAGCCCTGGACCGACATGTCCGGCAACCTCTGGCAGAACGCGCGCTTCCTGGAGTACCGGAACACGGGGTCGGGCGCGGGCACGAACGGCAACCGCCCGCAGCTGTCCGACTCCCAGGCCGCCAGCTACACGCCGCAGCGCTATCTCGCCGGCTCCGACGGCTGGAACCCGCTATGACCACACCCTCTCCCGAAAGGACAAGCATGAAACGGAAACTGATCGGCCTGTCCGTGGTCGGCCTGGTCGTGCCGGCCGCGATCGTCGCGGTGTCGGTGCTCCCGGCGAACGCCGCCACGCCGACCAACGGTGGCGTCTACACGCTCGCCGCGGGTGCCTCGGGCCGGTGCCTGGAGGTCACCGGCGGCTCGGCCGACAACGGCGCGTTGCTCCAGCAGGCCTCGTGCAGCGCGGGTTCGACCCGGCAGCAGTGGCGGGTGGTGTCGTCGTCCGCCGGTGGTTTCAACCTGGTGAACGTCAACAGCACCCGCTGTGCGGACGTGCCGTCGGGCTCGTCCACCTCGGGTGTGCAGCTCCAGCAGTGGGGCTGCGGCGACGGCACGAAAGTGAACCAGCGGTGGTCCTTCACCGCCTCGGGCGCGGCATCCGGCAAATACACCGTCAGGAGCGCGGCGAGTGGGCTGTGTGTGAGTGACCCGGGCAGCGCCGCGACCGTGCAGGAGGCGTGCTCCGACGTCGCCCGCATGCAATGGCTCTTCAGCCAGGTCGGCGGCGGGACGCCGGGCGTGCCGTACTCCAACGTGCCGGACGGCTTCGCCCAGGGTGTCACCGGCGGCGCCGGCGGTCAGACGGTGACCGTCACCAACCAGTCTCAGCTCAACCAGTACGTGACCGCGAGCGCCCCGTACGTGATCCGGGTGGCCGGCACCATCAACATCAGTCCGAAGGGGACGGAGCTGCGGGTCGCCTCCAACAAGAGCATCATCGGCGTCGGCACCAGCGGGCACATCGTCGGCGGCGGGTTCTTCCTCGGCGCCGGGGTCAGCAACGTCATCATCCGCAACCTGACGATCCGCGACACGCTCATGCCCGACGACGACCCGGGTGACGACGCGTATGACTACGACGCGATCCAGATGGACACCGCCAACCGGATCTGGATCGACCACAACCGGCTGTCGCGGATGAACGACGGTCTCATCGACAGCCGCAAGGACACCACCAACCTGACCGTCTCGTGGAACCACCTGGTGGACAACAACAAGACCTTCGGCATCGGCTGGACGGAGAACGTAACCGCGCGGATCACCATCCACCACAACTGGTTGCAGAACACGCGCACGCGCAACCCCAGCGCGGACAACATCGCGTACTGCCACCTGTACAACAACTACGTCCAGAACACCTCGTCGTACGGCAACTACATCCGCGGCCTGACAAAGGGCGTCATCGAAAACAGCTACTTCGAAAACAGCCGCAATCCGTACTACGTGGAGGCCGGCGAGCTGGTCAACCGGGGCAACATCCGGGTCAACAGCCCGTGGGACTCCGGCAAGGTGACGTCGAAGGGCGCGGCCTTCAACCCGTCCAGCTTCTACTCGTACACGCTCCACGCCGCCACCGACGTGCCCGCGCTGCTGCGCCAGTACGCCGGGCCACAGGCGAGTATCGGCAACTGATCCGGGCCTGCCGGCCTTCTCTTCCCCACGGGGAAGGCCGGCAGCGCCCCCGAACCTGAGAATGATCTCAGGAAACTTGCTGGCTCTCGGCAATCTTGCTGGGCGCCAGCAAGTTTGTTTGCTAGCTTCGGCAGGGTGAGTGATGCCGGACTGCGGGAGCGGAAGAAGGCGGCGACGCGCGCCGCGTTGAGCGAGGCGGCGATGCGGCTCGCGCAGGAGCGTGGCGTCGAGCACGTGACCGCGGAGGCGATCGCCGAGGCCGCGGGCGTCTCACCGCGCACGTTTCACAACTATTTCGCCAACAAAGAAGAGGCCATCCTGGCCGCGACCTGGGACTTCGTCCGCGATGTCGTGGGCGCGCTGCGAGCCCGGCCGGCAGCGGAGTCGGCACTGGAGGCGATCCGGCATATCGCCGACGACCTGATCGCGGGCAGCGGCACCAGCATCGAGCAGATCGCCGTCCGGATGCGGCTGATGGAGACCAGCCCGTCCCTCACCTCGCGTAACGACGTGCTGCGCGAAGAGGTCGGGCGCATGGTCGTCGAGGCGGTGGCCGAGCGGTCCGGCACCGACCCCGAGCGCGACATCTACCCGCGCCTGCTCGTCGCCAGCCTGCACGCGGCGCTGATCGCCTCCATCGACGTCTGGCGCGCGGGTAAGACCGGGCGCGAACTGACCGACCTGCTGGGCGAGGCGTTCGACCAGCTCGGCGCGGGGCTGCGCGAGCCGCCCCGCTAACACCCACCCAGAGCCCACGAGCCTCGCCACCGACCGGTCGCGGGGTCGAGCACGCACGCCCGAATACAGGGGGGAAAACGACCCATGGCGACCTATCTGTACCGCCTTGCGCGGTTCTCGTACCGGCGCCGAAAGCTGGTCCTGGTGCTGTGGCTGGCGGTGCTGGCCGCCTTCGGCGTCGGTGCCCTCACGCTGTCGGGGCCGACGTCCAGCGCGTTCACCGTCCCCGGCACCGAGTCGCAGAAGGCCATCGACCTGCTGGGCGAGCGGTTTCCGCAGGCGGGTGCGGGCGGCGCGACCGCGCGGGTGGTGTTCGCCGCGCCGTCCGGGGAGACGCTCGCCGACCCGGCCAACAAGACCGCGATCGAGCAGACGGTCGCCGCGCTCAAGGTGGCGCCGCAGGTGGGCGGCGTGTCCGACCCGTACCAGGCGGGCGGCGTCAACCCGGCCGGCACGGTCGCGTACAGCCAGGTGACCTACGCCGTGCAGGGGTTGGACGTCACCGACGCGTCCCGCGACGCGCTCACCGCCGCCGCAGAGCCCGCCCGCGCGGCCGGGCTCACCGTCGAGATGGGCGGTGACGCGCTGAGTCCACCGGTCGGCACCTCGGCGACGGAGGTACTCGGCCTCGTGGTGGCCGCGGTGGTACTGGTGATCACATTCGGGTCGCTCGTCGCCGCCGGGCTGCCGCTGCTCACCGCGATCATCGGGATCGGCATCGGCATCAGCGGCATCTTCGTTGTCAGCGGCTTCGTCGACATGGCCTCGACGACCTCGATCCTCGCGCTGATGCTGGGCCTGGCCGTCGCCATCGACTACGCGCTGTTCATCGTCTCCCGGTACCGGCACGAGCTGGCCACCGGGCGCGAGGGCGAGGAGGCCGCGGGCCGCGCGGTGGGCACGGCCGGTTCCGCCGTGGTTTTCGCCGGACTGACCGTGGTGATCGCGCTTGCCGCGCTCGCCGTCGTGAACATCCCGCTGCTGACCGAGATGGGTCTCGCCGCCGCGTCCACAGTGGTCGTCGCCGTGCTGATCGCGCTGACCCTGCTACCCGCCCTGCTCGGCTTCGCCGGGCGACGGATCATGGGCCGGCGCGGACGCGACCCGGAGACCGCGGGCAACGGCAAGCCCACCGCCGGTACCCGATGGGCCCGCTTCGTCACCCGGCGACCGGCGGCGGTGCTGGTGGCCGCGGTGCTCGCCCTCGGCGTGATCGCGATCCCCGCGCTGAGCCTGCGGCTCGGCCTGCCGGACGACGGCACCGCCGCGCCCGACACCACGCAGCGCAAGGCGTACGACCTGCTCAGCCAGGGCTTCGGGCCAGGGTTCAACGGCCCGCTGACCGTCGTCGTGGACGCGCCGGACGCGCCGGCCGCGGCCGACGAGGCTACGACGGCCATCAAGGCCCTGCCCGACGTGGCCGCCGTCGCGCCGCCGGTGCTCAACCCGGCTGGTGACACCGCCCTGCTGACCGTCATCCCGGCCAGCGCGCCCAGCAGCGCCGCCACCGAGGACCTCGTCACCGCCATCCGCCACACCGACGGCGCGCTCAGCGCGGACCTTTCCGTCACCGGGCAGACGGCGTTGAACATCGACGTTTCCGACAAGATGGGCGGTGCGCTTGTGCCGTACCTCGCGGTGGTGGTCGGCCTCGCGTTCGTGCTGCTCGCGCTCGTGTTCCGCTCGATCGTCGTGCCGCTCAAGGCGACGCTCGGCTTCCTGCTGTCGGTGGTGGCCACGTTCGGCGCGGTCGTGGCTGTCTTCCAGTGGGGGTGGCTGGCCGGGCTCTTCGGCGTCGAGGAGACCGCGCCGATCATGTCGTTGCTGCCCGTGCTGCTGGTCGGCATCGTCTTCGGCCTCGCGATGGACTACCAGGTCTTCCTGGTCACCCGGATGCGCGAGGAGTACGTGCACGGCGCCAAACCCACCGAGGCGGTGGTCACCGGCTTCGGCCACGGCGCGCGCGTCGTGACCGCGGCGGCGATCATCATGATCAGTGTCTTCGCCGGCTTCATCCTCTCCCACGAGGCGCTGATCAAATCGATCGGCTTCGCGCTCTCGGTGGCGATCCTCTTCGACGCGTTCGTCGTGCGTATGACGATCGTTCCCGCGGTGATGACCCTGCTCGGACGGTCTGCGTGGTGGCTGCCGCGCTGGCTCGACCGCCTCATGCCCAATGTGGACGTCGAGGGCGAGAAGCTCCGCCACGAGCTCGCCGAGCCGGCCCCCGACTCCGCACAGGTGGCCGCTCTGAGATAGACGGCACTTCTTGAAAGGTGCTCTCGGCGTCGCGCGGGTGGCGGGTCTCGGGTTATGGTGGGTGCTACGCCGCCATCGGCGTAGCACCGGTCGAGAGGCGCTGCAACGGGCCTTTGAGCCCGCCACGCTCGACATGGTTGCCAGGTTTGAAGGGCGCCTCCTACAGAGGAGGTGTCCTCTTCCTATGTCTGTGTCCATCCAAAAGCTGAACGGTGTCGAGTTCGCTGTTCGCGACCTCTCGCTGGCCGACTTCGGCCGGCATCAGATGCGGCTGGCCGAGCAGGAGATGCCGGGCCTGATGGCGATCCGGCGGGAGTTCGCCGACCAGCAGCCGCTGCGTGGCGCACGGGTCGCGGGCTCGCTGCACATGACCATCCAGACCGCGGTGCTGATCGAGACGCTGGTCGCCCTTGGCGCGCAGGTGCGCTGGGTGTCCTGCAACATCTTCTCCACCCAGGACGAGGCGGCGGCCGCGGTCGTCGTCGGTCCGGAGGGGACGATCGAGGCGCCGTCGGGTACCCCGGTGTTCGCCTGGAAGGGCGAGACGCTGGAGGAGTACTGGTGGTGCACGATGCAGCTGTTCGACTTCGGCGACGGCCAGGGGCCGAACATGATCGTCGACGACGGCGGTGACGTGACGCTGCTGGTGCACAAGGGCGTCGAGTTCGAGACGGCCGGCGCGGTGCCGGAGGCCCAGGCGGACGACCACGAAGAGTACCGGCTGATCCTCGAGTCGCTGCGGGGCAGCTTCGCGGCCGACACCAAGCGGTTCACCCGGCTCGCGGCGGGCATCCGCGGTGTCTCCGAGGAGACCACCAACGGCGTCGCCCGGCTCTACCGGCTGGCCCGCGAAGGGCGCCTGCTCTTCCCGGCGATCAACGTGAACGACTCGGTGACGAAGTCGAAGTTCGACAACAAGTACGGCATCCGGCACTCCCTCGTCGACGGCCTCAACCGCGCCACCGACGTGATGCTCGGCGGCAAGCTCGCGGTGGTCTGCGGCTTCGGCGACGTCGGCAAGGGCGCGGTCGAGTCGCTGCGCGGCCAGGGCGCACGGGTCGTGGTCACCGAGATCGACCCGATCTGCGCGCTTCAGGCGGCGATGGAGGGCCTCCAGGTCGTGGAGCTCGAAGACGTGGTCGAGCAGGCCGACATCTTCATCACCACGACCGGCGGCACCGACATCATCATGGCCGACCAGATGGCCCGGATGAAGCACAACGCGATCGTCGCCAACGTCGGTCACTTCGACACCGAGATCGACATGGCCGGGCTGGCGCGCGTGCCCGGCATCGTGAAGACCGAGGTGAAGCCGCAGGTGCACGAGTGGCTCTTCCCGGACGGGCACGCGATTCTCGTGCTCTCCGAGGGCCGCCTGATGAACCTCGGCAACGCGACCGGTCACCCGAGCTTCGTGATGTCCAACTCGTTCACGAACCAGACGATCGCCCAGATCGAGCTGTTCACCAAGCCGGGCGAGTACGAGACCAAGGTGTACACGCTGCCGAAGCACCTCGACGAGAAGGTGGCGCGGCTGCACCTCGACGCGCTTGGCGTGCGGCTGACCACCCTCACGAAGAAGCAGGCGGAGTACCTCGGCGTGGATGTCGAGGGGCCGTACAAGGCCGACCACTACCGCTACTGACCACGAAGTCGCCCCGGGCGGTCCTCACAACCGCCCGGGGCGGCGTGGAGAGGCGTTCGTCGCACGCCGGAAGCGGGTATGGCCTACAGGTGACACATCGGCGCGGTGCACTGGGCCGTGTGATGTACGCGACCGCGATCCTACCGCCCGCATCCCAGAGCGCTCGCGGGATGCCGTGGGCGCAGGCGCGGGCGGTGGCCGCCACCGCACCGGCCGCCTTGGGCGCTGAGCGGGTCCCGCTCGGTGCGGCCGCCGGGCGGGTCCTCGCCGCCCCCGTGCGGGCACTGGTCGCCGCGCCCGCATTCGACACGGCCGCCATGGACGGGTTCGCGGTGGCCGGGTGCGGCCCGTGGCGGATCGCCGGCCGGGTGCTGGCCGGGCGTCCGGGCTGGCCGGGTGTGCTCGCCGCCGGCGAGGCGGTCGAGATCGCCACCGGCGCGATCGTGCCGGACGGGGCCGAAGCCGTGCTGCCGTACGAGATCTGCCATGTCGACGGCGGCCTGGTGAGCGGCGCGCGTGAAGCCAAGGACCACATCCGGCGGGCCGGTGAGGACGCCCACGCCGGTGACGAGGTGGTGCCCGCCGGCCGGATCGCGACGGCCGCCGTGCTCGGCGCGGCCGCGCAGGCCGGCGCCGACGAGCTGACGGTCCACCGCCGGCCCGCGGTCGCGGTGCTGGTCACCGGTGACGAGGTGGTGACCCGGGGCATACCGGGCGCCGGGCAGGTGCGCGACGCGCTGAGCCCGATCGTGGCCGCCATCGCCGGGCGGGCGGGCGGCGAGCCGGTCGAGGACCACTTCCTGCGGGACGACGCCGACCTCCTCCGGACCGCGATCGAGAGCGCCACGGCCGACGTGGTCGTGGTGACCGGGTCGTCCTCGGCCGGCGCCGCCGACCACCTGCCCACGGTGCTCGCCGGCCTCGGCGCGCGCTGGCTCGTCAACGGGGTCCGCTGCCGCCCTGGCCATCCGCAGGCGCTGGCCGTGACCGCCGCCGGCCGGTGGGTCGTCGGGCTGCCCGGAAACCCCTTCGCCGGCCTGGTCGCCGGGTTGACCCTCCTCGAACCGGTGGTGGCCGCGCTGGCCGGCCGGATGCTGGCAACGCCGGTGACGCTGCCCGTGGTGGGCGCCGCCAGCCCGTACCCGGAGGGCGTGCGACTGGCGCCCGTGGAGATCGGCGACGGGCAGGCGCGGATCGTGCCGGGCGCCCGGTCCGGCAGCCTCCGCGCCGCCGCGACCGCGGACGCGCTCGCCGTGCTGCACCCGCACTGGTCGACCGGAAAGGCCGCCGCCCTGCTCACGCTGCCCTGAGCTCCGCGCGTCCAGTTCTTGTCGAGAATCCGTCCAGCCCTGCCCCACAAAGTCTTCGGCAAAGGCTCATGGGGACCACACGACAGGGAGTGGGATGAGAGCACGGGTAGTCCGGGTGTTGGTCGCCGCGCTGGTCGCGGTCGCGGTGGTGGTGCCGGGCACGGTCCGGCCGGCTCAGGCAGACACCGCCGACGAGATCAACAAGTACCTGGACATCGCGAACAAGGCCGTCACTCTGGTCAAGAGCATCCTTGGTGGCGGTGCCTCGGACGCCGCGATCAAGAGCGCGGTGCAGCAGATCATCGCCGCGGTGGAGGGCGCGAAGACGCAGATCATCGCGCATGTGGACGCGCTAGCCGCGGCCGAGGTGCAGGGGTGCGTACGCCACCACGTCATCGAGTTCGCCGACATCGACCGGTTCGACAACCAGACAGTGCTTCAGCTGTGGGCGCAGGACGCGACCGGGTGCGCGACGCTGGCCAGCAGCGTGCTGCGCGCGGTCTCGGACAAGGCTGCGGCAGACAACCTCGCGGCGGTCGTCAACATCATCGGCCCGATCGCGATGGCCGCGCGGGCCAGGGCGGGCTTCCAGACGTTCGGCCTGACGAGCGAGCTGCGCAGCGCCAACCAGGTCGCCATACAGACCCTGGCACCACGGTGCGTGGAAGGGTGGGCATGGTTCGAAAACGACATCCCGTTCTGGGAGATCTACTGTGCCGCCTACAACGGTGATGTCGCGGACATGTACTTCCCGGGCCCACCGGGAGACAGGCCGGCGGCCGAGGCACGCGCGACACAACGGACGTTCCGCGCGCTGGCCATGAACGCCGTCCCGCTGTACAGCATCTAGAAGGACCGCCAGCGGTTTGGGCTACCGACGGATATCGCGGTAGCCCAAACCTCTATTTCAGGGCGCCCGTCAGCGCTTCGAGACGGGCCCGGACCTTGGCCGCCTCGAAGGATTCGAGATCGGTGTAGAGGGCGAGCGCCTCGTCGTACCGCACCCGCGCCCGCCTCGGGTCGTCGAGTGCCTCGTGGGCGTGGCCCAGGCCGGCGAGGGCACGGGCCTGCTGATCCACCGCGCCGATGTCGAGCGTGATGGCGAGCGCGGTGGCGTGGTGGTCGAGGGCGTCGCCCGGTCGCCCGCCGGCGTGCGCCGCCTCGCCGAGGCCGTTGAGAACCCACGCCTGGCCCTCCCGGTCACCGATCCGGCGAAACAGCGCGAGCGCCTGTTCGAAGTACCCGGTGGCCCGGCCCGGCAGCCCGATGCGGGTGTACGCGATGCCCAGGTTGTCGAGTGAGCTCGCCTCGCCGGAGTGGTCGCCGAGCTGCCGAAACAGCGCCACCGCCTGCCGGTGGTGCTCGGCGGCCTCCCGGTCCCGGCCGAGCCGCTGCTCGACGAGGCCGAGGTTGTTGAGCGCGGCGGCCTCGCCCGAGCCGTCTCCCGACTGCCGGGCCAGGGTGGCCGCCTCCTCGTGGTGGCGAGCGGCTTCGGTGTGCCGGCCCACGAGCGTCTCGATGATCGCCAGGTTGTTCAACGCGCGGCCTTCGCCGGAGCCGTCGCCCGCCTGCCGGAAGAGGACGATGGCCTGCTGGTGGTGCTCGGCCGCCGAGGCGTACGCGCCCTGCCGTTGCTCGACCGTGCCGAGTGCGGTCAGCGCGACGGCCTGGCCGGTGGTGTCGTCGGCCTTCGCGAAGAGGGCGGCGGCCCGCTCGAAACGTTCCTCGGCCGCGTCGTAGCGCCCTAGTTTCAGGTGCACGGCGCCGACGCCGCGTACCGCGTGTGCCTGGCCGGCCAGGTCACCGGCCCGCCGGGCAGCCACCCAGGCGGCGTCGTGCAGCGCCATGGCGTCCGTGTAGTGGCCGCCGTCGAGGTAGCGGAAGAGCGTGGTGGAGAGCCGGACCGGGTACGTCGAGCCGGGCGGGGCACCGCGTGCGGTCGCGACGAGGGAGGCCCGCTCGGCGTCCAGCCAGGCCCGAGCGGTGGCGGCGCTGGACAGATCCGGGCTCGGCGTGGCGGGCCGCGGCACGCGGGGACGGCGGTGGGCCTCCGCGGGGTACAGCTGGTCCATCGCGGTCATGGCGTTGGCGAGGTAGTAAGCCAACAGCCGATCGACCGCGGCCGCCCGCGCCTGCTCGGTGTCCTGTGTGGACGCGATTGTCGCCGCGTACGCGCGCAGGAGGTCGTGCATCCCGTACCGGCCGGCGGTGGTGGCGTCCACGAGGTGCGCGCGGGTGAGCACGCCCAGCGCCCGGTAGGCGCCCGCGAGGTCCGTGCTGGCGAGGGCGGCGACGGCGTACACATCGGTGTCCGCGCCGGGGTGCAGGCCGAGCAGCCGGAACGTGCGCGCGGCGTCGCGTGGCAGGTGCTGCACCGACCAGGAGAACACCGTCGCCACGGTCGCCCGCGGGTCACCGCCGGCGTCCAGCAGGGATAGCCGCTGCTGCCGCTCGGCCAGCTCGCCGGCGAGGTCGGCCAGCGGCGTCGCGGGACGCGAGATCGCCAGCTCGGCGGCGACCCGCAACGCCAGTGGCAGACGGGCGCAGCGGCCGACGAGGGCGGCCGTCGCCGCGGGCTCGGCGCCGGCGCGGTCGCCGATCAGCCGGTGGAGCAGCGCGTACGCGTCGGCCGGTGGGAGCAGGTCGAGATCGAGCCGGTGCGCGCCGTCCCGGGCGACGAGGCCGGCCAGGCTGTCCCTGCTCGTGATCACTACAGCGCACCCGCCCGTGCCCGGCAGCAGCGGGCGGACCTGCTCGGCCGAGGAGGCGTTGTCGAGCAGGATCAGCATCCGCCGGCCGTCAACCGCCGTGCGGTAACGCGCCGCCCGCTCCTCCAGGTCGAGCGGGATGTCCGGACCGGGCACGCCGAGCGCGGCCAGGAACCGGGCGAGCGCGTCGGCGGCGGTCATCGGCCGATCCGGGTCGTACCCGCGCAGGTTGACATAGAGCTGCCCGTCGGGAAACCGGCCGCGGACCTGGTGGGCCCAGTGGATCGCGAGCGCGGTCTTGCCGACGCCGGCCGTACCCGAGACGGCGGAGAGCACCACGGCGGCCCCGGCAGGTGCGGCGAGGAGCGTATCGAGCCGCGCGAGCTCGTCGCCGCGACCGGTGAACGCGGCGACGTCGGCGGGCAGCTGTGCCGGCACCTGCGGGCTCGCGGCGGCGGCCGAAGCCTCGCCGCGCAGGATCGCCCGGTGCACCTCCTGGAGCTCCGGTCCCGGGTCGGCGCCGAGCTCTTCGGCCAGGTGCACGCGGGTGGCGGCGTACCGGTCGAGGGCCTCCGCGCCCCGCCCCGCCGCGGCCAGCGCCCGCATCAACACCGCGGCCAGCGGCTCGACCAGCGGGTGCTCGGCCAGCTCGCCGGTCACCCGGTCGATCACCGCCGGCGCGTTGCCCACCGCCAGCTCGGCCCTGGCCCAGGCGAGCACCGCGGATAGGCGCAGCTGCTGCCACACGTGGCGGGTGTGCTCCACCCACTGCCCGGACAGCCCGGCCAGCGGCTCGCCACGCCACAGCCCCAATGCCTCGCGCAGCAGCCCGACCCGGTCGGTATCCGAACGCTCGGGTGCCGCCGCCCGCTCGACGAGCCGGCCGAAGCGGTGCAGGTCGACGCGTTCCGGAGGCAGCTCCAGCACGTATCCGTCGCCGCGCCGCGCGACCACGACATCGCCGGCGGCCTGACCGAGCAGCCGGCGGATCCGGTTGATGTGCGTCTGCACCAGCTGGCGCGCCCGTGGCGGCGCCGCCGATCCCCACACCCGCCCGATCAGGGACTCCACCGGCACCAGCCGGCCCGCGTCGACCGCCAGCGCTGCCAGCACCACCGCCTGCTGCGGCCGCCCCCCGGCCAATCGCCGGCCGCCCGCGTGCACCTCGACAGGACCGAGCAAGCTCAGCTCCACGACCAACCCCCAGGACTTTGGTCGATTCCCGTTCGTCAATTTATCCCGGGGGGCCCGACCTAGGCTGTCGGGTCTGCGGCAAGCTCGCCGGTGCGCCGGAGCTTCTGCCACTTGTGGATGGCCGCCGGAGAGCGCGCTCGCGGCGGAGTGGAGGAGCACCACCTACATGATCTGGCGGTGCTGTACCGGCAGTGCCCCTCACATCCCCGTCACAACGGCGGGGAGACGTCCCGCCGTTCCTCGACCCGCCGATACTCCGCCGGCTCCTCGGCGACCACCGTCCGCCGGCGGTTGCCCCAGATCGTCATCGTCAGGATCAGGCCGAGCACGCCGGCACCCATCAGGATCCAGCCGACGACGTCGATGTCGATGCCGGCCACGCTGGCGTCGACCGCGAACGTGAGGATCGCGCCGACCGCGATCAGGAAAACGCACGCACCGATACCCATGAGGGGCCTCCTTGGTTTTGGGGGACAACCTCGCAGTACCCAGCGCTTCGACCACCGAACCCGCGAGCCTCAGCCGAGCGCCGCGATGATCGGGTCGATGACGTCGAGCGCCTCGAACGCGGCGCGGCTGAGCTTGCCGTCCCGTCGGAGTTCGGCGAGTCGCTCGTCCAGGTCGTGCAGCTTTTCGGTGGCTCCTTCGCTTCGTCCGTTCTGCACCGATTCGGCGATCGAGGCGGCCTTGCGCTGCAACTCCCGGCCCTCTTTCCGGCCGAGGTCACCGCTGTCCACAAGCCGCTGGACCGTGGTCGCGAAGGCGGCGAGGCGGTCGACGGGGCCGGCCGGTGATGTGCGGGAGGCGCTCGGCGAGCTCGCCGTGGCGCTGGGCTCGACGCTCGTCGGGGCCGGCGTCGGCTCCGCGGGTTGAGTAGCCGCGGGCGGGTCCACGGCCGGTGCGGCGGCGGGCGGCCGATCCGGATCACCGCCGGGGAGCAGCAGCACCACAGCTACCACGGTGAGCACGATCAGCGCCCCGGACACCGCCGCGATCCACCACCGGCGCAGCCACGCCTCGGCGGTGGGCCAGGCCAGCAACCAGGCGGGCAGGTCGTGCGGCATCCGGTGCCGGCCCGCCGGCCGTTGGGGCGCCACAATGACCCTGGCGACCACCGCCGTCGCGGGCTCCGCGGGTGCCGGCGCGGCGCGGATGGCGGCCAGCTCTTCGCGGACCTCGGTGGCGGTGGCCGGGCGGCCGGCCGGATCCTTGGCCAGCAGCCGCCCGATCAGGTCGTCGACCTCCGGGGGTACGTCGTCGCGCACGGACCGTACCGTCGCGGGTGCCCTGTTCAGGTGATGGTGCATGACCGCGATCGCGGTCTCGCCGAGGAACGGCGGCCGGCCGGTCAGCATCGCGTACAGCACACAGCCGAGCGAGTACAGGTCTGTGCGCGCGTCGACCCCGTCCCCGGTGGCCTGCTCCGGCGCCATGTACTCGCACGTGCCGACCGCCTGGCTGTGCGAGGTGAGCGCGGCGTCGCCGTCCCGCGCCTGTAGCCGGGCGATGCCGAAGTCGCACACCTTCACGGTGCCGGAGTGGCTGACGATCAGGTTGCCGGGCTTGATGTCGCGGTGGATGACGCCCGCTTCGTGTGCGGCCGCGAGCGCGGCACCGACCTGCTCGGCGATCGACAGGGCCTGGTCGACCGGCAGCCGCCCGCCGCCCGTCAGCAGCTGCGCCACGGTGTGGCCCTCGACGAGCTCCATGGCCAGAAACCCGGCGCCGAGGTCGTGACTGGCGACGATGTTCGGGTGCTCCAGCCGGGCCACGGTCTCGGCCTCCCGGCGCAGCCGCTCCAGCGCCACCGGCCGGGCCGCCTGCTCGCGGTCCAGGATCTTCACGGCTACCGGCACACCGGTGTCGAGGTCGACGGCGCGCCAGACGGTCGCGGTCCCGCCGCGGCCTACTTCTTCCTCCAGCCGGTACCGGTCGCCGATGATGCGGTCCCCCATGCGTCGCGGTCCCTCCGTGCGATTGGCGATAGACGGGGTACGGCCGGTGCCCTCCGGAGCTGGGCACCGGCCGTATCACCCCGGTGGGGGTGGCTGGCTAGCTGACGCTGGCGAACCAGTCCTGCACGACGGGGATGTCGACGCGCTGGTAACCGCCGAGGTAGCGGCAGTTCTGGGTGTAGCCGTAGCTGGTGACCGCGACCAGGTAGCCGTCCAGGAACACCGGGCCGCCGGAGTCGCCGAAGCAGGTGCCGCCGCCTCCGCGGGTGTCGTTGACCGTGCCGTTGAGCTGGAGGATCTGCGGAGTCAGCTTCTGGCCGGGCGAGGTCGTGTAGCGCCGGATCAGCGGGTAGCTCATCGGCTGCGGCTTCTGCGGACCCGACTCCGGCTTGCGGACCTCGGTGCCGTACCCGACCACGTCGAAGAGGGTGCTGTTGAGGGCCGGCTGCGCGACCTGGTCCAGGTACCCCTCGGGAGCGATCGTGGCGGGTGCGATACCGGTGACCGGCTTGTCCAGCACCACGACGCCGAAGTCGTTCCAGTTGCGGAGGTCGGTGAAGTCCGAGTACTCCGGGTGGGTCAGCGCGGTGCCGGCGAGATACCCGGCAGCGGTGATCTCGGCGGAGGTGTAGCCGGCGCTCGGGTCGGCCGCGACCGGGAACGGGCTGGGCGGCGCCTCGGCGATCACCGAGTCGAACGTCACGAGGGTCTTGCCCAGCGTGCCGTCGGTGCAGTGCGCGGCGGTGGCCAGCACGGTCGGCGTGACGAGCGTCGCGGAGCACCGGAAGCGGCCCTCGGCGCTGTAGAACAGGATCAACCCGACATTGGGGTGCCGGTTTCCGTCCGGCTCCCCTCCGGTGATGGCGGCGGCGGGCTGTGCGGTGGCGACCAGGGTGGCGCCGGTGAGGGCGAGGGCGGCCAGGGTGCGCCGGATATTACGCATATGGAACGGTCCTCTCGGTGGAGAGCTTGCTGCCACTCGGAGAAGCGAACCGGCGCCACCAGGCGTTACGCCCTACCCCGACAACGCGTCACGTCGCTAGCGGACACCTATGTCCGTGGCGAAAATGCGCCCCCATGGGGGCCAAAACTCGCCACGGACCTCAACGGATCGCCGTTCGCAGGTCAGTGGGGCGACTGGGAGGCTGGGGCAAGGCTGTCGCGGCGGTTGGCGGCCATGCTCGTCACGGTTACTGTCGCGAGGGTGACGAGGATGACACCCAGCGACAGCGGGGTCGGCACCTCGGGCACCTGGTCCCAGACGCCGTGCGCCCAGTGCAGCACCAGCTTGACCCCGATGAATGCGAGGATCAGGCCGAGGCCGTAGTTGAGGTGACGCAGCCGCGCGAGGACGTTGCGCAGCACGAAGTACAGGGCGCGGAGGCCGAGCAGCGCGAACGCGTTGGTGACGAACACCAGGTACGGGTCCTCGGTCACGCCGTACACGGCGGGGACGGAGTCGACCGCGAAGACCACGTCGGTCATGAACACCGCGGCGACGACCAGCGCCATCGGCGTCAGCGCCCGGCGGCCGGCGACGCGGACGGTCAGCTTGGACCCGTGGTAGTCGGAGGTGACCGGCATCAGCCGGCGGAGCAGGCGCACCGCGCGCATCTTGTCGATGTCGATCTCGTGGTCGGCGCCCCGGACCGCGTCGCGGATCACCTTCACCGCCGTCACGAGCAGCACCGCACCGAAGAGCAGGAACGCCCACGCCCCGCTGGCGATCACCGCGGCGCCGGCGGCGATGAAGATGCCGCGCAGCACGAGGGCGCCGACGATTCCGTACAGCAGGACCCGCTGGGCGAGCGCCGGCGGCACCGCGAACGACGCCAGCAGCAGCATGAACACGAACAGGTTGTCGACCGACAGCGACTTTTCCACCACGTATCCGGTGAAGAACTCGACGGCCGGTGTGCCGCCGTAGGCCCACCAGACCACCACACCGAAGACGGCCGGAAGTGCGAGATAGAACACTGTCCAGCCGACGGCCTCGCGCATCGGCACGTCGTGCGGGCGCCTCGTCACGGCGAAATCCAGCGCCAGCAGCACAACCAGGACCGCGATGGTCACCGCCCACAGCAGCGGCGACCCGATCGATTCCAGCACTCGCCAATCCCTCCCTCGGACACACGGCAACGTCCGAGGTCTCCCTCACCCGCCAGGCGCTGGCGGGTGCTCGCTCCGGGGGCGGTATTGCAAAGCCCGTACTGACCGGAACGATCTTGGCGAAGTACTCCCCTCCTGGTCAGGATATGGGCGGGACCTGAAAGCTCGCTGGGAATCGGCTCAGATGATCGACATATGGACGTGGTCCTTGTGGTCCTGCGGCCCGCTGTAGCTCTTCCAACCGGTGGCCGGGAACCAGATCTGTCGATACCAGATGACGTAGAGGACGCCGAGCCGGTCGGCGTTGCGCACAAGGAACGCGGTCAGGTTGTTGCCGTATAGCCGCATGTCGTCGTTGTGCGCGTTGGAGAAACCGCTGCCCTGAAGTGACCAGTCACACGCGCGGCCCTTGGGATGCTCGAACGGTCCACCCGGCCGGTAGCACCCGACGAACCGGCGGAAGCCCGCCTTACGGACCTCCGTATACGCGTTGAGTGTGCGTGGCGTGATGCAGCCCGAGGTGGTCGGGTCGTTGACGCTGCACGACTCGTCCGGCCACGAGCCGTCCGAGGCGCGCGGCGCGGCCTTGGCCACCGGTGAGGTGGCGGAGACGAAACCGCCGGTCAGCTTGGTGCCGCCGACTAGGGCGAGGGCCTTTTCCGCCTCGGTCTTCTGCCGCGCGATGACCGCCAGCTGGCGCTGCTCCTCGGCGACCTCGGCGTCGAGCGCCTTCTTGGCCTGTGCTGCCTTGTCGCGTGCGGCGTTGAGGTCGGCGAGCTTTCGGTCGTTGACCATGTTGATCTCGGTGAGCATGGATGCCCGCTCGACGAACTGGTCGCGGGAGCTGGTGTCGAGCAGCGCCGACACCGCGGTGAGCTTGCCTGTGCGGTAGGAGGTGGCGGCCATCTCGCCGATCTGCGGCGCGAGTTCGTTCAACCGCTCGTTGGCCTTGCGTAGCTCCAGGCTGAGCTGGAGCTGCTTGGCCCGCGACTTGTTGAGCGCGGCCTTGGCCTGCGCGTGCCGCTTGCCGGTGGCGGTCAGGACGTCGCCGAGGAGCGCTGGTCCGCTCTCGTTCGGCACGGCCGGGTCGCCCGGCTTGGCCAGCGCACCGGTCGGCGCGGTGAGGAACAAGGTCGCGGCGGCGATCGCCACTAGTGCGAGGGTGCACCACCGTCGGACAGGCGCCGTCATACCTTCCCTTCCCTGCGTGCTGCGTGTGACCGGCGGCCAGCTTACCCAACGGCACTGGTAGCCAGGCGCACAAAGAATCCGTTACACCACAACGACTTTCAGTGACCGTCTCGATGCTTTCAGACATCGATGAAGCACCACGTGCATAGCCGCGAAAGCGGATCAACGCTGTGAGCAGGATCACGTGCGACTGAATCGGTTCGTCGGACCTTGGCGGGAGAAGGGCAACCAATATTCTTGACTGAGTCCAGAAAAGTGATCGACAATCTCACGCGACCGGCACCCTTTCTAGCGCAAGGAGAGCACACGTGGGAACTGAGCACGACGGCCTCATCTCCGGTGAAGCGCCGGTCCGCCCGCCGAAAGCCCGGTCCAACCGGGACTGGTGGCCCAACCAGCTGGACGTGGGCGTCCTCCACCAGAACCCGCCATCGGGCGACCCCATGAGCCAGGGGTTCGACTACGCCGCCGAGTTCAAGAGCCTCGATCTCGACGCGCTGAAGGCGGACATCCACGCGGTGATGACCACCTCGCAGGACTGGTGGCCGGCCGACTTCGGGCACTACGGGCCGCTCTTCATCCGGATGGCCTGGCACAGCGCGGGCACCTACCGCACCAGCGACGGTCGTGGCGGCGGGGGCTCCGGCGACCAGCGCTTCGCACCGCTGAACAGCTGGCCGGACAACGCGAGCCTCGACAAGGCCCGGCGCCTGCTGTGGCCGGTGAAGAAGAAGTACGGCAAGAAGATCTCGTGGGCCGACCTGATGATCCTCGCCGGCAACGTGGCCCTGGAGTCGATGGGCTTCAGGACCTTCGGCTTCGCCGGCGGCCGCGCGGACGTCTGGGAGCCCGAGGAGATCAACTGGGGCACCGAGGACACGTGGCTCGGTGACAAGCGCTACAGCGGCGACCGCGAGCTGGCCAAGCCGTACGGCGCGGTGCAGATGGGCCTGATCTACGTCAACCCGGAAGGCCCCAACGGCAACCCGGACGCGCTCGCCGCGGCCCGCGACATCCGGGAGACGTTCGGCCGGATGGCCATGAACGACGAAGAGACCGTCGCGCTCATCGCCGGCGGGCACACGTTCGGCAAGGCGCACGGTGCCGCCAACCCCGACCGCAACGTCGGTCCGGAGCCCGAGGCCGCCCCGATCCAGGAGATGGGCCTCGGCTGGAAGAACGCGCACGGCTCCGGCAAGGGTGGCGACACCATCACCTCGGGCCTCGAGGGTGCGTGGACGCCGACGCCGACGGCGTGGGACAACAGCTTCTTCGAGACGCTGTTCAGCTTCGAGTGGCAGCAGACCACGAGCCCGGCCGGCGCGAAGCAGTGGGAGCCGACCGACCCGGCCGCGGGCGAGCTGGTGCCGGACGCCCACGATGCGTCGAAGCGCCACGCGCCGATGATGCTCACGACCGACCTCGCGCTCCGCGTCGACCCGATTTACGAGCCGATCGCGCGCCGCTTCTACGAAAACCCGCAGGAGTTCGCCGACGCGTTCGCCAAGGCGTGGTTCAAGCTCACCCACCGCGACATGGGACCGATCACGCGGTACCTGGGCCCGCTGGTGCCGGCCGAACCGCAGATCTGGCAGGACCCGGTGCCTCCGGTCACGCACGAGCTGATCGGTGCCGAGGACGTCGCCGCCCTCAAGGAGAAGGTCCTCGCCTCCGGGCTGTCCGTCTCCGAGCTCGTCGCGACCGCCTGGGCGTCGGCTTCGACGTTCCGGGGCACCGACAAGCGCGGTGGTGCCAACGGTGCGCGCATCCGGCTCGCTCCGCAGAACGCGTGGGAGGTCAACGACCCGGCGCAGCTGCGGCGGGTGCTCGGTGTCCTGGAGGGCATCCAGCGGGAGTTCGACGGCACGGTCTCGCTCGCCGACCTCATCGTGCTGGCCGGCAACGCGGCCGTCGAGAAGGCCGCGAAGGCCGCCGGGTACGACGTCGTGGTTCCCTTCACGCCGGGTCGCACCGACGCGTCGCAGGAGCAGACCGACGTCGAGTCCTTCGCCGTCCTGGAGCCGACCGCCGACGGCTTCCGCAACTACCTCGCCAAGGGGCAGGTGAAGCCGACCGAGCAGCTGCTCGTCGACCGGGCGCAGCTGCTCACGCTCAGCGCCCCCGAGATGACCGTGCTCGTGGGCGGCCTGCGCGTGCTGAACGCCAACTTCCAGCAGTCGCAGGACGGTGTGCTGACGCAGCGGCCGGAGGCGTTGACCACCGACTTCTTCGTCAACCTGCTCGACTTCGGCACCACGTGGGAAGCGACCTCGGACGCGGAGGAGACGTTCGAGGGCCGCGACACCGCGACGGGCGAGGTCAAGTGGACCGCCACCCGGGCCGACCTGATCTTCGGCTCGAACTCCATCCTGCGCGCGCTGGCCGAGGTCTACGCCAGCGACGACGCGCAGGAGAAGTTCGTGCACGACTTCGTCGCCGCGTGGAACAAGGTGATGATGCTCGACCGGTTCGACGTCAAGTAATCCCAACCGATCCGCGGAGGCGCCGTGCGATCTGGCACGGCGCCTCGCCGTTTCTGGAACGCGTACCATCGGCGGGTGAGCGGGGATTCAAACCTGACGATCCGGTTGCTGGGGCCGCTCGACGTTTCGATGGGCGGGCACACCGTCCCCCTGACATCGGCGCGGCTTCGCACGCTGCTCGCGGTGCTGGCCCTCGCCCCGGGCCGGCCGGTCTCGGTCGATCGGTTGGCCACCGCGATCTGGGACGAAGACCTGCCGGCCAACGCGCGCCGCGCGGTCCAGCTCTACGTCACCCGGCTGCGGGGCGCGCTCGGCGCCGACCGGATCCGCACCGAACCAGCCGGGTACGCGCTGATGATCGAGCCCGAGCAGGTCGACGCCGTCCGATTTGGACAGTTGCTCGACGCCGCGGCCACCGTGCCTGACACCACAGTGGAGCGTGCGCGGCTCGGCGAGGCGCTGGCCCTGTGGCGCGGGGCGCCGTTCGAGGGCGCACGCTCGGCGTGGCTGGAGTCGGTCGACGCGCCAGGCCTCGTCGAGCGCCACCTGACCGCCGTGGAACGCCGCGCCGAGCTGGAGTTGGCGCAGGGCCGCCACGAAGAGCTCATCCCGCAGCTGAGCCGTTTGACCGCGCAGCACCCGACGCGGGAGAGGCTGTGTGCCCTGCTGATGCAGGCCCTGTTTCGCGCCGGGCGGCGGTCCGACGCGCTCAACGCCTACCAGCGGCTACGCCAGGTGCTCGACGACGAGCTGGGCCTCGAGCCCGAGCCGGCGCTCCGCGAGCTGCACCGGCGGATCCTCACCGAGGACAGCGCGCTCGCCGAGCCGGTCGACTCCCGGCTCGCGGACGGTCCGGTGCCGCGGCAGATGCCGCCAGGCGTCGCCGACTTCGCCGGACGGTCCGAGGCGCTGGACCGGCTCGACGCACTACTGCCGGACACGGGCACGCCGGAGCCGGCAGCGGTGGTGATCTCGGCGGTCATCGGCACCGCCGGCGTCGGCAAGACGGCCCTCGCGCTGCACTGGGCGCACCGGGTGGCCAACCGCTTCCCGGACGGCCAGCTGTATGTGAACCTCCGCGGCTTCGACCACTCCGGCCGGTTCATGGACGCGGGCGAGGCGGTCCGCGGGTTTCTCCATGCGCTCGGTGTGCCGCCGCAGCGCATCCCGCCGGGCCTGGAGGCGCAGGCCGCCATGTTCCGCAGCCTGGTGGCCGGCAAACGGATACTCATCCTGCTCGACAACGCGCGCGACGCGGAGCAGGTCCGCCCGCTGCTGCCCGGCGCGCCTGGCAGCCTCGTGGTGGTGACGAGCCGCAGCCAGCTCTCCGGTCTCGTCGCCGCGAAGGCCGCCGTTCCGGTCACCATCGACCTGCTCACGTACACCGAGGCGCGGCAGCTGCTGTCGACCCGGCTCGGCGCCGGCCGGGTCGCCGCCGAGCCGGAGGCGGTCGACGACATCGTCAACCGCTGCGCGCAGCTGCCGCTCGCGCTGGCTATCGTCGCCGCCCGCGCGGCCACCTATCCGGAGTTTCCGCTCAGCGCGCTCGCCGCCGAGCTGCGCGAGCCCGCCGGCCGGCTCGACGCCCTGGCGAACGTCCGAGAGGTCTTCTCCTGGTCGTACCGCACGCTCTCGCCGCAGGCAGCCCGCCTGTTTCGGCTCCTCGGGCTGCATCCCGGCCCGGACACCTCCGCCGCGGGGGCGGCCAGCCTGGCGGCGCTGCCCCCGCGGCTCACCCGCGGCCTGCTCGCCGAGCTGACCGGTGCGCACCTGCTCTTCGAGCACCACCCCGGCCGGTACACGTTTCACGACCTGCTCCGGGCGTACGCCGCCGACCTCGCCGCGGAGACCGACCCCGAGGCCGAGCGGCAGGCGGCGGTCCTCCGCGTGCTCGACCACTACCTCCACACCGCGTACACCGCGGCCCGGCTCCTGTACTCGGCCCGAGACCCCATCGACCTCGCACCGGCGCAGCCCGGCGTCGTGCCGGAGAGTCTCGACTCCGTCGAGCAGGCGATGGAATGGTTCGTCGCCGAGCACACTGTCCTGCTCGCGGCCGTCGACCGTGCCGTGGCCGCCGAGCTGGACACCCACACGTGGCAACTGGCCTGGACCCTGACCGACTTCCTCGACCGCAACGGGTACGGGCACGACTGGGCCGCCGTCGCCGGTGCCGCCGTGGCCGCCGCCGAGCGGTCGGCGTCAATCGGTGCCCAGGCCCGCGCACACCGCTTCTTCGCCCGAGCGCTTTACCAGCTGCGGCGCCTCGATGACACCAACCGGCACATGAGGCTCGCACTGGCACTGTGCGAGCGGGACGGCGACCCGGTCGGGCAGGCGCACACGCACCACGCCCTGGCGTCGCTCCTCGGGCGGCAGGGCGAACGCACCGCGGCGCTGGAGCATGTCAAGACGGCGCTGCGCCTCTACACCGAGGTGGGGCACCGGCACGGTCAGGCTGCCGCGCTCAACGCGATCGGCTGGTACCGGGCCCAGCTCGGGGAGCCACAGCAGGCGCTGGTCGACTGCCAGCGGTCTCTCGCGCTCCTTGAGGAGCTCGGCGACTACGCCGGCGCGGCGGACGTCTGGGACAGCATCGGCTTTGCCCAGCACCAGCTCGGCCGGTACGCCGAGGCCATCGCCTGCTTCGAGCGCTCCGCCCAGATGCACGAGGAAATCGGCGACCGCCGGTTCGCCGCGGAAAACCTCGTGCACAAGGGCGACGCGCATCACGCGGCCGGTGAACACGACGCCGCGCACGAGGCGTGGCGGCGCGCGCTCCCGATCCTCGAAGAGCTTGACCACCCCGACGCCCAGCTGGTCCGCGCCAACCTCAAGCTGCGCGCGGACCAGCCGTGACACCGGGTCAGAAGCCGAGCGCCCGCCGCCCGCCGACGACCGGGATGTGCAGCTCGCTGTCGTGCGGCGCGACCCGCAGGCGGGTGCCGCCGAGCGGGAGCAGCGTGTACTCCTGGTCGGTGGAGAAGACCACGACCCCGATCCGGTGGCCGGCTGGGAAGACGTAGTCCTTGGGCTGCATGGTCCAGCGGTAGTCGTACAGCTTGCCGGTGCGGACCGGCTCGCTGCGGTTGGCGGCCTTGCGGTTTTGCGGGTCCATCCAGCCGCGCGTGACCACGAACGGCGCGGCGGTCGAGCCGGCCGGACCGTAGTCGACGAGGTACGCGGTCAGGTTGGCGTCCGGCTTGTTGTCGATCGCCATCCGCAGCCGCATCTCCGGACGCCCGGAGAGCCGCACGTCGCGGGTGAGTACAGGTGAGGTGTACGCGAGGCGGTTGGGGCTCGCCGCGTCCGGGTTGGCGACCAGGGCGTCCGGGTGGATGGTGCGACCCTCGTCCACAAAGGACTGCTCGACGTCACCGCGGGTCCTGCCGGTGGTCAGCGAGCCGGGCGCGGCAAGGCGCACCGCCACGTCGCGGGCGCCGGGGTCGGGCCAGTTGCGGTACGTGGTGTACGCGAGGTTTTCCCGCTGTACGACAGCCGTCGGCTCGCTCATGATGCCGTTGCGGACACCCCAGAGCCAGTAGTCGAACCACCGGTTTTCGGTCTGCTTGTACGTCCAGGCCTTGCCGTTCGGCAGCGTGACGGGCACTCCGCTGGGGCTGCTGTGCCCGCCCTGGTGCAGCCAGATCTTGCGCGGCACGTGCCACTTGGTGAGCTGGTCCCACCAGCCGCCGAAGTGCTCGGTCTTGACGTTCCAGTCGTTGAGCCCGTGCACCACGAACACGCTGGCCTTGACCCGGCGCGCGTCGAGGTAGTCGCGCTCGGCCCAGAACCGCGAGTAGTCGCCGGTGACCCGGTCCTGCTTGGTCGTGATGGTGGCCATCTCGTCGGCGCAGTCTCCTTCGGAGCGGGCCTGCCCGGCGGTGAACTTGGCCAGCACGTCGAGGTCTTCGCCCTGGAAGGTGCCGGGCGCGACGACGAGCCCGTTGGCCCGGTAGTAGTCGTACCAGCTGCTGATCGCGGCCACCGGGACGATCGTCTTGAGGCCCTCGACGCCGGTCGTGGCGACCTGGTTCGGCAGGGTGCCCGCGTACGAGCCGCCGGTCATGCCGACCGCGCCGGTGGTCCACGTCGCCCTGGCCGGGGCGCCGTTGGCGTCCCATCCCCTGACGCGCCCGTTGAGCCAGTCGATGACGGCCTTGGTGCCCAGGGTCTCGGCCGAGTCTCCGCTGGTCGAGCAGCCGTCGGAGTCGGCGGTGCCGACGCTCTGGCCGAGCACGACCGCGTATCCGCGCGGCACGTAGTAGTTGTCGAGCGAGCCGGGCAGGTCGGCCTTGGCCTGTGCGGCCTGGACGCCGGCGTCCGCCGACCGCGCCCCGGCGCGGTCGCCCAGACCGTTCTGGGGCAGCTCGTCGACCAGGACACTGTGATACGGCACGTCGCCCCAGACACCCTTGCGGTACGGGCTGTGCTCGAAAATCACCGGCACCTTGAAGCCGGCCGTGGCCGTCTCCCGGGGCCGGGAGATGTCGATCGCCACCCGGTCACGTTTGCCGTCGTGGTTGGTGTCGAGCGGAGTCTCCACGTAGACCCGCTCCTCGATCGCGTCGGCGAACGAGAAGACCGGCTGGGTCATCCCGTCCTCGACGACGATCTTCGGCGGCGAATCGGCCGGCGCGGCGGCCACGCTCGCCGGCGCGGCGAACACGAGTCCACTGGCGACGGCGGCGCTGGCGAGGAGCAGATGTCGAGCTTGCGGCATGAGAACCCCCGAAGTGTCCACTTTTGATGGAGGCCCAGAACATATCGACGGATGTACCGGGCGTCTACCTCTCGCCGGTGGCAGCGGGACTGTTTGCACGTTCGCGCAGTTGTGAACACCGGGATCCGTGTGGTGTTATCCGGTTCCCCTTCCTTGATCACACGAGGGCAGCATGCGCTTATCGCTTCGTGCCGGAATCACCGCGCTGGCCCTGACCGGCGGCACCCTCGTAGGTGCGGCGGCTCCCGCGGAGGCCGCCGTCACCACCCTGTACGTCCGCCAGGCGTCCTCCACATGTTCGGACAGCGGCGCGGGCACGTCACAGCAGCCGTTTTGCACGATCGGCGCGGCAGCCGCGGTCGTCGCCGCCGGGCAGACCGTCGACATCGGCGCCGGCCGGTACGCCGAGCGGGTCACGGTCGCCACCTCCGGAGCACCGGGGGAGCCGATCACCTTCCAGGCTCAGCTGTTTGCCGGCGTCCACATGTCCGGGCCGACGGCCGGGTTCGTCATCGACGGCCAGCACGACCTCAGGATCCGAAATATCGAGACGTACGGCACCAGGGACGTCCCGGTGCTGGACATCCGCGATTCGTCGGCCATCACGGTCGAGGGCGGCAACCTCACCGTGGACGACGCGACGACCGTGCCGCCCGTGCGGCTCGCCGGCGTGACCAACTCACGGCTGAGGAACATCACCGTCAACGGCCGCATGGCCGGCGGTGGTGTGAGCCTCGACGCCGCCACCTCCGGGGTGACGGTCGACCACCTCGAACTCTCTCAGCCCGGGTCGGGGCCGATCACCGGGGCCGTGGGGATCGACGTCGCCGGTCCGGCCAACACGATCGTCAACAACTTCGTCATCGGCTTCACCGGCGCCGCGATCGCGATCGAGTCCGGGGCCGTCGACACCGTCGTGGCCAACAACCTGGTGCAGTTCGGCAGCACTTACGGCATCCACAACAGGGGCGCCACCGGCACCGCGATCACCAACAACTCGGTCACGGCCTACTGCCGCGGCGGGATCCGGGTCGACGGCGCCTCGTCCGGCGTATCGGTGCAGAACAACGTGCTCCAGCTCAACTTCAACTACGGCCAGTCCCAGTGCGCGGGCGTGCCCACCGACGGCTTCGAGATCGGGGTATTCGACGGCGCCGTCGGGCGCACCACGGTCGACTACAACAACGCCAACCACGGCGACAGCGAGGCGAAGTCGCCGAGGATCTACGCGTGGAACGGCACCCGGATGAGCATGGCCGCCTTCCGCACCGCCTCCGGGCAGGCCGCGCACGACAAAGAGACCATGGGCCAGACCCGCGACAACACCGACTCGGCCAACTCGGCGGCGCCCGGATACCGGGCGACCGACATGGCCGGCCGGGCCCGGATCGACGACCCGGCGATGCCGAACGTGGGGACCGGCCCGGTGGCGTATGCCGACCGCGGCGCCGTCGAGAACATCCGCGTCCCGGTGGTCTGGTCCGACACCACCTTGAACGTCGCCACGCGCACGGTGACCGTCGACGCCTCCGCGACCCAGCCGGGCATCGCGCCGATCGCCTCGTACGAGTTCAGGCTTGGTGACGGCTCGGTCGTCACGCAGACCTCGCCGGTCATCACACACACCTATGCCCAGACGGGCCGCTACTCGATCGTCATAAAGGTGACCGACACCGACGGCCGGTCCGGCCAGATGGACACCTCGATCAGCATGCTGCCGGTCATCGGCAGCTTCGGCCTGCTGTCGCTCTACAACCACAAGTACGTCGCCACGAACACCGAGTATCCGACCCTCGAACCGAGCCAGGCGGGTGTGACGGCGGCCGGCCACTTCGACCTCGTGGACGCGGGCCAGGCGGACGTGGCCCTCTTCGCTCGGTCGCTCGGACGCTACGTCACGACTGGCCTGACCGACACCGACCCGCTCGGGATCACCCAGGTGGCGATCGGAGAGCGGGAGCGGTTCGCCCTGATCCGCAACGCGGACGGCAGCATCAGCCTGCGGTCGAAGTACAACGGCCGGTACGTGAGCCTCCAACCGGCGTTCACCCCGTTCCTGATAGCCAGCCGCACCGCGATCGGCACGTGGGAGAAGTTTCACCAGGTGCGGCTCACGGATGCCGCGCGCACGCTGAAGGCCCACGCGAACGGCAACTTCGTATCGGCCGAGAGTGCCGGCACCAAGCCGCTGATCGCGAGCCGGCCGGCCGCCAACACCTGGGAGCGGTTCGACATCGTCGACCTCGGCAACGGCCAGATCGCCCTCTTCGCCCGCGCCAACAACCGATTCGTATCCGCGGAGAGCGCCGGAACGCAGCCGCTGCTCGCCGGGCGGGTGGCCGTCGGTGGGTGGGAACGGTTCACGATGGTCCAAAACAGCGACGGCTCGGTGAGCCTCAAGGCGGTGGTCAACGACCGCTACGTCGCGGCGGAGGGCGCGGGCACAAAGCCGCTGCTCGCCGGCCGCACGGCGATCGGCACCTGGGAGAGGTTCACGCTCGGCTAGGCGGAGAGCGGCCGGACGAAGATCAGGCATCGGTCCGGTGTGGTGACCAGCCGGCCGTCGTCGTCGTAGTGCTCGCGGACTGTTGTGATCTCGCCGTGGGCCCACTGCTCGAAACCCAGCGACCGGTAGAGCTGGACGGCGGGTTCGTTCTGCCGGTCGACGCCCGAGGCCACCGCGTGGTGGCCGCGGCCGATCAGCAACTCCTCAGCCGCTCGCACCAGCGCGGTCGCCACCCCGCGCCGGCGCATCTCGGTGCGCACCTGAAGCCGGTAGAGCAGCGGAACGCCGGGCAGGTGCAGTCGGATTTCCGGCTCGTCCGCCGGCTCCCAGGAGACGAGGATCGCGCCGGCGAGTTCGTCTTTTCGCCAGGCGGACAGCACTACACCGCGCCGAGCGAGCCGGGCCCGGTAGAAGTGCGCATGCGTCATACCGAGGACCTGTCCGAGCTCAGGCAGGTCCTCGGAGTCGACGTAGCGGATGTCAAGGTCCTCGTCATCACTCACGACCTAATGATTCCTCTCGATGGATTAGGTGGCCGAGACGATCAAGACGATGACCAACAGCAGGCACGCCATCCACACCAGCATCACCAAAGCTATCGCCAGTGCGACGACGGTCAGGGCGGCCGCGTCCGAACCGGTGGTCGGACGCGGTTGCGGACGCTGATGGGGGGCACTTGCGTCAAAAAGGTGACCCAACAAAGGGTTGAATGGGGCTAGGCTTGGCATGGCGAGTTCCTCGGCATCCTGAGCAGGGGCCTTGCCGTTCCGGACACCCCTGGCCGCGATCCGGGGGTGTCTTTCGTCGCGTGATCCGTCCCCGTGGCGACCCCCGCGTGCTCCGCGGGAGTAGTCGATGATCGATGCGTGGCGGCGCTCTTGCCGCTGACGCGACGACGTTTCCGCGTAGTAAGAGGCTGAAGATCATGGTATGATCCCCCGGTACCTCAGCGGACTTTGGTGAAGTCCAGGAAACTTTGGATCTTCAGAGTAAACTTCAGTGAACCACTGAATCAAGCGTTACCTTACTTGTCGGCTGTCCCTTGAATCACCATATCGAGGAAAATGCGGTATTAGTCATGCCTCATGCGCTGCTAACCAAGTAGGAGTCGTAGGTCGGCGCTATTGACACGGTGGAGCAGGCTTCAGTAGCAGGCTGAACTTTACTGGAGGAGGTGGGCCCCGATGGCGACGAAAGCCGACAACGCTACTGCCCTCGCCCGGCGCCTCCGGAGACTGCGGACTGAAGAGTGGAGCCAAGCCGTCACTCAACCCGTCCTGGCCAAGGCGTTCGGAGTGAGCGTCCCGCTGATCTCTTCGTGGGAAAGCCTGAAGAAGCTGACGATTCCCCCACCGCAGCACTTGGAGCACTATGCCCTGTTCTTCTCGACGACGCGCTCGATGGACGGCGGCCGGCCACGGCTGATCGACATCGATGACCTGACAGAGTCGGAGCGCGCCCGTAGAGAAGAGCTGCTTCGCGAACTGACCGCGTTGCGAGCAAGCGCGACCGGCATCGTGAGTGACAACGGCCCGGGTGCCCAAACGGCCGCGCTCAACACTGGGCCGTGGCACTTCCCTGACGGGGCGCCGGTGACGATCATCTGTGCTTCCCTGCCGCCGGAGCTGCGAGCCGACGAGTCGTACACGAACCCGCACAGCCCGGATTACATCGAGCTGTACAACTACGCCGACCTCGACGCGCTCGTCGAGCTGTACGGGCATGTGCGGGCGGCGAATCCGCGTAGCCAGGTGACCTTCCATCTGGCCGAGCCGGACCATGTCATAGATCGCGACGATCTCACCAAGCACCTGGTGCTTCTGGGCGGCGTGGACTGGAATCCGTTGACGCGCGACATGGTGGAGCTTCTTGGTGTGCCCGTCACGCAAGTAGCCCGGGAGGGCGACCGTGACACGGGTGCCTTCGCGGTCGACGAGGACGGTCGGCGCCGCGTCTTCGAGCCGGTGTTCAAGAACAAGGGCGGCACGGTCCTCGTCGAGGATGTCGCACAGTTCGTCCGCGGACCCAACCCGCACAACCGGAAACTGACCGTCACGATCTGCAACGGCATGTACGGGCGCGGAACATACGCCGCGGTCCGCACCCTGACTGACGCTGTCTTCCGGGACCGCAACGCCGAGTTCATCCGTTCGCGGGTGCCAGACGGAGCCACGTACAGCATTCTGGCCCGTGCGAAGGTGACGGCGGGTACGGTGGTCACTCCAGATTGGACAGAGGCCGACACCCGGCTGCACGAGTGGGTAGGGATTGCCACATGACAACTGCCCTGGTCGACACAGACGCGAATCCGGCGTCTGGGCAGCCCAGCCACCACCCCTCTCACTCGTTGCTGCTCGACCCTGTCGTCTCAGCCGATTACGCCCATGTCGATGCCATCCTCGTCCCGACGGCACGCCCGTCGGCCTATCTCAGAGACGCGATGAGCCTGGCCATGGAGCTTGGCTGTCCGGTCGTCGCCCTGTGCAGCAAATGGGCCCACGCGGACAGGGCGTTTCGCGAGGCGCGTGGCATGAACGCGACTCTGATCGCGGCGGACGTGCCCGAGGCCTCGGGCCAGATACCGCTCAAGACGTCCGTGTTGCTGGCCGGCACGAAGTTCGCCCGGTCGACGGACGTGAGCCTCAAGCGCAACCTCGGCCTCGCCCTGGCCCGCATGGTCGGGTGGGACAACGTGGTGTTTCTCGACGACGACATCACGGACATCCGCCCGGATGACATGCGTTCGGCGGCCGCCCTGTTGTCGAGCTACAGCGCTGTCGGCCTGGAGAATGTCGGCTTCCCCGACAACTCCGTCGTCTGCCACGCGTACCGCGCCGTGGGCGAGTACCAGGACAGCTTCGTCGGCGGCGGGGCGATGGCGGTGCCGGGCCGATCCACCTCGTTCTTCCCCAACATCTACAACGAAGACTGGTTCTTCCTCCTCGACGACACCGGATTCGGCCGGGTAGCGGTCACCGGCAAGGTGGCGCAGAAGGAGTTCGACCCCTTCTCCGATCCGCGTCGCGCGCGGGCTGAGGAGCTGGGCGACTGCCTGGCAGAGGGCGTTTATGCCCTCCTCGACGACGGCAAGTCGCTGGCCGACGCCGACGAAGAGTTCTGGCGCGGCTTCCTCCACGACCGCTACCTGCTGATCCAGCGCGTCCTGGAGAAGGTGCCCGGGCTCGACATGCATCCGAAGGACAAGATCCGGATGGTCGAAGCGCTCAAAGCGGCCCAGGGCCGGCGGCAGCTCATCACCCCGGCCTTCTGCGTGGAGTACCTGGACGCCTGGCAGGCGGACCGTAAGACGTGGCGGGATTACGTGCTTCACCTCCCGACCGGGCTGACGCCGCGTAAGGCGCTGGAACACCTCGGCCTGTCCGCCCACATAGCGCTCACCAGATAGCGCCCGAGCGCATAGAACCCACCCGACCGGGGTAGGTCCCGCTTATGGCTGCGAAACGAGCAACACGCGAGCTAGACGCCGCCAAGCGCAACTCGATGTCAGACAGCGCCTACGCGTTTCCCCGGGTACGCAAGGAGCCACTCAACGACGCGTCCCATGTGCGCAACGCGATCGCCCGATTCGATCAGGTCCGGGACGTGACGGACGACGAGCGGCGCGAAGCGTTCCGGCGGATCCGCAAGGCGGCCGACAAGTTCGGCGTGGAGATGACCGCGAAGCGCTGGCAAGACCTGGGCAAGCCGACCGCGACGATGAAGTCGTCCGACAAGCCCCGCACCCCGACGAAGGCCGAACGCGCGGCGGCACGCCGCGGCGACCGTTCCCGGGACGAGCTCTACAGCGAGGCGCAGCGCCGTGGCGTCAAGGGCCGGTCGACCATGACCAAGGCCCAACTGCAACGCGCACTCGACCGCGCCTGAGGTCGGCGTTCAGGCTTCCGCCGTGCGATCGAGGCCGAGCGTCGCGATGAGGTCTTCGTGGAGCTCGAACCAGACGCGGTGGCAGGAGTCGACGTCGGTGCGGTCGACCCAGCCGCCTTCGCCCGCGAGCACGCGCTGTCGTGCCGCCGCGAATCGCCTGTGGTAGCCGCCCAGCCGGGCGAGGACGTGTCCGAGCCGGTCGGCGAGTGGGGCGAGGGCGGCGTCGATGGCGGCGAGCTCGTCGAGGACACCGGCGTCCCAGGCGGGATCGGTGTGGTCGTTGACGGCGAGCCGGTCGCCGGCGGTCGGCCGGAGCTGCCAGTCGGTGCAGGCGCGCTGTAGGCGGGCGTTCAGCGGGAGAAACTCGCGGTAGACCTCGCGAACCTCCTCCGCCGCCCCGGCGCGGGCCAGCTCGGCTGCCAGCTGGCGTTCGTTTTCCGCACGGCCGGACTCGGTCAGTGACCAGCCTCCAACATCGGCGAACGCGGCGTGGGTCACCCACCCGTGTGCCTCGGCGTCGAGCAGGATCTCGGTGGTCTCGGCGGCGTCGAGCCCGAACCGCCGGGCGATCACCGGAGTGTCGGCGAACCCCGTGATGCGGACCGCGTGCAGCACCAGCAGTTCAAGCGGCGACTCGTGAGTCACGAGTCAGCCTCCTGCCGTGCCGTCAGCCGGGTGTAGTGCTGCTGGCACGCCTGCGGGGAGTTGAACCCCATCGCCTCCGCCATCTGCGCCCAGGTGAGACCCGCACCGCGGGCCACGAACAGCAGGCCGGCCTCGATCCCTTCGATCTCGGCACGCGCCGCCGGCAGGAGAGCGAGCGCGCTCAGGATGTCTCCCGCGGCCAGGTCGGCGGCGCGCCAGAGCGCGAAGTGCGTCAGGTCGACCGCCGACGGCGGGACGGGGGCGGGTCGCCACGGGCGGGCGTCAAGCGCACTCGCGCCAAGGCCCAGTAGGCGCTTGGTCGCGTCCTGTTCGCGGCGTGCTTGAGCGTGATCGGCGTCTTCCTTGCCTGGCATGCCGCCGATCCTGCACAATCAACAAATTGTTGTCAACGCTTCGTTGAAGGGTGTCTGGATGATCGTGCCGCTCGCGGACGCGGATGTAGGGACCTGCGGGGGCAAGGCGGGTGTCCTCGGTGTGCTCCTTCGCACGGGCCTCCCGGTGCCCGACGGCTTCGTGATTCCCTTCAGCGCGTACCGCGACGCGTCACGGCGGGCGATCGAGGCCGGCCCACTCGACCCCGGCCTGCTCGAGGCCCTCGGTCGCGCGCTCGAAGCGCTCGGCGATCCGCCGGTCGCGGTGCGCTCGTCAGCTGTGGGCGAGGACACGGCCGCGGCGTCGGCGGCCGGCCAGCACGAGAGCACCCTCGCCGTGTACGGCATCGGTGCGGTCGTGCAGGCGGTGCGTGCCTGCTGGGCCTCGCTCCACTCGCACCGCGCCGTCGCGTACCGGGACGCGGTCGGCCACGACCGACCGGCCGGCGTTCTGGCGATGGCGGTCCTCGTCCAGTGCCACGTGGACGCAGATGTCTCCGGGGTCATGTTCACCCCCACGGGCCCGGGCGGCGTGACCCGGATCGAGGCGTCTTGGGGCCTCGGCCCCAGCGTCGTCGGCGGCACGGTCACTCCGGACGCCTACCGCGTGACGGAGGGCGGGTTGGTCACCCGCACCGTGGCTGACAAGAGGACCCGCCTTGACCGGCGCGGCACGGGCCTCGTCGCGCACGACGTGCCCACCGCCGCCCGGCGCCAGCCCTCGCTCGACGACGCGACTGCCGTGCGGCTCGCCCGGCTCGGGCAGCAGGTCGCCGCCGTGCTCGGTGGTGCGCAGGACATCGAGTGGGCGATCGCTGGCCGGACGATCTGGTTGCTTCAGGCCCGGCCGGTCACCGCCGCTCCGCCGCCACCACCGTCCGGCGCCTCGACGACCTCGGCCGCCACGCTGGCCGGGATCCCTGGCAGCCACGGGATCGCGACCGGCACGGCGCGGGTCGTCCGCGGTCCCGGCGAGTTCGCCCGCGTGCGCTCCGGTGACATCCTCGTCTGCCGCTACACCGACCCGGCCTGGACGCCCTTGCTGCGCCTCGCCGCGGGCGTCGTGACCGAAGTCGGTGGCGTGCTCTCCCACGCCGCGATCGTGGCCCGCGAGCGTCAAATCCCCGCCGTGCTCGGCATGGCGAACGCGACCACCACGCTCCACGACGGCGCCACCATCACCATCGACGGCACCACCGGCACCGTGACCATCTCCTGATGGGAGGCCTCATGGGAACTCGACACCTCTATCTCGCCCGCCACGGCTCGGCTGACGCGTTCGGTACGCTCACCGACACCGGGCGCCAGCAGGCGAACCTGCTGGGCGAACGCCTCGCCGGCATCCCCGTCGACGCCGTATGGCACTCGCCGCTGCCGCGCGCGGTCGCCACCGCGCACGAACTCGCCCGACATCTACCCCACGTGCCCGTGGCCGAGGCCGTCGAGCTCGTCGACCACGTGCCGTACGTGCCCAGCGTGGCCGAAAGGCACCCGGCCTGGACAGCCTTCTTCGACGGGTACGACGACGCCGAAGCCGCCTCGGGGCACCGGCTGGCACAAGCCCTCGTCGCCCGCTTCACGACGGCACTGGATCCGACCACGCACCCGGCGGACACCCACGAGGTGCTGATAACCCACGCGTACCAGGTCGCCTGGCTGGTGCGTCACGCGCTGGAGGCGCCGCCATCCCGGTGGCTCGGCCTCAACAGCGCCAACACGGGCCTGACCGTCATCGAGTGCCGCGCCGGCCTGCCACCCGCGGTCATCATGTTCAACGACATGAGCCACCTCCCGGCCGACCTGCGCTGGACCGGGTTTCCGGACGCCGTCAGGCCATGACCTGCCCGCCTACGCGCCGCCGTACCGCTATGTCGTTCAAACGGCTGAGCATCTCGGTGCTGCGCGGACCGAGCAGGACCGACTGCACCAGGTGCGGCACAAACCGGCCGACGCCGGCGATCAGGTCGTACGTCAACGTCACTCGGGTCGCCCCGTTGACCGGTTCGAGATCCAATCGGACCATCGCCTCCCCGAGTGGCCAAGCCCTGGCGTGCAGCTCGAGCATCCGTCCTGGGACGACCGCGTGTACCCAGGTCGTGTCTTTGACGTGCAGCGGCCACGGTCCGACCTGATGGTGTATCCGGGTCCCCGCGGCGGGCCAGCCGTCGTCGACATCGCGGATGTGCGACGCACCGACGACCCAGCTGGCGTAGGTCCAACCGTCAGCCAGCACAGCGAACACACGCTCCGGCGATGTGCCGAACATCCTCGATTTCCGCGGCATCGCCTTCCCCTCTCGAAGCCGTTTCCGCTCGTTTCCCGTCCCTTACCGGATTAAGCGCAGGCGTACGGCGGGATTAGCGCCACACGCCGATCGTGGCGTCGAGGCGGCGGCAGATGACCGCACCGGCTTGTACCTCGCAGTCGCGGGTGACGCCCCCGACCAGGCCGAAGAAGCGCGCCCTGCCGCTGGCCGGGTCGAGGTGGGCCAGCCAGGCGCGCGAGGTGGCCAGGTCGGTGCGCATCCCGATCAGCTTGCCATCGGCGCCGGGCGGGCTGATGAGGGTCCAGACGCCGAGGTGTTCCACCGTGCGGCCGGTCTCCGGATCGAGCACGGTCAGGTCGGTGAGGCCGTCCCGAGTGCGGACCGCCGCCACGAGGTGGCCGCCGGACCGGCCGGCATATGTCCGGGTCGGGTCTGACCACAGCGTCCGACCGGTCGCGGGGTCGAGCACGCGCACGCCGCCGAGTTGGGAGGTGACGCAAAGCGTGTCGCCGCAGTCCGGGACGTACTCCGTCGGCAGGTCGACCGCGGCCGTCCACCGCCGGTCGAGGCCGTTCAGGTCGTATGCGGTGACCATCGATTCCTGGCGCACCAGCATCAGGTCGCCGGTGAACTGCACGTAGGTCGCCGGCACCGACGGCGGGCGTGGCGGCAGGAGGTCGGCGGCCGACAGGATCCGCCCATCCTCGGCGTCGCGCACCTCGACCCGCCCCGCGGGCAGGAGCGTGACAACGTGGGTGAGTGCCTGGCCGGCGTACCGGTAGGAGAGCCATCCCCCGTTCGGCACCCGGTAGGACCAGCGGACCGCGCCGGTCACCGGGTCGACGGCCTCCAGAGTGTCCTGCCCGGTGCTGGCGGTGGGCGTGCCGTCCGGCGACGTCCAGAGCAGCACCTGACCACGCACCGGCGTCATACCCTCGAAAAGTGCCCGGCGGCGCCACGCGATCTGGCCCGTCGCCTCCCGGATGGAGACGGTCTCGACCTGTTGCGGAAGCTCGGGCTGGGTCCGGACGAGCAGCTGCCCGGCCGTGGCGCCGACCCCGCGCAGCGCGCCGGACAGCGGGAGCGGCGCCTGCCACAGCCGTTGGGCGTCCGGTAGGGCGTAGGCGGTGATGGTCCGCGGCCCGGCCCCCTCGGCCCGGTCGGAGGTGACCACGTAGAACTGCTCACCCGTCGCGAACGTCATATCGCCCAGCCGCGCCGGGATGGTGGCCTCGATCAGCGCCGCCGGCGTGGGCACAGCCGGCCCGAGCGCGGCGGCCAGCGCGACAAGCCCGGCGAGCGCCCAGGCCAACCGCCACCGGACCGGCATGCGCCGTGGCTCGGGCATGGACACCTCGGTCTCGTGCCGCATCTCGCCGAGGTCGATGACGCCGCCGGCCGCCACCGCCGCTACCACAGTCAGGCCTTCGCGATCTCCTGGTCCGGGACCAGTTTCCCGGCCTGGACCTTGAACGCCCAGACGATGACCTGGGTGGGGTCAAGCTCGCCGTTGCCCTCGAACTTGTACGTCACACCCGTTGC